>NZ_OZ409823.1:77500-920000 GCF_979257995.1 Variovorax sp. AC194 | reverse complement strand
GCCGCGTCGCCCGCCGCGATGTGCAGGGCAGCGTCAACATGGACGTCGCCTCGGGCCAGTCCAGCGGCAAGATCGTGGCCGAGCTCACCGAAGCGACCAAGTCCTTCGGCGAGAAGACCGTCATCCGCAACTTCAGCGGCACCATCCTGCGCGGCGACAAGGTCGGGCTGCTCGGCCCGAACGGCGCGGGCAAGACCACGCTGCTCAAGCTCATCCTGGGCGAGCTCGAGCCCGACAGCGGCAAGATCCGCCGCGGCACCAATCTGCAGGTCGCGTATTTCGACCAGATGCGCGACAAGCTCGACCTCGACGCCACGCTGGAAGACTTCATCAGCCCCGGCAGCGAGTGGATCGAAATCGGCTCGCAGAAGAAGCACGTCAAGAGCTACCTCTCGGACTTCCTCTTCTCCCCCGCGCGCGCCAACTCCCCCGTGCGATCGCTCAGCGGCGGCGAGCGCAACCGCCTTCTGCTGGCCCGCCTGTTCGCCCGCCCCGCCAACGTGCTGGTGCTCGACGAGCCGACCAACGACCTGGACATCGACACCCTGGAGCTGCTCGAGAACCTGCTGCAGGACTACGACGGCACCGTGTTCCTCGTGAGCCACGACCGCACGTTCCTGGACAACGTGGTCACCAGCACCATCGCCTTCGAGGGCGACGGCCGCTGGCGCGAGTACGAAGGCAGCGTGCAGGACTGGCTGATCCAGTCCAAGCGCGCGCGCGAAATCGCCGAGCAGCGCCTGGCCGCGGCACCGTCGCCATCCGCCGCACCCGCGCCCGCCCCGGCCGCCGAGGCGGCGCCCAAGGCGGCCGCTCCCCGCAAGAAGCTCTCTTATAAGGAGCAGCGCGAACTCGAAGCCCTGCCCGCGCAGATCGAAGCCCTTGAAGCCGAGCAGAAGCGCATCACCGAGATGCTCGAACTCGACGGCGGCGCCATCTACGCCTCCGACGCCTCGCGCGCGGTCGAATTGAGCGAACGCCACGCCCGGATCGACGACGAGTTGCTCGCCGCGCTCGAACGCCAGGAAGAACTGGGCGTCACGCGCTGACCAGGTCGAGCGCCAACGCCCCGCCGCGCGTCCGCCCGTCCGACGCGGGGCGGGCGCCGACTAGGCTATATATGCGGCTACCCCAATCCCCGGGAATCACCGCATGCCTTCACCCTTCACGCGCTTCGGCCGATATGCCGTGCTCATCGCGGCATTGCTGCTGGGCGCCTGCGCCCAACTGCCGAAAGACGTCGACCGCCCCGTCACCACCGCGCTCGCCTCGCCGAATGACACCGCGCTCGGCGCGCTGGTCCGCCAGCGGCGCCAGGCCGACAAGGCGCGGTTCGAATCCGGCTTCCTGCTGCTGGGCGGCCCGCCCGCCGCGTACGGCAGCCGGCTCGCGCTGATCGAGGGCGCGCAGAAGACGCTCGACCTGCAGTACTACGCCATCCACGCCGATGCGAGCACGGGCCGCCTCGTGCGGGGCCTCAGGTCAGCGGCCGAGCGCGGCGTGCGCGTGCGCATCCTGCTGGACGATTTCCACAGCACCGGCCGCGATGCGCTGGTGCTGGGCCTGGCCTTCGTGCCCAACATCGAGATGCGCCTGTTCAACCCGCTCGCGGGTGCGCGCGATTCCACCTTCAGCCGGCTCTTCAATTCGATCGGCGACGCCTCGCGCATCCAGCAGCGGATGCACAACAAGCTGTTCCTGGCCGACAACGTGCTCGGCGTCACCGGCGGGCGCAACCTGGGCGACGCCTATTTCGGCAATGCGGCCACCGGCAACTTCGTCGACCTGGATGTGCTGGCGGCCGGTCCGATCGTGCAGGACCTCTCGCGCAGCTTCGACAGCTACTGGAACAACGAGCGCGCCTATCCCGTGCAGTCGCTGGTCTCGCGCGAGGAGTTCCAGGAAATCCGCGAACGCGCGCGCAAGGCCGACAAGGAACTGACCGACGAAGCCGCAGCGGCGAAGAAGGATGATCCCGCCGCGCCCGAAAGCAAACCCAAGCCCGACGCCCCGCCCACCGCCGCCCAACGCGCCCGCGCCTGGGACGAAAAACCGCTGGACCTGCGCACCGCCACCTTCGTCTGGGCGCCGGCCGTGATGCTGGCCGACCAGCCCGGCAAGATCCCGGCCGACACCGGCCCCGGCGCGACGCGCGAGCCGGGCCTCGTGGTGAGCCGATCCGCCGATGCGGGCCGCGCCCCGCGCGCCGCGAACGTGCCGACGTCCTCCCGGACACCGCCGAGTTCACCGGCATCGCTGGCCGCCGCATCGGACGCGGCCGCCAGCGGCGACACCGTGGTCGAAGGCCTGCTGCAACTCATCGGCCAGGCGCGCTCCGAGCTCCTCATCATCTCGCCCTACTTCGTGCCCGGCCAGGACATGAAAGAGGCCTTTGCCGCGGCGCGCGCCCGCGGCGTGAAGATCCGCGTGCTCACCAATTCGCTGGCCTCGAACGACGCGCCGGTGGCGCACGTCGGCTACGCGCGGCACCGCGAAGAATTGCTCAAGATGGGCATCGAGCTCTACGAGCTGCGCAGCGAGCAGAGCACCTTCGGCACGGTCTTCGGATCGGGCTCCTCCGGCGGCGGCGCCGGCGGAAGCAGTGCCACCGGCGAATCGCGCGCGATGCTGCACTCCAAGGTGCTGGTGATGGACGGGCGGCTGCTGGTCGTCGGCTCGATGAACCTGGACCTGCGCTCCCAGCTGCAGAACACCGAGATCGCCCTGCTGATCCGCAGCGACGAACTCTCGCGCGTGGCCGGCGAGCAGATCGAGCGCGGCATGCGCGAGCGCTCCTGGCACGTGGAGCAGGTCAACGGCGCGCTGGTGTGGCACGCGCCCGAAGGCAGCGGCCTCGCGGACTCGACCACCGAGCCCGACGCCAGCGCCACGCTGCGCCTGATGCTCAGGCTCTTCGGTCCCCTGGCGCCGGACCAGCTGCTGTAGCCGGCGCGGTCAGTGCTTGTGGGCGGCGCCGCCGGCATCGGCGCCTTCTGGCGCGCCCACGGGCAGCGTCAGGTCCAGCGCGGTCTTCACGCCCTTGGCGTCCTCGAACTTCAGGGTGAACGGCACGGTCGCGCCCTTGGCCAGCGCGCCCTTCAGGTCCATCATCATCACGTGGTAGCCGCCGGGCTTGAGCTCGACCGTCTGGCCCGCGGGCAGGTCCAGGCCGCCCGGGAGCTCGCGCATCTTCATGGTGTCGCCTTCCATCTTCATCTCGTGCACCTCGGCCACGCCGGCCGCGGGCGTGGAGATGCCGACCAGCTTCGCGCCGGTGGGGGCGGTGAGCTTCATGAAGGCGCCCGTGCCGCTCTGGCCCGGCACCGATTGCCGCACCCAGCCGCCCTGCACGTCGACCGTGGCCACGCCCTGCGCGACCACGTTGAGCTTCGCCGCCGGCGCCTTGAGCCCCGCGGTCGAATTGCCCGATGCCGGCACCTCGGCCCAGTCGGCCGCGCCCACGTCGCAGGTCTGCAGCACCTTGAACCACAGCGTGCCCGGCGTGCTCGGCACCTTGCCGCGCAGCACGAACTCGCTGCGCTCCTTGCCGGGCAGCGCGTCCTGCGGGGTTTCGGCGGTCCAGCGCACTTCGCCGTCGCCGGCGTTCTTCTGCACATCGAGCTTCCAGCCCTTGCGCGCCTGGGCATCGGTCAGCACGAAGCCCTTGGGCAGGCGCACCGCAAGACCGGTGGTGGCATTGGCGCCTTCGCAGGCATGGCCGACGCGGAAAGCGGCGTTGTAGTCGCTGCCGACGGTGGCGCCGCCGGGCGGCAGGGTGACGTGGGCCAGCGCGGCGGCGCCGCCGGCCAGCATGGCGCAGGCGGCCAGGGTCTTGACGGTGAAGGCGGGCGTGAAAGGGGAGGTGAAGGTGTTCATGTCGGCATGTCCTTGCAGATGAATGACAGGGATGAAAGCGTCAGAGGTCGAACTTGAGTTCGGCCACGTAGGTGCGTTGCGGGTACGGGTGGAAGGCCCAGTACCTGTTGTTGTTCAGGTTGTCGATGCCCAAGGCCGCGCTCCACTGCCGGTCGATGCGGTAGCGGATGCGCGCGTCGACCACGAAGAACTTCGAGAAGCCCATGTACGCGAAGCCGTTCGGGTCGCTGTTGTCCAGCGAACCATACTGCTTGCCGCTGTAGCGCATGCCCACGGTGTAACTCCATTTCGCATCGGGCCGGTAGGTGGCCAGCAGCGCGGCGCGCACCTTGGGCACGCGCGGTTGCTCCCGGCCGACGCTCGCGGGGAAGCCGCTGTTGGCGGTGATCTTGGAGTTCGTGAGCGTCACGCTGCCGCTCAGGTCGAACCCTTTCACGCCCACGTCGGTCGCGTTCAGCGCCACCTCCAGGCCCCGGGTGCGGATGGCATCGACGTTCTGCACCGTGCTCACGAGGTTGTTGAGCGCCTGGCTGTAGAGCGCGTCCTTCGTGTTCTCGAAGAACAGCGTGGTGCGCAGCATGCCGTCCACGCCCCAGCCCGTGAGGTCGCGCTCGGCGGTGAGCTCGGTGGTCCACGAGCGCTCGGGGCGCAGGTTCGGATTCGTGTTGACGATGCGGTTGCCGTCGATCGAGCCCTGGTAGAGCTCGCTCACCGTGGGCATGCGCACCGCGCGGCCGGTCGAGGCCTTGAAGAGCCACTCGGGCGTGGCCTGCCAGGCGAGGGCCGCCTTGGGCGAGTCGTAGCTGTTCTTGCGCGGCGCGAAGTCCAGCAGCCGCGTCGCGTTGCCCAGTTGCCCGCCATAGGCCTCCCAGCGCTCGTGGCGCAGGCCCAGCGTGGTCTTCCAGTCTTTCGCGAAGCGCCAGGTGTCCTGCACGTAGAGCGACTGCAGCCGGGTGTTGCCGTTGAAGGCCGAGAACGGCGTCACGGCCGGGCCGGCGATCCAGTCGAGCGTGTTGCCGACGCTGGTGCGAAGGCGCGCGGTGTCCTGCTGGAAGCCGAAGTCGACCACGTGCGCGCCCACGCCTTCGGCCGAGCCGGTGGGGCGCCAGGTGCCCGCGGCCTTGAAGGTGTTCCAGCCCGAGCCGCCCATGTCGGTGGTGCGCCCCGCACCGCCATCGAAGGCGCCGGGCAGCGGCGTGGTCGGCGTGCGCGAGGTGTCCTTCGAATAGTCGAACAGGCTCGCCGCCACCTCCCAGTCGAACACGCCACCGGTGTGGCTCTTCACCGAGAGGCCGTGCATGTAGTGGGTGAGCGCGGTCTCGGTGGGCGCGAGCGCGGCGCTGGGCGCATCGAGGTTGTAGGTGCGCCCGCCGATGTTCACCCGCCCCGAATACACGGGCTGTCCGAACGCGTTGCGCAGGTACGTGTCGACGCCGCCGTGCGTGGTGTTGTTCCAGGCGCCCAGCGTGTAGGTGGCGCGGATGGTGGGCGAGAAGTCGTAGGCCACCTTGAGCTTGGCCTGCTCCTGCGTGGTGTCGTAGATGGTGGAGCCGCCCACCAGCCACCAGGGCTGGTTCGACGGGTTCAGCCCGAGCACCGCGCCGGTGACCGGCGTGCCCGCATTGCCGACGGTGCCGGCGCTCACGAGCCGGTTGCCGAACACCAGCGCCTGCCCCTTGCTGTGCGTGCGCGAGGCGCTCAACCACCACGACCAGTCGCCGCTGCGGCTGCCCAGCGACAGGTCCAGCTGCTGGCCCGCGGGCGACGAATGGCTGTTGTACAGGTCGAAATTCGAGGCAAAGCCGCTCAGCTTGACGTGCGCCTCCAGCTGCGTGGGCATGCGCGTCACGTAGTCGACCACCGCGCCCACCGAGTTGCCCGGGTAGGCGGCCGAGAACGGCCCGTAGAGCACGTCGACCCGCTCGATTTCCTCGGGCGACACCATGCCCCAGCGCGGCGCGTAGGTGGCGCCGTTGCCCAGCGGGTTGGACAGCATGATGCCGTCCGCATAGACCATCGAGCGCGCGCTGTTGCCCGTGCCCGAGGCGCGGGTGGCGAGCACCGCGTGGTTGAAGTCGCCGATGTAGCGCTTGCGCACGACCAGGCTAGGCAGGTACTTCAGGGCGTCCTCGGCATCGGTCGCGTTGACCGTCGCTGCGATCTGCTCGTGCGTCACGCCCTCGATGGTGGTGGGGATCTGCGCCGGCAGCGAGGTCGGCCGGCCGCTGGTCACGGTGATGGCGCCGAGCGCCCGGCCGGTGCCGGCTTCAGGCGCGTCGGCGGCCGGTTGCTGTTGCGCCCACACGGGCGCGCTGAGGGGAAAGGCCATGGCGATCGCCAAGGCGCGGGAATGCTTTTTCACTGGGAACCTGCTCCACGAACTTCAAGCCGGACGGGCCGCAAGGCGCCCTCGATCGGGCGCACGCGGCTGGGGTTTGGAAAGCGTCAGGAGAGGTTCGGGGGCCCGCGCGCCGGCAGCGGCGCCGCGGTGGCCGCGGCAAGGCGCGCGGCGGGAATCGGCTGGACCACGCGGCCCAGCGGGAGGGGAAGATCGAAAGCGGCCACGGCCATGGCCGGCGGCGGCGCGCCGGTCAGCACGCACAGCGGGCAGTCCATGTGCGAGGCGCCCATTTCCCGGGCGCCGTCTTCGGTGTGCACCACCACCTTGATGGAGCCGGCGCTGGAGCACACCAGCTCCATGGCTTGCGGATGCACGATGGGCGAGGCCACCGCCACGCCCAGCGACAGCATGAACCACAGCAGCACCCAACGGCCGACCTGGCCGATACGGCCGAGGAAGGGGGTGTGGGGGCGCTGCAGGTGCATGGCGGTCGCGATTATCTGCGCACTTTGCCCTTGGGAGCCGCTGCGGGGGCGCGGGCGGCCGCCTTGGCCGGCGCCTTGGCGCCCTTGGAGGCTGGTGCGGCTTTCGAAGATTTCGCCCCGCTCGCTCCCTTGGCGCCCGGCGCGCCCTTCCGGACGTTTTGGACTTTCTGCCCCTTCTGTCCCTTGACCGCCTTGCCCCCGCGCACGGCCCGGGGCGCCGGCTCGGGCGCCGAGAGCGCCGGCATCGGCACCGCCGTCTGCGCCTGCGCGCTGGTGAGCACCGGCGTCACGGTGAAGCCGCGCTGGGCCATCAGCGCCGGGAGCCCCTGCGGGCCGATCATGTGCAGCGCGCCGACCGCGGCGAACACACCCTTGCCGCCCGCGTGCATGCGCTCGATGCCGTCGGCCAGCCCGGGATTGCGGTCGTCCAGCAGGCGCTTCATGAGCCGCTGCTCGGCGGGGGTGCGAAGGCAGTCGCACCAGTCGGCGTAGCGGGCCAGCTTGTCGGCGTCGCTGCGCGCCCAGACTTCGGCCAGTTCCTTCATCTGCCCGCGCAGCTTGCCCGACTCCAGTTCGTCGAGCGCCGCATCGACCTGCTCGGTTTCTTCCGCTTCGGAATCGCCGGTCAGCGCCTTCACCTGCTCGGCCGCGTTCTCCAGCGCGAAGATCGGCTTGTTGCCGTTGCGGGCGGACACCGCCATCGTCTCGTCGACGCCGAATTCGGGGTACAGCCCGTCGGCGCGCGCCACCAGGCCGGCCAGCGCCGACACCTGCAGGATGGGCTGCAGCTTCGCCGTCGCGCCCGGCGGCACGCAGGCCTCGGCGTTCTGGCGGTCGAGCCGGCGCGCGCGTTCGCCGCTGAGCATGCGTTGCAGCAGCGCCGGATCGGCCGGCTGGCCCATCACGCGGGCGGTGGCCTCGTCGCGCGCATCGATCTCCAGCGCGAGCGCGTCGCTCTGCGCCAGCGCCTTCTGCACGGTGGGGCCGGGCCGCACCCATTCGGCGCGGCCGATGTGGATGGTTCCGTAGAGCCAGGAGGTGCGCCCGTCGCGCTCGATGCGCCAGAGCATGCCGCGGTCGACGCCGTTGCGCACGCCCGAGCCCAGCTTGGCGAGGCTGGCGATGGCCGAGGGCGGGCAGTCGGCCGCGTGCGCCGCGACCGCGAACACGCAGAGGGCCCCGGCCAGGGATTGACAGGCAAGGCGCGCAAGGCGCCCCGGGGTCGAGAAATCAGTGGTGCGCTTCAGCGCGGCGAGGATCCGGCGTATCCGCAAGGCCTGCTCCATCATGAAAGAAAGTCCGGCATTCTCACAGCACCGCTGCCCATAATCCGAAACCATGCAGAGCATCTTCCACCTTGCCTTTCACGTGCGCGACCTCGACGGCGCGCGCCGCTTCTACGGCGACGTCCTCGGTTGCGCCGAGGGCCGCAGCACCGACACCTGGGTCGATTTCGATTTCTTCGGCCACCAGATCTCGCTGCACCTGGGCGAGCCCTTCGCCACCGCGCGCACCGGGCGCGTGGGCGACGTGATGGTCCCGATGCCCCACTTCGGCCTCGCGCTGGCCCTGCCCGACTGGCAGGCGCTGGCCGAGCGGCTGGAAGCCGCGAACACCGATTTCGTGCTCGAACCCCAGGTGCGCTTCGAAGGCCAGCCGGGCGAGCAGTGGACGATGTTCTTCTGCGACCCCTTCGGCAATCCGATCGAGGTCAAGGGCTTCCGTTCCCTGGCCACCCTCTACGACAAGTAAGGCCACGTGGGATACACCTTCGCGTCGGCCACCGTGTTGCTGCTGCTGATCACCGATCCGCTGGGCAACATCCCGATCTTTGCCAATGCCCTGAAGGGCGTGGCGCCCGAGCGGCGCACCCGGGTGATCGTGCGCGAGGTGCTCATCGCCTTCGCGCTGCTGCTGGGCTTCATGTTCGTGGGCGACGGGTTCCTGCGGGTGATGGGCCTCTCGGGGCTTTCGCTGCAGATCGCGGGCGGGGTGGTGATGTTCCTGATCGCGCTGCGCATGATCTTTCCGCCCGAGCACGGTACTGCACCTGTCGCGGCACCGACGGAAGAGCCGCTGATCGTGCCCCTGGCCGTGCCCGCGCTGGCCGGTCCCTCCGCGCTGGCCACGGTGATGCTGCTGGTGTCGCAGGCGCCCGAGCGGCGCCTCGAATGGGTGGCCGCGCTCAGCGTCACCATGGCCGTGTGCGCCATCGTGCTGGTGCTGGCCGAGCGCATCCAGCGGCTGGTCGGCGAGCGCCTGGTGCTCGCCTTCGAGCGGCTGATGGGCCTGATCCTGGTGGCCGTGGCGGTCGAGATGATGATCCGCGGCGTCAAGCTGCTGGCTTCGGAAATGGGGAGGTAGCCGTCCACATGCCTTTCTTCGCAGAGCCCCACCTGGCGGCCCGGATCTTCCGGCTCACGCTGACCACCCTCGTCCCGCTGCCGTTTCTCTTCGGCGCGGGCACCGCCCAGGCGGTGCAGGTCTGCGAGCTCAACGGCCAGAGCGTGAGCCCCTCCAACGGCAGCACCACGGCCGGCAAGACCGGCCTCATGCGCTGCAAGGACGGCACGAGCGGCGAGCTGCAGCGGGAGCAACAGGTGCAGAGCGGCGTCTTCATGGGCCTGGTGCGCTTCTACGAAAAGGGCAAGCTCGCGCGCGAACACACCATCAACGCCAAGGGCAACATGCAGGGGCGCGCGCGCGAGTTCTCGCCCGCCGGCCAGGTGCTGCGCGAAGCGGTGTACGACGACGGCCAGGAGCGCGGCCTGGTGCGCAGCTTCTACCCCGGCGGCCAGTTGCGGCGCGCCACCTTCTACCCCGACACCGGCGCCGGCCCCGAGCGCGCCTTCGTCGAATTCACCGAGCGCGGCCAGATGGCGATGCTGCGCTGCGGCGAGGCGCCGGTGCTGGCGCCCGTGGCCGACGACGCCAGGCTGTGCGGCTTCACGGGCGGCGCGTCGCAGGTGGACCTGTTCGATGCGCGCGGCACGCTGCGCTCGCGGGTGTCGTACCTGGCGGGCAAGCGCGTGCGCAGCCAGGAGTTCTACGACAACGGCAAGCCATCGACGCTGGACGAGACCACGGGCAACCAGCGCGTCGAGCGCAGCTTTTCGTCCGAAGGCGTCAAGCGCCGCGAGACCGTGTGGCTGCTGGTCGAGCGCACCGCCATCCGGCAGCGCGAGCAGGAGTTCTCCGAAAAAGGCACCGTGGTGCGCGACCAGCGCTGGACGCCGGTGGGCGAGCCGTTGCGCGACGACAGCTTCTATCTCAACGGCCAGCCGCGCAGCAAGGCCGTGTACAGCGGCACCGGCACCGCGCGCACGGTCGAGGTGACCGAGTTCTACGACAGCGGCCAGCGCGCCGCGCAGGGCCGCTATCTCGCGCCGGGCCGCAACCGCCAAGTGCCCATCGGCACGCACCAGCGCTTCAGCGAAAAGGGCACGCTGCTCGCCGAATCGAACTTCGACGCCAAGGGCCGCGTGACGCGCGAGCGGGCGTGGGACGAGAACGGCGACCTGCAGAGCGACGACGAAGTCTTCGAAGACGGCTCGCGCAAGGCCTTCACGCAATAGGCTCGCCCCCAGGCTTCGCGCACTTCGTGTCGCTTCTCCTACCCCCTACCGGGGGCAACACCTGAGGCCCGGCGAAGCCGGTTCCTCGGTGTTACTGGGCTCGCCCCCAGGCTTCGCGCACTTCGTGTCGCTTCTCCTACCCCCTACCGGGGGCAACACCTGAGGCCCGGCAAAGCCGGTTCCTCGGTGTTTCACAAACAGGAGGGCACGGCCGCCCCGGGTTTGCCGTCGGGGTCAGTCCAGCTTGATGCCGGCCTGCTTGATGATCGGCCCCCAGCGCTTGGACTCGGCACGCGAGAGCGCCGCGAACTGCGCCGGCGTGCCGGGCATCGCTTCCATCCCGAAATCGTCGAAGCGCTTCTGCACGGCCGGTGTGCCGAAGGCCTTGTTGAGGTCGCCGTTGAGCTTGCTCACCACCGCGGGCGAGAGGCCCGCCGGGCCGAGGATGCCCTGGAACGCGAACACCTCGGTGTTGGGCACGCCCACTTCGGCCAGCGTCGGCACGTTGGGCAGCGGCTTGCTGCGCGCGCCCGAGCCGATGGCCAGCACCCGCACCTTGTTGCTCTGCATGATCGGCAGGCCCGAGGCCAGGTCCAGGAACATGCAGGGCACCTGCCCGCCCATCACGTCGGCCATCGCGGGCGCGGCGCCGCGGTAGGGGATGTGGGTGATGAAGGTGCCGGTGCGCACCTTGAACATCTCCATTGCTAGGTGGTGCGGCGAGCCGTTGCCGGGCGAGGCGTAGTTGACCTTGCCGGGGTTGGCCTTCACATAGGCCAGGAACTCCTTGAAGTTCTTCGCCGGAAAGTCCGGATGCACCACCAGCGCGAGCGGGAACTTGCCGATGGCGCCGATGTAGGTGAAGTCTTTCTCGGGGCTGAACGGCAGCTTGCTGAACAGGTGTTCGTTGAACGCCAGCACGGCGTTGTCGGCCGAAAGGATCGTGTAGCCGTCGGGCTTGGCTTTCGCCACGATGTCCGCGCCGATGTTGGTCGAGGCGCCGGGGCGGTTGTCCACCACGATCTGCTGGCCCAGCGTCTGGCGCATCGCCTCGGCCAGCACGCGCGCGATCACGTCGGTGCCGCCGCCCGCCGGATACGGCACGACCCACTTGACGAGTTGCGCGGGGTACTCCTGCGCATGGGCGAAGGGCGAGGCGGCCACGGCGGCGCCGGATGCGAGCGTGGCGAGAAGGGTGCGGCGATCCATGGATCAGTCTCCTGGTTGTAATTGGGTTGCGGAAAGCGATGGTACGGGCAGCGCGCGCAGCGCATCGGCGAGCGCCGCGCGGCAGCGCGCCTCATCGCCGACCTGCTCGAACAGCAGCAGCGCCAGGCGCGCGAGGAACAGCGATTCGCGCTCGGCGCCCGCTTCGGTGATGGCGCGCGCGCACTCGGCGTAGAGCCGGTCGCGGGCGTCGGGGTCAAGTGAAGGTGCGGTGCTCATGCGGCGACGGGCTCCAGTGAAACGGCGGCGCGGGCCAGCGCGCCCTGCAGCGCGCCGGAGGGCATGCGGCGCCAGCGCGCGGCCACGTGGCCGTCGGGGCGCAGCAGGTAGACGGCGCCATCGCGCGCGCCGAGCGCTTCGAAGACGGCGGGGTTCGCATGCGCGTCGGCGCCGCCGATGCCCGGGGCGGCGACGGTGCGGACGGCGAAGGGCAACGCGCCTTGCTGCGCCTGCGCCACATCGTCTTCGGGCAGCGGCGCTGCATCGGCATTCGGCCGCAGCACCAGCAGCGTGAAGACCGGCGCGATCAGGTCGGTCAGATGCCCTTGTTCGAGCTGCTGCTCCGGCATCACTTCGCCCGGCAGCGGACCTGCGGCAAGCGCATCGCCCTCGCTCGACAACGGCGACGCCGCATAGCGCACCGCCTGCGTCTGCCGCGGATTGATCAGTTGCGCGATGCCCCGGTGTTCTTCCGACAGCGACAGCGCCGCCTCCCGCAGCAGGTCGAAGCCGCGCGAGGGCGGCGACATGAATTCCGTGCTGCGCATCGCGTTCTCCGCATTGACGTGGAAGGCCGCGATGCGCTCCTCGGAGTACGAATCCAGCAGCGCCGCATCCGATGCGCCGCGCGCAACCAGCGCCAGCTTCCACGCGAGGTTGTCCGCATCGTCGAAGCCCGAGTTGAGCCCGCGCACGCCGAAGATCGGCATCGCATGCGCCGCGTTGCCCGCGAACACGACGCGGCCGTGGCGATAGCGCTCCAGCGTCATCGCGCCCGCGCGGTACACGGACGTCCACACCGTCTTCCACGGCAGGTGCCCTTCGCCGATCGCATCGAGATGGCGCTGCACGAACTCGGCCACCGCCGCGGGCTGCAGCGCCTCTTCGGTGCTCTGGCCCGCGCACAGCTGGTAGTCGATGCGCCAGATGTCGTCGGGCTGGCGGTGCATCAGCACGGTCGAGCCCGGGTTCCACGGCGGGTCGAACCACGCGCGGCGCTCGGTCGGGTGGTCGCTGTGCAGCTCGATGTCGATGATCACGTAGCGGCCTTCGTAGCCCGTGCCTTCGAGCGAAAGCCCGACCGCCTTGCGCACGAAGCTCTGCCCGCCGTCGCAGGCGGCCAGCCACTGGCCCTGCAGGCGATAGCTGCCCTCGGCGTTGCGCGCGTCGAGCGTCACACCGTCATCGGTTTGCGCGATGCCCGTGAGCTCGGTGCCCCAGCGGATGTCGATGAGCCCCGGCGTCGCTTCGTTGCGGCGGAAGATCTCTTCGAGCAGGTAGTGCTCGGCGTAGTACTGCTCCAGGTTGATCATCGGCGGCAGCTTCTGCTGCGCGTCGTGCGGCATCTCGAAGCGGAACACCTCGGCCGTCTTGTAGAAGCTGCGCCCACCGGTCCACGGCAGGCCCTTGGCCATGAACGATTCGCGCACGCCGAGCCGCTCCATGATCTCCAGGCTGCGCCGCGAGATGCAGGCCGCGCGGCTGCCGACGCACACCGTGTCGTCGGCTTCCAGGATCACGCAGCGCACGCCGTGGTTGGCCAAGCCCAGCGCGAGCGCCATGCCCACCGGCCCGCCGCCCGCGATCACCACCGGATGACGGCCGGGCTCGATGCCATCGGCCTCCAGCGGCGGCGTCCAGACCTTGTAGCGCGTGTAGTCGAAGGCGCCGACCGAAGGCGGCAGCTCGGTCGCGCTCAGGGTCGGCGGCACGGGGCCGCTCGCGGCATCGGCGGCGACAGCAACGGTGGGGTTCGTCATGCAACGGGATTGTCCCGATGCGGGGCGGCCGCCAATGTCATAACTTCGTATGAAGTACTTACCCTATCCCTTGAACGCATGAGACGCTGGCGCATCCACCCCACCGACGCTGCGCTGGCGGCGGCCGTCGTCGGCGACGTGCTCTCCGGCGTGGGCACGCCGCACCTGGCCACGAGCTATCTCAAGGCGATGCAGCGCGTGATGCCGGTCACCTTCTGCACCGTGTTCGCGGTGAGCAGCACGGGCCGCATCGAGGCGGTGTCGGCCGCCAGCAGCTACGGCAGCACGGCCGAGCGCACGACCGAGCGCTACGTGGAGCAACGCTTCGACCTGCTCGACCCCAACATGGCGTGGCTCGCCGCGCGCAAGCTGCCCCAGCGCGCGCAGCTTTGGCTGGGCCACCAGCGCGCCGAGGAGGTGGCCGACCCGGCCTACCGCGCCGCCTGCTATGGCGACGTCGGCATCCGCGAGCGCGCCTCGGTGCTGTTGCTGCTGCCGACCGGCCAGCGCGTGGCGGTGAGCTTCTACCGCAGCCTTGCGCAGCCGGAATTCGATGCGAGCGACTTCGCGCGGATCGAGGTGCATGCGACGCTGCTGGCCGACGCCACCGCGGCGCATGGCCGCAGTGCGATGGTCGTGCGCGAGGCCGTCGCGCCCGCCCTCGCTTCGCGGCTGCTCACATTGAGCCTGCGCGAACGCGAGGTCATCGGTCACCTGATGGCGGGCAAGACCGCGAAGGAAGCGGCGCGCGAGATCGGCGTGGAGCTGACCACCGTGCGCACGCACCAGTACCGGGCCTTCAGGCGGCTGGGCATCCGGTCGCAGAAAGAGCTGCTGCTGCGCGCCACGGCAGACGCGTAGCGCACTTGCGCAGCGGCCTCTCTCTGCTTACTTGGCCGCGTCCAGTCGCTTCTGCATGCGCGCCGAGCGGTCGGCCGACGGCGGATGCGAGCTCATGATCGAGCTGCCGGTGGCGCCGCCGCTGAGCTTGGCCAGCTTGTCGAAGGCAGTGACCAGGCCCTTGCGCTCGAGCTTGCGCTCGGTCAGCAGGTCGAACGAATAGTTGTCGGCCGCGCTTTCGTTCGCTTGCGAGAACTGCGCATTGACGAACTTCTCGCCCAGGTCGCCGGCCTGCGACTGCGACAGCTGCGCGGCAACCCCGCCGGCAGCGCCGGCCAGTCCGCGCACGGCCGAGGCGGCGTAGGCGGTCTGCATGCGCGACTTGGAGTGGCCCAGCGCCACGTGGCCGATCTCGTGGCCGATCACGCCGCGCAGTTCGTCGTCGTTCATCAGGTCCATCAGGCCGCTGTAGACGCGGATGCAGCCGTTGGCCATGGCCCAGGCATTCACGTCCTTGGTCATGTAGACCTTGTAGTTGGCCGTCTTGCCGTTGACGGTGGTGGGCATCTGCTTGATGACCTGGTTCAGGCGCGTGGCGTAGCGGCTGCTGGCGGGCGCGATCTGGTTCTTCTGGTCCATGGCGGCGCACGACTGGTCGGACATCGTGCTCACTTCGGCGTCGCTCAGCGACATGGCCTTGAAGGCCGAACCGCCCGCCTGGGTGAGCGCGCCGGTGTCGGCGTTCTTCATGGTTTCGCAACCGGCAAGGGCGAAGGCCGCAACGGCGGCGGCAATAGGCAAATAACGCAAGGAAACTCCCACTTTTTTCTTGGTATGAATGGCGGCCGCGGAGCGCAGCCGCCGGACGCGCTGCCTTGCGCGCGGTGATGACGCGTCAGGGCAGCCGCCGGATCATAGCCATGGTGGACAGCGCAAGCCGGCACGCGCACGCAGCGGCAAGCGGGCGCGTGACGTATTTGCCGCTACGCCCTCAGTCTTCGGCCGCTTCTTCCGCCTGCGGCTTCACCAACGACACCGGCGCCTCCTTGGGCCTTCCGTTCGTCGACACGATCTCCTGGTCGATCGCCCCGAACAGCGAGCGCCCGTCCAGCCCCTTCATCTCGATGCGGATCGTGTCGCCGAACTTCATGAATTCGGTGACCGGCGCGCCGGTCTGGATCGTCTCGATGCAGCGCTTCTCGGCGATGCATGAATAGCCCTTGGGCCAGTCGAGCTGGCCGTCCTTCTTCTCGACGCCCTTGTTGCTCACAGTACCGCTCCCGACGATGCTGCCGGCGCGCACGTTGCGCGTCTTGGCGATGTGGGCGATGAGCTGGCCGAAGTGGAAGGTCATCTCCGGGCCGGCGTCGCACATGCCGACCTTGCGGCCGTTCCAGCTGCTTTGCAGCGTGAGGTGCACCCGGCCGTCCTGCCAGGCTTCGCCGATCTCGTCGAGCGTCACGGCCACGGGGCTGAAGGCGGTGGCGGGCTTGCTCTGGAAGAAGCCGAAGCCCTTTGCGAGCTCGGCAGGAATGAGGTTGCGCAGGCTCACGTCGTTGGCCAGCATCACGAGGCGGATGCCGTCCAGCGCCTGGTCGGGCGTGGCGCCCATCTTCACGTCGCCGGTGATGACGGCGATCTCGGCCTCGAAGTCGATGCCCATGGCTTCGCTGGGCACGATCACGTCGTCGACCGGGCCGAGGAAGTCGTCGCTGCCGCCCTGGTACATCAGCGGGTCGGTGTAGAAGCTCTCGGGCACCTCGGCGTTGCGGGCCTTGCGCACCAGCTCCACGTGGTTGAGGTACGCCGAGCCGTCGGCCCACTGGTAGGCGCGCGGCAGCGGCGCCATGCACATCGCGGGGTCGAAGGGGAACGAATGGCGCGCGCGGCCGGTGTTGACGGCGTCGTACAGGTCCTGCAGCTGCGGGCTCATGAAGCCCCAGTCGTCCAGCACCTGCTGCAGCCGGCTCGCGATGCCGGTGGCGTAGTGGGCGAGCGTGAGGTCGCGCGAGACGACGACGAGCTGGCCGTCGCGCGAGCCGTCCTTCAGGGTTGCGAGTTTCATGATGCGGTGCGTGATGAAGGACACGGCGCGGACACGAAGGCCGGACGCCGCTCCCACTAAACTGGTTGAACGGGCGGCAGTGTACCGAGGTGGCCCTTCCGAACCTCCGTGCAAACGCCCACTCCACACCTGATGTCGACGCTCGTCGCTCCCTCTTCGCCATCTTCGCGGTCTTCGTTGCCCGGGCGTCCGTCCTGGCGGGCGCTGGTCGGGCTGACGCTGGCGGTCGCGCTGGTGCACTTCCTGGTGCTCGGGGTGGCGCCGATGGCGGTCGGGCCGGAGCCCTCGCCGCTGGCGAACAAGTTCATCACCCGCACGATCGTGATCGCGCCGCCCGCGGCGGACAAGCCCGCGGCGCCGGCCCCCGCCGCCGCGCCCGTCGAGGCCAAGCCGGCGGCGCCCGCCAAGCCCCGGCGCCCGCGCGCACCCACGCCGCCCAAGCCGAAGCCCTATCCCGAACCGGACGCGTCCGCACAACCCGCTCCGGAAACGCCCGACCTGACGGCGCAGGCTCCTACGGATTCAGGAGCAACACCGCCCGAAGCGCCCGCCAGTGCGTCGGTGTCCGCCGCACCGGCAACCGGCGGCGCGGAAAACGGCACCCCCGGCGGCACGGCGGCGGCCGGCAGCGAAGCCTCCGGCACCATCGCCGGCACCCAGGCGCTGAGGATTCCGGGCTCCGTCACGCTCGATTTCGAAGCCACCGGCCAGACGGGCGCCTCCCCGCAGCGCGGCGTGTTCGGCGAACTGGTCTGGCTGCAGGACGGCAGCCGCTACGACGGGCGGCTCACGCTCAAGGCGGTGTTCTTCACGCTGCTGAACTGGCACAGCACCGGCAAGATCGGCCCCTCGGGCCTGGAGCCCGAGCGCTATTCGGAAAGCCGCAAGGCCGAGGTGGCCTCGCATTTCGTGCGCGACCAGGGGCAGGTCATCTTCAGCAACAACGCCCCCAGCGTGCCCTTGCAGCCCGGCGCGCAGGACCGCATGAGCGTGATGATGCAGCTGGGCGGCCTGCTGGCGGCGAGCCCCGACCGCTACCCGGCGGGCACCCGGATCTCGGTCCAGACCGTGGGCGTGCGCGACGGCGACGTCTGGGTCTTCGTGGTCGGCGACGAAGAGAAACTGCAGCTTCCGGCCGGCGAATACACCGCCCGCAAGCTCACCCGCACGCCCCGCAAGGATTTCGACCGGAAACTGGAGCTCTGGCTGGCGCCCAAGTACGGCTACCTGCCCGTGCGCATCAAGCAAACCGAGGCAAACGGCGACTTTGCTGACGCCCAATTGCGCAAACCCCTACCCGAAGGGCCCGCCAATTGAGGCAAAAAGGCTCACAAGTTAACCGTCCGGCGACAACTGTTCTTGAAACTGGTGCGTTGATTGCTATCTAACCCGATATGAACGCCATCGATATCCTCACTGGGCCCGCCATGAACATGCTTTACGACTCGGAGTCTTTCGTCGTCGTGCACGTGCAGCCGAATGACGGCGACGAGCCCGCGAAGCCCAATGTGCCCGTGCTGGAGCGCCACGGATTCGAAATCGTGGACAAGCGCTCGGGCAAGGAGGTGTATCTCGACGGTTCCTGGGCCGAACTGTTCCAGCAACAGATCGCCGCTTGGCAGCTCAACACCCCCACGCAGGAAGAGGTCGAGGACACACTGGAGGGCTACGCCGAACTGGCCCACACCCCCGTGCTGGTGCACTGAGAACCCAGCCTGCCGCCGCAAGAAGCGCCCCGCCGGGCGCTTTTTTCATGGGCGGGCGGTTTTCCGGCGGCGGACCCGCAGGAAACGGATTGCAAAAAGGGACAGCGAAAAGCGCCAATGGCTGGCACGGCGCGCAAACACCGCCGGCATAGGATGGGCCGATGTCCTTCCAACGCTGGCCCGCGCGGGCGCCCCGCTTCCTGCTCTGCCTGTCGGTCGCCGCCGCATTGACCGCCTGTTCCTCCTCTTCACTCTTTTCGTCCATCTTCCCGCCCGGCCCCGATGCGCCCGTCGCCAACCGCGTCTCCGCGCTGTTGCCGGTGGACGCGCTGTTGCTCGGCGAACAGCACGATGCCCCCGAGCACCACGCGATCGAGCGCGAGACCGTCGAGGCATTGGCCGCGCGGGGTGCGCTGGCCGCGCTGGCGCTCGAGATGGCCGAGGAAGGCCGCAGTACCGCCCATGTCGCCGCCACCGCGACCGAGGCGCAGGTGCAGACCGCGCTCGGCTGGAACGACAAGGCCTGGCCCTGGGCCAGCTACGGCCCGGCCGTGATGGCCGCCGTGCGCGCCGGCGTGCCGGTGGTGGGCGCCAACCTGCCGCGCGCACGCATGAAGGACGCGATGGCCGACGTCTCGCTCGACGTGCAGCTCAACGGCGAGGCCTACACCGCCCAGCAGGACGCCGTGCGCGAGGGCCACTGCAAGCTGCTGCCCGAGTCGCAGATCATCCCGATGACGCGCATCCAGGTGGGCCGCGACCGCGCCATGGCGCAGGCCATCGTCAAGGCCCGGCAGCCGGGCAAGACGGTGCTCTTGATCGCCGGCGCCGGCCATGCGGTGCGCACGCTGGGCGTGCCGCAGCACCTGCCGGACGACGTGAAGGTCACCTCGGTGCGCCTCCTGGCCTCGGCGACGAACGACGTCGAGGCCGGCGAATTCGACAAGACCTGGCAGACCCCGCCCCTGCCCGAGAAGGACTACTGCGCCGAACTCCGGCGCCCGGCCAAGGCACCGGCCGCCTCCTGAACGAACGCGCCATGAAAAAAGCCGCGGGCCCGAAGGCACGCGGCTTTTTTTGCTTTCAGGCGAAGCGCAGGTTCAGCGCGCCGCGATCGACGACACCGACGAGTTGCCCGTGGCCGACGCCGTGATCTGGTTGCCCGTCGCGCGCAACGCGCTGTTGGGTGCCGAGCCCGTCACGCCGACGCCGAAGTTCACGCTCGTCACCGTGGCCGTCACCGCGCCGGTGTTGACCTGGTAGCTGCCGATGGCCGCGCTCGGCGGCGCGCCGTTCAGCGCGGTCTGCGTGATGCGGTTGGTCGCGCTGTTGCCGACGGCCTGCGCCGCCAGCGTGTTGCCGGTCACGCCGACCGAGCCGCCCGAGACGCCCACCGCCGTCGTCGAGTTGAGCGCGACCTGGTAGCTGGTGCCCACGCTCGATGCCGTCACGGCGCCCGTATTGGTCTGGCTGTTCAGGATGGCCGCGCTCGCGCCCACGTTGAGCGCGAACGGCGTCGCCACCTGGCTCACGGCGCCCGCCGCCGCGGCCGGTCCGTAGCCGCTGCCCGCGGCGGAGTCCAGCGTATTGGTCGCCGCATTGCCGCGCGCCAGCGCAGCGGTGGTGTTGCCGTCCAGCGAGATGCTGCCGGCGTTCAGCGGCGTCGCGGTGCCGCCCAGCGTCACGGTCGCCAGCGTGCTGGCCGTCGCCGTCGCGGCGGCGCTGCTGCTCTGCGAATTGAGGATGCCGGTGCTGGCCCCCTGCACCGCATTGCCCGCCACCGATGCGGTGTTGACCGCGCGGTTGGCCGACGCCTCGGCGATGGTCGTGTTGCCGGCGATGCCGAGCGAGCCGTTCAGCAGCGCCCGGGCGCCGGGCGTGTTGTCATCGTTGCGCAGCGTCGTGGTCGCCGTGCCGCTCACCGACGTCGAGGCGTCCTGGCGGCTCGAGAGCACGTAGTCGCCCAGCGCCGCCGTGTTGCCCGGCGCGCCGGTCTCGGCCAGCGTCGCGCTGCCGCTCGCGCCCGCGGCGCCGGTGTTGGTCGCGGTCACGCCCAGCGTGTTGGTCACGTCGTTGATCACGCCCAGCGCCGTGTTGCTGTTGCGGGAGAGTTCCACCGACGAACCGGTCGAGCCGGCGGGCGCGAACAGCGTCGAGGTCGACGATGCCGTCACCGCCGCGCCGCCGGTCTGCACCGACTGCAGCGCCCCGCGCGCCGCCACGTTGGTGCCCGCCAGGCTCACGCTGTTGAGCGCGGTGTTGACCACGGCTCTGGCGCTTTGCTGGTTGCCGGACACGCTCAGCGTCGCCGCGCCGATGACCGCGTTCGGCGTGGTGTCGATGCCGACGGTGCCGTTGACGGTCGAGGACACCGCGCCGGTGCCCACCTGCACGTTCAGCAGCGCGTGATCGGCCGACACGGCCGCGGACGCGGGCAGCGCCGCTCCGGCCGCCGCGAGGGGAACAGCCGTGTTCGCGCTGACCGTGTTGCCCTTCACGTCGAGGCTGTTGACCGCGGAGTTGCCGGTGGCCGCGCCGCTCGTGACGTTGCCCTCGAGCGTGGCCTGGCTGGCGGTGAACGCGAGCGGGCCGCTCAGCGCCAGGATGGCCGTACTGGTGGCCGTGGCCGTCACCGCGGCGCTGCTGTCCTGCGTGTTCAGCACGCCGGTGCGGCTCGCCTGCTGCGCGCCGCTCGCGAGCGTGCTGGCGTTCGATGCGCGGTTCGCGGTCGCTTCCGATGAAGTCGTGTTGCCCGACGCATCGAAGCTGCTGCCGATCAACCCAAGGGTGGGCAGCGTGCGGTCGTCGTTCAGGATCGTCGTGGTGGCGCTGCTGGAGACCAGGTTCGCCGCCGTCTGGCGGTTCACCAGCAGCTGGTCGCCCAGTGCCGCCGTGTTGCCGGGCAATGCGCCCTGCACCAGCACCGCCGGTCCGGCGAAGCCTGCGGCGTTGTCGCCCGCGACGCTCACCGTGTTCGACACGTCGTTGATCCGTGCCTGCGCGGTGTTGCTGTTGCCGGAGATGGCGGTCGATCCGCCGGTGACGGCGGCCGGCGCGAACGCCTGCATGTTCGATTGCGCACGCACCTGCGCGAAGCTCGCTTGCGTGGACTGCAGCGCCGCGCGGGCCGTCGTGCTGGTGCCGGCCAGCGCCAGGCTGTTGGCGGCCGTGTTGCCGGCGGCCGTCGCGGCCTGCTTGTTGTCCGACACGCTCATCTGCGAGTTGGCAATGAGCGCGATCGGCTGCGTGTCGATGCCGAAGCTGCTTTCCGCGCGCGCCGAAATGACGTTCGGGCCGGCCACCAGTTGGGCGCTCGACAGCGCATGGTCCGCCGTCACGTTGGCCGCCGTGGGGCCCGTGGTCGCGAGCGCGAACGGCAGGTTGCTGCCCGAGGCGATGCCCGTGCCCTTCACGGCGATGCTGCTGGCGGCTTCGTTGCCGGTCGCGGTGCTCTGGATCGCGTTGCCGTCGACCGAGATCTTCGAGCCCGCGACGATCAATGCGCCCACGGCCACCTGCGCGCCGCCGAGGCCGCCCACGCCGACGCGCGAGGTCACGTCGGCGCTGGTGATCTGTGCGTTCTGCACCGCGCTCGTGGTCGCGACGTTCACCCCGTCGATGGCCACGCCGTTGACCGCGCTGTTGCTCGTGGCCGCGGCGCTGCCTGTGTTGCCGTTGGCTTGCACCGAGGAGTTCAGCAGCGTGAGGCCGCCGATCTGCGTGCGCACTTCAGGCCCGCCGCGTTCGGCCAGCACGGTGCCCTGGCCGCTCTGCGCGTTCTGCACGCTGAACGAGGCATTGGTGCTCAGCACGCCCGCTGCCGACAGATCGGCGCCGGCCACGGTGGCGCCGGCCGTGTTGATGTTGGTGCCCTTGACGCTCAAGGTGTTGCCCGTCGCGCGGCTGCCGTAGGCCAGGGTTTCGGCCGAGTTGTCGTTGGACGTGACGGCCGCGTTGTTCAGCGTGCCGCCGACGATGGTGCGCACCGCCGTGCCGCCGGCCGCGATGGCCTCGACGCGCGTGTTCGTGCCGCCCACGGCCTGCGTGTTGGTCACGTTGGCCACCGAGGCGAAGCCGCCGCTGTTCAGGTTGTTCACATCCAGCTTCACGCTGTTGGCGGCGTCGTTGCCGTAGGCCGCGCCCACGTAGGCGTTGCGGTCGTTGCCGACGGTGCCGGCCGAGACGTTGCCGCTCACGGCCACGCCGAAGCTGTCGGCGCCCGTGGTGGTGGCGCTCACGTTGGCCAGCAGCGACTGGTCGTTGAGCACGCCGTAGGCGGCCGTGACGACCGGCTGCGTCGCCAGCGCGTTGTTGAAAGGCCGCGGGTTGGCCAGGTCGATCGTCACCTTGGAGGCGACGGCCGCGCCGGGCGTGGCGGTCACCTCGTTGGCCTTCACGTTCACCGCGTTGGACACCGCGTTGCCGTAGGCGACCGAGCGCTGGATGTTGTCGGCGATCGCCACGGTGCTGTCGGTGACGACATTGCCGTTCACCAGGATCTGCGCCTGCGCGTTCGACAGGGCCGCGCTCACGAAGGAGTTGGCGTCGCCCATCTGCACGCTCGCGATGCCCGCGCCGGTGCCCACCGAGTTGCCGGTGAGGGACAGCGAGTTGCCCGCGCTGCTGCCCACCGCCACCGACTCCTGCCGGTTCTCGGTGAGCGCGAGCGCGCTCTTGGCGACCGGCACCGCGCCGGTGTTGGCGATGAGCAGGATCTGCGAGCCGGGCGCCAGCAGCGGCGCGCCGTTGTAGGCCGCCACGGTGCTGTCGTAGTTGCCCTGCAGGTTGGTGATCGTGACGGCGCCGGCGGCCGACACGCGGCCGTCGGCGCTCGCGCCGCCGGTCAGCACGACGGGCGCGCTGCCAGTGGTCACCGCGCCCGCCTGGATCGCCAGGGTCTGGGTGATCTGGTTGCCCTGCGCGGTCGCGGCGCTCAGGTTGCCCGACACGGTGACGACACCGGCGGCCCCGCCGCCCGCGCCGTCGCCGGCCAGCACGCCGATCACCGAGGGGTTCACCTTCGACTGCAGCAGGATCTGGTTGTTGGCCTGCTGGTTCGATTCGGCGGCGGTGCCGGCGAACGATGCGGCCGTGGTGCCGGTGGCGATGCCGCTGGAGGCGGTGTTGCCGGTCACCGCGGCGGTGACGCTGTTGTCCTGCAGGTCGACGGTGCCGCCCGCGAGCGACTGCACGACCGCGGTCACCTGCGCGCCCGTGGTCAGCGCGCTCACCGCGCTGGCGCCGCCGGCGCCCAGGTTGCCCTGGCTGTTGACGATGGCCAGGTCGCTGCGCACGTTGGTGACCACCCCCGCGCCTGCGTGCGTGCTGTTGTTGGCCGGCACCGCGCCGGTGCCGGCGACCGACACATCGCCCACGAGGATGCGGTTGCCCGCCGTGCCGGCCGCGGCGCCGGTCGCTTCATTGCCCGTGGCCGCGCTGGAGATGCTGTTGTCCTTGACGGTCAGCGTGCCTTGCAGCGCGTTGGTCACGCCCACGCCGACGCCCTGGACGGCGGCCGCGACGACCGAGTTCTGGTTGAGCGCCGTGTGCGCGGCCTGGAGGATGCCGTTGCCGTTCGCCTGCAGGTTCGACACCACCGCGGAGCCCGCGAAGCTGGGCGCGCCACCCGACTGGAACTCGGCCGTGTTGTTGGCGGTGTTGGCCTTGAACGTGGCCGAGACGTCGTTGCGCTCGAGCGAGGCCGACGCGGCCTTGGTGACCGCGCTGTTGCTGTTCGAAGTCAGCTGCAGCGCGAAGGTGTTGTCCTGCACGGTCGCCGAGGAGCTCGCGCCCGCGGCCACCTGCATGGAGGTCACGACCACGTTGCCCGTGGCATCGAAGACCGGTCCGCCGACCGGGAAGATCAGCGCGGCGGTGCCCGAGAACACGGGGCCCGGCGCGGCCTTGCCCGTGACCAGCGTGGTGCCGCTGTTGACGGTGGTGTCCGCCGAGATGGTGTTGTCCGCGTTCATCACGCTGCCGGTCTGGAAGGTGTTCGACTGCACCCGCGTCGCGCTGTTCTGGACCTTGCTGGTGATGGTGCCCGTGTTGACCGAGACGCCGAGCGCCGCATCGTTGTTCAGCGGGATCACCGGACCGGTCGCGCCGAGCTTGTTCGAGGCGATATTGCCGGTCGCGCTCGCGCCGATCAGGTTGCCGTTGGTGACCTGGGTCACCGGCGCGGGGTTGCCGGAAGAGCCGGTGGAGGTCGTGCCCACCGTGGCATTCGTCACCTGCGCATTCACCGCACCCGAATTGTTCTGCGGCACCGCGGCGGTCAGGCCCCCGGTGGCCGAGCCGCCGAAGGCCGGCGCCGGACCGACGACGGTCTCGGCGGCGTGCGCCGCGCTGCTGGCGATCAGCGCCATCGCAACGGCCGAGCCGATGCTGCTGCGGCTGAACATGGGCGCGCGCGCGGCGCGGCTCTGGGTCTTGGTTGTTTTCATGACGTGATTCCTCAAAGGATGGAGAACGCTCGGGAACGGAAAGGTGTGACGGGAAAAGCGGCGGTGGTGTGCAGGGCTCAGTCGCCCTTGACGGCGCCTTCGGTGGGCGCATCGACCGCGCCGCTCACCACGGGGCTGCCCACGCGCAGCTTCGCGATCTCCTGCAGGCCGGGGCCGTCGCGGTGGATCGAGGTGTCGGCCGCGTCGGGGCGCCATGTGACGGTGATCGCGCCCGGCGCGACGCCGCGGTTGGCCAGCGCCGAGGTGACCTCGGCAATGCGCCGATCGGTGAGCTCGTCGCGCTTGCGGGCGTCCCAGTTCTCGGTGTCGCGCGCGACAAGCACGATGTCGGCGGCGCCCTTCTTCGCGGCGCCGGCGATCTGGTCGATGAGTGCGAGCGAGCTGCCGCCGAGCGTCGTGGCGCCGAAGTCGAACGGCACCTGCGTCGCCGTGCCGGTGAGGCGCGAGCCGCCCTGGCCCACGGCGTTGACGGCCACGCCGCCCTGCGCCACGGGCGAGGCGATCGCCGCGCCGCCCGTGGCGGCATCGACGGGGTTCTGGACCTTGCGCAGTTCGGCGGCGGGCACCAGCGGAATCTGCTCGCCGCCGCCCGGGCGCAGCGTCATGCAGGGCCGGTGGTCGACCTGCGTGACGGCCGCCATGAGCCGCACCACGCCCTCTTCGAGCGCGGCGCGCACGCCCATCTGCACCGGCTCCTGGCCCTTGGCGCCGATGTCCACGTCGTACAGCTTGCTGCCGAAGAAGCGGAACACGTTCAGGCCCACTTCGTAGCCGTTGAACTGCTTGGTCAGGCTCACCGTGCGCACCACCATCAGCGTCTTGGTGTCCACGATGCGCAGGTCCACGCCCACCGACTGGCTGAAGGTGCGCGCCTTCACGCCCACCTGGTTCACGCCGAACTCCACGCCGCCCGAGTTGATGTTGTAGTTCAGCTCGGTGATGCCGCCCACGATGAAGTAGTCGGACTTGTTGATCGTGCCGCCGAAGTACGGCAGCCACGGCACGGCCTGTCCGCCGTTGGGGCCCGCGAGCTGGTGCGTGCGGCCGTCGCCCAGCTGGCGGCGGTCGGCATACGCGAGCTCGCGCTCGGCGATCACCGGGTCGAAGCGCTCGGCGATGCTCACCGCGCCTCCGAGCTTGCCGAGCGCCGAATAGACCATCAGCGCGCCGCCCTGCGTGATCGCATTGCCTTCGTTGATGCTGTACTTGCCCGTGTAGTCCTTGACGTCGCCCACGCCGATGACCACCGGCGGGCGGCGCGTGGAGGCGATGTGGTCGGCAAAGCAGGCGAGCACCGGCTCCATCGGGGTCACGTTGTCGCGCACGGCCGGGCCGAGCACCACGGGGGCCTCCTGCGGTGCAAAGCGCTGCTGCGGCGCGGAGACGCAGCCGGCCAGCGCCAAAGCGGCGGCCACGAGCGCAAGCCTGTGCGTCAGGGTGGATGTGATGTGCATGTCGCGCGCCCCGTTCAATTGAGCACGCCGAACGCGCACGCCGAGCTGCCGGCGACGCTCGCGGTCTGCGCGCCGGTGTTGCCCTGGTTCGAGTTGAGCGCCTGGTTGGCCGCGCCCTGCACTTGCGCGCTGGTGCCGCCCACGATGCCAGAAGCGACCGGGCCGCTGTTCGCCTGCGAGGTGCCCACCGTCGCGCCGCCGGTCGTGCCGACGGCCGTGCGGCTGTCGTTGCCCGAAGCGCCCGAGGTGGCGCCCGCGGTGCTCGGCGAATTGGCGACCGTGCTGTTGTTGCCGTCGTTGCCGGTCGAGTTGGCCGCAACGTTGCAGTTGTACTGGCGCCCGACGTTGTTTGTCGTGTTGTAGACCGGTGCTGCGTAGTAGCCGCTCTTCTGCTTGCGGATCATGTCCTGGATGGCGGCCTGGTTGACCTTGTCGGTGCTCGTCTGGAACTGCCACGCGGCGTTCTCGCCGACGTTGTTGGCCAGGGCCGGCAGCCCGATGCAAGCGGCGGCCAGGCACAGCGCGAGCGCAGTCAGGCGCCCGCTTCGGTTGCGGCCGGCACGCACGGTGCCGGCGGGTGGAGATACGCGTCGCATGGCTCTTGTTCCCTTCTCGGAATGCGCACTTCTGAATTCGAAAGTGCTATGTTTTCCGGAGGGGATGCTAGGGACGGGAAGCCGCGGGCGGTATACCGGATACCGGTAGAAATGAACGGTGAGAACCAGAGTGCCGGCAGGCGATGTGCGCTTTCCTATGTAACGCACGCGCGGGCGCACCGCAGAGGCGCGACCGCGCCGCCGCCTCGTTCGTCAGGCAGCTCGAGCGGCGGGTCGGTGAGCTTTCGCTTCAGGGCAATGACATGCCCGATGGCGATTCCGAATCGATGCGCGGCCGCGGCCGAAGCGCGCGCCGGTTCGTTCTACGCGTGCTTCTTGATCGAATCGGCCAGCGTGTTGACCAGCGTGTCGATGTGCGACTTCTCCACGATGTACGGCGGTGCCATCACCAGCACGTCGCCCGCGGGCCGCACCAGCGCGCCCTTGTGGAAGCAGTCCAGGAAGATGTCGAACGCGCGCTTGCCCGGCGAGCCCGCGATGGGGGCGAGTTCCACCGCGGCGGCCAGGCCCAGGCTGCGGATGCTGATCACGTTGGGCAGGCCTTTGAACGCGCTGTGGAACGCATCGCCCAGCACCTTGCCCATCTCGCCGGCGCGGGCGAAGAGGTTTTCTTCCTTGAAGAGATCGAGCGTCGCGATGGCCGCGGCGCAGGCCACCGGATGGCCCGAGTAGGTGTAGCCGTGGAAGAACTCGACCACGTGCTCGGGCGCGTCGGTCTTCATCATCGCGTCGTAGAGCTTGTCGCGGCAGATCACGCCGCCCAGCGGAATCACGCCGTTGGTCACGCACTTGGCGAAGTTCAGCATGTCGGGCACCACGCCGAAATAGTCCGACGCGAAGTTGGTGCCCATGCGCCCGAACCCGGTGATGACCTCGTCGAAGATGAGCAGGATGCCGTGCTTGTCGCAGATCTCGCGCAGGCGCTTCAGGTACCCCTTGGGCGGCAGGTACCAGCCGGCCGACCCCGCCACCGGCTCCACGATGATCGCGGCCACGTTGCTCGGATCGTGCAGCGGCAGGATGCGGGTTTCGAGCTCGACCAGCGGGTCTTCGGCCCACACCGGCTCCTCGTTGTGGATGTAGGCGTGGTTCACCGGATCGTGGATGAAGCGCATGTGATCCACGCGCGGCAGGAACGCCGAGCCGAACACCTTGCGGTTGCCCGGGATGCCGCCCACCGACATGCCGCCGAAGCCCACGCCGTGGTAACCCTTCTCGCGGCCGATGAACACGTTGCGGTGGCCCTCGCCGCGCGCGCGGTGGTAGGCCAGCGCCACCTTCATCGAGGTGTCGGCGGCCTCGCTGCCCGAGTTGCAGAACAGCACCTTGTTGAGATCGCCCGGGGCGAGCGCGGCGATCATCTCGGCCGCGCGGAAGGCCTTGTCGTTGCTCACCTGGAAGGCGGTCGCGTAGTCGAGCGTATCGAGCTGCGTCTTGATGGCCTCGTTGATGGGCTTTCGGTTGTGGCCCGCGCCCACGCACCAGAGCGAGGAGACGCCGTCGATCACCTTCTTGCCGTCGTGCGTGGTGAATTCCATGCCGTCGGCCGCCACGAAGACGCGCGGGTCTTTCTGGAAATGGCGGTTGGGTGTGAAGGGCAGCCACTGGTTGCCCATGTTGAAGTCCTGGTAGGCCATGTCTCGCTCCTGCGGTTATCTGTCGAGGGAAAATCGCGATTCTGGCACCCCTGCGACAATCATGCCCCCGGACATGGATCGCCCCCAGGCTTGCCCACTGCGTGTGGCCGCCACCCCCCTCGCCGGGGGCGATACCAGCGGCCCGGCAAAGCCGGTTCCGCGGTATCCCTGGAAAAAGGCATGCGGCAACACCGCCTGCCAAGCGATCGAGCAACTGAACTGATATGACGACTAACACGCCGGCCTACATCCTCAACCTCTCGTGCCCCGACCGCACGGGCATCGTGCATGCCGTCTCGGGCTTCCTGCTCGAGCGGGGTGCCAACATCGAAGAGGCGGCCCAGTACAACGACCACGGCACGGGCCTGTTCTTCATGCGCGTGCGCTTCGCCTGCGGCGACCACGGTGAAGCCGCGCTGCGCGATGCGCTCAAGACCTTCGCGGCCGGCTTCGGCATGAACCTGCAGCTGCACGCCGCGGCCGAGCCGATGAAGACGGTGATCCTGGTGAGCAAGGAAGGCCATTGCCTCAATGACCTCCTGTTCCGCTGGAAGAGCGGCCTCTTGTCCATCGACGTGCGCGCGATCATCTCGAACCATCGCGACTTCTACCAGTTGGCCGCCAGTTACAACGTGCCGTTCCACCACATCCCGGTGACCGGTGCGACCAAGGCGCAGGCCGAGGCGAAGCAGCTGGAAATCATCGAGGCCGAAGGCGCCGAACTCGTGGTGCTCGCGCGCTACATGCAGATCCTGAGCAACGACCTGTGCCGCAACCTCGCGGGCCGCGCGATCAACATTCACCACTCGTTCCTGCCCAGCTTCAAGGGCGCCAAGCCCTACTACCAGGCGCACGACCGCGGCGTGAAGCTGATCGGCGCGACCGCCCACTACGTGACGGCCGACCTGGACGAAGGCCCGATCATCGAGCAGGACGTGGCCCGCGCCGACCACACCGACACCGTCGAAGACCTCACGGCCCGCGGCCGCGACACCGAGAGCCAGGTGCTGGCCCGCGCGGTGAAGTGGCACAGCGAGCACCGCGTGCTGCTGAACGGGCACCGGACGGTCGTGTTCCGCTGACCCCCCGGGGCATCCGCTGCAGGCGGGTGTAGCATCCGGCGCCAAAAGAGGAGAAGGCGCAATGCGACGTTGGCTTGGTGGGTGCGTACTGGCTGTTCTTGCAGCCTGCCTGTTCGGATGTTCGGCCACCGGGCCGCGTTTCTCGGAGGTTTCGCAAAACCTCCCCTCGCTTGGCGAGAACGAGGGGCGCATCTACTTCTACCGGAACTCGATCCTGGGTGCGGCGGTACAGCCGGAGGTCTCGGTCAACGGCCAGGTCGTGGGCAAGTCGCAACCCAACAGCTTCTTCTTCATCGACAGGCCGGCCGGCACCTACCGCGCCACCGCCCGCACCGAAGCCGAAGGCAGCATCAACATCGTGCTGCGGCCCAGGCAGACCGCGTATGTGCAGATGAGCATCAGCATGGGCTTCCTCGTCGGCCAGCCGGCGTTCGAGCGCGTCGGCGAAGCGGAAGGCCGCAGCGCCTTGCCGCCGCTGGCCTATGGCGGCACGGTGCCGGTCTCGGCCAAGGCGGCGAGCGCGACGCCGACAGCGCCGCCGCTGCCTGCAGCTCCAGCGGCCGAGACTGCGACTGCGGCGCCCGTTCGGCAGGCTGCGGTCGCGCCGAATGCACCAGCGCCTGCGGCCGTAGCCATTCAGCCGCCGACCGCGCCCACACCGAAACCCGTCCCTGCGGCATCCGAGGTCACGCCTTTCGCCAGGACGCCCGTCAACGATCTCCGACTTCTGCTGCAGCCCACCCGATGAGACACCATCTGCTCGCCTCCTTCGCGCTGACCCTGGCAGTCTCGCTTCCCGCGTCGGCCCAAGCCCCGCTCGCGCCCGATGCGCTCTTCGCACGCGTGTCCCCGGCCGTCTGGGTGGTGCAGGCCAGCGACGCGCAAGGCAAGACCCTCGCCACCGGCAGCGCCGTGGCCACCGGCCCAGGCACCGCCGTCACGAGTTGCCAGCTGCTCGCGAAGGCCAGTTCCGTAGCGCTGAAACGCGACAACGTGAGCTACGGCGCGACGCTGGAATTTCCGGACGTCGAGCGCGACCTGTGCCAGTTGCGGATCGCCAACTTCGCGCCGCCCACCCCGGCCATCGCGCCGGCGGCGGCGTTGCAGGTCGGCATGCCGCTCTACATCGTCGGCGCGCCCAGAGGCAAGGAACTCACGCTCGGCATCGGCATGCTGGCCGGCATGCGGCGCAGCGGTGCGGGCGAACTCGAAGCGCTGCAACTCGCGTCGGCTCCGGAGGCGGGGCTCGGCGGTGCCGGTCTGTTCGACGCCCAGGGACGGCTGGTGGGACTGCTCGGCACGACGCCCGCGGCGAATCTCGCGATGCCCTCGGCGTGGATTGCCGAGCTGTCGGCGCGCGGCCGCGTGGCCATCGAACGCCTGGCCTCGCTGCCTCCTGCAGCGACGGCCGGCGGCACGACCCCGGCGAGCGCGACCATTGCGGCGGGCCGGCCGAGCGTCATCGAGTACCAGTTGCACGACCGGCTGACCAACACCTACCGCAAGGTGTTCTACCGCGCGGACCCGGCGACCGACGATCGCATCAGCTTCAACAACGGCGGCTGGATCGAGAAGCCCGGTGGCGAGGTGGTCAGCGTCACCACGGCCATCGCGGGCGACTTCGACGCGGCCATGCCGCCGGGCGGCTGGGGCAAGCCGAATCTCAAGGAGGAAGCCGCTTGGCGCACGCGCTACAGCACCGTCTTCGGTGGATCGCGCATCAACATGGAGCTCGACGCCACGGTGATGGAAGACACCACCGTGAAGGTCGGCGGCCAGGACATCAAGGCGGTGCGCATCGAGTACCGCGGCTACACGCAGCGCTTCGCGAATGCGGGTGCGGTGGGTGGCAACCAGTACGGCAAGTACTGGGCCGAGGTCTGGTACTCGCCCGAACTCGGACGCGTCGTCCGCTTCGAAGCCCAGACACGGGGGGGAGCCGGCGGCATCGCGTTCCAGGTCCGCGAGACCCTCGAGCTGGCCAGCATCCGCTAGAGAGGTCCCGCGGCCCCGGCGTCACCGCCGGGGCGCCGCATCGTCAGTTGCGGTTGGGGTTGTTCGGACGGCTGTCGCGGCGATCGGGCACGCCGTCGCCGTCACGGTCCCAGCGGCCGCGGTTGTATTCCCAACGGCCATTGTTCTCGCGCCATTCCGGCGCGCGGTACGCGTAGCCCGGGCGGGCCCGCACATAGACGCCGCGCACCCACACGTGGCGACCGCCACGCCACTCGTAGTGACCCGGTGCCCACACATAACCGCGGCGCGGCGGCGGCACGCGTTCGGCGCGCGGCGGCGGGGGTGCGACCTGGATGACCACGGGCTGCGCTTGCGCGGTCGTGGGGATGGTCATTGCAGCGCCCATCGAGAGCAACGAGGCAGCGCCGACAGCGAAGGAGATTGCGAGTTTTTTCATGGGGAACCCCTCATGAGTTGTTGGTGAGCCTTCATGCTGCCGGGGTCTTGTGAACCGCCTGTAAGCGGCACGCGAAATCTTGTGTAGACCTGTTTCCCCTTCTCCGGCCCCAAGACGTGCCATCAACGGCCGCCAGTCGCGCTCAGGCGCTCTTGCGAGCGCTCACTCCTGCAATTCCTTCAGGTCGATGGCCGCGGCCATTGCGGCGTGGCCGGCCTTGTTGGGGTGCAGGTGATCGCCGTTGTCGAACTGCGGATTCAAGGTCTGCGGGTCCGCGGGGTTGCGCAGGGCCGCGTCGAAATCGATCACGCCATCGACATCCTGGCGGCTGCGTATCCAGCGGTTGACCGCGTTGCGCATGGCCTCGTTGGCCTCCGTCCAATAGGGCGTGTTCCTGAACGGCGGCACTGTGCCGATCAGCACCTTGATGCCCTTGGCGCGCGCCTGTTTCACCAACTGCTGCAGCCCCTCGGTGATGCGCTCGGCGGTCGGAAGATCGCGCACGGTGTCGGGATTGCCGGGCGCCCCGAGGAACACGCTGCGGCCGATGTCGTTGGTGCCCAGCAGCACGATCGTGTGCGTCACGCCGCTCTGCCCCAGCGCATCGCGCGCGAAGCGCGAGAGCCCGTGCGGGCCGATGCCATCGACCAGCAGGCGGTTGCCGCCGATGCCGGCATTGAGCACCGACACCTCGTGCGCCGGCTGCGGGCTGTCGCGCAGCCGCGTGGCCAGCATGTCGGGGTACGCGCCGTCGCCGCCTTCGCCGCCGCCCGCGGTGATCGAGTCCCCGAACGCGACCACGGTGCGCACCGACTTCGTGGTCAGCACGTCCAGTCCCGTCACGATGTGGTTCAGCGGCAGCGTCGTCGCGCCCTGCAGTTTCGATGCCGCGACGGCATTGCCCGGTGCGACCCAGCTCGTGTCGACGGAGAGCAGGTGCACCGTGCCGTAGGGCGTCGCGCGGTCGAAGAAAGCGCTGACCGCCACGGTCTGCCCTGCTTCGATCTTGAGATCCACGCCATCGCTCCACGCATCGGCGCCGGGCGCGATGGTGAGGCTCGCGCGGCCGCCGAAACGCAGCACCCGCAGCGTCGCCGGAGAGATCGCATCGCCCCCCGTGCTGCGCGCCACGCTCGCCGCCGCGATGCGCAACGGCGCCTTGCCGAAGCGGTTGGAAAAACGAATGCGGATGCGCTCGCCGCCGAGCGTGGGCGCCAGTTGCTGGCGCAGCGTTTGCCCACGGAATTGATCGCCGCCGGGTGCCGGCTTGTGCACCACGTTCGGGTTCGCGGCGAGTTCGCGAAAGTCCAGCGGCGCCACGGCCCAGCTGCCGACCCAATGCGCTTCGACGGGTTGCCGCGGCTTGTGATCGGGCTGCACGGCCTGCACGCCGACGGCCAGCACGGCGAGGCAGAAGGCCGCGACCCAGTGCGCCAGTGCCACTTCGCGAAGGTTGCCGAGCCAGCGGGAGACGAGGTTCATGCGTGCAAAGCGGCCCAGTTTACGGAGCCGCCTTGCCCTCTGGCGCGACGGGGTCTAGCGCGTGGTTACCAAGTGTCTACATAGGGAGAAACAGGTGCTGCTGCACGCGTGGCGGAAGCCAATCCGCGCACCAGCCAGGTGCGGGTTTCGGCCGGATCGATGACCGCATCGATCTCCAATGTCTGCGCCATGTGGATCGCTTCGCCGTTCGCGTATTGCTGCGCGACGAGCTTCTTGAAGAGCGCATCGCGCTCGGCGCCTTCGGGCACTGCCGCGAGCTCCTTGCGAAAGCCCAGGCGCACCGCGCCTTCGAGCCCCATCGCGCCGAACTCGCCCGTGGGCCAGGCCACGGTGAACACCGGCGCGTCGAAGCCGCCGGCCGTCATCGCCTGCGCCCCGAGGCCGTAGCCCTTGCGCAGCACGACCGCGAAGAACGGCACGCGCAGGTGCGAGGCCACCATGAACATGCGGCACACGTGGCGCACCTGCGCCTGCGCCTCGATCTCGGGGCCGACCATGAAGCCGGGCGTGTCGCACAGCGAGACGATGGGCAGCCCGTGCGCATTGCACAGCTGCATGAAGCGCGCGGACTTGTCGGCAGCCTCCACGTCGATCGCGCCGCCCAGGTGGTGCGGATTGTTGGCCATGAGGCCGACCGGCTTGCCCTCGATGCGCGCGAGCGCGGTGACGATGCCCGCGCCGAAGCCCGCGCGCAGCTCGAGCAGCGAGCCCGTGTCGGCCACGCCGCGCATCGCCGCGCGCACGTCGTACACGCGCAGGCGGTTCTCGGGCACCACGTGGCGCAGCGTGCGCGGGTCGGCGCATTGCCAGTCGGTGGTCGGGCCCTGGAAGTAAGAGAGGTATTGCTTGGCCGCTGCGACAGCGGCGGCTTCGTCCTCCACGAGGATGTCGATCACGCCGTTGCGCGACTGCACGCTGCTCGGCCCGATCTGCTCGGGCGCGAAGGTGCCCAGGCCGCCGCCTTCGATCATCGCGGGCCCGCTCATGCCGATGTTGCTGCCGCGCGTGGCGATGATCACGTCCGCGCAACCCAGCAGCGCCGCATTGCCCGCGAAGCAGCGGCCATGCACGATGCCGACCACGGGCACCTTGCCCGAGAGCGCGGCGAACTGGCTGAAGGTGTGGTTGTTCAGGCCCGCGACGATCGGCATGTCCGTGTCGCCGGGCCGGCCGCCGCCGCCTTCGGCGAACAGCACCACCGGCAGCTGCAGTTGGTGCGCCACCGAGAGCAGGCGATCGGTCTTGTGGTGGTTGCGCATGCCCTGCGTGCCGGCGAGCACCGTGTAGTCGTAGGCGAGCACGGCGCAGCGCGACTTCTCGGGGCCGAACTGTTTCGCGTTGATGCTGCCCAGGCCCGTCACCATGCCGTCGGCCGGCGTGTTGGCGATCAGGTCTTCGAGCGTGCGGCGGCGCGTCTGCGCGGCGATGGCGAGCGCGCCGTATTCGATGAAGTTGCCGGGGTCCGAGGCGGTGTTGCAGAGGTCGGCGATGTTCTCGCGCGCGGTGCGGCCGCCCTGCGCGTGGCGCTTGTCGACGGCGGGCTTTCGGTTGATGTCGAGCGTCGGCGCATGGCGGTCGATCACCTTCTGCAGATCGGGGCGGATCGCATCGAGGTCGTGCTCGGTGCGCGCCTCGGTTTCGACGGCCTGCGCATCGACGGCTTCCAGGCGCACCAGCGACTGGCCTTCCACGAGATAGTCGCCGGGCTCCGCGAGCAGCGCGACCACGCGGCCCGCGAAGGGCGCGTGCAGCAGGTGCTCCATCTTCATCGCTTCGAGCACGCCGAGCTGCGCGCCGGCGGGGAGCACGTCGCCCACGGCCACTTCGAACTGCACCAGCTTCGCGGGCATCGGCGCCTTGATGGTCAAGCCATCGTCCGACTCATCGACCGCCAACGTTGCCGTCTGTGTAGCAGCGGGCGCGCTGTTCTTCGCATGCTTTTCGAGCGATGCAGCGGTGGCGAGCAAGTCACCAAGATGCGCCTCGACGAAGCGCGTATGCACTGCCTGTGTCGCAAACTCGGGCCGCGCGGCGATGGCGCGCAGCAGCGAAAGATTGGTCGCGATGCCGTCGATGCGGCACTCGTCCAGCGCGCGCAGCGAGCGGCGCAGCGCATCGGCGAATTTCGGCGAAGGCGAATGCACGATCAGCTTGGCGAGCAGCGTGTCGTAGTGCGGCGATGGCGCGAGGCCCGCATAGCCGTGCGTATCGATGCGCACGCCCGGCCCGCTCGGCAGGTCGAAGCGCGCAAGCGTGCCGCCTGACGGCCGCGCGTTGCCTTGCGCATCGAGCGTCTCGGCGTTGATGCGCCACTGCACCGCGAAGCCGCGCTGCGGCGCGGTGCGGTCGGCCGCGATGCCCAGCACGCTCAACGATTCGCCGGCTGCCACCGCAATCTGCAGCTGCACCAGATCCAGCCCGGTGACCGCTTCGGTCACCGTGTGCTCGACCTGCAGGCGCGGATTCGCTTCGATAAAGACGAAGGGCAGCGTCTCCGATGCCGCGTCGACAAGAAACTCGAAAGTACCGAGCCCGCGATAGCCCACCGCCTTCGCCATGCGCAGCGCCGCCTGCGTGACCTGCGCGCGCAGCACCTCCGGCAGCGACGGGCTGGGCGCGATCTCCACCAGTTTCTGGAAGCGCCGCTGCAAGGTGCACTCACGCTCGCCGAGGCTCGCCACGGCCTGCCCGTCGCCGAGCACCTGCACTTCGATGTGCCGTGCATTGCGCATCAGCCGCTCGACGTACACGCCCTCGATGCCGAACGCCGCCTTGGCCTCGGACATGCAGCGCGCATGCGCCTCGGGCAGATCCTCGGCATTCAGTACCGCGCGCATGCCGCGCCCGCCGCCGCCGCCGATGGCCTTGACCATCACGCCCGCGCCCTGCGCATGCTGTTCGGCGAAGAAGGCCTGCGCCTGCGCGAGCGTCACGGCGCCCGCGCTGCCGGGCATCACGGGCACATCGCATTGCGCGGCCAGTTCGCGTGCGCGCGCCTTGTCGCCGAAGAGGCCGAGCTGTTCGGGCGTCGGTCCGATGAAGACCAGCCCCGCATCCGCGCAAGCCTGCGCGAAACCCGCACGCTCGCTCAGGAAGCCATAGCCGGGATGCACCGCATCGCAGCCATGCGCCTTCGCGACCGCGACGAGCGCGGCCACGTCGAGATACGCAGACGGCCCCGTCGCATCGAGCGCCACCGCCGCATCGGCCAGCTGCACATGAAGCGCCGACGCATCGTCGCGCGCATGCACCGCCACGCTGGCGATGCCCAGGTCGCGCAGCGCGCGCGCGAGCCGCACGGCGATCTCGCCGCGGTTGGCAATCAAGACTTTGGAGAACACGCGATGTCTTTCAGTTCTGGTCTTTGAGCAAGCGGCGCAGCACCTTGCCGGCGCCCGTCGTGGGCAAGGCGTCGATGAAGCTCACGGTGCGCGGCGCCTTGTAGCTGGCCATGTTGTCGCGCGACCAGGCGATGAGCGCATCGGCATCCAGCTCGGCATTCGGCTTGCGCACGATGAACGCCTTCACCACCTCGCCCTTCTCGGCATCGGGCTGCGCGATCACCGCGGCCTGCGCCACGGCGGGATGCTTGATGAGGATGGTCTCGACCTCCTCGGGGAACACGCTGTAGCCCGAGACCTTGATCATTTCCTTGAAGCGGCCGATGAAGGTGAGGTAGCCGTCGGCGTCGAGCTTGCCCATGTCGCCGGTGTGCACCCAGCCATTGCGCAACGTCGCCGCGGTGGCCTCGGGCTTGTTCCAGTAGCCCTTGAAGGAGCCGGCGCTGGTGAGCACGATCTCGCCGACCTCGCCGGTGGGCATGTCGGCGCCGGTGTCGGCGTCCACGATGCGGATCGTCACGCCCGGCACCGCGATGCCCTGCGTGCCCCAGCGCGGCGCATGGTGCGGCGTGTAGGTGTCGCAGGTGTGGGTTTCGCTCAGGCCGTAGGCCGCCTCGAACGAGCTGCAGTTCGCCGCATGCGAGCGCCACTGCGCGGCGAGCGGCTCGGTGAAGGTGATGCCGAAGCTGGTCACCGGGTTCATCTTCAGGCTCGACAAATCGAAGCCCGCGATGTCGGGCACCTGCATGCACGCCACGTTCATCGGCGCGATGCTGTACCACCAGCTGACCTTGTAGGTGGCGATGGCCTGCAGCACCGCGCGCGGATCGAAGCGGTGCAGCAGCACCGACGTCGCGCCGCTCAGCACCGGCACGTTCACGCCCATCAGCATGCCGGCGATGTGATACAGCGGCGCGATGGAGAGCAGCACGTCGTCCGGCCGCACGCCGTTGCAGTCGACCACCGCGCGCGTCTTGAAGAGCGCGTTGCCGTAGCTCAGCATCGCGCCCTTGGGCAGGCCCGTGGTGCCCGAGGTGTAGGTCATGAGCGCGACGTCGTCCATGCCGATGGCAACGGGCTCCGGCTTTGTACCGGACTTCATCACCGCAAGGAAGTCTTCGCAATCGGCGGGCACGCTGCGCTGCGTCTTCTTCTCGGCAGCGAGTTCCGCCGGCAGGTCGAGCGCAGACGGCGCGGGCAGCAGGTCGGCGTAGTGCACCACGAACACATGCGCGAGCGCGCTCTCCGGCTGCACCTTGCGCACGACGGGGAGCAGCGGCGCGGCCGCGACGATCACGCGCGCCTTCAGGTCGTTGACCTGGTAGGCAAGCTCGTGCTCCTTGTTGAGCGGGCCGCTCGGGCAGACGATGGCGCCGATCTTCTGGATGCCGAAGTGCGCGACCAGGTACTGCGGGCAGTTGTTGAGAAAGAGCACCACCGGCTCGCCCTTCGCAACGCCCAGGGCCTGCAGGCGCGCGGCGAACGCATCGCTCGCGCGGTCCAGCTCGGCCCAGCTCATCGCATGGCCGTACCAGATGCAGGCGGCGCGCTCGCCGCGTTCGCGTGCGTGGGCGCGGAGGTACTCGTGCAGCGGCTGTTGCGGGCGGTCGGGCAGTGTCTCCATGGCGTCTCTTTCTCAGGGTTATCGATAGCCGCCTGCAGGGGGCAGGCGCTTGCCAATGGGTGCATGGTGCACGAACAATCCTACCCATGGGTATAACTTTCGCGACACGGCACAAACCCTCTGGGGCCAACGAGCAACCGACGGCCACCACGGCACAGCCGCACCTGCCGCAGGGCACCGGCCGCCAGCGCGCCGCGACGCAGGGCACCGACGCGCAGCGCGAGCGCATCCTGCAGGCGGCCGCGCAGCTCTTCGCCGCGCAGGGCTACGCCAACACGACGATGGCGCAGATCGTCCGTGCGCTCGGCGTGACCAAGCCCTTCGTGTACTACTACTTCCGCGACAAGCAGGAGATCTTCGAGACGCTGTCGTGGCGCCCCGCGGTCGACTGCTTCACCGCGCTGGATTTCGCGGCGGGCGACCCGCGCCGCGCGAGCGAGAAGGTGCTCGAAGGCATCGAGCGGCTCATTCGCGCGACCATCGCGCACCACCCGGTTGCGTTCTTCGCGTACCGCGAGCCGCAGGTGTACCGCCCCGAATACATCGCCGCGCAGAAGAAGCTCGCACACCACTTCTACGACCTCCTGTGCCCGCTGCTCGAAGAGGCGCGGCGCGACGGCGACCTCGACTTCGGCGAAACCAAGATCACCGCGCTCGCGGCCTGCAGCCTGCCGGGCTTTTTGTACAGCTGGTACCGCCCCGGCGGCCGCCTCTCGCCCGACGAGGTGGTGGCCGAACTCACGATGCTCGCGAGCCGCGTGATCGGCCTCTGCGCCAAAGACTGATTTCCAAACCTCCGGAGACACACCATGAAGTTCAAGAAGGCGCCCCCGGCGCGGATCGCCCTTGCCTGCCTGCTTTGCATCGCCGGTGCGGCGCACGCGCAGCAGCCCACCTACAAGATCGCCTACATCGACCCGCTCTCGGGCCCCTTCGCCAATGTCGGCGAGCTGATGCTGATGCACACGCAGTACGCCATCGAGGACATCAACGCCAGGGGCGGCGTGCTCGGCGGCACGAAGCTGCAGCTGCTGCAGTTCGACAGCAAGCTCTCGGCGCAGGAGAGCCAGAGCGCGCTGCAGGCGGCCATCGACCAGGGCGCCAAGGCCATCGTCACGGGCGGCTCGGGCTCCTCGGTGGTCACGGCGCTGGTGCAATCGGTGACGCGCTGGAACCAGCGCAACCCGGGCAAGGAGCTCATCGTGCTGAACCACTCCTCCATCGATCCCGAGATGACCGGCAAGGGCTGCAGCTTCTGGCACTTCCAGACCGAGGCCAACACGGCGATGAAGATGAAGGCGCTGGCCAACTACATCAAGAAGACGCCCGATGTGAAGAAGGTCTACCTGCTGAACCAGGACTACGCGCACGGCAAGCAGTGGGCCAGCTACGGCCGGCAGATGGTGGGCCTCGCGCGGCCCGACGTGCAGTTCGTGGGCGAGGCGCTGCACCCCATCGGCCGCGTGAAGGACTTCGCGCCCTACATCGCCAACATCCGCCAGAGCGGCGCCGATTCGGTCATCACCGGCAACTGGGGCCAGGACATGACGCTGCTGCTCAAAGCCGCGGGCGACGCGGGCTACAACCTGCGCTACTTCAACCACAGCGCGGGCTCCGTGCCGGGCACGGTCACCGCGGTGTCGCAGGCCAAGACCGGGCAACTCACCTGGGTGGCCGAATGGCATCCGGGCCAGGCCGATACGCCCAAGGCCGATGCGCTCGCCAAGGCCTACAAGGCCAAGACGGGCAAGGACTTTCTCGCGCCGCGCATCGACATGACGCCGCGCCTGCTGGCCGCCGCCATCAACAAGGCCGGCAGCGCCGACACCGTGAAGGTGGCCCGCGCGCTCGAAGACTTGAGCTTCGATTCGGTGGTCGGCCCGGTGCGCATGCGCGCCGAAGACCACCAGCTGCTGCTGCCGCAGGTGGTCAACACCATCGCGCCGGTGGACGGCAAGGCGGTGAAGACGGGCTGGGAAGGTACGAACTATGGTTTCCGCACCGATGCGGTCTATACGGGCAACGAGCTCGCGCAGGGCACGGAGTGCAAGATGGTGCGGCCCTGAGCAACGCATGACGGGCGCAGACAATTTCTAGGGGAAACCCCGTCCTGCCTGCCCCCTGTGCCGTCGGGATACTCCGGGTGATACCTCCCGGATTTCCGAAGCGGGTCCATTCCAAAGGCACAACACCAAATGGCAGGCAAGAACTCGCTCTATCCGATCCCCCATCCGGCGAAGAAACCCTTCGTCGGCAACCTGCTGTCGATCGGCTCCGACTCCCCCGTGCTCGACATGTGGAAGATCGCGCAGGACCTGGGCGGCATCTACTGGCTCGACATGCCGGGCATGCCGGTGATCGTGGTGTCCTCGCCCGCGCTGGTGGACGAGCTCTGCGAGGAAGCGCGCTTCGACAAGAGCACGCGCGGCGCATTGCGCCGGCTGCGCGCCGCATCGCACGGCCTCTTCACCTCCGACACGCACGAGGAGACGTGGTCCAAGCCGCACAACATCCTCCTGGCCAACTTCAGCCAGCGCGCGATGCAGGCCTACCACCCGATGATGCTGGACATCGCGAGCCAGCTGGTCACCAAGTGGGAGCGGCTGAACTTCGACGAGGAGGTGGACGTGGTGCGCGACATGACCGCGCTCACGCTGGACACCATCGGCCTGTGCGGCTTCGGCTACCGCTTCAACTCGTTCTACCGCGAGGGCTTCCATCCCTTCGTCGATGCGATGGTGCGCACGCTGGAGACGGTGCAGAACCGCCGCGGCCTGCCGCTGGAGGAGCTGATGCTGAAGAAGGAACTGGCGCAGCAGCGCAAGGACATCCGCTTCATGCACAAGATGGTGGAAGACATCATCGAAGAGCGGCGCGCGAGCGGTGCCGACATCGCCACCAAGCCGGACCTCCTGAGCTACATGATCGCGGGCGTGGACAAGAAGAGCGGCGAGAAGCTCGACGACAAGATGATCCGCGACGAGTGCATCGAATTTCTCATCGCGGGACACGAAACCACCAGCGGCCTGCTGTCGTTCGCGACCTACTTCCTGCTGAAGAACCCCCAGGCGCTGGCCAAGGCGCAGGCCGAAGTCGACAGCGTGTTCGGGCCCGACACCACGCAGAAGCCGACCTATGCGCAGGTCAATCGCCTGCAGTACGTGATGCAGGTGCTCAAGGAAGCGTTGCGGCTGTACCCGACGGCGCCGGCCATCGCAATGCGCGCCAAGGAAGACACGACCATCGGCGGCCAGTACACGATCAAGAAGAAGAACATGGTCATCATGCATGCGCTGGCGCTGCACCGTGACAAGGGCGTGTGGGGCGAGGACGCCGACGAGTTCAACCCCGACCACTTCAGCCGCGAAGCCGAGCGCGAGCGGCCGGTGAATGCCTTCAAGCCCTTCGGCAACGGGCAACGCGCCTGCATCGGGCGGCAGTTCGCCCTGCAGGAAGCGGTGCTCACGCTGGGCATGATCCTGCAGCGCTTCAACCTGGTCGATCACACGGGCTACAAGCTCAAGATCAAGGAAGCGCTCACGATCAAGCCGGAGAACTTCAAGATCAAGGCGCTCCTGCGCGACCCGGCCTCGCGCCCGCGCGGCAACGGCGAGGCGGCTGCCGCGCCCGATGCGCCAGCCAAGCCCATCGCGCGCAAGCCGCAGGCGGCGCGCCACGGCACCTCGCTGCTGGTGCTGCAGGGCTCCAATCTCGGAACGGCCGAAGACCTCGCGCGGCAACTGGCCGAGGCCGGCGAGCTGCGCGGCTTCTCCACGCAGGTGGCGTCGCTGGACGACTACGCCGAGCGCCTGCCGGCCAACGGCGCCGTGGCGATCGTCTGCGCCTCGTACAACGGCGTGGCGCCCGACAACGCGGCCGAGTTCCACCGCTGGCTCGACAAGGCCGACGATGCGCTCAACGGCGTGCGCTTCAGCGTGTTCGGCTGCGGCAACACCGACTGGGCCGCCACCTACCAGGCCGTGCCGCGCCGCATCGACGAACGGCTCGAAACGCTGGGCGCCACCCGCGTGCACCCGCGCGGCGAAGGCGATGCGCGCGAAGACATGGACGGCGCCTTCCAGGACTGGAGCGATGCGCTCTGGCCGACGCTGGTGAAGGCCTTCGGCATCAAGGCCGGCGCCGACACGCCGGCCGAGGCCGAGCCGCTCTACAAGCTCGAGGAATTGCCGCCGCCGCAAAAGAACGCGCTGGTCGATGCGCTGGGCGCCGTGGCACTGCGCGTGGTCGAGAACCGCGAACTGCAAAGCCCCGGCAGCGAGGCCGGCAGCAGCCGCTCCACGCGCCACGTCGAGCTCATGCTGCCCGAGGGCGTGAACTACGTGCCCGGCGACCACCTGAGCGTGGTGCCGCGCAACAGCCCCGCGCAGGTCGAGCGCGCGATGGCGCGCTTCGGCTTCGACCGTTCGGCGCACGTGCGCCTTTCGGCCGCACCGGGCCGCAAGACCGCGCTGCCGGTGGACCAGGTCATCGCGGTCGATCGCCTGCTGGGCGACTACGTCGAGCTGCAGGACGTGGCCACGCGCAAGCAGATCGCCACGCTCGCGGCGCACACCGAGTGTCCCTTCACCAAGCCGAAGCTCATGACGCTCTCGGGCAGCGACGAGGCCGCGCAGGCCGCGTACAAGGCCGAGGTGCTGCACAAGCGCAAGTCGCTCCTTGAGCTGCTCGAAGAGCACCGCGCCTGCCAGGTGCCGTTCGCGGTGTTCCTGGAAATGCTGTCGCCGCTGTCGCCGCGCTATTACTCGATCTCCTCGTCGCCGGCGATGACGCCGGGCCGCTGCAGCGTCACCGTGGGCGTGGTGAGCGAGCCCGCGCTCTCGGGCAACGGCACCTTCGAGGGCGTGTGCTCCAACTACCTGGCGCGCGCCGAGGCGGGCGACACGGTGCACGGCGTGATCCGCGAGACCACGGCCGAGGGCTTCCGCCTGCCGGAGGATGCCAACCGTCCGCTGATCATGATCGGCCCCGGCACCGGCCTTGCGCCGTTCCGCGGCTTCCTGCAGGAGCGCGCGGCGCGCACCGAGCGCGGCGAGGCGCTGGGCGAGGCGATGCTGTTCTTCGGCTGCCGCCATCCGGCGCAGGATTTCATCTACGCCCAGGAGCTGCAGGCCTGGTCGCACCGCGGCCTCATGAAGCTGCACACCGCCTTCTCGCGCTCGGGCGATCGCAAGGTGTATGTGCAGGACCTGATCCGCGAGCAGGCCGCGGCCGTGTGGAAGCTGCTGGAAGCCGGGGGCGTGATCTACGTGTGCGGCGACGGCTCGCGCATGGAGCCCGACGTGCGCCGCACGCTCACCGACATCGCGCGGGAGCATGGGCACGACAGCAACGCCTGGATGGACCAGATGATTGCCGACCAGCGCTATGTGCTGGACGTGTGGGCGGGCACCTGACCCGCGTCCGAAGAAAATTGGAACATCTGGACTAGCTTTCCCACGGTTCTAGTTTTTCACGCCTAGGCCTCCCCGCAGAAGATCGACGGCATCGCGATCTCGATATCCCGAGATTCCGAGATTTCGCGATTCGTTCAACTTCTGGAACCGGGGAGACTTGGAGCATGGTCAGGGCCGATGAACCGCTGCGCGTGGCTGTCGTGGACGGGGATGTGAATCAACGGTCTGCGCTGCAACGCAGGCTCGCTGCCAAGGGCCATGCCCCCACCCTGTTCCGCAATGCCACGGACCTTCTGGCGGCGCTGCGCAACGGCTGGCGCTTCGGCCTGCTGCTGCTGAACCCGTCGGGCACCGTGGCCTGGCACGAGCTGGCCACCGCCTGCCGCCAACTGGGCCTGCCCACGCTGCTCTTGACGGACGACGCGCTCTGGCATGCGCCGCCCGACTTCGACACCCTCGACTGGAACCACGCCATCGCCGACTTCGCGCTGCAGCCCATCGCCGACCACGAACTGGAATGGCGCATGCGCACCCTGCTCTCGCGCGCACGCGGCCCGGTGCCGCACACCACGCGCACGGACGACCTGGTCTGCGGCGACTACCGGCTGCTGGCACAGCGCCGGGCCGTGCTGCACCGGGGCCGCGAACTCAAGCTCGACCCGCGCGAATTCGAGCTCGCGTTCATGCTGTTTCGCAACCCCGACCATCTGCTCACGCGCGACTTCCTGTGGATCGCGCTGTGGAAGCAGTTGCCGCGCAAGGGGGCGCGTGCGCTCGACATCGCCGCGGCCGGCATCCGCAAGAAGCTGGACCTGCGCGAGGAAAACGGCGTGCTGCTGCGCGCCGCCTACAAGCGCGGCTACGAGCTGCTCACCGTGGCGCCCGAGGTGCCTGATGTGCCCGAGCTACCCACCCCGCGCCTGGCGTTCTCTTCGTCGTAGAGCTCTTTCTTGGAGAGCTTGCCGACGGCCGTCTTAGGCAGCTCGGCGCGGATCTCCATGGCCTGCAGCATCTCGTGCTTGCCGAGCCGGTCCTTCAGGAAGCGCTTCAGTTCATCGAGCGAGAAGGCCTCGGCCCCGTCCCTCAACTTGATGAAGGCCTTGGGCGACTGGCCGCGGTACTCGTCGTGGATGCCGATCACCGACACCTCTTCGACCGAAGGGTGCTCGTAGATCGCATCCTCGATGGTGCGCGGGTACACGTTGAAGCCGCCGCACAGCAGCATGTCCTTGGTGCGGTCGACGATGAAGACGAAGCCGTCCTCGTCCATGTAGGCCACGTCGCCGCTGCGAAAGAACCCGTCGCCGGTCATGCTGGCCTGCGTGGCCGCCTCGTTCTTCCAGTAGCCCTTCATCACGTTCGGGCCCGAGATGCAGAGCTCGCCGCGCTGGCCGAGCGGCATCTCCTGGTCGGGGTCCACGAGGTCGCGCATCGACAGCGTGATGCCCGGCAACGGCATGCCGCAGGAGCCGGCCTTGCGGCGGCCGCGCGCGGGCGTGAAGCTGCCGGTGGGCGAGGTCTCGGTCATGCCCCAGCCCTCGTTGATCTGGCAGCCCGTGAGCGCGAAGAACTTCTGCGCCACCTCGACCGGCAGCGGCGCGCCGCCCGAGCCACAGGAGCGCAGCGATCGCAGGTCGAGCTCGCCCGCCTTCGGATGGCCGATCATCGCCATGTACATGGTCGGCACGCCCGAGAAGACGGTGATCTTTCGCGCGTCGAAGGTCTTCATCACCGTGTCGAGATCGAAGCGCGTGTGCAGGATGATCTCGGCGCCCAGGCGAATGCCCATCAGCAGGTTCGTCACCAGCGAATAGATGTGAAAGAGCGGCAGCACCGCGAGGATGCGCTCCTCGCCGAAGGCCACGATGGCTTCATTGCCCGAGAGACTTTCGACGTACTGCGCGCAGGCGGCCGTGAGATTGCCGTGCGTGAGCATCGCGCCCTTGGGCAGGCCCGTGGTGCCGCCGGTGTACTGCAGCGCGGCGATGGCATCGGCCGGATCGGCGACGGGGCGGTAGTCGTGGCGGCCGTCGTTGTCCAGCAGCTGCGCGAACGTCATGTGGTGCGCGTCGTCGGCCATCGGCGCGAGCAGGCCCGCGCCCTGCATCTGGGCGCGCGTGGGTCCGGGCGCGCCGGCGTATTCGTCGAGCGCGCCGACGATCAGCTTCTTCAGGCGCGAGTGCCCCATGAGCCGCGCCATCTGCGGATAGAGCGCGGCCAGGTCGAGCGTGACGAGGAAGTCGCTCTCGCTGTCTTCGACCTTGTGCTCGAGCACGCGCTCCGCATCGAGCGGCGAATAGTTGACCACCGTGCCGCCCGCGCGCAGCACGCCGAAGAACGCGACCGGATAGTGCGGCGAGTTGGGCAGGTACAGGCCCACATGCACGCCGGGGCCGACGCCCAGCTTCTGGAAGCCGCAGGCCGCGCGGTCGACCAGCGCGCCGAATTCGCGGTAGCTGATGCGGCGGCCCATGAAGTCGAGGAAGGGCCGGTCGGGCCACTGCGCGGCGGCTTCTTCGAGCAGCTGCGGAACGGGCGTGCGCGCGAGCGGCGCATCCCACCGCACGCCGGCGGGGTAGGAGGAGACCCAGGGGTGGGCGTCAGCCAGTAGCGGTCTGGTCGTCATGGGTGCGGGCTCCCTGATGTGTGGCAACAGCAGGAACACGTTACGCCCTTGCCGGCGGTTCGGCGAGGCCCTTCGCGCGCATTCGGATGCGGGGTTTCCCCTTGGGAATGTATGGGCCCGCGCGGCGCCGACGCGGCACATGCACGGGCATACAAAGCTGCCGGGTAAACACCGGCGGTCGTGCCGCGTCAAAGCGCGCGCCGATGGGAACAATCGCAGGTCCACCCCGAGGCTTGCCATCATGAAACACCTGAGCGGCGTCGACGCCACCTTCCTGCACTTCGAGACCACCGAGATGCCGATGCACGTGGGCTCGCTCAACGTGCTCGACCTGCCCGAGGGCTACCAGGGCGATTTCTACGAAGACGCGAAGGCCTGCCTCGCGGCGCGCCTGCACCTGGCGACCGTGTTCACGCGCAAGCTCGCGCTGATGCCCTTCGACATGTCGAACCCGGTGTGGGTGGAGGACGAAGACATCGACATCGACTACCACGTGCGCCACATCACGCTGCCGCAGCCGGGCACCAACCGCCAGTTGCAGCAGTACGTGGCGCGGCTGCACTCGACGCTGCTAGATCGCAGCCGACCGCTGTGGGAGTTCTTCATCATCGATGGCCTCAAGAGCGGGCAGGTCGCGCTCTACACCAAGATGCACCACGCGGGCATCGACGGGCAGGCGGGCATCGAGGTGGGCAAGGCCATCTTCGACATGGCGCCCACGGGCCGCGTGGTGAAGCCGCCGCGCCCGCGTGCGCGCCGCAGCAGCTACCAGCTGGGCGTGGCCGAGCTGGCCGGCGCTGCGCTGCGCAACACGGCGGCGCAATACATCAAGGTGGTGAAGCTGATGCCCGCGCTCGGACGTGCGGCGCGCGGGCTCGCGCAGCGCAGCGATGCCACGGCTGCCAAGGACCCGCGCTCGTTCGCCAGGCGCTTCAACCTGCTCGCGCCGCGCACGCCGTTCAACGTGCCGATCACCAACCAGCGCAGCTTCGCGGGCCGCACCATCTCGCTGGCCGAGACCAAGCAGATCGCGCGGCACTTCGGCGTGTCGCTCAACGACGTGGTGATGGGCACCATCTCGGGCGCGCTGCGCCGCTACCTCGCCGACAGCAACGAGTTGCCCGCCAAATCGCTGGTGGCCGGCGTGCCGGTGAGCCTGCGCGAAGCGGGCGACAGCACGGCCAACAACCAGGTGACGGGCATGACCGTGAGCCTGGCCAGCGACGTCGCCGACCCGGTGGAGCGCCTCCAGCAGATCGCGCTGTCGTCGAACGCATCCAAGTCGGTGGTGAACCGCTTCAAGCCGCTGATCCTGGACGACTTCCCGATCTTCGCCGCGCCGTGGTTCATGTCGGGAATGGCCTCGCTGATCGGCCGCTCGGGGCTGGTGAACGTGCTGCCGCCGATGATCAACGTGGCCATCTCCAACGTGCAGGGCGCGCCCTTCCCGATGTACTTCGCGGGCGCGCTGGTGACGTGCAACTACCCGGTGTCGATCGCGGCGCACGGCACCGCGCTCAACGTGACGGTGCAGAGCTACAACGGGCGCATGGACTACGGCCTCATCGCCTGCCGCCGCGCGGTGCCGGACGTCATCGAGATCGGCGACTACATGCTGGCCGAGCACAAGCTCTTGATGGCGCGGATGCAGGAGACGCCGGCTGCAAGTGTGGTGATCCCCGTGCCCGCAAAGAAGCCCGCAGCGAAGAAAACCAGGGCGCGGGCAACGGCCTGACGCCCATGAAAAAAGCCGGCATCTGCCGGCTTTTTTCATGGAGCGCGCGATCTATCGATCACATGTCGCGGTCTGGATCGGGATACACCAGCGGCCCCAGCAGGCCGCGGTTGAAGGGCTTCCATTCGCCCTCGGGTTGCGCGAGCCGGTCGGCGACCGCATAGAGCACCGCGGGGTGCGCGCCGAGCCCCAGGTGGCTCGCCATCACCTCGATGTTTTCCGATTGCGGGCCGGTCTTCTCCAGGCTGCAGCGCCAGGCGACGACGCCGTCGGTTCGACTGAAGATCGAGGTGGTCGGCACGGGCGGCGTGGGCTCGACGAACTTCATGCGGCGCGGGTCGTGCGAGCTCTGGCCGCTCACGCCTTCGTACACGCGCCATGCGTTGGTCGCGCGCGGGCTGCCGGAGAACGGGCTGCCCAGCGTGATGACGTTGCGGATGAGGCCCGAATGGGCCGAGGCCAGCAGCCGCGCATAGACGCCGCCCAGGCTCCAGCCGATCACGCTGACCTTCTGGCCGCTCTTGTCGTTCAGGGTCTTGAGCAGCTCGACCATGCCGTCTTCCACGCCTTCGCGCGGACCGAGGTTGCGGCCGAGGCCCCAACCGTGCGCGTCGTAGCCGCGGCTCGCGAGGTAGCGGCGCAGCAGCAGGGTGGAAACGTCGCTCGCCACCAGGCCCGGCAACACGAGCACCGGGTGCCCGTCGCCGCGCGGCGTGAGTTGCAGGAGCGGCCACATGGCGATGCCGGCGCCGGTCTCCCAGAGGGCGCGCGCTTCTGCCAGCAGCAGCAGGCGCGAGGGCGGCGCGATGTGATCGTGGGTTGCGGTGGTCATGGAGGCGGCTTCCTTTCGGATCTTTGGCGTTTTATCTTTGAGAGGACGAGCTTGAGGGGCCATGGTTGCACTCTCCCGTCGGACGACATCGTCAGTTATCCGAGGTATTTGCCCCTCAGGTAATCAAGGTAAGCCCTCGATTCGCTGGAAACATACGGAGAAACCAGCGTGAGCGTGTAGAAAGCCGCCAAACCGGGATCGGCCTGCGCCAGCGCGTCGCGCCCCGGCACCAGCCGTTCGAACGACAGCCAGCAGGTGGTGGTGAACACCATCTGCAGCGCCAGGATGCGCGCCTGCTCGGCGCTCGTCTCGATCACGCCCGAGGCGACGAGCCCTTCGCACAGCATTTGCGCGGCCAGGAGGTTCTGCGCGGTGAGCGCCTGCGCGCGCTGTCCGAGGGCCGGGTACTCGCTGGCCAGGAAGGCCATGTCGCGGTAGATGAAGCGGTATTCGTCGATGGCCTCGAAGCGCAGGTGCAGCGCGAGCCAGAGGTCGTCGATGGCCGAGATCGATGGCGAGGAACTGTTGAGCGTTTCGAGCCGTTGCTCGAAGCGCCGGAACAGCCACTCCACGATCAACTGCTTGGCCTTGAAGTGGTAGTGCAGATTGCCCGGGCTCATGCCGAGCTCGGCGGCGATCTTGTGCGTCGACACGGCCGCAAGGCCTTCCGCGTTGAACAGCGCGAGGCTGGTCTGCAGGATGCGATCGCGCGTGGTGTTGGTGCTGGCCACAACCGGTTGGGCTTGTGCCGTCGCTCAGCGCTTGCCGCCGGCGTTGCTCTTCTGGCTCTTCTCGATCTGTGCGAGGCGTTCGCGCAGGTGCGCCACCTCGTCGCGCAGCGCCTGCACCTCTTCCGTGCTGGGCATGCCCAGGCGCTGCAGGGCGGTGGCCACGCGCTGGTCGAACACGTCCTCGAACTTGCGGATGCCGAAGCTGTCCAGGCTCGGAAAGCCGCGGGTGAGCGCGGCCTTCGCACTGGCCGTATCGGCCTTGCCCTGCCCGATGCCGAGCAGGCCTTCGATCACGTTGGCCTGGCGCTTGGCGACGTCGCTGCGCACGTTGTCCAGCGCCTTGAGGCCGGCACGCAGCAGGCCTTCGGCCTTGCCGGGTGCGGTGGCCGCCGCTTTCTTCGCAGCAGGGGCCGCCTTGCGGGGCGCCGCGGCTTTCTTGGCAGCCGGGGCTTTGGCCGGAGCTTTCTTCGCAGGCGTCGCCTTCTTCTTCAACTTTGCAGTTTCGTCGGTGCGGGTCGCCATTCAGTGGTGCTCCAGATAGCAGAAAGAAAAAGAGGCGCAGAGCGCCTCGGGGGTCAGAAGGTGCGAATGAATTCGGCGTGCCCGAGCAGCCCGCCCAGGCGCACCCGATCAAGGCGCAAAGCGCAGCCATAGCTCGGGCTATGGCGAGCATTTGCAACGCCGAGCGGGTGTGTCTGGGCGGGATGAGCGGGCATGGCGGATTCGTTCACACCTTCTCAGGCTGCCTTGCGGGCAGCAGCGCGGCGAACCGGCTTCTTGGCCGCGGCGGCCTTGGCCTTCACGGTGCGCACGGGCTTGGCAATTTCGCCGTCCGTGCCAGCCACGCGGGTCTCGAGTTGCTTGGCGCCGGCGGCGATGCGGTCGGCGATCTGCACCGAGACGGTAGCGATCGGCTGGTTGATGGCGTTCAGCGTGTTGAGCACCGAGGTGGCGACCGGCGATTCGACGCGGGCGACGCGGCCTGCCACGGTTTCGATGCCGCTCGCGGTGCCGGCGGCAACGCGGTCCATCACCGAGACGATGCGGCTGGTGTCGATGTCCAGGCGGTTGGCCAGGAAGCCGTTGACCTTCTCTTGCGCGCCGATCAGGTTGGCCTTGATCTGTTCGCTCACCAGCGGAATCTGGCGGTTGCCCAGGAAGTTGCTGTAGCGCGAAGCGGCGCCGCCCAGGAGGCGATGCACGCCGGTGCGGTAGGCGCCGACCAGGGTCTTGCCTGCGTCGTTGTATTGGCCGACGACGTGGATGGCGGCGGAAGCGAGGGTGGTTTGCGTGGACATGATGAAGATTTCCTTGAAGTTGAATGGGTCGCTGGATGCGATGGCCCCATCTTCTTCCGAAGGGCCTAGGCCTGCAAAACTAGAACCGTCGGAAAACTAGTCCAACTGCCCCAATTTTCGAGGCCCAGGGCCTCTTGATCACGCTGCGGCGGCCCTGGAGGCGCCGGCCCGCTTGGCCGGTGCGGCTTTTCGGGCTGCGGGCTTGGCGGCCGTCGTCTTGATGGCCTTCGCGGTGACCTTCTTTGCCGGCGCCTTCTTCGCCGGTGCCTTGGCCACCGCCGTGGCCGCCTTCACAGCCTTGACCGGTGCCTTCTTGCGCGCGGCCGGCTTCTTCGCAGCGGGTGCGGCCTCCTCGACCTCCGGCGCATGTGACGCCACAGGCGCGGGCCTGGGCGCCGTGACGCCGGCGGCGGACGGGTGCTTCTGCGTCAGTTCCATCAGCAGCTTGTGCTCGGCCAGCATGTAGTCGCCGATCTCGGTGATGTCGGGCACCGCGCGGCGGCAGGCGATGAGGCCGTAGTCCATGCGGCCGTTGTAGCTCTGCACCGTGACGTTGAGCGCCGTGCCGTGGCTGGCGATCGACACCGGGTAGTAGCAGGTGACGAGCGCACCCGCGAAGTACATCGGGAACGGCGCGCCCGCCACGTTGGAGATGGCCACGTTGGCCGCGGGCGGCAACAGGTTGACGAGCCCCGAGCGGCCCACCATCGAGGCGATGCCCGACACCAGCCAGGGCGCGGCGAAGGTGGGAAAGTCATCCAGGATCACGGCCTTGAAGCGGTTCATCGTCGACTTGGAGCTGTTGGACGACGCGTTGATCGCCTTCAGCCGCTGGATCGGGTCGGTGATGTCCGTGGCCAGGCTCACCAGGATCATGCTGGCCTGGTTGTTGGCCGTGTCGTCGCCCGCTTCGCGCAGGCTCACCGGCACGCCGGCCACCAGCGGCTTGGCGGGCAGCTCGTTGTTGTCGGCCAGGTAGTGGCGCAGCGCGCCGGCCACGGTGGCCATGACCACGTCGTTGAGCGACACGCCGAAGTGCTTGGCGATGTACTTGGTCTCGGCCAGCGAGATGGTGCGGCCGGCGAAGGTGCGCTGGTTGGTGATCGATACGTTCAGCGAGGTGCGCGGCGCGAAGAGGTTGAACTTCTTCGGCGCGGTGGCCGCGGCCTTCTCGGCCGCCTTCTCGTCGGGCTTGGCCAGGCCGCCGATTGCACGCGCGATGGCGGGCGCCATCTTGAAGAGCTTGACGTACTGCTGCGCCGTGTTGCGCAGCGCCGCCGTTGCGAGCTCGGCCATGCCAAGCTGGTAGCCGTTGCCGCGCGGACGCGAGCGCGGCGGCTTCACCACGCGGCCCGTGGCCTCCAGGTCGAAGATGGCCTTGCCCACTTCCACGCCGGCCTGCCCGTCGATGCCCGCGTGGTGCACCTTGGTGTAGAGCGCCACCTGGCCGCTCTGCAGGCCGTCGATGATGAAGAACTCCCACATCGGGCGGCTGCGGTCGATGAGCGTGGAATGCAGCCGCGCCACGTATTGCTGCAGCTGGCGGTTGGTGCCGGGCTTGGGCAGCGTGATGTGGCGCACGTGGTAGTCCAGGTCGATGTCCTCGTCGTCCACCCACACCGGGTTGGACATGTCGAAGGGCATGAGCGCGAGCTTGCGCGTGAACACATCGGCCAGGTGGATGCGGCTGGCCATGAACTGCTTGGCGTCTTCGTAGAAATCGCCCTTGTAGCCCTTGGGCAAGTCCAGCACGTTGAGCGAGCCCACGTGCATCGGCATCTCGGGCGTCTCCAGGTGCAGGAAGGTGGCATCAAGTCCGCTCAGGTGTTTCATGTGTTGTGTCTCCTTGGTGGGGCATGCGCCGTTCGGCAGGATACCCCGCAGGTGGCGCTCGTGGGCCCCGCCCGCTTCAGTGTTTCCACCGAGGTTTTCCCGAGTAATGAAAAAGTGACCGCGCCCGCAACAACTGCTCACAGCGCCTTTTTCACGAGGGCTCCGTACACTGCCATTCATGACATCCAACCCCTCCCCGACTCCGAAAGACGATCACCTCTGGCTCGAAGAGATCGACGGTGACGCCCAGCTCGACTGGGCGCGCCAGGAGAACGCGAAGACCGTGCAGGCCTACGCGCAATCGCCCGCCTTCAAGGCGCTCGAGGCGGGCATCCTCGAGGTGCTCGACTCGGACGACCGGATTCCGATGGTCCGCAAGATCGGCCCCTTCTTCTACAACTTCTGGCGCGACAAGGACCACCCCAAGGGCCTCTGGCGCCGCACCACGCTGGCCGAGTACCGCAAGCCCCAGCCCGCGTGGGAAACCGTGATCGACATCGACGCGCTGGCCGCCACCGACAAGGAGAACTGGGTGTGGCACGGCGCCGACTGCCTGGAGCCCGACTACAAGCGCTGCCTCGTTTCGCTCTCGCGCGGCGGCGCCGATGCCGACGTGGTGCGCGAGTTCGACCTGCAGAGCAAGACCTTCGTCGAAGGCGGCTTCACGCTCCCCGAAGCGAAGAACCACGTGGGCTGGAAAGACATCGACCACCTCTACGTGGCCACCGATTTCGGCCCCGGCTCGATGACCAGCTCGAGCTACCCGCGCATCGTGAAGGAGTGGAAGCGCGGCACGCCGCTCGCGGCCGCCACCGCGGTGTACGAAGGCGCGCACGAGGACATGTCCGTGAGCGCCTACCGCGACAACACGCCCGGTTTCGAGCGCGATTTCGTCTCGCGCCAGATCGATTTCTACGAGAGCGAGACCTGGCTGCGCGGCGCCGACGGCACGCTCACCAAGATCGACGTGCCCGACGACTCCAACACCGACATCTGCCGCGAGTGGATGCTGATCGAGCCGCGCGAGGACTGGACCGTGGGCGGCGCGACCTACAGGTCGGGCTCGCTGCTGGCCGCCAAGTTCGACGACTACATGGCGGGCCAGCGCGCGCTCACCGTGCTGTTCGAGCCCGACGACACCACGGCGCTGGACAGCCATTCGTGGACGCGGCACCACCTCATCCTCAACGTGATGCACGACGTGGTGAACCAGCTCGAAGTGCTCACGCCGCAGGCCAGCGGCCCGTGGAAGCGCGAGGGCCTGGGCGGCGCGCCCGCGCTCTCCACCATCGCAGCCGGCGGCATCGACGAGGACGAGAACGACGACTACTTCCTCACCGTGAGCGGCTTCCTGCAGCCGACCACGCTCTACATCGGCACCATCGGCCGGGGCGAGCCCGAGGTGCTGAAGGACAGCCCGGGCTTCTTCGACGCATCGCGCTACGCCGTGAGCCAGCATTTCGCGGTGTCCAAGGACGGCACGCGCGTGCCCTATTTCGAGATCGCCCCGAAGGACCTGAAGGCCGACGGCACGAACCCCACGCTGCAGTACGCCTACGGCGGCTTCGAGATCTCGCTGCAGCCCAGCTACAGCGGCAGCATCGGGCGCGCGTGGCTCGAGCAGGGCGGCGTCTACGTGATCGCCAACATCCGCGGCGGCGGCGAGTACGGCCCGCGCTGGCACCAGGCCGCGCTGCAGGAGAACCGGCTTCGCACCTGCGAAGATTTCGCGGCCGTGTCCGAGGACCTCATCGCGCGCAAGATCACCTCGCCCGCGCACCTGGGCGCGATGGGCGGCAGCAACGGGGGCCTCCTGATGGGCAACATGCTCACGCTGTACCCGCAGCTCTACGGCGCGATCGTGAGCGAAGTGGCGCTCCTGGACATGCAGCGCTACACGCACCTGTCGGCCGGCGCCTCGTGGATCGCGGAGTACGGCGACCCCGACCAGCCCGAGGAATGGGCCTTCATCCGCACCTTCTCGCCCTACGAGAACGCGAAGGCCGAGGTACGCTATCCGCCCGCGCTCTTCACCACCTCGACCCGCGACGACCGCGTGGGCCCGGTGCATGCGCGCAAGATGCACGCGAAGATGGTCGCACTGGGCCACGACAGCAGCTTCTACGAGAACATGGAAGGCGGCCACAGCGCGGCCACGGACAACAAGGAGTCCGCCTTCATGGATGCGCTGGGCTACGCGTATCTCTGGCAACACATAGGCAAGCCGGCGTGAGCCGCCGGGCCGCTCCCCGCACGGAGGTCACCTGAATGAACACCACCCTCGAACTGATCGGCGCACCGACCGACATCGGCGCCAGCGTGCGCGGCGCGGGCATGGGCCCCGATGCGCTGCGCGTGGCCGGCGTGGCCGAGGCGCTTGCCAAGCAAGGCTTCACGGTCATCGACCGCGGCAACCTCGCGGGCCCCGCCACGCCTTGGGCGCCGCCGGCCAACGGCTTGCGCCATCTCGCGGAGGTGATCGCGTGGAACCGCTCGGTCTACAACGCCGTGGACGCGGCGCTCGGCGCCAACCATGTGCCGCTGATGCTGGGCGGCGACCACTGCCTGGCGATCGGCTCGATCAGCGCCGTGGCCTGGCATGCGCGCAAGCGCGGCAAGAAGCTGCGCGTGCTGTGGCTCGATGCGCACTCCGACGTCAACACCGAGACCACGAGCCCCAGCGGCAACCTGCACGGCATGCCGGTCTCGTGCCTGCTGGGCCACGGGCCCGCGGAACTGACGGGCTGGAGCGGCGAGCGCGCGGCGCTGGCGCACGAGGCGATCCGCTTCATCGGCATCCGCAGCGTCGATGCGGACGAGAAGGAGGCCATCCGCACGCTCGGCCTGAACGTGTTCGACATGCGCCACATCGACGAGCACGGCATGCGCACCACCATGACCGAGGCGCTGCAGGACGTGGACGAAGACACCCACCTGCACGTGAGCTTCGACCTGGACTGCCTGGACCCGAACATCGCGCCCGGCGTGGGCACCGGCGTGCGCGGCGGGCCGACCTACCGCGAGATGCAGCTGTGCATGGAAATGATCGCCGACACGGGGCGGCTGTCTTCGCTCGACGTGGTGGAACTCAACCCCGCGCTCGACGTGCGCAACCAGACCGCGGAAGTGGCGGTGGAGCTGATCGAGAGCCTGTTCGGCAAGTCGACGCTGGTGCGTTGACCCAGGCGATCAGCCGCGGTTGGGCGAGGGAGCGACCGGGAAGCTGATGGCCGGCGTGGGCGCTTCGGCCGGCATGTCCGGCGGTGCATCGGCGCCGCCGCCTTCCAGGAACCGGTCCATCAGCGTGAAGAAGCGGTCGTAGAAGCGCTCGTCGGTCAGCGTCTCGCTCGCCACCTTGACCATCGCGTCGTCGCTGCCGGCGAAGGGCAGCGACAGCGAGCCGAAGGCACCCACGCCCACGCTGGCCGAGTTGTTCACCTTCTTGATGCCGTAGCGGTCCTGCAGCGCGGTTGCGAAAGCCACGGTGCTCTGCTTGCCGGCCTTGCCGCCCTCCCGCGCGCAGACCACGCGGAACTCGACCTCGACGTGCACCTCGGCCGCCGGCTGGAAGCTCTTGCGCCCGGTCACCAGGTCGGCGTTGGCCGCGGTGACCATGTAGCCCTGGCTCAGCAGCGCGCGGCGTGCGGCTTCGCAGGTCTGGCCCTCGGTGGCGGCGTAATTGCGCGTGTGGGTGGTGGTGGAGTCGAACTCCTCCGGCTCGTACGACACGCGCCGCGAAGTGCTGCCGCAGCCGGCGAGCACGAGGGCGGACAGAAGGCCCAGGACGAGGACCGGCGTGCGAAGGGATGAAGAAGAAAAGGAATTGAAGTGGGACGGCATGGCGCGGCGAATGCTAACCGGCGCCTCCGCCGGCAAGGCTTCGAGCGCGGCGGCGCGCCGGCGTTCCCTCGCAGCGGATTATTTTCAGGACCACATCAGCACGTGATGCGCCCGCGCCTTCGTGGCGGCGATCAGCCGCGCATTGGGCGCATCGGTGCTGGCCACCCAGTCGCGCGCGGCCTCGGCGCTGCGGCCGAACTGCCGGTGGCGTGCGACCAGCCGCGCTTCGCGCACCGCGTCGTCGATGTCCACGTACCAGCACTCATCGAGCATCGCCGCCGCGCCCGCCCACGGGCCGGCGTCGTGCAGCAGGTAGTTGCCTTCGGTGATGACGAGTTGCGTCGAGGGCAGCACCGCGATGGCGCCGGCGATCGGCTCCTCGATCTCGCGGCGGAATTCGGGGGCGTAGACGATGTCGCCGCCGGGGCGCTGGTCGCGCAGCCGCTGCAGCATTGCGACGTAGCCGGCGCTGTCGAAGGTGTCGGGCGCGCCCTTGCGGGCGGCGCGGCCGAGGCGCTGGAGTTCGACGTTGGCGAGGTGGAAGCCGTCCATCGGCACGACCTGCGCGCGGTCGGCGCCGACAGCTTCGCGCAGCGCCATCGCGAGCGTGGACTTGCCCGCGCCGGGCGCGCCGACCAGCCCCAGCAGCTGGCGCTGCCCGCTGGCCATGAGGGCCTGCAGACGGGCCAGGCCGTCCGCGGGAATGGAAGGGAGTTTCTGCACGGGCATGGTGGTCATGCCCCGAGCGTAGCGCCCCTTTCCGTCAAAAAATCAGGGGTACAGGCCGCGCTCCTGGCGTGCCATGAGGATTCGTTCGCAAGCCACCGCATAAGTCGCCGTGCGCAGCGAGATCTTGTGCTTGTCGGCCGTATCCCAGATCTGGTTGAGCGCGTTCATCATGATGCGGTCCAGGCGCACGTTGATCTCGTCCTCGTCCCAGAAGAACGACGAGAAGTCCTGCACCCATTCGAAGTACGAGACCGTCACGCCGCCGGCGTTGCAGATCACGTCGGGCACCACCAGCACGCCGCGCTCGGCCAGGATGTCGTCGGCCGTGGGCACCGTGGGGCCGTTGGCGCCTTCGAGCACCAGCTTGGCGGTGGTCTTCTGCGCACGCTCGGCGGTGATCTGGCCTTCGAGGGCGGCCGGGATCAGGATGTCGCAGGCCGTGTCCCAGAAGGCTTCGTTGGGCACCACGTCACCGCCCTTGAAGGCGATCACGCCTTCCTTGTTGGCGATGGGAATGAGCGTCGCGAGGTCCAGGCCGTTGGTGTTGACGATGGTGCCGGTGTGGTCCTGCACCGCCACGATCTTGGCGCCCGCTTCGGCGAAGAGTTCGGCCGCGACCGAGCCCACGTTGCCGAAGCCCTGCACCGCGATGCGCGCGCCGCGCAGGTCCATGCCCAGACGACGGGCCGCTTCGCGGCCGGTGACGAACACGCCGCGGCCGGTGGCCTTCACGCGGCCCAGCGACCCGCCCAGGTGCAGCGGCTTGCCGGTGACAACGCCGGTGGCGGTGCCGCCGACGTTCATCGAATACGTGTCCATCATCCAGGCCATGATCTGGCCGTTGGTGTTGACGTCGGGCGCGGGAATGTCGGTGTGCGGGCCGATGATGATGCCGATCTCGCTGGTGTAGCGGCGGGTGATCTTTTCCAGCTCCTGCAGCGAGAGCTTCTTCGGGTCGACGCGGATGCCGCCCTTGGCGCCGCCGTAGGGCAGGTTCACCGCGGCGGTCTTGATGGTCATCCAGGCCGACAGCGCCATCACTTCTTCCAGCGTGACGTCGGGGTGGAAGCGCACGCCGCCCTTGCCCGGGCCGCGGCTCATGTTGTGCTGCACGCGGTAGCCCTCGAAGTGGGCGATGGTGCCGTCGTCCATCTCGATCGGCACGTCCACGATCAGCGCGCGCTTGGGGCGCTTCAAGGTTTCGACCCAGCGGGCCAGCGGGCCGAGGTACGGCACGACACGGTCGACCTGGGAGAGATACGTTCCCCACGGGCTGTTGGCGGTGGGGGAGACGAAGGAGAGTTTTTCACTCATGGGAGATCCCTTGGATTGGAACTGAGGTGGCCGCAACGATAGACCTCTCGCGCCCGTCGCGCCATGGCTTATGCGCGCCGCGCTGGCGGTTATGCAAGAGACGTTAGGCGGCGTTGTTTCCGTTGCAAATCGGGCGAGCGACCGGCAGATAACCAAACTGTCATCGACGGGTTATCGATCACGCAGATGCGCTTCATAGAGTTGGCTTCACCAACCCAGTCACCTCAAGGAGTCAGCGAATGAAGTTCTCGTCCACCACCCGCACCACCCGCATCCTGGGCACCACGGCCGTCGCGACATTGCTGGCCCTCGCCTCCGCGCCGAGCCTTGCCGGCAACTACGCCGAGGGCGATCCGCGGCCGGTGCCGCTCGCCTCGTCCACGACGCGCGCCGCGGTGACGGCCGACGCGCAGCAGTGGCTCAGGAGCGCGCCCACGCAGGGCTACACAGACGGGCTCGCGCAGCAGGCGGCGGTCGTCTCCGCGAACAGCCGCGCCGACGTGGCGGCGGACACGCGGCTGTGGATCCAGTCCGGCCTCGCCGCGCAGCAGAACGGCGAAGCCGGCGCCGACACGACGCGCCCCGCCTATCGCCAGGCCATGGCCGAATACACCAAGCTGCGCGCGAGCCCCGCCTACGGCGCGCTGGTCGAGCAGTTCACCAGCCGGCAGGCGGCCGCGCAGTCGCGCACCACCGTTCGCTGAGCCGAAATGGAACGGGGTACCGCGCGGAGGGTAGGCGCAGGGTAGGCACAGGGCATTTCCTTGGTTCTATCTCCTATGGCCAACAGCCATAGGCCGCATCTTTCGCAAAGAATCGATGCAGGAACCGGATAATTCTCCAATGCTCGACCTGGACCGCATCGACCTTCGCCTCTTGAAGATTCTTCAGGAGGACGGGCGCATCACCAACCTCAAGCTGGCCGAGGCGGTGGCGCTCTCGCCCACCGCGGTGCTGGCGCGCGTGCAGCGCCTGACGCGCGACGGCTTCATCCTGGGCTACGAGGCGCGGCTCGACCCCGAGAAGCTGGGCCGCGGCTTCACCGTGTTCGTGGAGGTGCTGCTGGACCGCACCACGCCCAACGTGTTCGACCAGTTCAAGGCCGCGGTGCAGGTGCGCGACGAGATCATGGAATGCCACATGGTCGCCGGCGGCTTCGACTACCTGCTCAAGACCCGCATGGCCGACATGGCCGCCTACCGCGAGTTCGCGGGCACGGTGCTGTGGCAACTGCCCGGCGTGCGCGAGACGCGGACCTATGCGGTGATGGAAGAAGTCAAGAGCAGCGCGCGGTTGCCGCTCGGCCTCTGAGGCGCTGAAAGCTCAGGCCGGCTTCTTCGCCCGGCCGCCGAAGATGGCCGTGCCGATGCGCACCATCGTGCTGCCGGCGCTGATCGCCGCCTCGAGGTCTGCGCTCATGCCGAGCGACAGCGTGTCCAGCGCGATGCCCGCCCCCCGGATCGACTCGAAAACCGCATGCGCGCGCAGGCACAGGTTGCGCTGCGCCGCGAAATCGGGCGCCGGTTCGGGGATCGCCATGAGCCCGCGCAGCCTCAGATGTGGCAACGCCGCCACAGCGCGGGCGAGTTCGAGCGCCTCTTGCGGCGGCACGCCGGACTTGTTCGCGCCGCCGTCCACGTTAACCTGAAGGCATACATTGAGCGGCGGCAGATGGGCCGGCCGCTGGGCCGACAGGCGCTCGGCGATCTTGAGCCGGTCGATGCTGTGGACCCAGTCGAACTGCTCGGCCACGGGCCGCGTCTTGTTGCTCTGCAGAGGGCCGATGCAGTGCCATTCGAGGGAGGCGCGCAGATCGGCGAGCGCCTCGATCTTGTCCAGGCCCTCCTGCACGTAGTTCTCGCCGAAGGCCGATTGGCCCGCCGCATGTGCTTCGCGCACCGCCTCGGCCCCGAAGGTCTTGGACACCGCCAGCAGCCGGACCCCGGCCGGGTCGCGGCCGGCCGTTACACATGCCTCCATGATCCGCGTCTTTACTTGCTGGAGGTCGTCGCCAATCATCGTCATAATCGTCCAAAATCGTATCAAAACGTCACCGAACTCGAGCCGAGGAGCCCCGTGGACATCACCCAATTGCTGGCATTCAGCGTCAAGAACAAAGCCTCCGACCTGCACCTGTCGGCCGGGCTTCCGCCCATGATCCGCGTGAACGGCGACGTGCGCCGCATCAACGTCGATGCGCTCGACCACAAGGGCGTGCACGCGATGGTGTACGACATCATGAGCGACACGCACCGCAAGCACTACGAAGAATTCCTGGAGGTCGACTTCTCGTTCGAGATCGACGGCCTCGCGCGCTTCCGCGTGAACGCCTTCAACCAGGCACGCGGCGCGGCCGCGGTGTTCCGGACCATTCCCTCCAAGATCCTCACGCTCGAGCAGCTGAACGCGCCGAAGATTTTCGGCGAACTGGCCCTCAAGCCCCGCGGGCTGGTGCTGGTGACGGGCCCCACGGGCTCGGGCAAGTCGACCACGCTGGCGGCGATGGTGAACTACCTCAACGAAAACGAGTACGGCCACATCCTCACGGTGGAAGACCCGATCGAATTCGTGCACGAATCCAAGAAGTGCCTGATCAACCAGCGCGAAGTGGGACCGATGACGCTGTCGTTCGCCAACGCGCTGCGCTCGGCGTTGCGCGAAGACCCGGACGCCATTCTCGTGGGCGAGCTGCGCGACCTGGAAACCATTCGCCTCGCGATGACCGCGGCCGAAACGGGCCACCTGGTGTTCGGCACGCTGCACACCTCGTCGGCCGCCAAGACCATCGACCGGATCATCGACGTGTTCCCGGGCGAGGAAAAGGAAATGATCCGCGCGATGCTCTCGGAGTCGCTGCAGGCGGTGATTTCGCAGACACTGTGCAAGACCAAGGACGGCCAGGGCCGCGTGGCGGCGCACGAGATCATGCTGGGCACGCCCGCCATCCGGAACCTGATCCGCGAGGCCAAGGTGGCGCAGATGTATTCGTCGATCCAGACCGGCCAGGGCGCCGGCATGCAGACGCTGGACCAGAACCTGACGGAGCTGGTTCGCCGCAACACGATTTCCGCCGCCGAAGCCCGCGGCAAGGCAAAGATTCCCGAGAATTTCCCCGGCTAGTCATGACGCCCCCCGGCTTTTCACTTCGCTGCGCTTCGTGTAACTCCACCCCCCACGGGGGAGGCGCGGCCGCCTTGGGGCGGCCCGGCGGTCGGCCGCCGGCAGGTTCAAACTAAACAGAGATCAAGGAGCGCTCTCATGGAACGCGATCAAGCCAGCCAGTTCATCAACGACCTGCTCAAACTCATGGTGAGCCGCAACGGCAGCGACCTGTTCATCACCGCCGATTTCCCGCCCGCGATCAAGGTGGACGGCAAGGTCACCAAGGTGTCGCAGCAGGCGCTCGGCGCGCAGCACACGCTGGCGCTCACGCGCTCGGTCATGAACGACCGGCAGGTGGCCGATTTCGAGCGCACCAAGGAGTGCAACTTCGCGATTTCGCCGACCGGCATCGGCCGTTTTCGCGTCAACGCCTTCGTGCAGCAGGGCAAGGTCGGCATGGTGCTGCGGACCATTCCGGCCAAGCTGCCGACCATCGACGGGCTGGGCATGCCGCAGGTGCTCAAGGACGTGTCGATGACCAAGCGCGGCCTCACCATCCTGGTGGGCGCCACGGGCTCGGGCAAGTCGACCACGCTGGCCGCGATGATCGACTGGCGCAACGAAAACTCCTACGGCCACATCGTCACGGTCGAAGACCCGGTCGAATTCGTGCACCCGCACAAGAACTGCGTGGTGACGCAGCGCGAAGTGGGCATCGACACCGACAGCTGGGAAGCGGCTCTGAAGAACACGCTGCGCCAGGCGCCCGACGTGATCCTGATGGGCGAAATCCGCGACCGCGAAACCATGGAGCACGCGGTGGCCTTCGCCGAAACCGGTCACCTGTGCATGGCCACGCTGCACGCCAACAGCGCCAACCAGGCGCTGGACCGGATCATCAACTTCTTCCCCGAAGAGCGCCGCGCGCAGCTGCTGATGGACCTGTCGCTGAACCTGCGCTCGCTGGTCTCGCAGCGCCTGGTGCCCACCGAAGACGGCCAGGGCCGCGTGGCGGCCGTCGAGGTGCTGCTGAACACGCCGCTCATCTCCGACCTGATCTTCAAGGGCGAAGTGGGCGAGATCAAGGAGATCATGAAGAAGAGCCGCAACCTGGGCATGCAGACCTTCGACCAGGCGCTCTTCGACCTGTTCGAGAGCCACTCGATCACCTTCGACGACGCCATCCGCAACGCCGACTCGGCCAACGACCTGCGGCTGCAGATCAAGCTCAACAGCCAGCGCGCGCGCAGCACGGACCTGGCGGCCGGCACGGAGCACTTCGCGATCATCTGACCGGCGCGTGGGGTGGCGCCGCGGCACGCTGCGGCGCCCGGGGCGAATGGCTTTAAGCTCTTGGCCCATGAGCAGCATCAACACCCGAACCTACGAATCCATCCCCGCGCAGACGGTCGCTTTTCTCGGCCTGGGCGTCATGGGCGGGCCGATGGCCGGCCACCTGGCCAAGGCCGGCCACAGCGTCACGGTCTACAACCGCACGGCCGCCAAGGCCGAGGCGTGGGCCGCCGAATTCGGCCCGCCGGGCCGCCATGCCGCCACCCCGCGCGAAGCGGCGGCGGGCGCCGACATCGTGTTCTGCTGCGTCGGCAACGACGAGGACCTGCGCTCCGTGGTGCTGGGCGACGACGGCGCTTTCGCCGGCATGAAGAAGGGCGCGGTGCTCGTCGACCACACGACCGCCTCGGCCGACGTGGCCCGCGAGCTGTCGAAGGCCGCCCAGGCGCTGGGCCTGCACTTCATCGACGCGCCGGTGTCCGGCGGCCAGGCCGGCGCGCAGAACGGCGCGCTCACCGTGATGTGCGGCGGCGACGCTGCCTCCTTCGAGCGCATCAAGCCGGTGGCCGCGGCGTTTTCGCGCGCGGTCACGCTGCTGGGCGAAAGCGGTGCCGGCCAGCTCGCAAAGATGGTGAACCAGATCGCCATCGCGGGCCTGGTGCAGGGCCTGTCCGAAGCCATCGCCTTCGGCCAGCGCGCGGGCCTGGACATGGAAGCCGTGCTCGGCGTCATCGGCAAGGGCGCGGCCCAGAGCTGGCAGATGGACAACCGCGGCAAGACCATGATCGAGGGCAAGTTCGACTACGGCTTTGCCGTCGACTGGATGCGCAAGGACCTGGGCCTGGTGCTCGACGAAGCCAAGCGCAACGGCGCGCGCGTGCCGGTGACCGCGCTGGTGGACCAGTTCTACGCCGACGTGCAGCAGGCCGGCGGCAGGCGCTGGGATACCTCGAGCCTGATCATCCGGCTCAAATGAAAAAAGCCCGCGGAAGCGGGCTTTTTGGTTTCAGCGGACCGGCGAAGTCGTCACCGCCGGCTGCCCGGGCGCCGAGCCCGGCGCGGGCAGCGGCTCCATCGGCGGCAGCGGCACGCGCGAGGACGAAGAAGACGACGAAGGCGTCGCGTTGCTCACCGGCGCCGGGCCCGTGCCGCCGCGCTGCGCCGCGGACTGGTTCGCCGCCTGGCTGGCGGCAAGGTCGGCTTCGCTCACCACCTCGACCACGCGCACCACCTTCATCACGCCGCCCACGCCGCGCGTGATCTCGGTCGCGCGATCGGTCTCGCGCCGCGTGGCGATGCCCATGAGGTACACCACGCCGCGCTCGGTCGTCACCTTGAACGAGTTGGCGAAGATGTCCTTCGCATCGAGCAGCGAGGCCTTCACCTTGCCGGTGATGTAGAGGTCGTTGGAGCGGTCCTGGAAGGTGCTGGGCGCGCCCAGCGTGAGCTCGTTCACCACGGAGCGCACGTTGACGATGCGGCTCACCTCGTCCTCCACGCGGCGGCGGTCGGCCTCGTTGCCCACCGCGCCGGTCAAGAGCACCTGGCGGTTGTAGCTGGTGACGCTCACGTACATCTGGTCGTTGGCGATGTCACGCACGCGGGCGGCGGCGCGCAGCTCGATGCCCTGGTCGTCCAGTTGCGCGCCGGAGCTGCGGCGATCGGTCGCCACCATGCCCACGCCCACCACCGCGGCGCCGCCCACCACGAGCGGCACGCAGGCGGAGAGACCGGCGACCAGTGCGGCACCCAGGGTGAGTGCGAGGGCGAAACGCCGGGTCGACGTCTTTGTCATGGTCGTCATGGTCATGAGGAAGCTTCCTGTTCTCCGAGTAACTGGGCATCCACGCCGTCGCACAGGCAGTGCAGCGCGAGCAGGTGGACTTCATGGATGCGCGCCGCACGCTCGTGCGGCACGCTGATCTGGACGTCGGTTTCGCGCAGCGCGCGGCCGATGACGCCGCCGGTGCCGCTGCTGCCCGCGCCGGGCCCCGCGGGCGGGCCCGAGACGGCGTTGCCGAGCAGGGCGACCACGGTCATGTCGCGCTCGTGCGCGGCCAGCACGGCAGCCAGCACGGCGGCCGACTGCCCGCTCGCGCTCAAGGCGAGCAGCACGTCGCCGGCCTGGCCGAGCGCACGCACCTGGCGCGCGAACCGGTCGGCATCCATGGCATTGGCGCTGTCGGCGTTGGGGTCGGTGGTGTCGCCGGGCAATGCGATGGCGCCCAGCTCCGGGCGCTCGCGCTCGAAGCGGCCGACGAACTGCGCGGCGAACTGCGCGGCCAGGAGGCCCGAGACACCCGCGCCGCAGGCCAGCACCTTGCCGCCGCTGGTCACGCAGGCCAGGATGGCCTGCATCGCTTGAGAGATGGGTTTGCTCAGGACCGGTCCGGTCTGGTATTTGAGGTCGGCACTGTCGATGAAGTGCTGCTGAATCCGTTGCTCGAGCATGAGGCGGGATGATAACTGGGGGTGGTGAAACAAGACGTGTGAGTTGTGGAGCCAGCCCGAAGGCTTCAGTTCCCTTGGAAGGCGCGTCAGCCCGCGTCGAACGCGGCCCGCAACCAGGTGATTTTCTCCTCCACCAGCACCACGTCGAAACGGCATGGCGGCACCGCGCGCAGCCGGCTCAGGTAATGCTGCGCGGCGAACACGATGCGCCGCTGCTTGGGCCCGGTGATGCTGCCGCCCGCGCCGCCATGCGTGCCGGCGCTGCGCTGGCGCACCTCGACGAACACCAGGGTTGCGCCGCGCGGATCACGCGGATCGCGCATGATCAGGTCGATCTCGCCGCCGCCGCGCCCGGGCGTTCGATAATTGCGCGCGATCAGCGCAAGGCCGGCGTCCTGCAGGTGTTCGAGCGCGGCGTCTTCCGCCGCATCGCCGCGACGCTTCGTGGTGCTGGTGGTGGTGGTCTTCATGGCTCCCTGCCGTCTTCTCTTTTTTGTCGTTCGCTCTCACGGAGAAACCTCTTGGCTTCACTCGCCCCTGCTTCTTTCGGCGCCGCCCTTGCGGCCGCGCACGACGCCGCGGGTGCGCAGCATTATCCGCAGGCCACGCTCTACGTCGTTGCCACGCCGATCGGCAACCTGGCCGACATCACGCTGCGCGCGCTGCACGTGCTGCAGCTGGTGGACGTGATCGCCTGCGAGGACACGCGCCACACCCAGAGCCTCCTGCGCGCCTACGGCATCGACCGCCCCGGCGCCCGGCTGCTTGCAGTGCACCAGCACAACGAGGCCGAGGCCGCGCAAGCGGTGGTCGCGCGCCTCGCGCAGGGCGAGCGCATCGCGTACGTGAGCGACGCCGGCACCCCCGGCGTGAGCGACCCTGGCGCGCGGCTGGTCGCCGCGGTGCGCGCCGCAGGCCAGCGCGTGCTGCCGCTGCCGGGCGCGAGCAGCGTCACGACGCTGATCGGTGCGGCCGGGCTCGTGGCGGACGGCGCGGATGGCAACGCGAGCAGCGCCTTCGTCTTCGCGGGCTTCCTGCCGAGTAAGGCCGGCGAGCGCGACACCGCCGTGCAGGCCCTCTCGCAGGAGCCGCGCGCCGTGGTGCTGCTGGAGGCGCCGCACCGCATCGAAAGCCTCGCGCGTGCGCTCGCCGTGCTGGGCGAGCGCCGCATCACCGTGGGCCGTGAGCTCACCAAGCAGTTCGAGGACATCGCGACGGCGGCGGCGAGCGCCCTGCCCGACTGGTTCGCAGCGGACCGTGACCGCATCCGGGGCGAATTCGCGCTGGTGCTGCACCCGGTCGCGGTGAGCGGCGACGGCGGCGCGGAAGGCGAGCGCGTACTGCGACTGCTGCTGGCCGAACTGCCGGTGAAGACCGCGGTGCGGCTGGCCGCCGAGATCAGCGGTGCGCCGCGCAATGCGCTGTACGAAACGGCGCTGCGCATCCGCAATGACGGCGGCGACGAGCCGAGCGACTGACTAACTAGCCGTCCAGCTCCGCATACCGCCTGAAGATCCCGTCCTCGTTGAACGCGATGCGGCGCGGGCTCTGCAGGTAGTCGTGCACACGCTGGCGGCGCTTGACGTTGGCGTGCAATTTCTCGACGGCCGGCGTGCGGGCCAGTGCTCGGGCGGTGGCCTTCGGGAATGCATAGTGCAGGCCGTCGACCAGCTGGAACAGCGAGAGATCGGCATAGGTCAGCATGTCGCCGACCAGGTGCAGGTCGCCCGCGGGGTTGCGCTGGAGCACTTGCTCGAACCAGTTCAGGAACTTGGGAATCCGCTCTTCACGGAAGGACTGCGCGCGCTGCACGGCTGCATCGCGCTGGTCTTCGTAATAGGCGCCGGTCGAGATCGGATGGTGCGTGTCGTGCGCCTCGGCCACCGCGTCGGCGATGGTGAGCTGCAGCTGGTGCGTCCACAGGCCATCGGACTCGCCGACGCCCGAGAGCCCCAGGCGCGGCCCGAGGTACAGCAGGATCGCGGCGGTCTGGCCCACCACGATGTCGCCATCGACCAGGAAAGGCGGCGCGAACGCGGCGCGGGCGTTGTTGGGGTCGCCCAGCCGCTCGCCGAGTGCGGACTCGCCGCCGCCTTTGGATTCGGGCAGCCGCGCCACATCGACATAGTCGGCACCCGCTGCTTCGAGCGCGAGCCGCACGAATTCACCGCGGCCCTGGATCGTGGGCCAGTAATGGAGTTGGTAGGGCATGCGGCCATGGTGTCAGGGTCCGCCGGACCCCGCAACCGGCCGGGACGCTCAGGCGGCGCGGTCCGACAGGCTCACCAGAATTTCCACCACGGCCGCGGCGCCAGGCGCAGCGCCTGCGGGCGGGTGTCGAGGTCGATGTTCTGGGTGAGCGTGTCGCCGGAGCGGCGGCGCATCTCGGTCTCGAGGGCATGCGCGATGCCGCGCGCCTGTTTCTCACCGCGCAGCGCGCGCCGGCGCCACTCCGCGGCATGTTCCGCCAGGCTGGCCTCGTCCAGATCAGTCAACTCCGTCATCGATGGAAATCTTGCATGTGCGCGGTGGCGAAGCGACGCCGGCGCGCGGTGAATGGTCGTGGGGGAGAACGTCGAGGGGGAAAGAAAAAGACCGGACGCCTTGGGAGGCTTCCGGTCTTGCAGGGGTCTCACCGCCAGGAGTCTCACCCAACGGGGGGAAAGCCATGGTACCGCATCGGGCCCCGGCGATGCCGCTGCCGGGCAGTGTCGGCGATCACTTCCGGACCGCTGCAATCACCTTGCGCGGAAGCCAGTACGCCAGCGTTCCCGCAGCGGCGAAGGCGATCAGCCCGGTCACGGCGATGCCCGCGGCCAGCGACAGCCCGCCCGCCAGGAGCGACAGCAGCGCCGGGCCGCAGGAGGAGCCGATGTCGGACATCAGGCGCCATATGCCCAGGAAGTGCGCGCGGCCGTGGCGCGGCGAGTGGTCGGCGCCGATGGTCATGATCATTCCCGAGCCGATGCCGTTGCCGAAGCCGATCGCCAGCGACGCGAGCAGCAGCGTGACGACGCCGGTCGTGAGCGGCATCAGCAGCATCGCCAGCCCCATGATCAGCATCGAAGGCACCGCGACCCAGCGCCGGCCCTTCCTGTCCATCACCTTGCCGGCCGGATAGAACACCAGCATGTCGATGCCGCCCGCCAGGCCGTAGATCAGCGAGGCCACCGAGGGCGCCAGCATCAGGTGGTCGGCCCACAGCGGGATCACGGCCTGGCGCGAGGCCCGCACCGCGCTGACCAGCACCACGCCCAGGCCCAGCGTGAGGAACACGCGCCGGTGGTCCCGCAGGGTCGAGAGGACGGAGGTCGAGGCCGGAGTCGCCTGCCCGGCCGGGACCGGCGGCGCCTCCAGGTCGGGAATGCGCGCGCCGATGGCCGCGGCCCCCATCACCGCCACGATGCCGACCACGTAAGCCGCGGAGAGGCCGAACAGATGCACCGCTCCGGCCGCGATAAACGGCCCGGCGAACATGCCGATGCGCATGACGCCGCCCAGCGTCGAGAGCGCCCGCGCGCGGTATTCGATGGGCACCGCCTCGGTCATGTAGCTCTGGCGCGCGAGGTTGTAGACGGCCTGCGACATGCCCACCATGAAGCAGCCCGCGGCGAACAGGCCCAGGTGCGAGGTCAGCACGCACAGCAGCATGCCCAGGCCGCTCCACACGCCCGCCGCGACGATGGCCCAGCGCTCGCCCCAGCGCATCGTGATCATCGAAGCGGGGATGTTGTTGAACAGCGAGCCGATGCCGATCATCGCGATCACCAGCGCGGCCATGGGCACGGAAGCGCCCAGGTCGCGCGCCGTCAGCGGCACGATCGGCAGGATGGCGCCTTCGCCCAGCCCGAAGAGCAACGAAGGCGCAAACGCCCGCACGGCGATGCGCCACAGGGAAAAAGCAGGGGTGGGGGTTGGAGCGGGGAGCGGCGATGACATGCGCGAAAAGGTCCGGGTTGCGGCCCCGGCCCGCAGCGCGAACGCAACGCGGACAAAGAGCGGACGACAAGCGCGGCGATTGTCTCGCCGATGCCCGGATTCGTCAGACCGTCATGAAAAAAAGCCGGAAGCTTTTGCAAGCTTCCGGCTTTGGATCTGGTCCCGCCGCCAGGAATCGAACCTGGATCTCAGCCTTCGGAGGGCCGAATTCTATCCGTTGAAATACAGCGAGAGAGGGGCTCCGGAAAACCTCCGGAGCCAGAGATTATCGCCTATCAGGCGACGGCGCTTTCTGCTTCGTTCGCGGCCACCGCGTCGGCCGCCGGCCGCTCGAAGCCCAGCCCCGCCAGATAGACGCGGAAGGTGCGACGGCCCGTGGGCACCAGGTCGAAGGCCTCGGGGTCGAGCAGCCAGTTCTGAATGAGGCCGCTGATCAGCGCATGCATGCCCTGCGCCGCCACGTGGCCGGGCACCGGCAGCTTGACGTGGGCGCGGCGCGCGGCCAGGCGCAATGCTTTTTCGAAATCGACCACGCAGGCGTTGCGCGCATCCAGGTGGCGCTGCTGCACCGAGGCCATGTCGTGGGTGTATTCGACCTTGTGGGTGGCCACGTCGAACACGCGGCGCACCTGCGGGTCGGTGGTCATGAGGGTCAGCGCGTGGACCATGCCCTCCTCGATCTCGACCAGCGGATCGTCGCTCGCGGCGGCAGCATCGCTCTTGGGCGCGGCCTCCAGCGGCAGGATGACGCGCTCCATCATCGCGTTGAAGAGGTCGGCCTTGTCCTTGAAGTGCCAGTAGATGGCGCCGCGCGTCGCGCCGGCCTGCTGCGCGATCTGCTGCAGCGAGGTCTGCGAGACGCCTTGCGCCTGAAACAGCAGCTCCGCGGCATCGAGCAACCGATTCCGCGTGGCCAATGCCTCTTCCTTCGTACGACGTGCCACCAAGTCTCCTGATTTGTAAAGCGAACGCCCCTTGCTTATCGTGGGGCCATTAACAGAGTCACTATACATCCATGAATGTATGTAAACTACCGGGCTTCCCCGATGGCCCGGCTGTTTATGCTGTCATCCTGTTCGCAGTGCGAACACACCGCCATCTCCCGTCTTCGCTTCAAAGGAATCGCATGCCTCTCCTGCATGTCTCGCGCCCATCGTCCTTTTCGCCGCGTCTCGCGACCGTGGCCGCCGTTGTCCTGTTGGTCCTCGCGGGCTGCGGCAAGGGCGATGCACCCGCCGGCCCGGGCGGCGCAGGCGGCGGCGGTCACCCGCCGGCCCCTGAGGTGGGCGTCGTGGTCGCCACGCCGACCGATGTCGGCCTCGTGACCGAACTGCCGGGCCGCCTGGAGGCCTCGCGCATCGCGCAGGTCCGCGCCCGGGCCTCGGGCATCCTGCTCAAGCGCGAGTTCCGCGAAGGCAGCGACGTGAAGGCCGGCCAGCTCCTGTTCCGCATCGATCCGGCACCGCTGGTGGCCGCTTCGCAGAACGCCCAGGCCACGCTGGCCCGCGCCGAAGCCAACGCCGTGCAGGCCAAGGCCCTGGCCGACCGCTACAAGCCGCTGGTCGAAGCCAACGCGGTAAGCAAGCAGGAATACGCCACCGCCGTCGCCTCGCAAAAGACCGCTGAAGCCGACGTGGCCTCGGGCCGCGCCGCAGTGACGACCGCCAAGATCAACCTCGGCTATGCCGACGTGACCTCCCCCATCGCGGGCCGCATCGGCCGCGCCCTCGTGACCGAAGGCGCGCTGGTGGGCCAGGGCGACGCCACCGAACTGGCCGTGGTGCAGCAGATCAACCCGGTGTACGTGAACTTCACGCAGTCGGCCTCCGACGTGCTGAAGCTGCGCCGCGCGCTGGCCGCCGGCCAGTACAAGCGCGCCGGCGGCGAAGAAGCCGCCAGCGTGAGCGTCGTGCTGGAAGACGGCAGCGACTACCCGCTGCCCGGCAAGCTGCTGTTCTCCGACCTCACGGTGGATTCGACCACCGGCCAGGTCACGCTGCGCGCCGAAGTGCCCAACCCCAAGGGCGAGCTGCTGCCCGGCCTGTACGTGCGCGTGAAGCTCGAGCAGGCACAGGCCACCAACGCGATCACGCTGCCGCAGCAGGCGGTCACCCGCACCCAGCAGGGCGACACCGTCTCGGTGGTCGACAAGGACGGCAAGATCAGCAAGCGCACCGTGAAGATCAGCGCCGCCAAGGACAACCAGTGGGTGGTGCTGGACGGCCTGAAGGCCGGCGAACAGGTGATGGTCGACGGCTTCCAGAAGCTGCAGATGATGCCGCCCGGAACGCCCGTGAAGGCCGTGCCGTGGAAGAAGCCGGACCCGAACGCGGCCCCTGCGCCCGCAGCACCTGCACCGGGCGCCGCCCCCGCAGCCGCACCGGCTGCAGCGGCACCGGCCGCCGCACCCGCGGCAGCCCCCGCCGCCAACGGCCAGGCTTCCGCGCCGGCCGAGAAGAAGTAATCAGGAGCGCGCCGCATGGCCAAATTCTTTATCGACCGACCGATCTTTGCCTGGGTGATCGCGCTGTTCATCCTGGTGATGGGCGGCGTGGCAATCACCCAGTTGCCGATCTCGCAGTACCCGCCGGTGGCCCCTCCGGCCATCGTGATCAACGTCGCCTACCCCGGCGCCTCGGCCCAGACGCTGGAGGACAGCGTGCTGTCCGTCATCGAGCGCGAAATGAACGGCTCGCCGGGCCTGATCTACATGGAATCGGTGGCCCAGGCCGACGGCACCGGCTCCATCACGATCAGCTTCGAGGCCGGCACCAACGACGACCTCGCGCAGGTGGACGTGCAGAACCGGCTCTCCCGCGCCACGCCGCGCCTGCCGGCCGCGGTGACGCAGCAGGGCGTGCGCGTGGACAAGTCGCGCAACAACTTCCTGCTGTTCGCGATGCTGTCCTCGGACAACCCGGACTTCGACCCGGTCGCGCTGGGCGACTACGCCTCGCGCAACATCGTGCCCGAGCTGCAGCGCGTCGTCGGCGTGGGCCAGGCGCAGCTCTTCGGCACCGAGAACGCCATGCGCATCTGGGTCGATCCGGCCAAGCTGCAGGGCTTCAACCTGTCGGCCACCGACGTGAACAACGCGATCCGCGCACAGAACGCCCAGGTGTCCTCCGGCTCCATCGGCGACCTGCCCAACATTCCCGGCCAGGCCATCGCGGCCACCGTGGTGGTGAACGGCCAGCTGGCCAACGTGGAGCAGTTCAAGAACATCGTGCTGCGCGCCAACACCGACGGCTCGGCCGTGCGGCTGAAAGACGTCGCGCGCGTGGAGCTGGGCGGCCAGTCGTACTCCACCTCGGCGCGCCTGAACGGCGTGCCCGCGGTTGGCATCGGCGTGCAGCCCACGCCCAACGGCAACGCGCTGCAGTCGGCCAAGGCGATCCGCGCCAAGATGACCGAGCTGGAGCGCTTCTTCCCGCCGGGCGTGAAGTGGAACATTCCGTACGACAGCTCGCGCTTCGTGCAGATCTCGATCACCGAAGTGGTCAAGACGCTGCTGGAAGCCGTGGCGCTGGTGTTCGTGGTGATGTTCCTGTTCCTGCAGAACTGGCGCTACACGATCATCCCGACCATCGTGGTGCCGATCGCGCTCCTGGGCACGTTCGCGTCGCTGCTCGCGCTCGGTTTCTCGATCAACGTGCTGACCATGTTCGGCATGGTGCTGGTGATCGGCATCGTGGTGGACGATGCGATCGTGGTGGTCGAGAACGTCGAGCGCATCATGAGCGAGGAAGGGCTCTCGCCCCTTGAAGCCACGCGCAAGGCGATGAAGCAGATCTCCGGCGCCATCATCGGCGTGACGGTGGTGCTGATCTCGGTGTTCGTGCCGCTCGCGTTCTTCGCGGGCTCCACCGGCAACATCTACCGCCAGTTCTCGGCGGTGATGGTGACCTCGATCGCCTTCTCGGCCTTCATGGCGCTGTCGCTCACGCCGGCGCTGTGCGCCACGCTGCTCAAGCCCGTGGAAGCGGGCCACCACCACGAGAAGCGCGGCTTCTTCGGCTGGTTCAACCGCGGCTTCTCGCGCACGGCCAAGGGCTATGAAAGCATCGTCGCGCGCATCCTGCGCCGCGCCGCGCGCTACCTGATCATCTACGTGGCGATCATCGGCGCGGTGGCCTACACCTACACGCACCTGCCCAGCTCGTTCCTGCCGGCCGAAGACCAGGGCAACATCATCGTGAACGTGCAGTTGCCCCCGGGCGCAACGCAGGAACGTGCGCTGGCGGTCATGCAGCAGGTCGAAGGCTTCATCCTGAAGCAGCCCGAAGTGCAGAGCATGGTCGGCGTGATGGGCTTCAGCTTCTCGGGCCAGGGCCAGAACGCGGGCCTTGCCTTCGTGACGCTGAAGGACTGGGAAGAACGCAAGGACCCGGCCCACTCGGCCAGCGCGCTGGCCGGCCGTGCCTTCGGTGCGCTCTCGGGCATCCGCGACGCCTTCATCTACCCGCTGAGCCCGCCGCCCATTCCCGAACTGGGCAACGCCAGCGGCTTCAGCTTCCGGCTGCAGGACCGCGCGGGCGCGGGCCACGAGGCGCTCATCAACGCACGCAACCAGCTCCTGGGCATGGCCGGGCAGAGCAAGATCCTCTCGCAGGTTCGCCCCGACGGCCTGGAAGACGCGCCGCAGCTGCAGATCGACATCGACCGCGACAAGGCCAACGCCCTGGGCGTGAGCTTCGATGCGATCAATGCGACGCTCTCCACGGGCCTGGGTTCGAGCTACATCAACGACTTCCCGAACCGCGGGCGCCTCCAGCGCGTGGTGGTGCAGGCCGATGCGCCGGCCCGCATGCAGCCGGACGACCTGCTGCGCCTGAACGCCAGCAACACGCAGGGCCAGCCGGTGCCGCTGTCGGCCTTCGCGACCACCAAGTGGGTCACGGGCGCCACGCAGACAGTGCGCTACAACGGCTACCCCGCGATCCGCATCAGCGGCGACGCCGCCGCGGGCTTCAGCACGGGTGCCGCGATGGCCGAGATGGAAAAGCTCGCCGCGCAGCTGCCGCAAGGCTTCGGCTTCGAATGGACCGGCCAGTCGCGCGAGGAAAAGCTTGCGGGTTCGCAGGCCATCATCCTGTACGGCTTCGCGATCCTGGCTGTGTTCCTGTGCCTGGCCGCGCTGTACGAGAGCTGGTCAATCCCGCTGGCGGTGATCCTGGTGGTGCCGCTCGGCGTGCTGGGCGTGCTGCTGGCAACGATGCTGCGCGCCTATTCGAACGACGTGTACTTCCAGGTGGGGCTGATCACCATCATCGGCCTCTCGGCGAAGAACGCGATTCTGATCATCGAGTTCGCCAAGGACCTGCAGGCGCAGGGCAAGGGCATCGTCGAGTCGGCGCTGGCCGCGGCCCACCTGCGGTTCCGGCCGATCGTGATGACCTCGCTGGCCTTTGGTCTGGGCGTCGTGCCGCTGGTGATCGCCTCGGGCGCCGGCTCGGCCAGCCAGCGCGCCATCGGCACCGGCGTGCTCGGCGGCATGGTGACTGGTACGGCCCTTGCCGTGATTTTCGTGCCGGTGTTCTTCGTCGTCGTGCGCACCCTGTTCAAGGGCAGCGCGCGGCAGCGTGAGGCCGACAAGCGGCATGCCGAAGCCGCCGGCATCGTGGAGGAACCCAAGCATGACTAAAAAACTGATTCCCACAGCTTTGGCCGCAGCGATGCTGCTGGCCGGCTGCTCGCTGATCCCGACCTACGAGCGCCCCGCCGCGCCGGTGCCGACCACCTTCCCGGGTGACCCGTCGCAGCCGGCCGGCCCGGCCGCCGCGGCCCTGCCGTGGCAGGACTTCTTCACCGACCCGCGCCTGGCGGGCCTGATCCAGACCGCCCTGGCGAACAACCGGGACCTGCGCGTATCGGTGCTCAACATCGAGCAGGCGCGCGCGCAGTTCCAGATCGAGCGCTCGGCGCTCTTCCCGGCGCTGGGCCTCACGGGTTCGGGCTCGCGCTCGAGCCCCAATGCCTACCAGGCGATCGACGCGAGCCAGGGCAGCGTGGCCTCGCAGTACAGCGTCAACTTCGGCTTCACGGCCTGGGAGTTGGACTTCTTCGGCCGCATCCGCGCGCTGAAGGACCAGGCGCTCGCGCAGTACCTGGCCACCGAGGAAACGCGCAAGGCCGCGCAGATCAGCCTGATCGCCTCGGTCGCCACTGGCTGGATCACGCTCCTGGCCGATGACGAACTGCTGGAGATCACGCGCCAGACGATGGTCACGCGCGAGGAATCGGTGCGCCTCGCAAAGCTGCGCTTCGACAACGGCGTGTCGTCCGAAATCGACTTCCAGGCCGCGAACACGGCCGCGGAAAGCGCCCGCGCCACCTATGCGCAGCAGCAGCGCGCGCGCATGCAGGACGAGAACGCGCTCGCCCTGCTGCTGGGCGCGCCGGTGCCGGCGACGGCCCTCTCGGGCGGCAGCAAGGGCCTGGACGGCATCCAGCCGATGCCCGACGTGCCCGCGGGCCTGCCCTCGGACATGCTGATCGAGCGGCCCGACATCCGCGCGGCCGAGCAGCAGCTGATCGCCGCCAACGCCAACATCGGCGCGGCGCGCGCGAACTTCTTCCCGCGGGTGTCGCTCACCAGCTCGATCGGCACGGCGAGCAGCGAGTTCTCGGGCCTGTTCGACCGCGGCTCCAAGGCCTGGTCGTTCGCGCCCACGGTCACGCTGCCGATCTTCGATGCGGGCCGCAATTGGGCCACGCTGCAATCGTCCAAGGCCGGGCGCGAGATCGCGGTCGCGCAGTACGAGAAGTCGATCCAGACCGCGTTCCGCGAAGTGGCCGATGCGCTGGCCGGTCGCGCCACGCTGGGCGAAGAGGTGCGTGCGCAACGCGCGCAGGCCACCGCGGAAGCGGTGCGCTTCAAGCTCTCGGACCTGCGTTACCGCAACGGCATTGCCAGCGCGCTCGACCTGCTCGATGCGCAGCGGTCGCTGTTCACGGCGCAGCAACTGGCGGTCAACGCGCGGCTCCTGCAGCTGCAGAACCAAGTCACGCTGTACAAGACGCTGGGTGGCGGCTGGGCAACGCGCGACAAGGGTTGAGGCGCTTGCGCGCCCGATATCGGGAGGCCAATCGCCCGCCGGGGCGGGGGGCCTCTCTATAATCGTCGGTTGATCTAGAAAAAGCCCCCCGACGAGCCCCCGTTATTGAGGACGCCATGAGCGCAGACCCGCACTACCAGGCCACAGAAGAAGCCCATACCGGCCCCATCAAGAACCCGAAGCAACTGCTGCTCGCGGTATTTTTCTCCTTCATTGCACCGATCCTGATCATCGTGGGACTCGTTGCCTACGTGGTCTCGGGCACCAAGCCCGCCGGCACCGCGGAGGGCGACAACATGGCGCTCTACGGGGTCTCGAAGGACTCGCGCGACAAGGAAGTGGCCGACCGCCTCAAGAAGGTCGGCGCCATCGAGATCCGCGACGCCAACCGCCCGCTCACCGCCGGCGAGGCCGTGTTCAAGGCCCAGTGCATCGCCTGCCACGGCGCACCGGGCATTCCCGGCGCTCCGCACTACAGCGACGCCGCAGCCTGGGGGCCCCGCATCGGCCAAGGCTACGCCACGCTGCTGGAACATGCGCTCAAGGGCAAGGGCGCGATGCCTCCCCAGGGCGGCGGCGACTTCGAAGACCTCGAAATCGGCCGCGCGGTGGTCTACATGGCCAACGCCGGCGGCGCCAAGTTCCCGGTGCCCGACCGCCCGGCGGCCGCAGCGCCCGCAGAAGGCGCTTCGGGTGCTGCACCTGCCGCTGCCGCATCGGCCCCTGCTGCTGCATCGGCCCCTGCTGCCGCAGCTTCGACGGCTGCCGCCCCGGCCAAGTAATCTCGCTTCGCCCCAAAGAAAAAGCCGGCTCGATGCCGGCTTTTTTGTGGGCGATCGGCGCCCTGGACTACTGTTTCGATAGCGCCTCGGCTGCGCCCGCATGGCGTTCCGCCGGGCTCATGACGTGGCCGAAGCGCTGCGGCAAATCGCCGGCCTGCACCGCCTCGGGCGTCCACAGTCCCTGTTCGATCGCCTCGGCCGCGATGCCCACGTCTTGCGTGTGCACCAGTCCGAGCCCGATCGGCGCGACCAGATAGAGCCGCCCGGCCTCATCGAGCAGGCAGGCCGAGACGTCGACCGCCTGGCCGGTATGGGCCGTGACGGTGAATTTGCCGCCGCCCTCCTCCGCCACGCGCCAGACCATCGGCGCGGCCTCCAGCTCCACATACACGCGTTGCGGCCCGTTCTGGAAAAACCACTGCCCTTCGTCGTCGTGCTCGTAGTTGCGGTGGATGAAGTCGATCAGCTTGTCGTGCCGCAGCATCGAGCCCTTGGCCTGCAGGAACGGGCCCTCGGCCTGCGTGCGGTCGTCGCGCATGTACCAGTTGCCGCGCGCGTCGAGCCCCAGCCAGCCGTAGCAGTGCGGCACGTTGGGCCATTTGGCGAGCGCCTGTTTGACGATGTCGTCCATCGATTCATTCTCCTGCCGGTTGCGGCGCGAAAGCGTCAGCCAAAACGCCGCCGTGCAACTGCAGCCAGTGGCCCACGCGCTCCGGCATCCCGCGCACATGACCCGGCGGCAGCCCCAGTGGAAAGCCCACATGCCCGCCGTGCGCCGGCTGCCACAGCGTGACGTGCCGCCCGACCTCGCCCGGCCCCGGAAGGCTCCGGGCCGGAATGAACGGATCGTTGAGCGCGTTCACCACCAGCGTGGGCACGCGGATCTGGCCCAGGTGCGGCTTGGACGAACCGCGCGCCCAGTAGTCGTCGGCGTTGCGAAAGCCGTGCAGCGGCGCGGTGAACACGTCGTCGAAGGTGTAGAGGTCGCGCGCGGCCAGCAGCCGGTCGCGGTCGAAGAGGCCCGGGAACTGCCCCAGCTTGGCCATCGCCTTGGGCTTCATGGTCGCGAGGAACATGCGCGTGTAGACCAGCCTGTTGAAGCCGCGGCCGATCGCCTCGCCGCCCGCGGCCAGGTCGAGCGGCGCGCAGACCGAGGCCACGGCGGCGACCGATTCGCGCGCCGTGTCGCCCGCCTCGCAGGCCCAGCGCAAGAGCGCGTTGCCGCCGAGCGAGACGCCCGCGGCCAGCACCGGGCCGCCACCGGCCAGGCGATGCTGCTCGTGCATGCGCCGCAGGATCCAGCCGATCTCTTCGTAATCACCCGAGTGGTACGCGCGCGGCGCGAGGTTCAGTTCGCCGCTGCAGCCCCGGAAGTGCGGCACCGCGAAGGCCATCCCCTGCTCGGCTGCGAATGCCGCGAAGGCTTCCGCGTAGTGACTGCGCGACGAGCCTTCGAGCCCATGGAACAGCACCAGCAGCGGCCGCGGACCCGGCAGCGGCGCATCGATGAAGTCGACGTCGATGAAGTCTCCGTCGGGTGCATTCCAGCGCTCGCGGCGGTACACGGGCGCGGCGCCGTCGAAGCGGCGCGCATGGAGCGCGGCCCAGATGGTCTGCAGGTTGCCGCCGGGCAGCCAGCGCGGCGCCACGTAGCCCATCGACGATCGAAGAGAGGAAGAAGAATCGGCGGAAGACATCAATGCAGGGTCTGGGGCGGATCGTTCGCGTCGTCGGGCTCTCGCGCGCTGCCCGGGCTCGCATGGTGCGCCACCATGCGCCAGCCCTGCGCGGTCTTGTGATAGACGTTGGTGGCCAGCACGAAGGCGTGGCGCGGGCCTTCGGCGGTGAGCACCTCGATGCGCTCGAGCACGTTGTGCACGGCGCTCGCGAGCGACTCGATCTTGCGCACCCGCGCGGGCATGGCGTGGATCGCGCCGTTGCCGAACATCTGCTCGAAGGCCGCGCGGATCGCCACGTTGCCCACCAGCCGCGGGCCGCCGGGGTGCACGCAGAACACCTCGTCCTCGTCGGCCCAGCAGGCCATCAGCGCGTCGATGTCGCCGCGCTGCAGCGCTTCGTAGAAAGCCGCCTCGACATCGTCGGCGGTGCCGCCGATGGCCGCGGCGGCGCGGTGTGGGGTCTTGGGCATGGCGTGATTTTGCCGTGCCGTTCGTGACGCGGACGCTGCACCGCTTTGGTCCGGCCCGCACCGCGCCGCCGCAATTCTTTCGGTTCGCCTGCTCCACTTTGGACCAAATGGTCGGAACACAAACACCAAAAAACCGTAAGCCGTTGATTTTAAAAGACTTCTTCGACTGGCACGCGCCATGCATAGGGCTCCTCAACCCCGCAACAGGAGCCCTCCATGAACGTCGGCATCTTCATTCCCATCGGCAACAACGGCTGGCTGCTTTCCGAAAACGCACCGCAGTACAAGCCCAGTTTCGCGCTCAACAAGGAGATCACGCTGAAGGCCGAGCACTACGGCGTCGACTTCGCGCTGTCGATGATCAAGCTGCGCGGCTTCGGCGGCAAGACCGAGTTCTGGGACCACAACCTGGAGTCCTTCACGCTCATGGCCGGGCTCGCCGCCGTCACGACGAAGATCAAGCTCTTCGCCACCGCCGCCTCGCTGGTGATGCCGCCGGCCATCGTCGCGCGCATGGCCTCGACCATCGACTCCATCTCCGGCGGCCGCTTCGGCCTGAACCTGGTCACCGGCTGGCAGCGGCCCGAGTATTCGCAGATGGGCATGTGGCCCGGCGACCAGTTCTTCGGCACGCGCTACCAATACCTCTCCGAATACATCCAGGTGCTGCGCGATCTCTGGGGCACCGGCAAGAGCGACTTCAAGGGCGAGCACTTCCAGATGGACGACTGCCGCCTGAGCCCGCGGCCGCAGGCCGACATGAAGGTGATCTGCGCCGGGCAGAGCGACGCGGGCATGGACTTCTCCGCCAAGTACGCCGACTACAACTTCTGCTTCGGCAAGGGCGTGAACACGCCCACGGCCTTCGCGCCCGCGGCCGAAAAGCTCATCGAGGCCGCCCGCAAGACCGGCCGCCACGTCACCACCTACGTGCTGATGATGGTGATCGCCGGCGAAACCGACGAAGCCGCGCGCGCCAGGTGGGAGCACTACAAGGCCGGCGCCGACCACGAGGCCATCGCCTGGCTCGGGCAGCAGGGCGCGGCCGACACCAAGTCGGGCGCCGACACCAACGTGCGCCAGATGGCCGACCCGACCTCGGCGGTGAACATCAACATGGGCACGCTGGTCGGCTCCTACGAGACCGTCGCGCGCCTGCTCGACGAAGTGGCCGAAGTGCCCGGCACCGAAGGCGTGCTGCTGACCTTCGACGACTTCGTCGAAGGTGTCGAGGCCTTCGGCGAACGCATCCAGCCGCTGATGAAGAGCCGCGCGCACGTGCAGAGCCCCGTGCCTTCGCAGGTCGAGCCCGAGCGCCTCGCGGCCTGAAAAACGGAGACGCGCATGACCACGCCCGCACGCAACGCCACCCTCACCTCGACCACGCCCGTCGGCGCGCCGCGCCTGCCCGGTTCGCCCGCGCCGCGCGTGCTGCCCGCGCGCCCCGAGCCCCTCGCGCTGCACGCCAGCGACTCGGCGCTCGTCGTCGTCGACATGCAGAACGCCTACGCCTCGCTCGGCGGCTATGTCGACTCGGCCGGCTTCGACATCTCCGGCGCGCAGAGCACCATCGCCAACATCGCACGCACCATCGCCGCCGCGCGCGCGGCCGGCATGCTGGTCGTGTTCCTGCAGAACGGCTGGGACGCGGCGTACGTCGAAGCCGGCGGCCCCGGCTCGCCCAACTGGCACAAGTCGAACGCGCTCAAGACCATGCGCGCCAGGCCCGAGCTGCAGGGCAAGTTCCTCGCCAAGGGCGGCTGGGACTACGAGCTCATCACCGAGATGAAGCCGCAGGACGGCGACATCGTCGTGCCCAAGACGCGCTACAGCGGCTTCTTCAACAGCACGCTGGACAGCACCCTGCGCGCGCGCGGCATTCGCCACCTCGTGTTCACCGGCATCGCCACCAACGTGTGCGTCGAGTCGACGTTGCGCGACGCGTTCCACCTGGAGTACTTCGCGGTGATGCTGGAAGACGCGACGCACGAGCTCGGCGGCGCGGCCATCCAGAAGGCCTCCGTCTACAACGTGGAGACCTTCTTCGGATGGGTCTCCACCGTCGAGCAGTTCTGCAGCACCTTCGCGCCGCACGGCGCCGCCCAACCCGCAACGGCCGAATCGGCCGAATCGGCCGAATCGGCCGTTGCCTGATTCACTTCCAAGGAGTTTTCGACATGCCCAAGCAAGCCATCATCCCGCCCGGCACCGGCGTGCCCCTGGCCCCCTATGTTCCCGGCGCGCTCGCCGACGGCGTGCTCTACGTCTCGGGCACGCTGCCCTTCGACAAGGACAACAACGTGGTGCACGTGGGCGACGCGAGCGCGCAGGCGCGCCATGTGCTCACCACCATCCAGGGCGTCGTCGAGGCCGCGGGCGGCACGATGGACGACGTGACCTTCAACCAGATCATGCTCAAGGACTGGGCCGACTACGCGAAGATCAATGCGGTGTACGCCGAGTTCTTTCCGGGCACCAAGCCCGCGCGCTACTGCATCCAGTGCGGCCTCGTGAAGCCCGATGCGCTCATCGAGATCGCCTCGATCGCGCACATCGGCACGAAAGCCTGAACGCCATGAGCGCGCTGCACCACGAAGTGCACGGGCCGTCGGACGCGGCGGCGACGGTGCTGCTGTCTTCCGGCCTCGGCGGCTCGGCCAGCTTCTGGCAGCCGCAGCTCGGCGCGCTGGTCGCGGCGGGCCACCGCGTCATCGTGTACGACCAGCGCGGCACGGGCCGCAGCCCGGGCGCGCTGCCCGGCGACTACGCCATCGCCGACATGGCGCAGGACGTGCTGGAGATCCTCGATGCCACCGGCACCGCGCAATGCCACTTCGCGGGCCATGCGCTCGGCGGCCTCGTCGGCCTGCAGCTCGTGCTCGATGCACCCGAGCGCGTGGCAAGCCTCGTGCTCGTCAACGCATGGTCGAAGCCGAACCCGCATTCGGCGCGCTGCTTCGATGCGCGGCTTGCGCTCCTGGGCGCGCTCGGTGCGCGCGCCTATGTGGAAGCGCAACCGATCTTCCTGTACCCCGCCGCCTGGTGTGCCGAGCATGCGCAGCGCGTGGCCGATGAAGTCGATCACGCCTTCGCGCACTTTCCGGGCGAAGCCAACATGCGCGCGCGCATCGCCGCGCTGCGCGCCTTCGACGTCGATGCGCGCCTTGCCGAGGTCGCGGCGCCCACGCTCATCGCCGCCGCCAGGGACGACGTGCTCGTGCCCTGGACCTGCTCGCAGCGCCTGGCCGACGGCCTGGGCGACGTGACGCTGGACTTCATGCCGCACGGCGGCCACGCGCACAGCGTGACCGAGGCGGCCGCCTTCAACCGCAGCCTGCTCGACTTCCTCGCCCGGGTCGCCGCACCCGCAATTTCCGCAGTACCCGCATGACCACCCCACAGACCCTCGACGACGCCGCGCTGTCGCTTCTCTTCACCGGCGCGCGCAGCCACAACGGATGGACCGATGCACCCGTGTCCGATGCGCAGCTGCAGCAGATCTACGCGCTCGCCAGCCTCGGCCCGACCTCGGCCAACTGCTCGCCCGCGCGCTTTGTCTTCGTGCGCACGCCCGAGGGCAAGCAGCGCCTCGCGCCCGCGCTCTCCAAGGGCAACCTCGACAAGACCCTGTCGGCGCCGGTCACCGTGATCGCCGCGTGGGACCGCAAGTTCTACGACAAGCTCCCCACGCTGTTCCCGCACGGCGATGCGCGCAGCTGGTTCACCGGCAGCCCCGAGGCGGCGCACGAAACGGCGTTCCGCAACGCCAGCCTGCAGGCCGGCTACCTGCTGCTCGCCGCGCGCGCGGTGGGGCTCGATGCGGGACCGATGTCCGGCTTCGACAAGGCGAAGGTCGATGCGGCTTTTTTCGACGGCACCGACTGGACCACCAACTTTCTCATCAACCTCGGCCACGGCGACGTGTCGAAGGTGTTCGGCCGCCTGCCGCGCCTGCCCTTCGACGAAGCCTGCCTCCTGGCCTGAAGCCAGCGGAGCACTCCATGCTGAACACCATCGGGTCCCATGTTCCGCCGGGCGGCCTTCCGACCGCGCTGCCCGCGCTCCCCAAGGCCGACTACCGCAACGCGATGGCGCGCCTGGGCGCGGCGGTGAACATCATCACGACCGACGGTCCCGCAGGCCGCGCCGGCTTCACCGCGTCGGCCGTGTGCAGCGTGACCGACGAGCCGCCGATGCTGCTGGTGTGCCTGAACCGCTCGGCCTCGGTGTACCCCGCGTTCACCGCCAACGGCGTGCTCTGCGTGAACGTGCTGGCGGCGGGCCACCAGGCGCTCTCGGGCCTCTTCGGCGGCAAGACGCCGATGGACGAGCGCTTCGCGGCCGGCCGCTGGAGCCGCAAGACGACGGGCTCGCCGGTGCTCCAGGACGCAGCCGCTTCCTTCGACTGCCGTGTGGTCAGCGCGACCCGTGCCGGCACGCACGACGTGCTGTTCTGCGAAGCGGTGGCCATCGCCATCGGCGGCGCCGCGCAAAGCCTCATCTACTTCGATCGCCGCTACCACGAGATCGCGGCGCCGCCGCATTGAGTCATCGCACCGTGATGCCCTGCAGCACGATGCGCTGCACGCTCTGCACCGTCTGCTCGAAGAACGCCGCATCGTCCAGCGTGTGCCCCGACAGCGCCTGCACCTGCACGCCGAAATCCGCGTAGTGCTGCGTGATGGCCCACAGCGCGAAGATCAGGTGGTGCGGATCGACCGGCGCGAGCTTGCCGGCATCGACCCAGGCGCGGATCACCTCCGATTTGCGCTCCACCAGCGTGCGCAATTCGCGGTCGAGTTCATCGCGCAGCAGCGGCGCGCCCTGGATCATCTCCAGACAGAACAAGCGCGACGCATCGGGCCGGTCGCGCGAGATCACGAGCTTGCGGCGGATGTAGTCGCCGATGGCCTGGCTCGGGTCCTGCTCGGCGCTGAAGCCGCGCAGCGGTTCGAGCCACACCGCGAGCAGGTCGCGCAGCACGTTGACGTACAGCTCCTCCTTGTTCGCGAAGTAATAGAGCAGGTTGCTCTTGGACACATCGGCGCGCGCGGCCACCTGGTCGATCGAGGTGCCGTGCAGCCCGAAGCGCGAGAACAGCCCGAGCGCCGCGCCGAGGATCGCGCTGCGCTTGTCCTCGATCTGGCGCAGGCGCCGGTTCACGGCGGAGGCGCTGCGCACCGCGGGTTTCGCGCGCTTGCGCGGCGGGGTCTTGTCGGTCGTGCTGACGGTGGTCAGCACCTTCGGCGCCTTTGTCTTGGGCATCTTCCCTCGCTCTTCATTTGACGGATTGCAGGTTCTCTGAACGGCGCACCACTGTAAGGCCGCGGTGCATCGCGTTGCGCCACGGCGGCCGCCCGGCCCCCGCAGCACGCACCATGCTGACGCGACAAACATGGTTTGTCCATTTGGTCCAACTGGCACAGACGTTGCATGGCGAAAGGCATGCCAAGCACGAGGAACCGCCCATGACCCTGCTGTCCGTACCCATCATCGATCTGGCGCCCTACTTCGCCGGCACGGCCGAAGGCAAGGCGCAGGTCGCCAGGCAAGTCGACGAGGCCTGCCGCAGCATCGGCTTCCTGGTCATCACCAACCACGGCATTGCGCCCGAGCTGGTGTCGCGCGTCTCCTCGCTCTCGCGCGAGTTCTTCAACATGCCTCTGGCGGAAAAGCGCAAGGTCGACCGGCCGCGCGAAGACGCGGTGCGCGGCTACAGCGCGGTCGGCGAGGAGGGCCTGTCGTACAGCCTGGAAGAAGCGGCGCCCGGCGACCTGAAGGAATCGTTCTCCATCGGCCCCTCGAACGTGCCCGACGACGACTACCACCACGGCCCCGCCGCGGGCCCGCACTTCGAGCCCAACAGCTGGCCGCCCATCGACGGATTCCGCGAGGCCTACGAAGGCTACTTCGAGGCGATGAGCGACCTCTCGCGCTCGCTGATGCGCATCTTCGCGCTCGGCCTGGAACTGCCCGAGACGTTCTTCGACGACAAGATCGACGCGCACATCAGCATGTTCCGCGTGCTCAGTTATCCGCCGCAGCGCGAGGCGCCGCTGCCGGGCCAGCTGCGCGCGGGCGCGCACAGCGACTACGGCAGCCTCACCATCGTGCTGCCCGACGACAAGGGCCTGCAGGTCTTCAACAAGGCGGGCCAGTGGGTCGACGTGCCGCAGGTCGAGGGCGGCATGGTCGTCAACATCGCCGACCTGATGATGCAGTGGACCAACGACCTGTGGGTGTCCACGCTGCACCGCGTGGTCAACCCGCCCTTCGAGGTGGCGGGCACCAACCGCCGCCAGTCGCTGGTGTTCTTTCACCAGCCGAACTACGACGCGATGGTCGAGTGCCTGCCCAGTTGCCTGGCGCCGGGCGAGACGCCGAAGTACGCGCCCATTTCCTCGGGCGACCACCTCACCTCCAAGTTCGTCAAGCAGACGACCTTCGGCGGGACCAAGGCGACGGCCTGAACGATGTCTTGCTTTGTTGTTTGCCGCACTGGGCCTCGTTCGGGGTGCGATCACGCCGGCGGGGCACCTTGCTCCGCGAATGTCCTCCGCCCTTCGGGCTCCCCCTTGATTTCGCTGCGCAAGGCACCCCATCGGCGCGATCGTCGCAAGCAGCAGTTGTGCGCCGCAATTCACCGCCAGCGCGTCCAGGTGCGCAGGGCGTCGGGTGCTCCCCGCAGCGAAATCAAGGGGGAGGCCGCAGGCCGGAGGACATTCGCTGCGGGGAGCACCCGGCGCCCTGCGCACACGCCCTGGATGGCGGCGCCTCCGTAACAGCAGCAACGAGCAACAGACCCCCGACATGGCCCATCTCTCTTACGTCAATGTCTTCGCGAAAGACGTGGTCGCGCTCAGCGGCTTCTACCAGCGCGTGTTCGGCTTTGCGGAAATCGAGGCGATCCGCTCGCCGATCTTTCGCGGCTTGGACACCGGCAAGTCGAGCCTGGGCTTCAACGCGCTCGATGCCTACGAACTGCTGCACCTGTCCGAGTTCTCCGACACGCGCGGCGTGAAGTTCCTGCTGAACATCGACGTCGACAGCCAGGCCGACGTCGACCGCATGGTGCCCGTCGCGCTCGAGGCCGGCGCCACGCTCATCAAGCCGCCCTACGTCACTTACTACAACTGGTACCAGTCGGTGCTGCTCGATCCCGAGGGCAATGTGTTCCGCATCAACTTCATGATGTGACGCGCGGCATCTCGCTTTCATTTTTTCTCCCGTCACGTTCCCTGCTTCCCACGAAAGGTCGCTCCATGCTGCGCACACCCACTCCCGGCCTCTTGGGCCTCGCATTGACGCTCGCAGCCGGCGGCGCGTTCTGCCTGCCGGCCGTGGCCGCCGATGGTTTCACGCTCAAGGACAAGCCGAAGATCGCGATGCTCTACTTCGGCCCGAAGAACGACGGCGGCTGGACGCAGGCCTTCGACGAGGCGCGCGTGAAGATCGAGAAAGAGATCGGACAGAAGATCCAGTTCGTGGAGAACGTGCCCGAGGACGCCTCGGCCATCAAGCCCGCGGCCGAGAAGTTCATCCAGCGCGGCGCCAACATCGTGATCGGCACCGCCTTCGGCTACTCCGACAGCTTCAAGGACCTGGCCGCCAAGTACCCCGACGTGGCCTTCCTCAACGGCTCGGGCACCACCAACGCCAGCAACCTCGAATCGTTCTACGGACGCACCTACGAGAGCCAGTACCTGTGCGGCATGGCTGCGGGCGCGGCATCTAAGACCGGCAAGCTCGGCTTCGTCGCGGCCAACCCCTTCGGCGTGGTGAACTGGACCATCAACGCCTTCGCGCTCGGCGCGCAGAAGATGAACCCGAACGCCACGGTCAACGTGATCTACACCGGCGCGTGGAACGACCCCATCAAGGAGCGCGCCGCCGCAGCGGCACTCATCGACCAGGGCGCCGACGTGATCGGCCAGCACGTGGACAGCCCCACGCCGCAGATCGTCGCGCAGGAGCGCGGCGTGTACGGCACCGGCCACCACCGCGACCTGCGCCAGTTCGCGCCGAAGGCCACGCTGTGCTCGTCGGTGTGGGTGTGGGACCGCTTCCTCGTGCCGGAGCTCAAGAAGGTGATGGCCGGCGGCTGGAAGCCGGCGCCCTACGGCGCCTTCATCGAGATGAAGGACGGCGGCACCGACATCGCGGGCTTCGGCCCCGCCGTGCCCAAGGACAAGGCCGCGGCGATCACCGCGGAACGTGAAGCGATCCTCAAGGGCAAGCAGATCTATGCGGGCCCGCTCGCCGACCGCGACGGCAAGGAGCGCGTGGCCAAGGGCGCGGTGCTGTCGGATGCAGACCTCTGGAAGATGGACTGGTTCGTCAAGGGCGTGGTGACGCAGAAGTAGGCCAGGCGAGCACAGAGACACAGGCATGCCCAACGCGCTGGAACTCATCGGCATCCGCAAGACCTTCGACGGTTTTGCGGCCCTCACCGACGCCCACTTCGCCGCGCGCTGGGGCGAGGTGCATGCGCTGCTCGGCGAGAACGGCGCGGGCAAGTCGTCGCTGATGAACATCGCGGCCGGGCTCTATGCGCCCGAGGCGGGGCAGTTGCTGGTCGATGACAACGCGGTGCGCTTTGCCGGCCCGCGCGATGCGGCCAGGCACCGCATCGGCATGGTCCACCAGCACTTCAAGCTGGTGCGGCCGTTCACGGTGGCGCAGAACATCCTGCTCACCGCGCCGCCGCCTGACGGGTTTCAAAGCCATGGGGAGCGGCTGCGCGAGATCTCGCGCGACATCCGCAACAAGGCGTCCGAGCTGGGCTTCGACATCGATCCTTCCAGGCGCATCGATGCCCTCTCGATTGCCGAGCAGCAGCGCGTGGAAATTCTCAAGGTGCTGCTCGCGGGCGCGCGCATCCTCATCCTGGACGAGCCCACGGCCGTGCTCACCGACCAGGAGGCCGCGCGCCTCCTGCAGACGGTGCAGGGGCTCGCGCGCGGCGGCTGTGCCGTGGTGCTGGTCACGCACAAGATGGCCGACGTGAAGACCTACGCCGACCGCGTGACGGTGATGCGCGGCGGCCGCACGGTCGCGACGCTGGCGCCGGGCACGACGTCGGTGGCCGAGCTCGTGAAGCTCACGGTGGGCGAATCCATCGCAACGCAAGGCTTCCGGGCCGCGGCGTCGCCGCGTGGCGCGGTGCGGCTGTCGGTGCGAGGCCTGCGCTCGCCGGCCTCCCCGCAGGGCCGCCGCGTGCTCGACGGCGTCGATCTTCAATTGCATGCGGGCGAGATCTACGGCCTGGCCGGTGTGGGCGGCAACGGCCAGGGCGAACTGGCGGGCGCCATCATGGGCTTGCCCGATGCCGGCGGCAGCCTCGAAGGCGAGATCCATCTCGAAGGCCACGGCGACCTGAAGGCGATGAGCGCGCCCGCGCGCCGCAACGTCGGCATCGCCGCCATCCCCGCCGACCGCTACGGCCTCGCGCTCGCGGGCAGTTTGTCGGTCGCAGAGAACTACGCCATCGGCCGCGTGCACAGCGGGCGCTACGGTCCGGTCTGGCACCTGCGGCGCCAGCGCATCCAGAGCGACACGCAGGAGGCCGTGCGCGCCTTCGACGTGCAGGGCGTGCGCTCGGTGGCCCAGAAGGCCGCGCTGCTCTCCGGCGGCAATGCGCAGAAGCTGGTGCTGGCGCGCGAATTCGGCAAGTCGCCCACGCTGGTGCTCGCGCACAGCCCGAGCCGCGGACTGGACGTGCGCGCCAGCGCCGAGGTGCATGCGCGCCTTCGTGCCGCGCGCGACGGCGGTGCCGCGGTGCTGCTGATCAGCGAAGACCTGGACGAGGTGCTGCAGCTGGCCGACCGCGTGGGCGTGATGACGCGCGGCCGCATTGCCGGCGAGTTCGCCCAGCCGGCCGACCGGCAGGCCATCGGACAGGCGATGGTGGACCATGGCTGACGCATCGCTCGCTGCTGCGATGGCGCATCCGCCGAAGACCGACATGAAAACGACCGCGCCCCCGCGCCCGCACCAACCCTTTGCCAGCCGCCGCTACGCGCTGGAGATCCGCCAGCACATGGCCTGGCGCTGGCAGGCGCTCATCCTGGCGATCGCGTTGCTCGTCGGCCTGGCGATTTCCGCCGCGATCCTGGTGGCCGCGGGCGTGCCGGCCGGCGAACTGGCCAACGAGTTCGTGGTGCAGACCTTCCTGGACGGGCAGAACTTTCGCGCCGTGCTGTTCCAGGCCGCACCGATGATCCTTGTCGGCCTGGCGGGCTCGATGGCCTTTCGCGCGCGCTTCTGGAACCTCGGGCTCGAGGGCCAGATGATCTGGGGCGCCATCGGTGCCACCGCCGTCTCGATGTGGCAGATCGGCCCCGAGAACCTGCGCCTGCCGCTGATGTTCGCTGCCGCCGTCGGCTGCGGGCTGCTGTGGGTGCTGGGCCCCGCGTGGCTCAAGCTGAAGCTGGGCGTGAACGAGATCATCTCGACGCTGATGCTCAACTACATGGCCGCCAACTTCCTGCTGCACCTGGTGTACGGCAGCTGGAAGGACCCGAAGGACAACTTCCCCTACTCGCCGCAGTTCCGCGTCTTCGAGCGGCTGCCCGAGCTGGGCGCGGGCGTGGGCAGCGCGATCCTGCTCGCGGGCATCGTCGCGCTCGCCGCATGGTGGCTGGTGGGCGTGAGCCGCGCGGGTCTTTACCTGCGCTTCGTCGATGCGAGCCCGCGCGTGGCGCATGCGGCCGGTGTGCCGGTGCGCCGCACCATCTACGGCGCCGTGCTGCTCTCGGGCGCGATGGCCGGGCTCGCGGGTTTCGCGGTGGCCTCGGGGCAGGAAGGGCGGCTCACGCAGGCCTTCTACCAGGGCTATGGCTTCTCGGGCATCCTGATCGCCTTCCTTGCGCGCAACAACCCGCTGGCCGCCACGGTGGTGGCGCTGCTGGTGGCGGCGCTGTTCGTCACCGGCCGCAGCCTGCAGGTGTTCTACCAGGTGCCGTTCTCGATGGTGCAGCTGATCCAGGCGGTGATCGTGGTGTGCGTGGCATCGAGCGACTTCTTCATTCGCCACCGGATTCGCCGCATCGGCGCCGACGGTGCGGGGGCTGCGGCATGAGCGGCGGCATCGTCCTGAACTGGCTCGCGAGCACACCGGACTTCGCGGTGCCCTACGCGCTGGCCGCGCTCGGCCTCATCATCAGCGAGCGCGCCGGCGTGCTCTCGCTGGGCGCCGAGGGGTTGATGCTGGTCGGCGCGCTGGCCGGCATCGGCGCGCAACTGACCCTGGGCCAGCCGGCCGTGTCGCTGGTGCTCGCGATGCTCGCCGCGAGCCTGGTCTCGGTGCTGTTCGCGGTGATGGTGATCTGGCTGCGCGTGAACCAGGTCATCGCCGGCCTCGCGCTGGTGTTCTTCTGCCAGGGCCTCACGGCGCTGGTCGGCTCGCTGGCCGAATGGACCAACCATGCGACCGAGGGCATCGGCGCGATGGCGCTCTGGCCGCTGTCGCTCCTGCCCGGGGTCGGGCGGCTGTTCGAGCAGAACCCGATGGTGTGGCTCACGCTGCCGATCTTCGGCGCGGTGGCCTGGTTCTTCGCGCGCACTGCCACGGGCCTGCGCCTGCGCGCGGTGGGCGAGAACCCGCAGGCGGCCGACGCCGCCGGCATCCGCGTGGCCGCATGGCGCTTCGCCGCGGTGCTCGCGGGCTCGGCGCTGGTGGGGCTGGCGGGTGCGTACATCTCGGTGGTCAGCACCAAGCTGTGGATCGCGGGCATGACCGGCGGACGCGGCTGGATCGCGGTGGGCCTGGTGATCTTCGCGCGCTGGTCGCCGTGGAAGGCGCTCATCGGCGCGCTGCTGTTCGGCTGCATCGAGGCGCTGATCCCGCAACTGGCGGCGGCCGGCGTGCAGCTGCCGCAGTACTTCGTGATGATGACGCCGTATGCCGTCACGCTGGGCGTGATGATCTGGGTCGCGCTCGGAAAGCGCAGCGGCGACGACGAGCCCGGTGCGCTGGGCCAACCCTACGTGAGGGAAGAACGCCGATGAAGGCCTGGGTCTACGACGAAGAGCGCGAACTCGACGCGGCGCGGTTCGCCGACTACCTCAATCCCGCGACCACCGCGGTCGTCTCCATCGACATGCACCGCGGCCACCTGGACGACAGCCCCGAGTGCCCCTGCCCCGCGCCGCGGGCGCGCGACGTGGTGGCGCCCATCGACAGTTTTCACGACGACGTGCGCGTGCTGGGCGTGCGCATCGTGCACATCAAGTCGGTGCTGCGGCCGGGCGGCGAAGACGACATCCACGGCATTCCGGCCGCATGGCGGCGCACGTTTCCGCTGCATGTGGGCGACATTCCGAATGCCGACGCCCACGCCATCGAGGGCTCGCGCTGGACCGAATGGGTCACGCGCGTCGAGGCCGGCGACATGCGGGTGGACACCAAGCGGCGGCTCTCGGCCTTCTATCCGACCGACCTGGACTTCCTGCTGCGCAACCAGCGCATCGAGACGGTCGTGCTCAACGGCGGCTTCACCGATTGCTGCGTGCTGAACACCGCCTTCGATGCCAACAACCACAACTACCGCGTGATCGTGCTGCGCGACCTGGTGCGCGGGACCGACCCGCACCTGGAGAGCGCGGCGCTTGCGATGGTGTCGCTGCACCTGGGCCTGGTGGTCGACTCTTCGGAACTGCTGCGCCAGTGGCGCGGATGAAGGGCGGCTAACCCAGCCAGCGCTCGGCCACGGCCCGCATCTGCTGGCCCTGCGAGGCCTCCCACACCAGCTCCGGCGCGGCCACATGCACGCCCGGCGGCGCGATGCGCAGCGCCACATCGACCAGCTCGGCCACCTTCGAAGCGCGCACTGGCTGCTCGCTGCTGGGCACCATGAAGCGCACGATCGACAGCATCCACGCCGCGAGCCGCTCGGCGGGATTGGCGAACTTCGCGTTCAGGGGCTTGCGCGCCGAGCGCACGAGGATCACGCGGTCGAAGCCGTTGGCCACCACTGCCTGCTCGTTGAGGCTCGCCAGGCCCCGCTTGAGCGCCTCGGGCAGCTTTCCCTGGTCGTGCGGCTGCACGATGGCCAGGGTCCGCACGCCAGAGGCGCGCAGCCAGCGCGAGAGCGCGGGCAGGTCTTCGGGCTGCGGCACCCACAGCGCGCGCTCGCGGTCGTGGTACAGCCGCGGCGGATCGAAGGCTATGACCGCGGTGTCGGCCGACGTCAGCGGCCATTGCGAGATCGGCAGATCGGGGCTCAGATAAGTTTCGACGCCGCGCAATCCGTCGCGGATCGGTTCGCGCGACAGCACGCGCGCATGGGCGTACCGGTGGCTGCCCGCCAGCCGCCGCAGCAGCTCCTGCCCCAGTGCGCCCGTTGCGCCCGCGATCAGCAACGTGCCGGTGGTCGACGCCGACGCAGGCACTACCGCACGGTTCGCGGCCTGCAGCGCCTGGAGAGGGTCTATGGAATCGCGGGGCATGGAGGCACCTATGCTAACTTCCGCTTCTTCTCGCGGAGGTAATGCAAATGATGATGAAGCGCTGGTTCCTGATTCTCGCGGCGGTCCTGTCCCTGAGCGGATGCGGCTACAACCAGTTCCAGTCCCTGGACGAGGCCAGCAAATCGGCCTGGAGCGAGGTGCTCAACCAGTACCAGCGGCGCGCCGACCTCGTGCCCAACATCGTGGCCACCGTCAAGGGCGAGGCCAGCTTCGAGCAGGACACGCTCACCAAGGTGATCGAGGCGCGCGCCAAGGCCACCTCGATCCAGGTGACGCCCGAGACGCTGAACAACCCGGAGGCCTTCAACAAGTTCCAGCAGGCGCAGGGCGAGCTTTCCTCGGCGCTGTCGCGGCTGATGGTGGTGTCCGAGCGCTACCCCGAGCTCAAGGCCAACCAGGCGTTCCGCGACCTGCGCGTGACGCTGGAAGGCACCGAGAACCGCATCACCGTGGCGCGCAACCGCTACATCGAGAGCGTGCAGGAGTACAACGTGCTCGCGCGCAGCTTCCCCACCAACATCACGGCCAAGATCTTCAGCTACGCGCCCAAGCCCAACTTCTCGGTGCAGAACGAAGCGCAGATCTCCACGCCGCCGACGGTCGATTTCAGCGCCCCCAAGAAGTAGCACTCCCCCAGTCTTCGTGCACTTCGTGTCACTTCGACTCCCCCCTCGCCGGGGGCAACACCTGCGGCCGGGCAAAGCCCGTTCCGCGGTGTTCCTGGAATGGGTCACGCTCCTGGCGAGGCCGCTGTGGGTCGCCGTCATGCTGATGGTCCTGGGCATATCCGGCGCCTTCGCGCAGGGCCTGCTGCCCGTGCCCACGCTCACCGCGCGCGTCATTGACCAGACCGGCACGCTCGACGCCGCGCAGCGCTCGGGCCTGGAGACCAAGCTCGCGGCCTTCGAGCAGCGCAAGGGCTCGCAGATCGTGGTGCTGATGGTGCCGACCACCCAGCCCGAGGACATCGCCAGCTACGCGCAGCGCGTGGGCGACGCCTGGAAGATCGGCCGCAAGGACGTGGGCGACGGCCTCCTGGTGATCGTCGCCAAGGACGATCGCAAGATGCGCATCGCCACGGCCAAGGCGCTCGAAGGCGCGGTGCCCGACCTCGCGGCGGTGCGCATCATCGACGAGGAGATGAAGCCGCGCTTTCGCAACAACGACTTCGCGGGCGGGCTGAATGCGGCGGTGGACCGGCTCATCGGCCTGGTCGATGGCGAGCCGCTGCCGGAGCCCTCGCGCAACAGCGGCGGAAGCAATTCGAGCGGCGATTTCGACTGGGAGAACCTCGCGATCTTCCTGTTCGTGGGCGTCTTCGTCGGCGCGCCGATCGTGCGCGCCATCCTGGGCAAGACGCTGGGCTCGGTCGTCATGGGCGGGGGCATCGGCGCGGTGGCGTTCTTTCTCACGACGAGCACGGTCATCGCGGTGATCGCCGGGCTGATCGCGCTCATGGTCTCGCTGTTCTCGGGCCTTGCCGGATTCGGCGGGGGCCGCGGCGGCGGAGGCGGTGGTGGCTGGAGCAGCGGCGGGGGCGGTGGATGGAGCGGCGGCGGCGGGGGAGGTGGCGGCGGCGGCTTCAGTTCCGGCGGCGGTGGCAATTTCGGCGGCGGCGGCGCTTCGGGAGACTGGTGAACATGGCAACGGCAACTGCAGAACCAACGCTCTTCTCGAAGCTGGGCCGCATCTGGCGCCACCGTTGGACCGACGAGGCCGCGGTGCGCCGCGTGCTGCCGGCCGACGCGATGCAGCGCCTGGCAGCCCGCGTGGCCGCGAGCGAGCGGCGCCACAGCGGCGAGATCCGCATCTGCGTCGAGGCGGGCCTGCCGATGTCGTACCTGTGGCGTCATGCGCCGGCCAGGGAACGCGCCGTCACGCTGTTCGGCAAGCTGCGCGTGTGGGACACCGAGCACAACAACGGCGTGCTGGTCTACCTGCTGCTGGCCGAGCGCGCGATCGAGATCGTGGCCGACCGCGGCATCGATTCGCGCGTGGACGATGCCGAGTGGACCGCGATGGCGCAGCGCATGGGCGCGGCGTTTCGCGAAGGCCGCTTCGAGGATGGGCTCACGCAGGCGCTGGAAGAAATGTCGGCGCTGCTGGTGGCGCACTTTCCGTTGGCTGAGGACGAGGCCGATACGAACGAATTGCCGGACGAACCTGTGGTGCTCTGAGCGCCGTCTCGCTCAGTCCGATGGCGGCAGCGCCCACACCGTCTGGCCGCCTACCGCATAGAAGCGCCTCTCGGGCGCCGTCTCCATCAACCACCCGCCCGTGAACTCGCCGAAGGCCGGCAGCACGGCCTGCCGCGCATCGCTCACGAAACAGGGCAGCCGCACGCTGTCGCGCCCCGGTCCGTAGAGCCTGCACGCGGGATGCAGATGCCCTGCGAGCACGAAGTGCGTGGCATGCGATTGCGGATGGTGGCAGCAGGCGAACGGGCCGAGCAGGAAGGGCTCATCGACCACCTCGATGCCCAGCGCCGCCGGCGGATCGCCCGCGCGGCTGTCGTGGTTGCCGCGCACCAGCGTCATGGCGATGCCCGAGCGCGTCGCGCGCCAGGCTTCGAGCGCGGCCAGCACCTGCGGCGTGCGGGCCTGTGCCGCGTGCAGGAAATCGCCGAGAAAGACGATGTGCCGCGGCGCGTGCGCGGCGATCAGCGCGTCGAGCCGCGCGAGGTTCTCCTGCGTGGTGCCGCCCGGCACCGGCTGGCCCAGCGCGCGGTAGGTCGCGGCCTTGCCGATGTGCAGGTCGGCGATGAACAGCACGCGCCCGCCGGGCCACCAGAGCGCGCGCTCGGGGACCAGGTGCAGCAGTTCGCCGGCCCATTGGACAGCGAGCGCGGACGCGGTAAGGTGCGGGGAAGTCACGGCCAACGAGTGTCGCAAAAGACGTGCGGCCCGGCCGCCACCTTGCAATTCAACCGCGCGAGCCCCAGTTCTTCCGTATGACCGAATCGCCCCCGAAGCTCATCGTCTGCCCGCACTGCCACACGACCAACCGCGTGCGCGCGGAGCAGTTGGGCAGCGCGCCCGATTGCGGTAGCTGCCACAAGGCCCTGTTCGCCGGCCATTCGACCGCGCTGCCCGACGAAAAGACCTTCGACCGCCACATCGCGCGCAACGAGATTCCCGTGCTGGTCGACTTCTGGGCGCCGTGGTGCGGCCCCTGCCGCCAGATGGCGCCCGGCTACGAACAGGCCGCGGCCCAGCTCGAACCCCATGTGCGCCTGGCCAAGGTCGATACCGAAGCCGTGCCCGCGCTCGGGGCGCGCTTCAACATCCGCAGCATCCCGACGCTCGCCCTCTTTCGCGGCGGCCGCGAGGTGGCACGGCAGGCCGGCGCGATGGGCGCGGCGGACATCGTGCGATGGGTGAAGGCGCACGGCGGCTGAGCCCTTTGGGACCGCTACAACGGCGGCAGCGGTCTTGACGGCCGCCGCTCGCGCCGCGGCTTGGGCGCCTTGCCCGGCCCCTCCTGCCCGAACGCCAGCGTGTTCTTCACACGCTCCACGCCGCCGGCCGTGACCACGCCGCCCGCGGCCTTCTCCAGCTGCTCGACCATGCGCGCGATGCGGTCGGCCACGTTCTCGTTCGAGAGCTTCTCTCGGAACAGCTCGACCATCAGCGGAAACGAAAACGGCGTCGGCCGCTCGAGCTGCTTGAGCACGAGTTGCTGCGTGGCCATGCGTTCGAGGCTCGCGCGCAGGCGCCCGATCTCCAGCTCCTGCGAGAGCAGTTCCTTCTCTGCCTGCAGCAGCAGCTTGTTGGCCGGGTCGTACTTGCGAAACACCTCCCAGAACAACGAAGACGACGCCTGCAGCTGCCGGCTGCTGCGCTTCTCGCCCGGATAGCCCTGGAAGATCAGCCCCGAGACGCGCGCGATCTCGCGAAAGCGCCGCTGCGCGAGTTCGCCCGCATTGAGCGAGGCCAGCACCTCGTGCAGCAGCGCCGTGTGCGCATCCTTGTCACCCTCGCCCTTGCCCTCGCCTTCCGGCAGGCGCAGCACCGGCGGCAACAGCATGGGCCAGTCGACCTCAGTCGCACTCAGCAACTCGAAGCCGTAGTCGTTGACCGCGATCGAGAAGGTCCGCGCCTCATGCTGCGCCACGCGCCAGGCCAACAGGCTCGCAAGGCCCAGGTGCACATGCCGGCCGGCGAACGGATAGAGGAAGAGGTGCGAGCCCTCGCGCGTCTTCAGCGTCTCGGCCAGCAGCGTCTGCGGCGTCGGGAGCGCGGACCACCGCTGCTGGATTTCGAGCAGCGGCCGCACGCACTGCAGCTCGGGCGAGTCGTAGTGCGCCTCGCCCGCCCGCGCGAGCTGCTGCACCACCGCATCGGCCAGCGTGTTCGACAGCGGCATGCGCCCGCCGTTCCAGCGCGGCACCGCGGCGCGCTTGCCGCTCGCGCGCCGCACCCAGGCCGTCATGTCGTGGATGCGCACAAGCTCCAGCAGCCGGCCGCCGAACAGGAAGCAATCGCCCGGCTTCATGCGCGCGACGAAACCCTCTTCGACGCTGCCGATCTTCGCGCCGCCCAGGTACTGCACCGCCATGCTCGCGTCGCTCACGATGGTGCCGATGTTCATGCGGTGGCGCCGCGCGAGCCGCGCATCGGGCACGCGCCATACGCCTTCTGCATCGGGCACCACGCGCTTGTAGTCGGGGTACGCGGCGAGCGACGGGCCGCCCTGCGAGACGAAGTCCAGGCACCACTGCCAGCTTTCGCGCGAGAGCGTTTCGTAGGCGGCCGTGCCGCGCACTTCCTCATAGAGATCGTCGGGCACGAAGCCGCCGCCGAGCGCCACCGTCACCAGGTGCTGCACCAGCACGTCCAGCGGCTGGTCGGGCGAATGGCGCGCCTCGATGTGCCCCTCTGCAATCGCCGTGCGCGCCGCGGCGCCCTCCACCATCTCGATGCTGTGCGTGGGCACGAGCGTGATGCGCGACGGCCGCCCCGGCGCATGGCCCGAGCGGCCCGCGCGCTGCAAGAGCCGCGCGACGCCCTTGGGCGAACCGATCTGCAGCACGCGCTCCACCGGCAGGAAATCGACGCCCAGGTCCAGGCTGGAGGTGCACACCACCGCCTTGAGCTCGCCGCTTTTGAGGCCCAGCTCGACCCATTCGCGCACCGCGCGGTCGAGCGAGCCGTGGTGCAGCGCGATGGTGCCGGCCCACTCGGGCTTGGCCTCGAGCATCGCCTGATACCAGATCTCCGCCTGCGAGCGCGTGTTGGTGAAGACCAGCGTCGTGCTGCTCGCGGCGATCTCCTCGATCACCTGCGGCAGCATCGTGAGGCCCAGGTGCCCGCCCCACGGAAAGCGCTCGGCGCGGCCGGGCAGCAGCGAATCGATGACGAGTTTCTTGGGCACCTGGCCCTGCACGAGCACGCCGTCTTGATGGCCGAGCAGCGAATGCATCGCCTCCTGCAGATTGCCGAGCGTGGCCGACATGCCCCAGATCGCGAGGCCCGCGTTCCATCGCCTGAGCCGCGCGAGCGCGAGCTGCACCTGCACGCCGCGCTTGTTGCCCAGGAGCTCATGCCACTCGTCGACCACCACCATCTTCACGCGGCCCAGCACCTGGCTCGCATCGGCGCGCGCGAGCAACAGCGAGAGGCTTTCGGGCGTGGTGACGAGCACGGTCGGCAGCCGCTCGTTCTGCGCGCTGCGCTCTGCCGACGAGGTGTCGCCGCTGCGCGCGCCGGCACTCCACGGATGCACCTCGGCGCCGAGCGCTTCGAGCGGTTGCTTCAACGCGCGCAACGTGTCGGCCGCGAGTGCGCGCATCGGCGTGAGCCAGAGCACGGTGAGCGGCGGGGCCGAAGGGCGCGCGGTTTCCTTGCGCGCCTGCGAGAACACCTGCAGCGCGCCGAGCCACACCGCGTAGGTCTTGCCCGCGCCGGTGGTCGCGTGCAGCATGCCGGACTTGCCTTCGGCAATGGCCTTCCACACGTCGCGCTGGAACTTGAATGGCTTCCATCCACGCGAGGCGAACCACGCATCGAGCGCGGCCTTGACGGTCTTGTTCATGACGGCAGCAACGCGGCCAGCGTCTGCAGCGTGTCGGCTTCCGCCACCGGCTTGTCCTCGCGCCAGCGCAGCATGCGCGGAAAGCGCACCGCGATGCCGCTCTTGTGCCGCGTGCTGCGCGCGATGCCCTCGAAGCCGAGCTCGAACACCAGCGTGGGCTTGACGCTCTTGACCGGGCCGAAGCTCTCGACCGTGGTCTTTCGGATGATCGCGTCCACGCGCGCCATCTCCGCATCGGTGAGCCCCGAGTAGGCCTTGGCGAACGGCACGAGCTTGCGGTCTTCTTGCTCGGGCGGACCGTCCCACACCGCGAAGGTGTAGTCGCTGAAGAGGCTCGCGCGGCGCCCGTGCCCGCGCTGCGCATAGATGAGCACGGCGTCGATGCTGAGCGGGTCGATCTTCCACTTCCACCACACGCCCACGTCCTTCGTGCGCCCCACGCCGTACTGTGCGTCGCGGCGCTTGAGCATCATTCCTTCGACGCCCATGGTGCGTGCAGCTTCGCGCTGGCGGGCGAGGTCGCTCCAGTCGAGGCCGGTGAGCATCGGGCTCGGCAACAGCGACGGATGCTGCATGCGTATGACGAGTTCGTCGAGCAGCACGCGGCGCGCCGACTGCGGCTCCGCGCGCAGGTCGCGCCCCTCCCATTCGAGCAGGTCGTAGGCCAGCAGCACCACGGGGATGTCGCGCAGCAGCTTCGCGCCGAGCGTCTTGCGGCCGATGCGCTTCTGCAGTTCAGCGAAGGGCTGCACCCTGTCTTCACGCCACACGGCGATCTCGCCATCGAGCACCGTGCCATCGGGCAGCGCCTCGCCGAGCACCGCGAGCTCGGGGAAGCGATCGGTCACCAGCTCTTCGCCGCGCGACCATAGCCACACCACGCCCGCGCGCTTGACGAGCTGCGCGCGAATGCCGTCCCACTTCCATTCGACGATCCAGCCGGCCGGCGGGCCCAGCACCGCATCGAACTGCGCGAGCGGAATGTTGAACGGGTGCGCGAGGAAGAACGGGTACGGCTGGCCGCTGGTCTTCTGCACCTGCTCCGAATCGGACTCCGGCGCAATCAGCGTGGCGTAGTCGCCCGCCCGCGGCCGTGCGCCGATGTGCGTGTAGCCCATGAGCCGCTGCGCGACGCGCTTGGCATCGATGCCGCCCACGGCAGCGAGCGCCTGCGTGACCTGCAGCTTCGACACACCGACGCGAAACGCGCCGGTGATGAGCTTGAAGTACACGAGCCGTTCCTCGGCCGCGAGCTGCCGCCACTGGGCGCGCAGGCGGTCGGCCAGTTCTTCCGGCGCGGTCCTGGCGGCTTCGCGCAGCGGCAGCAGATGGTCCTCGACCCAGGCCGCGAGCCCGAGGTCGTGCGCCTCGCTTGGCGGCGGCAGCAGGAGCGCGATGGTCTCGGCGAGATCGCCGACGGCGTCGTAGCTCTCGTCGAACAGCCACTCGGGCAAGCCCGCGGCTTCCTGCGCGAGCAGGCGCAGCAACTTGGTGGGCACGAGCTGGCGCGGCTTGCCGCCGGCCAGGAAGTAGACGGCCCATGCCGCATCGGCTGCGTCGGCATCGCGCAAGTAGCGCTGCAGCGCGGCCTGCTTCACGAGGTTCGACGTGCTGGCGTCGAGTTCGCGGTAGAGCGCGGCGAAGTCCTTCACTTCGCTGGCTCCTCGCCGGCGGTGGGCGCTGCGGCCGGTGCTTCCTGGTCGTCCTCGTCGCCGTACTCGGTCTTGAAGCCCTGCGCATCCAGCCCGTTCTCGGTGAGCCAGCGCACCATCACCTGCACGCTGCCGTGCGTGACGAACACGCGCTCCGCACCGGTGCCCGCGATGGCCTGCTGCAGGCCAGGCCAGTCGGCGTGGTCGGACATGACAAAGCCGCGGTCCACGCCGCGCCGGCGGCGCGTGCCGCGCAGTTGCATCCAGCCGCTTGCGAAGGCGTCGGCGTAGTTGCCGAAGCGCTTCATCCACGGCGTGCCCTGCGCCGAGGGCGGCGCCAGCACGAGGGAGCGCTTGAGCAGCGCCGCATCGACGCCCGGATCGGTGACGCGCAGCGTCTGCGGCAACGCCACGCCCGCCGCGCGGTACACCGCGTTGAGCGGCTCGACCGCGCCGTGCACGACGATGGGCCCGATCGACGCATCCACGCCATGCAGGATGCGCTGCGCCTTGCCGAAGGCATAGCAGAACAGCACCGACGCGCGGCCGGCTTCGGCATTCGCGCGCCACCACGCATCGATCTCCGCGAACAGCACGGCCTGTGTCGGCCAGCGGTAGATCGGCAGGCCGAAGGTCGACTCGGTGATGAAGGTGTCGCAGGGCACGGGCTCGAACGGCGTGCAGGTGCCGTCGGGCTCGGTCTTGTAGTCGCCCGAGGCGACCCACACGCGGCCGCCGTGTTCGAGCCGCACCTGCGCCGAGCCCAGTACGTGGCCGGCCGGATGCAGCGAGAGGCGCACGCCGTGGTGCGCGATGGCTTCGCCGTAAGGCAGCGTCTGCAGGTTGATATCGGCACCGAGCCGGGTGCGCAGCGTACCGGCGCTGTCGGTGTGCGCGAGGTAATGCGCATGCCCGATGCGGGCATGGTCCGAATGCGCATGCGTGATGACCGCGCGCGCCACCGGCCGCCACGGGTCGATGTAGAAATCGCCGGGCGGGCAATACAGGCCCTCGGGCCGGGCGACGACGAGATCCACCTTGTCGGGCATGGCCGCCATCGTAGGCCCGGCCGGTCGCCAGCGCCGCCGAACGGGCGCCCCGAAGCGATGTGGGCCGGCGCCTACTTGCCGGCTACTTCTTGCCGCGCCCGCCGATCATGTCGTGCACGTTCATCTTCATGCCGTTCATCACCATGTCGCCGGGCTTCTGGTCGGGCTTGCAGGGGCCGACCCAGCGGGCCTCCACGACGGTGGTGGCACTGGCGCGGCCCATGAGCGGCGGGCTGTAGGTCGACTTGCTCTCCAGGCGGTAGCCGGTGCTGAAGTCGCCGGTCATCACGGCCTGCGAGGTGGCCGTGGTCTGGCCGATCTTGCAGACCGAATCGATCACCATCTTGCCGCCTTCCATGCGCATGTCCTGCTTGGCGCACATGTCCTTGCCCATGCCCTGGCCCATGTCGCGCAGCATCTTGTCGGTGGCGGCGTCGATGCATTGCTGGATGACTTGAGGGCTGGCCTTGCTGCCCGGGCCGTCGCCGGTCTGCATCTCCCAGAGGCCTGGCTTGCGCGCGGGGTAGTCGAGGGCGAAGGCGGGGCCGGCGCACAGGGCAGCGTACAAGCCGGCGGCCGCCATGCAGGCGGCGGCAACGGACGAACGGATCTTCATGAGGGCTCCTGCATCGGATGAAAGACGATGCCAGTTTGTACCGCAGGCGCCGCGCCCGACAAATACAACGGCCGGCCTACACCGCGCGTGCGCCCACGGGCGGCGCGGCCGCGCTGCGCTCGCGCGATGCGAAGCCGAGCGCGAGGCCCAACGCCAGTCCGCCGAGCACGTCGATCAGGACATGCTGGCGCACCGCCATCGTCGAATACACGATGGCCACGGCCCATGCCACGTTGAAGAGGCGCAGCCATGCGGGCGCGCCGGCGTCGCGCAACTGGCGCGCGAGCACGATGCAGGCGAACACCGAGAACGACACGTGCAGCGACGGGAAGGCATTGCCGGCCGAATCCACCGTCTTCAGGAAATGCAGCGACGTGCCCGGCGTGGCGTCGATGGTGAAATTCGGTATCGCCGTGGGCATGAACCAGAAGACGACCAGCGCGAGCGCCGTCATCGCCGCGCAGCCGAAGGAGAAGCTCCAGAGCTCGCGCTTGTCCTTGGCCAGCAGCACCGGCAGCGCGATGTAGCCCCAGAGCGAAAGATAGATGGGAAGCACGGCCGGCCAGAACGCGATCAGCCGGTCGAACGCGGTGAGCGGCAGCACCCACGCCTGGCCCGCGTTCTTCATGATCCAGAAGTACAGCGGGAAGAAGCCGATGGTGGCGACGGTGTTGCCCACGAGCTTGAGCGGCCACAGCGTCTTGCAGCGCAGCCACAGGGCGCGCAGCCATCGCGTCGAGGAAGATGAACGGGAATCGTCGGAAGAGAAATGCGTCATGGCTGCCGATGGCAACGCGGCATGGCCTCGCGGGTGCGAGGCCGGCGCATCACCAGGGCGTCCACTTTAATTGGCTTTGGGCCGAAGCCACCGTGCGCTCGATGAACCGCACGCCGCGCGCGCCGTCTTCCACGCGCGGGTAGTCGGCCGCCAGCGGATCGGCCGCCTGCCCCGCGAGCCGCGCGCGGATGTCCGCCGCCACGCCCGCGTAGATGTTGGCGAAAGCCTCGATGAAACCTTCGGGATGGCCCGTGGGCAAGCGGCTCGCGCGCCGCGCCGCTTCGCACAGCCACGGCCCGCCGCGCGTGAAGATGCGCTTGGGTCCGTCGTGCGGCAGGTGCACCAGCTGGCTGGGCTGCTCCTGGTGCCATTCGAGCGTGCCGAGCGCGCCAGAGATGCGCAGGCGCAGGTCGTTCTCAAGACCCGTGCTGATCTGCGAGGCGATCAGGACGCCGCGCGCGCCGCCCTTGAAGCGCAGCAGGAGGCTGCCGTCGTCGTCGAGCATGCGGCCCGGCACATGCGCGGTGAGGTCGGCGCAGAGGCTTTCGATCTCGAGGCCCGTGATGCTTGCGACGAGGTTCTCGGCGTGTGAGCCGATGTCGCCGATGGCGCCGGCCGCGCCGCTGCGCGCGGGGTCGGTGCGCCAGTCGGCCTGCTTGTTGCTGCCGCTGCCTTCGACATGGCTCGCGAGCCAGCCCTGGTTGTATTCGACGACGATCTTGCGGATGTCGCCCAGCTGGCCCGAGCGCACCATCTCGCGCGCCTGCCGCACCATCGGGTAGCCGGTGTAGTTGTAGGTGACGCCGAACACCGTGCCCTGTTTCGCGACGGTGGCGACCAGTGCATCGGCCTGGTCGCGCGTGTGCACGAGCGGCTTGTCGCACACGACGTGGAAGCCCGCGTCGGCGAAGGCCTGTGCCACGGGAAAGTGCACGTGGTTGGGCGTGACGATCGAGACGAAGTCGATGCGCTGGTCCGCGGGGCGTTTCAATTCGTCGGCGAGCAGCGTCTGCCAGTCGCCGTGGTTGCGGTCGTCGGCCAGGCCCAGGTCGCGGCCCGAGGCGCGTGCCTTGTCGGGGCTGGACGAGAGCGCGCCCGCGACGAATTCGATCTGGCCGTCCAGCGCCATGGCCTTGCGGTGCACGGCGCCGATGAAGGCGTCGCGGCCGCCGCCGACCATGGCGTAGCGGAGCTTGCGAAGAGGTATGGAGCTCATGGGTAGTTGGCTTCCGTGTTGTCCCCCCTCCATTGGGGAGAGGGTTAGGGTGAGGGCTTGGGCGGTTGCAAACGCACTGCTTTTGCAAACGCTGCCGCCCTCACTCCCGCCCTCTCCCCAAGGGGAGAGGGAGCAAGACCACAGACTCAGAAAGGCGAGTTCGGGTGGTAGAAGTCCTTGGCGTTTTCCTTGGTGATCAGCACCGAAGGAATGATCGTCGTCGCCGGCAGCTTCTCGCCCTTCAGGCGCGCTTCGGCCGTGAGCTTGATCGCGTCGTAGATGAACTTGGGCGAGTAGCTCACGTCGGCGCCGATGCGCTTGTCCTTGCCGTCCATGATGGTCTTGACCATGTCCTTGGCGCCCGCGCCGCCGAACACGATCTTGATGTCGTCGCGCTTGGCCTGCGAGATGGCCTTGAGCACGCCCACGGCCATGTCGTCGTCGGCCGCCCAGATGGCGTCGATCTGCTTGAAGCGCGTGAGGTAGTCCTGCGTGACCTTGAAGGCGTCGTCGCGGTTCCAGTTGGCGTACTTGGCATCCAGCAGCTTGATGTCGGGGCTGCCCTTCAACACCGCGTTGAAGGCGTCCATGCGCTCGTTGTCCAGCGTGGTGGCGATGCCGCGCAGCGCAACCACGTTGCCCTTGCCGCCCAGCGTCTTGACGATGTATTCGGCGGGGATCTTGCCGAAGGCGGTGTTGTCGCCGGCGACATACGCATCCTGCGCGCTGGTGTCGGTCAGGCCTCGGTCGACCACGGTGACGTAGGCGCCCTTGGCCTTGACCTGCGCGACCGGCTTGGTGAGCGCGGCCGATTCGAACGGGAACACGACCAGCGCGTTGATCTTGGTGACCGTCGACAAGTCCTGCAGCTGGTTGGCCTGCTCGGGCGCGTTGGCGGCGGTCTTGATCGTGATCTTCAGGTCCTTGTGTTCCTTCTCCAGGTCCTTCTTCGCCTGGTTGGCCCAGTAGTTGATGCCGCCCATGAAGCTGTGCGTGGCCGCAGGAATCGAAACGCCGAGGTTGACCTTTTCGGCGGCGAGCGCGGGCAGGCTCGCGAGCGCTGCAGCGGCGACGGCCGTGAGTGCGATGCGACGGGTGAAAGTTGTCATGCTGGATGTCTCCTCTTGGTGGGTGGAATGAAACGGGAAAAACATTTGCGGCCGAGCGCCGGGCCGCCCCAAGCCGGCCGCGCCTCCCCCTCGGGGGGTGGAGTTACACGAGCGCAGCGAGTGAAAAGCCGGGGGGCCATCATCTGCGTCCGCGTTGAAGAAACGCGACGATGATGATCACGAAGCCCTGCACCGCCGCGTTCAGGTACACGCTGATGATGCTGGTGAGGTTCAGGATGTTGCTGATGACCGAGAGCAGGATCGCGCCCACCACGGTGCCGGTGATGCTGCCCGCGCCGCCCTTGAGCGCCGTGCCGCCGACGATCACCGCGGCGATCGCCTCGAGCTCCCACAGGAGGCCCGTGGTCGGCGAAGCGGAGCCCAGGCGCGGCACGTACAAGAGCGTCGCGATGCCCACGCACACGCCCAGCAGCACGTAGGTCATGATCTTCACGCGGTCCACATCGACCGCCGCGTAGCGCGCCACCTGCTCGTTCGAGCCGATGGCCTGCACGTAGCGTCCGTAGGCCGTGCGGTTCAGGATGACGCCGCCGATGATCGCGACGATCACGAACACCCACACCGGCACCGGGATGCCCGCAAGGCTCGCGTAGTACACGGGCGCGTAGAGGTCCGACAGGTCGTTGTCCAGCGTGAGCGCGCCGCCGTCGGCGAAGTACGTGAGGTACGCGCGAAAGATGCCCAGCGTGCCCAGCGTCACGATGAAGGGCTCGATGCGGCCCTTGGTGATCAGGAGGCCGTGCGCGAGGCCGAACACCGCGCCCAGCACGATGGCCAGCACCGCACCCATCACCACCGCCAGCATCGGTGAGCCCGAAGCCGGGCCGGCCCAGTTGATGAACATGATCACGCTGCCCGCAATCAGCGCGGCCATCGAGCCCACCGACAGGTCGATGCCGCCCGAGATGATCACGAAGCACATGCCCACCGCGATGATGCCGATGAAGGCCGTGCGCGTGAGCACGTTCATCGCGTTGTCGACGGTGGCGAAGTCGCTGTTGAGCAGCGTGCCCGCGATGCACAGCAGCACGAGGCCGATGACCGGGCCGAGGCCGTGCAGGCGCGCGATCCAGCCTGGCTTGGCTTCGCTGCGGTGCGCCGCGGCTGCGGCGTCTTCAGGCTGCGACGGGGGTGTTTGCAGTTCCGGTGGCATGAGCGATCAGCTCCTCTTCGGTCAGGTGGTTCGCGTCGAGCGTGGCAACGAGTTTTCCTGCGCGCATCACCGCGACGCGGTGGCACAGGCCGATCAGTTCCATCAGCTCCGACGAGACGACGATCACCGCGAGCCCTTCGCGGGCGAGTCGCTGGATCAGGAAATAGATGTCGCGCTTGGCGCCCACGTCCACGCCGCGCGTGGGCTCGTCCAGCACCACCACCTTGGGCTGCGGCTGCAGCACCTTGGCGAGCGCGAGCTTCTGCTGGTTGCCGCCCGAGAGCGACGAGGCCTTGACGTCGAGCGAGCCGGTGCGGATGCCGTAGTCCTTCACCGCCTCGGCCAGCGCGCCGCGCTCGCCTTCGGGCTGCAGCCACGGCTTGGCGTAGCGCTCGAGCGCCATCAGCGTCAGGTTCTGGCGCAGGCCAAAGTTGACGTGCAGGCCCTTGCCCTTGCGGTCTTCGCTCAGGTACGTGAGGCCGTTCTTGGCGGCATCGCGCGGATTGCGCCAGCCCTTGTTGTGCGGCACGGGCTTGCCGAGCATCTCGACGCTGCCGCTCGCGGGCCGAAGGCCCAGGAGCCCTTCGAAGAGCTCGGTGCGGCCCGCGCCGACGAGGCCCGCGAAGCCGAGGATCTCGCCGGGGCGCACCTCGAAGCTCGCGTCCTGCGCCCAGCCGGGCACGGTGAAGTTGCGCACGCGCATCGCGGGCGCGTCGGCCGCGACGACGAGGTCGCGCGGCGGATAAAGGTCGGCCAGTTCGCGGCCCACCATCAAGTTGGCCATCTGGTGGCGCGTGACATCGGGCGTGAGCGCGCGTGCGACGAAGCGGCCGTCGCGCATGACGATCACCTCGTCGGTCACCTGCTCCACTTCATCGAGCTTGTGCGAGATGTAGACGATGGTCACGCCATCGGCGCGCAGCTGCGCGATGAGCTTGAACAGGCGCTCGGTCTCGCCCGGCGTGAGCGTGGCGGTGGGCTCGTCCATGATGAGCAGGCGCGCGCGGCGGGCGATGGCCTTGGCGATCTCCACGAGCTGCTTCTCCGCGACGATGAGCTTGCGCACCTTGGTGCGCGGATCGACCTGCAGGCCGACGGCGGCGAGGGCTGCGGCGGCGTCGCGCTCCATCGAGGCGTCGTCGAGCAGCCAGCCTTTCTTCTTCTCGTGGCCGAGGAAGATGTTCTGCGCGACGCTCAGGTCTTCGGCGAGATTGAACTCCTGGTGGATCAGCACGATGCCCAGCGCCTCGGCATCGCGCGAGCTCGCGAACTGCTGCGGCAGGCCGTTGATGCGCAGCGTGCCGCCGCTGAGCTGTTCGTAGCCCGCGAGGATCTTCATCAGCGTGGACTTGCCCGCGCCGTTCTCGCCGAGGAGGCCGTACACGTGGCCGGGCGCGAGCGAGAAGCTCACGCCGTGCAGCACCTGCACCGGGCCGAAGGCCTTCACCACGCCGTCGAACTCGACGGCGACGCTGCCCTTGATGTTCTCTGCTGCACTCATGGCGCCACTCCGCGAACTTTGAGGGTCTCGTGCATCGCGAGCACGCCAGCGCCCACGAGGCCGCCCTGCGTGCCGAGCGGCGTGTACTGGATCTCCAGGTGCCGCGTGGAAAGCGCGAGCGAGCGCTGGTACACGCTCTGCCGCACCGCCGCGAGAAACAGCGGCCCGATGCGCGTGATGCCGCCGCCGATGAACACGTGCGACGGATTGAAGAAGTTGACGACCGAGGCGAGCATCTGCCCGATCAGGCTGCCCGCGCGCTGGATGATGCCGTTGGCCGCGGTGTCGCCGCCGCGGCTGGCCTGGCCTACGTCGATCGCGTCGATGCGGCCATGCAGGCGCAGGCACTCGGCCAGCGCTTCGCTCTCGCCCGCTTCGGCCGCCTGCATCGCCATGCGCGTGATCGCGGGGCCGGCCGCCATCGCCTCGACGCAGCCGAGGTTGCCGCAATGGCAGCGCGGGCCTTCCTGGTCCACGCAGATGTGGCCCACGTCGCCGGCCGAGCCCGCGGCGCCGCGGTACACCTCGCCGTGGCAGACGATGCCGCAGCCGATGCCGGTGCCGATCTTGATGACGAGGAAATTGGTGAGCGAACGCTTGAGGCGCCACAGTTCGCCCAGCGCCATGAGGTTCACGTCGTTGTCGACGAAGACGGGCGCCGCGTAGTCCTCGCGCAGGTAGTCGCGGATCGAGAAGCTGTCCCATGCCGGCATGAGCGGCGGGTTCACGAGCTGGCCGATCTCGAAGTTGACGGGGCCGGGCACGCCGATGCCGATGCCCAGCACGCTCCTGGCGCTGTGGCCGCAGCGCGCGAGCAGTTCGCGCATCAGCGTGCGGACGCGGGCAAGCACGACCGCGGGGCCGTCGCGCACGTCGGCCGGTTCGTCATGCTGGGCGAGCACGGTGAGGTCGGGGCGGAGCACCGCCACGTCCAGGCTGGTGGCGCCGATGTCGATGCCGACGAGCACGCCGAGGCCGGCATGCAGTTGGAGGTTTTCGGCGCGGCGTCCGCCCGAAGAGCGCTGCAGGCCCGCTTCGGCCAGGAGCCCCTGGTCGACGAGGCCGGCGATCAACGCGTTGGCCTTGCTCTTGGAGAAGCCGAGTTGTTCGGCCATGGCATGGCGCGAGCCGCCGGCCGACCAGAAGGTCGTTTCCAGCAACTGCATCTCATGAGCAGTGATGCCACTCCAGGGTGCCACGCGCTTGTCTCCGTGTTCTTTTTGCCTGCTCCGCAGCCTGGGGCTGTCGGGCGAACGCGAATACTAGGGGCAGGGCTTCAGCCGGACAAGGCCAAACTTCGACCAAGTTCAGATCGAAGCTGGTTGAAAGCGAAAGTCAGAACGCAAAAAAGCCGCCCGAAGGCGGCTTTTCCTGGGAAGAAGCGCTCGCGCGCTTACTTCTTCTGGCGGTACTTGCGCAGCGCAGCGATCTGCGCGGCCATCACGGCCAGTTCGGACTGCGCCATCGCGATGTCGATGTCGCTCTTCGCGTTCTTCAGCGCTTCCTCGGCGGCGGCCTTGGCCACGTTGGCCTTTTCGTCATCGAGGTCCTTGCCGCGGATCGCGGTGTCGGACAGCACGGTGACGGCGTTCGGCTGCACTTCGAGAATGCCGCCGGCCACGAAGACGAACTCTTCGCCGCCGTCGGCCGTTTCGATGCGCACGGCGCCGGGGCGGATGCGCGTGATCAGCGGGGTGTGGCGCGGATAGATGCCGAGCTCACCGGCTTCACCGGGCAGCGCGACGAACTTGGCTTCGCCCGAGAAGATCGACTCTTCCGCGCTGACCACGTCGACGTGAATGGTGTTTGCCATCTGAGTTCCTATCTATGCCGCCTCAAGCGACCTTCTTGGCTTTTTCGAACGCTTCGTCGATCGTGCCCACCATGTAGAACGCTTGTTCCGGCAGGTGGTCGGCTTCGCCGTTCACGATCATCTTGAAACCACGGATGGTTTCGGACAGCGGCACGTACTTGCCGGGCGAGCCGGTGAACACTTCGGCCACGTGGAACGGCTGCGACAGGAAACGCTGGATCTTGCGGGCGCGGGCCACGGCGAGCTTGTCGTCGGGTGCCAGTTCGTCCATGCCCAGAATCGCGATGATGTCGCGCAGTTCCTTGTAGCGCTGCAGCGTGCCTTGCACGGCGCGGGCCACGTTGTAGTGCTCTTCGCCGACCACGTTCGGGTCGAGCTGGCGCGAGGTCGAGTCCAGCGGGTCCACGGCGGGATAGATGCCGAGCGAGGCGATGTCGCGCGACAGCACCACGGTGGAGTCCAAGTGGGCGAAGGTCGTGGCGGGCGACGGGTCGGTCAAGTCATCCGCCGGCACGTACACGGCCTGGATCGAGGTGATCGAGCCGACCTTGGTCGAGGTGATCCGCTCTTGCAGGCGGCCCATTTCCTCGGCCAGCGTGGGCTGGTAGCCCACGGCGGAAGGCATGCGGCCCAGCAGCGCCGACACTTCGGTACCGGCCAGCGTGTAGCGGTAGATGTTGTCCACGAAGAACAGCACGTCGCGGCCTTCGTCGCGGAACGACTCGGCGATGGTCAGGCCGGTCAGCGCCACGCGCAGACGGTTGCCCGGGGGTTCGTTCATCTGGCCGTAGACCATGGCCACCTTCGACTCGGGCAGGTTGTCCAGGTTCACCACGCCGGAGTCGGCCATCTCGTGATAGAAGTCGTTGCCTTCGCGGGTACGTTCACCCACACCGGCGAACACCGACAGACCCGAGTGAGCCTTGGCGATGTTGTTGATCAGTTCCATCATGTTCACGGTCTTGCCCACGCCGGCGCCGCCGAACAGGCCCACCTTGCCGCCCTTGGCGAACGGGCACACCAGGTCGATCACCTTGATGCCGGTTTCCAGCAGGTCTTGCGAAGGCGACAGTTCGTCGTACGCGGGGGCCTTGCGGTGGATGGAGGCGGTGAGCTCCTGGCTCACTTCGCCGCGCTCGTCGATCGGACGGCCGAGCACGTCCATGATGCGGCCGAGCGTGGCCTTGCCGACGGGCACCGTGATGGCGGCACCGGTGTTGGTCACGATCAGGCCGCGACGCAGGCCGTCGGACGAGCCCAGCGCGATGGTACGCACCACGCCGTCGCCCAGCAGCTGCTGAACTTCGAGGGTCAGTCCGCCGCCTTCGAATTTCAAGGCGTCATACACCTTGGGCATCTGGTCACGCGGGAACTCCACGTCGACCACGGCGCCGATACATTGGACAATTTTTCCTTCAGCCATGGCGTTTCCTTCTGGATGGATCTCAATAAATTTGCGACAGGTTCTTGCAGAAGCGTCCTGGTGCCAAAACGGGCCGCTTTTGCAAGAATGCCGGACGGGCCGGCACCCTTGAGAACTGCTACTTCTTCAGATCAGCACTTCATGGCCGTCGCTTGTGCAGCGAAAGCGTCCGAAGCGGCCTTGCATGCCTGGCCCAGGGCGGCCTTGTCGGCACCCATCGAAGCCCAGGTGGCCTTGGTCTGGTCGAGGCTGGCCTTCATCGCATCGGCGGCAGCGCCGCTTTGTGCGCCCACGCAGGTCTGCACCTTCGTCAGGTAGTCGTTGCACTCTTGCGGCAGGTCCGCGGCCGATGCCGTCGGGGCTGCAGCAGCGGGTGCTGCGGCCGGCGCCGGTTCCGGAGCGGCAGGAGCGGGCGCAGGTGCGGCGGCGGGAGCCGGAGCAGCAGCGGGTGCTTCTTCCTTCTTGGAGCAAGCAGTCAGAGCGGCAGCAACGGCCACCAGAACGAGAAATTTCTTCATGTTGCGCAGAGTCCCCTAAAAGTAGGCCTTGGAGTTATCGGAGAACGCACAGAGCGCCGCCGACCGGCAATGTGGCCCGTTGCATCGCCTGGATCAAACGCCGGCGGCCGCTGCCGCGCCCGACACGATTTCCGACAGCTCTTTGGTGATGCCGGCCTGGCGGGTCTTGTTGTAGACCAGCTTCAGCTCGCTGATCACGTTGCCCGCGTTGTCGGTGGCGGCCTTCATGGCCACCATCCGCGCCGAATGCTCGGACGCCATGTTCTCGGCCACGGCCTGGTAGACCAGCGACTCCACATAGCGCACCAGCAGCTCGTCGATCACGCTTTGCGCATCGGGCTCGTAGATGTAGTCCCACGAATGCTGGCCTTCCTCGACTTTCAGCGAGTCTGCCGCCAGCGGCAGCAGCTGCTCGACGAGCGGCTCCTGCTTGATCGTGTTGATGAACTTCGTGTAGCACAGGTACACGGCCGAGAGCTTGCCTTCCGCGTAGGCGTCCAGCAGGGTCTTGACCGGGCCGATCAGCTTGTCCAGGTGCGGCGTGTCGCCCAGGTGGGTGACATGCGCGACCACGCGGGCGCCGATGCGGTTCAGGAAGCCCAGGCCCTTGCTGCCGATGGCGACCGACTCGATGGCAACGCCAGCGGCCTGCGCCTCGCGCAGCTTGGTCGTCACGGCGCGCAGCAGGTTGGTGTTCAAGCCACCGCACAGCCCCTTGTCGCTCGTCACGATGATGAAGCCGATCGCTTTCGCGTCGCTCTTCTTCATGAATGCGTGCGTGTACTCGGGGTTCGCCTTGCCGAGGTTGGCCGCAATGTTGCGGATCTTCTCGCTGTAGGGGCGGGCGGCACGCATGCGCTCTTGCGCCTTGCGCATCTTGGAAACCGAGACCATTTCCATGGCCTTGGTGATCTTCTTGGTGTTTTCCACCGATTTGATCTTGCCGCGGATTTCCTTACCAGCTGCCATATGAACTCCTTCTTGCGTCGGTCAAGGGGTCGATCAGGCGAACGACTTCTTGAACGAGGTGGCGGCTGCCAGCAGTTCGGCTTCGGCGTCCTGGCAAACCTTCTTGAAGGCTTGCTTCTCGGCGCTGTCGTCCGGCTTGGCGGGCTTCACGTCCCACTTGGCGCCATTCTTTTCCATGGTCTCGAGCAGGGCCGCGTGGCTCGACTTGAGCAGCTGATGGAAGCCGTGTTCGAACGAGAGCACCTTCTTGACGTCGATGTCGTCCATGAAGCCCTTGTTCACTGCGAACAGCGTGGCGTTCATCAGCGAAATCGGCAGCGGGCTGTACTGGGTCTGCTTGAGCAGTTCCGTCACGCGCGCACCGCGGTCCAGTTGCTTACGGGTGGCTTCGTCCAGGTCGGAGGCGAACTGCGCGAACGCAGCCAGCTCGCGGTACTGGGCCAGGTCGGTACGGATACCGCCCGACTGGTTCTTGATCAGGTTGGTCTGCGCCGACGAACCCACGCGCGACACCGAGATACCGGCGTTGATGGCGGGGCGGATGCCGGCGTTGAACAGGCTGGTTTCCAGGAAGATCTGGCCGTCGGTGATCGAGATCACGTTGGTCGGAACGAAGGCGGACACGTCGCCGGCTTGCGTCTCGATGATCGGCAGCGCCGTGAGCGAACCGGTCTTGCCCTTGACTTCACCCTTGGTGAAGGCTTCGACGTAGTCGGCGTTCACGCGGGCTGCGCGCTCCAGCAGGCGGCTGTGGAGATAGAACACGTCGCCGGGGTAGGCTTCGCGGCCTGGCGGGCGGCGCAGCAGCAGCGAGACCTGGCGGTAGGCCACGGCTTGCTTGGACAGGTCGTCATAGACGATCAGCGCGTCCTGGCCGCGGTCGCGGAAGTATTCGCCCATCGTGCAGCCCGAGTAGGCCGACACGTACTGCATGGCCGCCGATTCGGAGGCCGATGCGGCCACCACGATGGTGTAGTCCATCGCGCCGGCTTGTTCGAGGGAGCGCACCACGTTCTTGATCGACGAAGCCTTCTGGCCGATCGCAACGTAGACGCAGGTCATGTTCTGACCCTTCTGGTTGATGATCGCGTCGATCGCCACGGCGGTCTTGCCGGTCTGGCGGTCGCCGATGATCAGCTCGCGCTGGCCGCGGCCGACGGGCACCATCGAGTCGATGGACTTCAGGCCGGTCTGCATCGGCTGGTCCACGGACTTGCGGGCGATCACGCCCGGTGCGACCTTCTCGATCACGTCGGTCATCTTGGCGTTGATCGGACCCTTGCCGTCGATCGGCTGGCCCAGGGCGTTCACCACGCGGCCGATGAGCTCGGGGCCCACGGGCACTTCCAGGATGCGGCCCGTGCACTTGACGGTGTCGCCTTCGGAGATGTGCTCGTACTCGCCCAGAATCACGGCGCCGACCGAGTCGCGCTCCAGGTTCAGCGCAAGGCCGAACGAGGGGGTGCCGTCGGCCGTGGGCGGGAACTCGAGCATTTCGCCCTGCATCGCGTCGGACAGGCCGTGCACGCGCACGATGCCGTCGGTCACCGAAACCACGGTGCCCTCGTTGCGGATGTTGGCGCTGACCCCGAGGCCCTCGATGCGGCTCTTGATCAGTTCGGAAATTTCTGCGGGATTGAGTTGCATGACTCTTTCCTTCTTTCTTTGAGGCTACAAGTAGAGGGCTGAAGACCGTCAGGCCGCCAGCGCAACTTTCATTTGTTCAAGGCGCGCTTTGACGGAGGTGTCGAGCACCTCGTCGCCGACCACCACACGAATGCCGCCGATCAGTTCCGGGTCCTGCTGGACCGTCACCTGCAGCTTGCGGCCGAAACGCTTTTCGAGCGCAGCCGACACGTTGGCCAGGGCCGCGGCATCGATCGGGAAGGCGCTGTAGACCACGGCGTCGGACGAACCGCTCTTCACGTTGGCCAGTGCCCGGAACTGCTTCGCAATTTCCGGCAGCACCGAAAAACGCCCGTTCTCCAGGAGCGCACCCAGGAAGTTCTGGGCGTGGGCGGCCAACGGCGCACCGAAGGCGCCGGCGACCACACCGAGAACCTGCTCGGCCGTGGCCTTGGGGTTGTCGGCGAATTGCCGGAGCTCGGGGTTGGCCGCGATGGCGGCAACCTTGTCGAGCCAGGCGCTGGTGGCGGCGACGTCGGACGACGAGGCCTTGAAAAGCGCCTCCGCGTAGGGACGTGCAATGGTGGCGAGTTCTGCCATGGCTTCTATCAGAGTTCGGTCTGCAGACGGGCGAGCAAATCGGCGTGAACGCCCGCATTCACTTCCTTGCGCAGAATCTGCTCTGCGCCCTTGACGGCCAGTGCGGCAACCTGCTCGCGCAGGGCCTCGCGGGCCTTCAGTGCCTGCTGGTCGGCTTCGACGCGGGCAGCTGCAACGATCTTGTTGCCTTCTTCGGTCGCGCGGGCCTTGGCCTCTTCAACGATGGCCTGGGCGCGACGTTCGGCGTCGGCAAGACGTTGTGCGGACTCGTTGCGTGCCTGGCCCAGCTCGGCTTCCACGCGCTTGTTGGCGGCGGACAGCTCGGACTTGGCCTTGTCGGCGGCAGCGAGGCCTTCGGCGATCTTCGCAGCGCGGTCGTCCAGCGCCTTCGCGATCGGCGGCCACACGAACTTCATCGTGAACCCGACCAGGATCAGGAACACGATCATCTGAACGATCAGGGTACCGGTAATGCTCACTTTTCACCCTCTCTTTGGGATTGAATGCGAAGCCATTCCACAGAGGGGAACGACGACACGGGTCCGACGAGAAAGACTTACTTCGGCAGGTTGGCGATCTGAGCCAGGAACGGGTTGGCCGTTGCGAACCACAGGGCGATACCGGTGCCGATAATGAAAGCAGCGTCGATCAGGCCGGCCAGCAGGAACATCTTGGTTTGAAGTTCGCCCATGAGTTCGGGCTGACGTGCGGCCGACTCGAGGTACTTGCTGCCCATGATGCCGATGCCGATACATGCGCCCACAGCGCCCAGACCGATGATCAGGCCGGCGGCCAGTGCAACAAAGCTAATAACTTCCATGATGACTCCTAGAGGACTTTGGTTGAAGAGAAAACGAAAAACAAAAACGAAACAGGGGTGATCGGTGCGATCAGTGGTGATCGTGGGCCTGGCCGATGTAGACCAGCGTCAGCATCATGAACACGAAGGCTTGCAGCGTGATGATCAGGATGTGGAAGATGGCCCAGGCCGTGCCCGCGATGATGTGGCCGATGGCCAGGCCGATGCCGGTGGCCGACAGCGTGAAGGCGCCGCCCATCAGGGCGATCAGCAGGAAGATCAGTTCGCCGGCGTACATGTTGCCGAACAGCCGCATGCCGTGCGAGACCGTCTTGGCGACGAACTCGATCATCTGCATGGCGAAGTTGAAGGGGTACAGCGCCCAGTGGTTGCCGAAGGGTGCGGTGAACAGCTCGTGGATCCAGCCGCCGGCGCCCTTGATCTTGATGTTGTAGTAGATGCAGATCAGCAGCACCGCCACCGACATGCCCATCGTCACCGAGAGGTCGGCCGTGGGCACGACGCGCAGGTAGGCGTGGTGCGGGTCGGCGCCGGCGATGCCGAAGATCTTGGCCCAGATCGCCGGGAACAAATCGACCGGGAACAGGTCCATTGCGTTCAGCAGGAAGATCCAGACGAAGATGGTCAGCGCCAGCGGAGCGACGAACTTGCGGCTCGTGGCGTTGTGCACGATGCCCTTGGCTTGCTGGTCGACCATTTCGACCAGCAGCTCGACGGCAGCCTGGAAGCGGCCCGGAACACCCGAGGTGGCCTTGCGTGCAGCCAGCCAGAGCAACCAGCAACCCAGGATGCCCAGAGCGATGGAGAAAAACAGCGAATCGAAGTTGAAGACCGAAAGATCGGCCACACCTGCAGGCTTGGAGCTTTGCAGATGCGTCAAGTGGTGAACGATGTATTCACCAGCGGTCTGACCATGTTCCGCAGCGTTTTCAGCAGCCATTCCGTTACTCGTCTCGTTGTTGCCGGCGCCGGGGCGAGAACATCACCGCCAACCAGGCCGCCTTCATTGTCACCACCAAGCCGACCAGCATTGCGGGCCAGCTCAGCGCCGTTATCAGCCTTGGCGCGGCGATCAGCATCGCCACGGACAAGGCCATCTTGACCATTTCCCAGAGGAAGAACCCAAACACCGCAGTGCCCGGATTCAGGGAAGAGAACCTGCCGGTCAGCCCACGTGCGAACACCGCCGCTGGAATGACCACCGCGATCGCGCCGTAAGCGGCGGACCAACCCAGATTTTGCCTCCCCGTCAGTCCCCAGATGGCCAGAGCCACCACCAGACCGACAACCAACTGACCCGCGACCACCCGCCAAGGGGAGACCGAAGGGTTCTTTGCTCGCAGTTCACGCGCCTCATCGGCGGTCAACGGCTTGAATTCTGCGTCGAGGTCTTCAGCGACCTCCGAGTCCTGTCGGGCGATTGTTTTCATTTCGAATGAAGCCCGGATGACGACCCAGAATTTCTACAAAGCCATTGATTATAAGTAAAAACCCAGCCACTCCCGACACATCAGCGTCACGATTGCAAATCGATGGCCACAAGACCTGACGTGAACCCGACTCGGCGCAGGCAACCATAATTCCTTCATGCACCCTATCACCGACGCCCTGCCCGCCACGCTTTGTTACCTCGATGGCGAGTACACCGCCCTGCGCGACGCGAAGATCAGCGTCCTGGACCGCGGCTTCATTTTCGGCGACGGCATCTACGAGGTCGTTCCCGTCTACGGCGGCCAGCCCTTCTGCTTCGAGGAGCACATGGCGCGCCTGGACCGATCGCTCGCCGAGTTGCAGATTGTCAACCCGCTCTCCCTCGACCAATGGCGCAAGATCGTGATGCGCCTGGTCGCCGCGGGCGGCGACGCCCCGCAAGCCGTCTACTTCCAGGTCACCCGCGGCGTCGCGCCGCGCGACCACGCGATGGTCAAGGGCCTCACGCCCACCGTCTTCGTCATGGTGAATCCGCTGCCGCCCGTGGCCGATGCGGTGCGCGCCAAGGGCGTGGCCTGCGTCACTGCGGACGACTTCCGCTGGCAGAAGGCCCACATCAAGAGCACCAGCCTGCTGGGCGCCGTGCTCTCCCGGCAGATCAGCGTGCAGGCCGGCGCGGCCGAGACCGTCATGTTCCGCGGCGACTGGCTGAGCGAAGCATCGTCGAGCAACGTGTGGATCGTGAAGGAGGGCGTCCTCATCGGCCCGCCCAAGGACAACCTCGTGCTCACCGGCATCCGCTATGGCCTCCTCGAGCGCCTGTGCCAGGAAGGCGGCATTCCCTTCGCGCTGCGCCGCGTGTCGCGCGACGAGGTGTTCGGTGCCGACGAACTGATCCTTTCCTCGGCCAGCAAGGAAGTGCTGCCCGTCGTCACCCTCGATGGCAAGACCATTGGCAACGGCCATCCCGGCCCCATCTACAAGAGCTTGTATGCCGCCTACCAACAGGCCAAGCAACGCAACGCTGAGAAGCAAGGAGCCACTGCATGACCGAGAACACCACCGACGACGCAGTCACCGCGCCCATTCCCGATCCGCGCAAGGAATCGCTGATCGAGTACCCCTCGCAATTCCCCATCAAGGTCATGGGCGCCAAGACCGATGGCCTGGTGCACGCGATCACGCAGATCGCCGAGCAGTTCGATCCGACCTTCGACGCCACCACGGTCGAGCTGCGCGACAGCAAGGCCGGCAACTACCTGGGCGTGACGATCACCGTCACCGCCACCAGCCGCGAGCAGCTCGACGACCTCTATCGCGCGCTCTCGGGCCATCCGTCGGTCAAGGTCGTTCTTTGAACTGAGCCTTGCATGACGACGGTCGCAGACCTCCCGGCGGACACCGCCATCGCCCCGCAGTGGCTGGGCCGCGTCGATTACGCCGGCACCTTCGCGGCGATGAAGCAGTTCACGCTGGAGCGCGCGCCCGAAACGCCCGATGCGCTGTGGGTCTGCGAGCACGCCCCCGTGTTCACGCAGGGCATCGCCGGCAAGCAGGGCCACATCCTGAACCCCGGCGACATCCCCGTGGTGCAGACCGACCGCGGCGGGCAGGTCACCTTCCACGGCCCGGGGCAGGTGGTCGCGTATCCGCTGATCGACCTGCGCCGCGCCGGCTACTTCGTCAAGGAATACGTCTACCGCATCGAGGAATCGGTGCTGCGCACGCTCGCGCATTTCGGTGTGACCGGCCACCGCGTGCCGGGCGCGCCGGGCATCTACGTGCGGCTGGACGACCCGTTCTCGCATGCCGCACTGACCGGCCCGCTGCCCGCCGGCGACCCGTTCCGGGGCCTCGGCAAGATCGCCGCGCTGGGCATCAAGGTGAGCCGCCATGCCACGTACCACGGCGTCGCGCTCAACGTCGACATGGACCTCGAACCCTTCTCCCGCATCAACCCTTGCGGCTACGCGGGGCTGCAGACGGTCGACCTTTCTACAATCGGCATCCAAACCACATGGGAAGAAGCTGCCGGCGTGCTGGGCCAAAAGCTCACCACCTTCCTGGCACCTTAGCAATCCAATGAGCACCACCGAAGTCGTCCGCGACGCGCAAAGCGCCGAAACCTACAACCCCCTGGCCAAGCAAAAGGCCGCGGCCAAGCTCTCGCGCATCCCCGTCAAGGTCGTGCAGACCGGCGAAGTGCTCAAGAAGCCCGAGTGGATCCGCGTGAAGGCCGGCAGCCCCACCACGCGCTTCTACGAGATCAAGCAGATCCTGCGCGAGAGCAACCTGCACACCGTCTGCGAAGAAGCCTCGTGCCCGAACATCGGCGAATGCTTCGGCAACGGCACGGCCACCTTCATGATCATGGGCGACAAGTGCACCCGCCGCTGCCCGTTCTGCGACGTGGGCCACGGCCGCCCCGATCCGCTGGACAAGGACGAGCCCCTCAACCTCGCCAGGACCATCGCCAAGCTGCGCCTGAAGTACGTGGTGATCACGAGCGTCGACCGCGACGACCTGCGCGACGGCGGCAGCCAGCATTTCGTCGATTGCATCCAGAACATCCGCGAGCTCTCGCCGATGACGCAGATCGAGATCCTCGTGCCCGATTTCCGCGGCCGCGACGACCGCGCCCTGGAGATCCTGAAGGCCGCGCCGCCCGACGTGATGAACCACAACCTGGAAACCGCGCCGCGCCTTTACAAAGAAGCGCGCCCCGGCAGCGACTACCAGTTCAGCCTGAACCTCCTGAAGAAGTTCAAGGCGCTGCACCCGAACGTGCCGACCAAGAGCGGCATCATGGTCGGCCTGGGCGAAACCGACGAAGAGATCCTGCAGGTGATGCGCGACATGCGCGCCCACGACATCGACATGCTGACCATCGGCCAGTACCTGTCACCGTCGGGCTCGCACCTGCCGGTGCGCCGCTACGTGCACCCGGACACGTTCAAGATGTTCGAGGAAGAGGCCTACAAGATGGGCTTCAGCCATGCGGCTGTGGGGGCGATGGTGCGGTCGAGCTATCACGCGGATCAGCAGGCGCACGCGGCTGGGGTGTGAGGCGGCGCGGGGCGAGCGCATCGCTCCGCATTGCATGGCGAGCGCGCGTTCGGCGATAGCGATACACATCGCTCGCGGGGCCCGCATCCGGTCACGCACTCGTTCGATGCGCACGGGCCCAATCTGCAAGGTCCTTCGGGTAGACCAAGTGGTCCCGGTAACTGCGGTCGTCGATGTCCCACAGCACCGTGACCAAAGCGGCCTCGAAAGCCCAGTAGCCGAAGTACGACGACCCTTCTTGGTCGGTGTGCGTGTCGTGCCAGTAGCAGTCCGTCATGTTCTGGTACCAGCCGTCGAGGAACTCCTTGACCAGCGCCGGCCGATCCTGCGCATCGGGAGCCGTCGCCTTGGCGAGCGGTCGATAGGCGGCGGGGTGCAGCAGCACACGTTCCACCGGTTCATTTTTTCCTGTCAGCTTCTCGACAACGGCTTCAAACAAGCCGTCGCGTCCCCGGTTGTATTCGGCGTTGCTGTCGATCCAGCCCATGACGGTCGGGATCAATTTCTCATGGCCGAGCAGGCGGCATAAAGCCAGCAGCCACATGACGTAGACATATGCCTCATGCTGCGTGATTTCGAGTGTGCGGGCTTCGTGGGCTGGAGGATTATTGAGCGGCACATACACATCGAAAGCCGCGATGACGGAAGGAAATTCTTCAGCCAGTTCAAATGTCGCACGTCCTGCGGTGTACCGAAGGATCAGCAGCTCCAAAGAATTCGTGGCGACGCTTCACGCGAATGACTGACGGGCCCTGGGCACCGACACCACGTCGTTGATCTCCGGCTTGAATCTCTTGATTCGGCATCTCAGGTTCTCTGCGAATTCTTCTGCATGAGCTTCATTGAGGAATGTTTGCCTGCGAACGTTTTTGAATGCCATGGAGGTTTCAGCGCCTTGGGGCAGACCGATCCAAATCCCATTGCCAGAACGTTGAGCCGTAGTCACTGTCCTCGATCACGGGCATCAATTCGCCAATCTTGAAGTAGCGGCGCGACTTTGTCTTTGCAGGGGTAACCCACCAGCCGGTTCGCGGACACGGCATGCCTCCTTCGATGCGCCCTTGTGCATCCACTCCGCGAATCGTTGCGTGCGCTGCCGAGTCTTCGCGCTTCGCTATGTCCAATCGGTCGCCCAGCGCGTCCGATGCATCATCGAAACGCGTGAAGTAAGTTCCGGCATCCTCGGGCAGGGCAAGCTGGCCAGGCGTGCTGCCGATGTGATACTGCATTTTGGCCACGCGTACGGGCTTGAGAACCCGGTTCAGCCACACATAGCGCGGAGGCAATCCGTCATCTTTGTGCCCAGGCTCTGGATGCGGACCTGCCTGGATGAACAGCCCCCCCGAATACGGCTCTACCGTAAAGGTTTCCGGCGCCAGTTCGGAACGCAAGTGCTCTACGCCTCCCAATCGGACTACCCAGTCATCATTGAGAAAATTGAGCCAATGGGCACCAGAGATACCGAGAAGCCCCTCCCGCGAGTTACCAAGCTGGGATGCGATTCGATGCGGTATATCAACGTCAACTCCACTGAACAACTTCGCAAGCTGAGCCTCGGCCCTGCAGGTCGTACTTTCTTCGTTGTAGGTGCGGAGAAAGCCGAGTCCGCCATAAGCTTGGTCGACTTGCAGTCTTTGAGCGCATCGTTTGATCAACGCAACAAACTTGGGCAAGTCGCCATTGGTGAGGAAGGCGAGGGGCGCTTGAAGTCTCAATCTGGCAAAGCTGAAAGCGAATGCCGGATCGACATAGCTTGCGGCAGTGTGGAACAAATAATCGCTGGCGTCATAGGCATGATCCCCGCCGCTAGCGTAGTACTGATAGGTGTCCTCGTTTTCCGGATCCCTTAAATATTGCTCGATGGTTGGCACTTTGCTTGTGGGCATGCGATGGCTCGAAACGGTTCCGTTCTTGAAGCCGTAAATCCATCGCAAATTTTCTATACCAACGACGCTCCAGTAATCGCGCCAGCACTCGATCAGAGCCTCGCGTGTCGCCTTCGTGGACTCACGCTCTGGATTCGTGTGCTTGAAGTAGAAGGTCGCATAGAGACCTGCTTTGTGCTCGATAAAATTTTTGTCCGCACGACAGAGACTTGTGTAACGCTCGAGCCGACTGAGACGTTCTTGGTAGGTTTTCTTCTTCATAGTGTCGTCATCCGCGCCCAATACGAGCGCGGCCATCCCTCAGGCATCGCGGGCTCACCCCCGGTCTCAAAGCTTCGGAGCGGACTGATCCAAATCCCATTGCCAGAACGTCGAGCCGTAGCCACTGCCATCAATGATCGGCATCACTTCGCCCTGTTTGAAATAGCGCCGGCTTCCCTTCAGGGCAGGCGTGAACCACCAGCCTGCCTGCGGGCACGCCTCCCCTCCCGGTGTGCGACTTGGACCTGACGGCAAAGCTTCCGTTCGATGCTCGCGGGCCCAATCGACAAGGTCTTTCGGGTAAACCAAGTGGTCTCGGTAGCTGCTGTCGTCGGTGTCCCAGAGCACCGTAACCAGCGCAGCCTCGAAAGCCCAGTAGCCGAAATAGCCAATTTGGTCTGTGTGGGTGCCGTGCCAGTAGCACTCCTTCAGGCCCTTGTACCAACCGTCCAGAAATTCCTTGACCAATGCAGGGCGGTCCTCGGCATGCTCTGCGATCACGGCCTTGCCCAACGGAGCGTAAGGCGCAAGGTGCAGGATGTAGCGCCCCGGATCTTCCATCGCGCCCGTGAGTTTGCCCACGATCTGTTCGAAAAGGGTGTCGCGGCCTCGGCTGAATTCACGGCCAATGTTCAGCCAACCCACAACCTTGGGTACCAAATCGGCATGGCCCAGCAGCTTGCACAGGGACAGAAGCCACATGACGTATACGTAGGCCTCGATCTGCGTGATGGTGAGGGTGCGAGCTTCGCTTGGAGGCGGATTGTTGAAAGGGATGTATCGGTCAAATGCTTCGATGACGGAGGGAAGCTCGCGCGACAGGCTCTCGATAGAGCGGCCTGCGGTGTAGCGAAGGATGAGGAGTTCAAGGGAGTACGACGCAACTCGCCATGCGGCACTTCCGCGAGCTTGCTCGCGAAGTTCGGGGTCGCCCGATCTCTTTGTGTAGTGCGCAATATCCTCGGCCAGATCCAGGTCACGCTCCTCGGCATGAGTCTCGCCGAGAAATCTCTGTCGTCGCGAGTCTTTAAATTTCAGCGCCATATCGTGTTCCAGCATGCATTGCCCTCAGGCCTAGCCGATCCCTTGCGCGGCTTCGGCGTCATGCTTGATACACTTTTTGTCCACGCGACAGAGACTTGTGTAAGGCTCGAGCCGACCGAGACGTTCTTGGTAGGTTTCCTTCTTCACAGCGTCGTCATCCGCGCCCAGAACGAGCGCGGCGACCGCCTCGGGCACCGTGCGCTCACCCGAGATATCAGAGCTTCGGAGTGGACTGATCAATATCCCATTGCCAGAACGTCGAGCCATAGTCGCTGCCTTCGATGTTCGGCATTACCTCGCCTTGTGTGAAATAGCGCCGACTTCCCTTAAGTGCGGGCGTGAACCACCAACCTGCCTGCGGGCACGCCTCCCCTCCCGGCGTGCGACTTGGACCTGATGGCAAAGGCTCCATTCGATGCCCGCGAGCCCAATCGACAAGGTCCTTCGGGTAGACCAGATGGTCTCGGTAGCTGCTGTCGTCAATGTCCCATAGCACCGTGACCAAGGCGGCCTCGAAAGCCCAATAGCCAAAATAGGAAGTCCCGTCTTTTGGGGTATGTGTGCCATGCCAGTAGCACGAGCTCATGTCCTTGTACCAACTATCTAAAAAATCCTTCACGAGGGCGGCTCGGTCTTCTGGCGCGAATACCGTGGCGCGCCCCAAAGGTCGATAGGGGTGCGGATGAAGCAGGACCTTTTCCGCCTCGACATGCGCTCCAGTCAATGCCTGCACGACGTTTTCAAACAAGATGTCACGACCGCGGTTGAAGTCGTAAGTTTTGTCGACCCACCCCATCACCTGAGAAATCAAAGATTCTTGAGCAAGGAGTTTGCTCAAGGACAACAGCCAGAACACATAGACATATGCTTCAAGCTGAGTGATTTCCAAGGTGTCGGCGATATTCCGAGGTGGCGTCATGAGGCGAGGCGAAATCTCGCTCCCGACATATGCTTCGAAGTCTTCGACGACTTCGGGAAGTTGGGCTCGAAGCTCCTCAATGGGCCGTCCTGCGGTGTAGTGCAAGATCAGCAGCTCCAACCCCTCCGACGCAATTCGCCACCTGAGTCGCCCCTGTGCACCGGGCGTCAATTCTTCCTCGGACAGCACTTTCCGAGCGCGCCTCACACTGTCTTCGAGCCAGTTGTGAGTTATTGAATATCGTTTTTTGTCTAGGAATTTCTGTCGATGAAATTCTTTACCAGTCATGCCGATTTCCAAAAACTCACCGGCGCCGATCTCATGGCTTCACACATGAGCTCGGCAATCTCTTCGTCCTTCGAATACTGGTCCGTCATGCAGTGCTCATCAGAGCTTCGGAGTGGACTGATCAACGTCCCATTGCCAGAACGTCGAACCATAGTCACTACCCTCAATGATCGGCATCGCTTCGCCCTGTTTGAAATAGCGCCGACTTCCCTTCAGTGCAGGCGTGAACCACCAGCCGGCCTGCGGGCACGCCTCCCCTCCCGGCGTGCGACTCGGGCCTGACGGCAACGCTTCCGTTCGATGGTCGCGAGCCCAATCGACTAGGTCCTTCGGGTATACCAAGTGGTCTCGATAGCTGCTGTCGTCAATGTCCCACAGCACAGTGACCAACGCGGCCTCGAAAGCCCAGTACCCAAAATAGGATGATCCTTCCTTCTCGGTATGCGTGCCATGCCAATAACAGGGGGCCATGTCTTTGTACCAGGTCTCCAGGAACTCCTTTACCAGAGCTGCCCGTTGGTCCGGCTCAAATACCGTGGCGCGTGCCAAAGGTCGATAGGGCTTGGGGTGCAACAGGACTTTCTCGGTTGTCACGTGCGCTCCCGTCAATGCTTGCATCAGATTCTCAAACAAGATATCGCGGCCGCGATTGAAGTTATATGTCTTGTCGATCCAGCCAGTTACCTTGGGAATCAGTGCGTCGTGCCCAAGCAATTTGCACAAAGACAGCAACCACATGACATAGACATAGGCTTCTAGCTGCGTGATCTCGAGAGTGTCAGCCTCATTGCGTGGCGGGTCTTGCAGGCGAGGGGAAACTTCACTGCCGATGAAGTCATCAAAGTCTTCGATCACACTCGGGAGCTGAGTCCGCAATTCCTCTATGGAATGCCCTGCCGTATAGCGAAGTATCAACAGTTCCAATCCGCCCGTGGCGATCAACCATCGATAGTCGGAAACGGCTTCTTTCACCAACTCGGTCTCGGCAATGTGGATGCGATCGCCATCGATTCGATGCTTCAGATCGTCATCGAATTCGCGAGCATGAACTTCACTCAGAAATCTTTGTCGTCGCCCTTCTTTAAATCCCATCTTCAACTCCTACAGTTTGTTGTCATCCGCCGTATCGGTCTTGCGCGGCTTGGGCGCACGACTCTCCAAGTCCATCCCGGACGCAACGACATCAATAAAGACATATAACTTGAGAGATGCGGCGCCAAGTGCTCCAGGTAGACAGATAAAAATCCAACGGGCATAGCGCGCATCCAAAATCTCCCGGCCTTTTGTCTCACGATAGGCCCTGTTTTTTGCACCAGGATCCTGTCTGTTCAGCGCCTGAGGAATACGGCGGGTTGTCCATCGCGTTCCCAACTGCGTTCCATCGCAAGTGTTGCCAAGTCGATTCTTGGCCTCTTTCTGAATGCCCTCGGTGTCCGCTGGATCGAAAGTCTTGGCAATGTGCTTGGCTTCGAAAACCACGAACTTCGGATACATCGAAGTTGCAGGCTTCTTTAGCTCCGTCGCCAGATAGTCATATCGCGTTTGAGGCGGCTTGTCGCTCGGAGGAATGAAGACCAGTTTGCCGGGCTTCGGCACCGTGACGGTCAAGGGCATCGGGTTGGGTTGGTCGAACGGAATCGACTTTTCGAACAAGCCGTCCAAGCCCTTGCCCTTTGGAGGATTGACCAAGCGTCTGTACTGCAGCACTTGCTCCATCAGCACATAGCCATCGTCTTCACATTCCGCTCCGTTCTTCTTGTTTTCTTCGCTCTGCGGCTTGCAATCATTGTTGGCCGTGTCCGTCACCGCATCCGCTTGAGGAGGCGCGTCCGGAATGGGCAATTGCTGCTTCTTCTCGTATTCGGCTCGCCAGCGCCGCAGGTCTTCGTCCTCCGTGTTCTTCTGAAACGCATTGCTCGGGGTCAACACGATCACCAGCACGAACAGCACGATCGCCGCCGGCTCGGCCAACAATGCCAACGCGCCTCGCGCTGCAGCACCAGCGCCGGGCCCGGCCACCGGAGGCGGCTCCACTGGCGGCACGAGACGCAAAGGCGGTCTCGCCCTGGGCATGTAAGGCTCGTTTGCCGGAGGTATGTCCGTCACCGGTGCATTCGGCAACGGCTGCGGGTTGGCCTGCGCAAGCAGGACCGGCTCTCCATATGCAGCAATCTCGATGCCCTTGACCTGCTTCTGCAAGATCCCCTTCCATGCATCGATCTCGGCCTTCGCCTTTTTTTCGCCTCCGCGCCAATCGAAGGTTTCGACGTGCTTTCGTGCATCGCCATAGCTCTGACTGTGCATGAAAGCCTGCACCTCGCTCCATGGCCGGCTGTCCGCTGCCATGCCCAGCAACGTACGCGCGGCTCCGTAACTCGGCATGAAGCCGGAAAAGTAATAACCCAGTTGATCGGCGACCTGCGAGCGCTCGCCGCCGCTCAGCACGTAGCTCAGGAAGTCCCGCGTCAGATGCAGAAAGTCATCGTCGTTGTGAAAGCCCTTGACCCGCGACAGCCACTGCCCCGCGACAGCCTTGGCCGCATCCGTTTGCCGAATGGCCTCCGCGGGATAGAAAAGCCCGAGGAAACGCTCGATCTCCCCCACCGCCATGCGAACGGCATCCGACAGGTTCGGTTTGACCTGCTGGATGGGAATGGTGCGTGGAATCACGACATCAATCCCTTCACCAGCGCAATGGCCGCATCGGCATCGGTGGCGGTCCCGAAGCGATCATTCGGCCGCTTCGATTCACTGTCCCACTTGCGCTCGTCTTCGCCCCAGACAACCTTCGCCGAACCCGATGGCACGCCGTCATGGCGCGCGAAGCCGTTGTCGTCGAGCTTTCCGCGGATGACGGCGCCGTTGTCGAAGATGAGCTTGTACGCAGCCCCTTTGACGGGCTCCAGATCGTCGTAGTGGTGATTCAGCTCGATGAAGTGCTGCGCCTCGTTGATCGCCCCTGTGGGCAGGTGCGGCAACTCCGCCGGGCTCCCCTTCGGCCCCACGAAACTCTTGCTCGTCCCCTTCACATCCAGGAGCCCCGGCATCTTCAACGTGATGTTCGCCCCATCCAGCTCGATGCTCGTCTGCCCACCTTTGAGCGTGATCTTCTGCTTGGCCAGCACGTGGATCTCGTCGTTGCTGCTCGTGACCGTGAAGCCTTCGTTGGCCAGCCATTCGAGTTCATCGGTATGCGCCTCCACGCTCACCGGCCCCTCCTGCGCGATCACCTGGATCCCGCCTTCGTGGCTGTAGAGCCCCACCGACTTGCCGGCCGCAAAACTCACCGTCTTGCCCGCCGCCATGTGCGCCTGTTCCTGCGCCGTCCAATGGATCGCCTCGCCCGCGAACACCGTCGCGCTCGCGGGTGTCGCCATGTTCAAACTCATGTTCGCGTCCAGCACCATGAGCGGCCGCGCGAAGGCGGGCACCGGGTCCTGGCCCTGGCGTGAATCCGCACCTTCACCGCCCTTCGGCTCCCGCGCATCCTGCCCGTTGACGCTGCCGGGGTAGTGCCCGTTCTTCTCCGGATCGATGTCGTCGATGAGCGGCTGCAGCAGCGCCGTCGCCTTCAGCGCCAGCGCCTTGGCGCCACCGGCCGCATCGGACAGGTTCTGCGATTCGCGCAGCGCACCGGCCAGTTGGCCGCGCACGCTCGCGGTGTCCTGCACGCTGCCCGCCGCCCGCTCCTGCGCCAGCGTCGAAATCAACAGGCCTTCGCCCGCGCGCGTGACCACCCACGCATCGGAGCGCAGCTCGGCACCGGTGCCGCGCCACGCACCGCGGTTGCTCTCATCGGGCGACTGCGCATTGAGGTGCCCCAGGTTCAGCTGGCTCGCCGCATGCGAACTCGCAAGCCGCGTGCGCACCTGGCCGGGCGCATCGTCCGCGATCCACTGGTTGTAGCCGCTGCCGTCGAGCGCGCGGCTGTGCCAGCCCGAGAGCACGCCCGCATGGTTGGCCGACGAATCGGCGCCCGCGGACCACGGCGGCAGGTCCTGCCCGTTGTAGAGCTGCTGGCTCACCACCGGCCGGTCGATGTCGCCCTCGATGAACGACACCAGCACCTCCGAGCCGACGCGCGGCAGATGGTGCGCGCCCCAATTCGGCCCGGCCACCGGTGCGGCCACGCGCAGCCACACCGACTGGCGGTTGCTCGCATGCCGGCCGGCCGCGACAAGGCTGCCCTGCCCGCTCTGCGCTGACTGCTGTTGCGTTGCCGCGCGCTGCGACTGCCAATGGAAACGCACCTGCACACGGTGATCGCGTTGCGTGTGAACGGCGGTCGGCGCCTCGTCGTCATCCGCGCCGACCACGAGCGCGACCATCGCCTCGGGCGCCGTGGGCTTGGGCCGCCAGATCGGCGCGATCTGCGCTTCTGCCGGCTGCGCCTCGAAGCTGTTGCGGTAGCTGCCCTTCTCGAGCTCGCCGGCCTCGAGCACCTGCGCGGCCTGCGCGCCGAGGTTGTTGGCGGCTTCGTGGTGCACGCGCAGCGTGACGAATTTTTGCCCTTGGTAGCGGTCGTGCTGCGTGAGCGTGAAGCGTTCGCCCGCGCCGAGCTGCCGTACGCTGCCGCCAGCGCTGTAGCGCTTGATGCGCGACTCGAACGCCACGAGCTGGTTCTCGGCACGCCGCGCAGCCGCGGCGTTGTTGGCATAGCGCTGCGAGCCCGCGCCGTCGTAGTGCTCCAGCACGGGCACGTCGCCCATGGCGAGCGCACTCTGCGTCGAGCCCGTGGGCGCCTGCAGCACGCTGGCGTCCCACGCGTTCAGCGTGACGGCGTTGCTCACGAGCTGGCGCCGGCTGCTCCATGCGGTGATCGCGTCTTCTTGCTCGGTGGCATCGACGCGATGAAAGCGGATCTCGGGCAATGCGCAATCGGGCGCCTTCGCTTCGCGATCGAAGATCACCAGGCGGTGGTGCGACGGCGTTGCGTTGTTGTCCGCGCTGCCACCACCACCGCCCTCCGCTTTCGTCTGCTCATGCTCGAAGCGAAAGCTCAGGCCTTCTTCGGCGAGCAGGCGCATCACGAAGGCGAGGTCGGACTCGCGGTACTGCACGCAGGTCGGCCGCACAGGCAGCTCCTGCGTGACCTCGAAGCTGAAGCTCGCGCTCGTGTGGTCGGCGAACACTTCGCTCACGATGTCCTGCACGCTCTTGGCGGCGTACACGAAGCTGTCGCGGCGAAGGCCCAGGGCGGCGAGCCAGGGCTGCAGGTGCAGCCGGTAGCGCGCGAGGCCGCCGTCGCCGCCCAGCGCGTCGACGGCGGTGAGGTAGCCGTGCCAAGTGCGAAAGCTGCCGTTGGCCAGCAGGAGGCGCAGGCTCAGCTCCTCGCCGATCAACGCGAAGGGATCGAACTCGCTGGAGGTGGCGAGGGTGTCGATGGTGAAGGCGAAGAGTTCGTTGATGCCTTCGGTCGCGGTGAAGCGCTCGACGACGACGGCAGCACCCACGTTCTTGTCGGCGCCGGGCGCCACCAATCGGACGAGGCGCGCGGTTTGCGACAGTGCGGCGACATCGAGCGATCCGGCCGTCGCGGCGGGCAGTTCAAGAATATCTGTCACGGCGTTCTCCCATTTGTTTTTCTAGACGGTTCCGTAGGTCTGGTCTTCGTCGGACCACATCTTGATGTCGTCCTCCGATCGATGATTCACGAAGACGGTGTTGACGAGGTCGGGGCAGGTTTCCGGCATCGGCAGGTAGTCGACCGAAAAGATGCAAGGGTCGTTGGTTGTATCGGTGCCGACGATGATCACGTTTTCGCGCTCCGCGCACTTGATCGATGCGCCGAGGTTTGCGGCCATGCCGCGCGTGATCAGCCTGACGTGCAGCAGGATGCTGTGCGGCGTGTAGATGCTCTCGGCAAACGAGCAGACAAGCCCCGGCACACGTTTGGACTCGCCGTTGCTGCCATAGAGAATGTTCCATCCATACACGAACGAAGCCATGAGCTTGTTCTTGCCACCGGTACGCCTGGACTTGTAGTAGATGTTGATCTTCGATGCGTTGTTGAGATTCGAGAAGGCGAAGTTGAAGTTCGCCTTCTCGTCGTCGACGGTGTAGGTGGCGCGGATCGCGAACTGCAATTTCACGAGCCCCATGTTCTGGGCCTGGAGGGAGGGGTACATCGGGAATGCGATGTCCGCCCGCGAAAAATGGTCCTGCCGCGAATCGAGCATGTGCTTTCCGTAGAAGGAGCGCCGCAGGAACAACTCGATCAGGTCGATTTCGCTTCTCGCCGTGCATTGCTGCCAGATGAAGATGCCGGTGAACACCACGATCAGGATGAAGGCGCCCCATGGCCCCAGCACGAATGCGGCGGCCGAGCCTTCGAGCACGCCCGCAACGGCTACCCGTGCCGCCACCGAGCGGACTATTTCGACAAAGAGCACGCCCTGCATGGCTCGGCTCGACCAGCCCAGTTGGGTATCGTTGTGCGCCCAAGCCTGTTCGGCCGTCTTGCCCGCACCGATGATGAAGAAGACGTTGCCGATGGACAGCAGCCCGGTTCCCAGCCACTTGAGCTTGGACGTGTGGCGCACATAAGCCTTGAGCGTCAACGGCAGGCCCTTGTCTGCCTTGAGCATTTCTTCCACCGCTTCCCGAGACGTGGACACGTCGATCGCGGCGCCGCCATTCGATGAAAACATCGACTTGAAGCTGAGCTTCACGTCCTTCGGGTTGATCGCCTCGATGTGCTTCCACACGGACGACTCTTCCGCGAAGAGCTTTCCCTTCGTGAACGTCATCTCGTAGACCGAGCGCGCATCGAGCAGGGTCAGGAACAGGCGCCCGAGATTGTTGGAGAGATTTTCAGGACTCTTCGCATTCGGCGTCTCGTACATCGTCCAGACATTGAGGAACATGTTCATCAGCACCAGCGTGTATGCGACCGGGTTCGCCGTGCGGGAGAACGTCTTGACCATCGCGTTCTTTTCTTCGGTGAGCCGCTCCTTGAGCTGCGCCTGCAATTCCGGCGACGCTCCTTTCACTCGCCGCGCTGCCGCGGCCTCCAGGAACTGGCGGAAGAACCCTTCGGACACGTCGCGGGTGAACTCCTTGCCGGTGATCACGGCCCGGCGGAAGCGGGCCAGGCGCTTCTTGTAGGTCGATTTTTTCTTGTCCGCCGCATAGTCGTCGACCAGCTTGGCCCAGAACTCTTCGTGCACGAGCCCGCAGGTGCCGTTGACGAACACGGTCGTCAGGTTGTCGACGATGTCTTCATCGCCTCGCCCGAAAATTTCGCAGGCCAGCAGGTAGAGGCGCTCGGCCGAGTTCTTCGCCAGCAGGTCGATCACATTGCAATGGTTCGCCAGATGTGGAACCAGCAGTGCTTCGATCTTTTCGTGCTCGCTCACGATCGCTTCGAATTCCTCCTGCCAGCCATCGACGAGGTTGTCGTCCAGCATTTCCAGTTCGACCGGCTTGAACGGCTCGAAGAGCAGTTCTCCCCAGTTGACGACAGGCACGCCCGTCGAGGAACCGGGCATTGCATCCATCTGGGTCAGCCGCTCCAAGTGCTCTTTTTCGTATTGCCTCGAATCCGCAACGGCTTTCTTCGCGCCGAGCTTGGTGATCTCTTCGTAGTGGGCAAGGCTCCCGAACGCATGCTCGTTACGCGAGAACCACATTGCCCTGTTCGCATGGCACAGGCTGCTCGCGTGGTTGAGTTCTTCGGCCACGCCCAGGGGATCGAGCAGGCCCAGGATGAGCGGCGTGCTGGACGTGCCATCGGGGTATTCGGAGCATTGCGTCATCTGCGCGGCGAGGTTCTCGTTGAACCGCGCCCGGAAGCGGTATTCCTTGCCCGAAAAATAGGTCGCAAAAACGTCGAACCCAACGTTGCCCAGTTTCACCGGCGCCTCGCCAGGCATGTCGGCCACGCTCGCGTAGGACCCGTCCAGTGAGTTCTGATGCTCGAAAATATTGTCGAACGACTTGGCGCTCTCTACGCGATACACCAGTGCGTCGGCCTGCGGTGGCATGCCGCCGCTCTTGAGCGTGCCCAGGTCGAGCACGGTCATCAGCGCGTCCATGTTGTCCAGCAGATTCGAGCGCTGCTCTTTCGTCAACCAGTTGATCGAGTAACCGATCGCCACCTTGCCTTTGTAGTGGTGCGAGATACGGATGAACCGGTTATTGGCTGCGTGCTCGGCCTCGCGCTTGCAGGCCGATTCGGTGACTTCGATGTTTTCCGAGACGCTTTGAATGCGAGAGAAAACGCCGTTGTCGTCGGCGTGGAAGTATTCCCAGAACGGCGGGCTCGCATCTTGAAAGTACACGTACACGAAGGCGTTCGCGATGACCTTCAGGCCCCAGCGTGCATTCTTCAGAGGCGTGGACGGCAGAAAATGAGGAGGCGCGACTTTTTCGCAATGGACGTCGTCCGCCATCTTGTCCAGGAATGGGTAGACCCCCAGGCGCGTGGGATAGATGGCAAACGAATTGCCCATCCCGCAGACCTTGCACTTTTCATTTGGCATAAGGTTTCACTGGTCCCGAAATTCGAAGAGAGCGCGTTCGACATCGGCCTTCGCTATATCGTCGAGGCGCGGAAAAATCGAAAACCCGGCTTCGCTCTTTTCAGCCAGGGCATCCATCAATGCGGCGTCTTCTTCGATCGCCTTGTTCTCGAACAGCCGCAGCAATGCCAACTCGACCTTGGCGGTCGGATCGAACCTGTCCAGGCCGAGAAACGGCGCCACGTTCCTGGCACTGATCTCCTGCAGCTGCATGGTCAGGGCAGGCGTTGCCTCCGACGTGTCTCCAACGATCAGGAGTTGCAGGCTCATCTTGTTGATGCAGGACCAGCGTTCCAGCTCCTTGCGCCAGGGGTCCGCAAGAAGCGGCGACCATGGCTCGTTCTCCGTAGCCAGGGGCTCGATGTGCAGGATGCGAGGGACAGCCGCGGCGTCGAAGAAGTGCCAGTCGACCGCACCGACCCTGCGGCCCATGGGCGTCGAGAACAGGCGGCGCCACGACGCCATGGTGTGGCTCGCGGCATCGACATGCTGGAGCACGCGCGGGTCCCAGAAGCGGAACAGCCGCTTCTGGCCGCTGCTGTCTTTCAGCGATCCCATTCGCTCGAGCAGCATCACGAGTGAACCGAGATCGGCATCGCGTTTCTTGCAGACCAGGAATCCAGCGGCGCTCCTGCTCTGCGACCAGACCTCGCCTTCCTTCGGAATGTGCGCAGCCTCCGAAATGCTCAGCGACTGGAGGTCGTGAAGAACCGCACCCTCGGCCGATCCGGCTTCCAGACCGAGGAGATAGGGCTGCTTGCTGTCCTCGGCTTCTGCATGTTTGATCTTCAGTTTTCTGATGCGGTCGCCCGGTAGCGAAGGCAACGCGATCCCACCGGCATCGAACGGGTCGCCGAAGAACGGATCGATCAGGGCTTGCACCTGTCCGAGGCCGTGGAAGGAGTGGATGTCGCGCATGGAAAACGCCGGCTCAAACGAGGGCGCCGCCCCAATTGCCGGCCTGCTCCGTCTTCTTGGCGCAGCCTGCATAGGTGCTGGTTGCGAGCGAGGACGACGCGCTTGCACTCCCGGGCCCGACGAAGTTGTGCATCCCTCGGAACGTCACCTTCCCCGGCGCGTGGATCTTGATGCTTGCGCCTTCGAGCTTGATGTACGCCCCGGCGCTGGTCAGCAGCACGTGTGTCGGTGCTTCCACCTCGACGTTCTTCGTCGTGCTGGCGATCGTGACCTTCTTGTCGGCCGCGATCTTGGTGGCGCCCTTCTGGCTCTGCAGCGTCACGCTGCCGCTGGCCGCATGCAGCGTGATGCCGCGCTCCTGGTTGGGTTCGCTGCTCCCGCTCGCCTTGGCGCCCAGCGTGTACAAGCTCACGCCCTTGGCCACGCCCACCGCGATCTGCCCTTGTGCGGGCAGGTCAATGTCCTGATTCGCGACGATGGCGGTGTGCTTGCCGCTCACGGCGATCGCCTCCTTCGGCGTGACGAAGCCGATGCCCATGGGCGCGCTGAACTGCAGGTGCGGCTCGCTGTACGCGGTGACGCTGCCTTGGCCGCCTTCGGTGGCCTTGATGTCGCCGCCGCCGTTCGATTGGGTTGCGCTGCCTTCTTGCTGCGCCCCGAGCACTTCGGCCACGTGCTTCAACGCCTCGATGGCGGGCAGCTTGTCGGGTGCTTCTTCACCCTTGATCTGCGCCTTCTGCGTCTGGGCACTCTTGGCGAGCGAAGTCGCGAGTTCCTCGGCCTGCTTGGTCTGCTGCTGCGCCTCGCGGCTGGCCATGAACGCGCCCTTGGCGTTCTGCTGGGCGTGGGCGCTCACGAGCAGGCCTGCGCCTGCGCGAATGGCACCTTGCGCGGTCGTGGCCAGTTCGGCCCCATGGCCTCTTGCCTTGCCGCGCGCGTTGTCGTCCTGCTGCTTGTGGTGCCCCAGGTGCAGCCGACTGTGTGCCTGCGTGGTCACCAAGCTCGTGCTGCCCTGCCCGGGGGTGTCGTCGAAGACCAGCTGGTTGTAGCCGCCGTCGCCGCTCTGGCTGGCGCTCAGTTCCTGGGTCTTGATGCCGGAGAAGACAGCGTTGTGCGCGTGCTCCTTGGCGTCCTTGCCTTCGCCCGCGAACCACGCTGGCGCATTGCCGGTGGATTGGGCTGCACCCGCAGCCTTCTCGTTGTGCTGGGCGTCGGTCTGGCCGGCGCCGTTGTAGAGGGCTGCGACGACCACGGGGCGGTCGATGTCGCCATGGTGGAACTCCACCAGCACCTCCTGCCCTACGCGCGGCAGGGTGACCTGGCCCCAGTTGTCTCCCGCAGCGCTGGCGGCCACGCGCACCCAGGCGCCCAGGCGATCGGCCGCGGGCGCGTTGTCCTGGCCGTCGGCGCGGGGCTGTCTTGCGCTGGCGGCGCTGCCGCGCTGCCAGTGGAATTGGACCTTGACGCGGTGGTCGCGGTCGGTGTGCACGGGGGCGTTCTCGCCCACGCCGATCACGATGGCGCTCTGGCTGCCATGCACGCTGGGCTTGGGATGGATGCGCTGGCCGTGGCCGTCGATGCTCAGCGGGCGGTAGGGGATGGCCGCGCGAACGGTGGTGAAGTCGTTGCGGTAGTGGGTGACGGTGTCGGGTGTCGAGGCCGCGTTGCCGCTGTCCTCCGGTGCATCGAACACGGTGGCGATGTCGGGCAGCCCGAGGCGTTCGCCGACGCCGGCCTTCAAGGCTTCGTCGAAGTTGTTGCGCGCGATGTGGCGAACAGCCAGCACGGCGAAGCGGCGGTCTTCTTCGCTGTCCTTGTCGTGCTGCTCATGGCCGGTCAGGGTGAAGGTGGTGGCGGGCGCGAGAGTCCGCACGGCGCTTTGGCCTTCGAAGCGCTTGTTGCGCAGTTCCAGGGCCTGCAGGGCGTTGGACAGCAGCCGCTCGCCCTGGGCGGAGGTCTCCCAGCCGTAGGCGCCGGGATCATCACTCCACTGGAGTACGCGGTGCTTGTTGGACGACGTGCCTGAGCTCACGCCCGAATCCGAGCCCCGGCTTTGCTGCTGCACGGGCCGCGCGCTCACGCTCTTGTAGTCCCAGCTCTGCTGCGCGAGGCTGTTGGTCTGCAGCTGGCGGCTGCCGCGCCATTGCTGGATGGTGTCTTCTGCTTCGCTCGCATCGGCGCGGTGGAAGCGGATGGTGGCTTGCGCATTGGCGCGGAAGGCGCCGTTGTGGTCGGCGATGACGAGGGTGTGGCTGCCGAGGTTGCCGTCCTTGCCGGTCGCGTGCTCGACCCAGTAGAAGAGGCCTTCTTCGGCGAGCAGACGCGCCACGAAATCGAAGTCGCTCTCGTGGTACTGCGTGGTGATGCCGCGCACGGGATAGATGTCGCGCTGCGCGATCTCCCAGCGCCATTGCACGGCGAGCTTGCCCTGGCTCTGATACCGCGCGAACACGGCATCCACGATGTCGAACACGCTCTGGTGTTGAAAGAGGCAACTGTCCTGGCGATGCCGCAGGAACGCGAGCCACGGCTCGATGACAAGCCGATAGCGCGCCATGCCGCCATTGCTCGAGACGCACTCGGCTTCGGTCACGTGGCCATGGAACGGACGCAGTTCGGTGCGGCTCTGTGCGGTCTGCAGATCGAGGCGAACGCCCTGGCCCATCAAGGTCTTGAGCTCGATGTGCGCGTCGTCGCTCAGCGCTGTGAGCTCGAAGCGAAAGCCGCCATCGTCCAACGACTCGATGCCGTCGAGGCGCTCGGCCAGCAGCTTGTTGTCACCCAAGGGCGTATGCAACACCAGCAGCCGGTCCTGCTGTGTCGTCCCCGCACGCAATTGCGCGCCGAGCGAAGCCGAATTGAAGTCCGTCATGTCTCTGGTTCTCCCTTTGACCCGAACCGCCGCAGCGCCTAGGTGATCCTGTAGCGGAACTCGCCGCTCTTGGCGCAGCTGGCCTTGATCTTCGCGAGCGGCGTCTCGTCGGCCATGCGCGTGAGCACCGCTTCCGCGATCTCGGGCAGGAGCGTGCCGTTCAGGATGTGATCGACGTTGCGCGCGCCCGAGTCGACCTCGGTGCAGCGCGCGAGCACGGCCTCCACCAGCGCGTCGTCCCACTCGAACACGGCCTTGTGGTTGGTCGCGATGCGGTCGCGGATGCGGCCGAGCTTGAGCGCAATGATCTGCTCGAGCACCGCATCGGTGATCGGATAGAACGGCGCCACTTTCATGCGGCCGAGGAAGGCCGGCTTGAAGGCCTTCATGAGCACGGGGCGCAACGCCTCGGCCAGCGCGTCGGGCGCGGGGCGCTCGTCGTCGGCCTTGTTCAGGCACGCCTGCATGATCTGCGACGAACCGATGTTCGAGGTGAGGATGATCAGCGTGTTGCGAAAGTCGATCTCGCGCCCTTCGGCGTCGTCCATCATGCCCTTGTCGAACACCTGGAAGAACATCTCCAGCACGTCGGGGTGCGCCTTCTCGACCTCGTCCAGCAGCACCACGCTGTAGGGCTGGCGGCGCACGGCTTCGGTCAGCACGCCGCCTTCGCCGTAACCCACGTAGCCGGGCGGCGAGCCCTTCAGGCCCGAGACGCTGTGCGCCTCCTGGTACTCGCTCATGTTGATGGTGATGAGCTTCTTCTCGCCGCCGTAAAGAATGTCGGCGAGCGCCAGCGCGGTCTCGGTCTTGCCCACGCCCGAGGGGCCGACGAACATGAACACGCCGCGCGGCTTGTTGGGGTCTTCCAGGCGCGCGCTCGCAGTGCGCACGCGCTGCGCCACGGCGGCGAGCGCGTGGTCCTGGCCGATCACGCGTTCGGCCAGCAGCGTATCGAGGGCGCGCACGGTCTTGATCTCGTCCTTGACCATGCGGCCCAGCGGCACGCCGGTCCAGGCCGAGACGATCTCGGCGACGACGTGGCCGTCGACCTGCAGCGGCACCATCGGTGTGGTGCCTTGCAGTGCGCGCAGTTCGGCGAGCAAGGCGTCGAGCTGGTCGCGTTCGGGGTCCGCGGCGGCAGCGGCTTTCTTGCGGCCGGCGGCGCGGGCCGGTGCGGCTTTCTCCGTGGGCGCGGCCTCGGGTTGCACCGCCGACTCATCGCGTTGCGCACGCAGTGCGCGGATGCGTTCGACCAGCACATTCTCTTCGGCGAGGCGCTGCTGGCTCGCGGCCAGCTCGGCCTGCAGCGCGGCCTTCTGCTCCGCGAGTTCGGCCTGGCGCGCTTCATGGCGCCCGCCGGCCGCGGTGTCGCGCACCAGCGCGGCGCTCTCGGCTTCGATGCGTTCGAGCCCGCGGTGCGCTTCCTCGATGAGTGCCGGCGTCGCGCTCTGGCCGAGCGCCACTTTCGCGCACGCCGTGTCGAGCACGCTCACCGCCTTGTCGGGCAGCTGGCGGCCGCTGATGTAGCGGTGCGACAGGCGCACCGCCTCGGTGATGGCTTCGTCGAGCACGCGGATGTTGAAGTGCTTCTCCATCAGCGGCACCATGCCGCGCAGCATCGCGGCGGCCAGCGTTTCGCTGGGCTCCTCGACCTTCACGACCTGGAAGCGCCGCGCGAGCGCCGCGTCCTTCTCGAAGTATTTCTTGTACTCGCCCCAGGTGGTGGCGGCGATGGTGCGCAGTTCGCCGCGCGCGAGTGCGGGCTTCAGCAGGTTGGCCGCATCGCTCTGCCCCGCCTGGCCGCCCGCGCCGATCATGGTGTGGGCCTCGTCGATGAAGAGCACGATCGGGTGCGGGCTTTTCTTGACTTCGGCGATCACGTTCTTCAGGCGGTTCTCGAACTCGCCCTTCACGCTCGCGCCGGCCTGAAGGAGCCCCATGTCCAGCGTGTGCAGCGCGACGGCGCGCAGCGACTCGGGCACATCCTGCGCCGCGATGCGCAGCGCGAGCCCCTCGACCACCGCCGTCTTGCCCACACCCGCCTCGCCGGTGAGGATGGGGTTGTTCTGGCGCCGGCGCATCAGGATGTCGATGACCTGGCGGATCTCGGTGTCGCGGCCGATCACCGGGTCCAGTGCGCCGTCGCGCGCGCGCTGCGTGAGGTTGGTGGTGAACTGGTCGAGCGCGGGCGTCTTGCCCGGTACGCCCGCGGCCAGGGCATCCGCCGGCGGTTGCTGTGCGTCGCCGTCGGCGGCCGCGCCCGAGGCGCCGGCTTCGGCCGCTTCGCTCGAGCCGTCGGTGAGCTTGTCGAAGTCGTGCTTCAAATCTTCGAGGCGGATCTTCGCGAACAGCGGCGAGCCGCGCTGTGCGAGCTGCGCGAGGTCGGGCTCGGTCAGGAGCGCGAGCAGCAGGTGGCCCGAGCGGATCTGCGCCACGTGCGCATCGAGCGAGGCCAGGAGCCACGCCTGCTGGAACAACTGCTGCAGGTGCTGCGAGAACACGGGCGTGCGGGTGTTGCCGTTCTTGAAGGTCTGGATCTCGCGTTCCAGGTCCGACTGGATCGCGGTCGCGCTGATGCGGTTGGCGCGCAGCACGCGCGCGAGGTCGTTGTCGGTTTGCTCCAGCAGGGCCAGGAACAGGTGCTCCAGGTCCACCTCGTAGTGGCCGTTGGCCAGGCACAGGTTGGCCGCGCGCTGCGTGGCCATACGTGCGCTGCCGTTGAGCTTGGTGATCAGTGTTTTCAGCGATGTGCTCATGAACGGTGGTTGTCTTCTGTCGGTCTTGTCTTCGTTGAAAGGGCACTGCGGCTACTGCAGGGGCTGCAGTTCGTACTGGGTGTCGCTGCGGTCGCTCTCGGCCTCGCCGGTGGCGATGAAGCTGTCCCAGCCGAGGTGGCTGCCGCCGCTGTCGCTCAGCTGCACAGCGGCCACTTCCTCGCGCGCGAGGATCAGGCGCACTTCGTATTCGCAGGTCACGCCGGCCAGCAGCGCCAGCATTTTTTCGAGCGCCTTCGCATGCGCGCGGCCCGGAAAGAATTCGCGCAGCGCGCTGCGCTTGAGCGGGCCGATCCACAGGCGGATGCGCAGGTCGCGCTGCCAGATGCGCTCGCCCGCCATCGCGTTCTGCCCGAGGCTCACGTTGCCTTCGCCCAGGCGCGAGCGCTGCTGCACGGGCATGTCGTACCACTTGCCCAGGAACTGTTCGATGCGGATGTTGCTGCGAAAGTAATCGGACAGCACGCGCTGCAGATAGGCGGCCGACATCGGCCGATGCCGCACCGCGGCCGCATAGCCGGCCACGGTTTCGTCGAACACCGTGCCGGTGCCGTCGGTGAGCGGATCGCGCTGCGCGGTGTGCTCCAGCCCCGCCATCGACAGCAGCACCGGCAGGTAGGCGCGGCTGCGTTCGTGCTCGTAGTGCAGCGGCAGGCGGTACTTGCGCCAGGCCGCATAGAAGAGCGCGGTGGCGCGGTTGGTGAAGACGTCGAGAAACGCGCGCGCCGAGCTGTCGCGCAGGTGCTGCTCCCGGCGCATCAGCATCTCGGTGTAGACGATCGGCAGGGCGCCCGACACACCGAGCATGCCGAAGGAGGCGGGCGTGAGTTCGATGCGGCCGAGGCCATGCGCGTCTTCGCCCTGCGCCGAGGGCTCGCACAGCTCGGCGCTCGACACCAGCTGGCCCACCGCGTCGCGCACGGCCAGCGCCTCGATCTCGCTGGGCGGGAAGGTGAGGCTCGTCGAGCTGCGAAAGCGCAGCCAGCGCGGCACCATGCGCTCGCCGGGCACCAGGCGCTGGTGCACGTCGCGCTCCTGCCTTCGCAGCAGCACGAGCTCGAGCAGCCGCACCGCCTGGAAGAACTCGAAGCGGTACGGTTCGCGCAGCAGCCGGTCGGCTACAGCAGGATCGATTCGCCGCTGCGGGGTTTGCATCGCACCAGCTCCTCCTTGTCGCGCGCCGAAACGATCACCAGCTGGGTGAAGCTGTTCAGGTGCACATAGAGACCGAAGAAATGATCCATCACGCGCGCGAAGGCCTGCAGGCTGCTGCCCACGAAGCCGGCCTCGTCGACCGTGAGCTTGAGCTCGATGCCGCGCACGAAGGTGGCGAAGGGCTTGCCCGGCAGCCACTGCGTGGTGGCCTGCTGGTCGATGCCGGTGATGGCCTCGATCTGCCGCGCCGAGACGGCCGAGCGGCCGAGGTCGTACAGGCGCAGCATTTCCTTGAGCGCCGGCAACCCGCTGGTGGCCAGCGACAGATGGTTGAGCGACAGGTGCGACACCAGCCGCCACTGCACGCCCTTGCCGCGCGGCATGCGCAGCGTCTGCGTCGGGCGGCGCAGCATGCGGATCGAGCGCGCCACCGAGTTGCCTTCGATGAAGAGGTCACCGCCCGGCAGCCCGAAGGTCAGCGAATGCGGCAGGTCGCGGTTGGTGCAGGTGAGGTCGATGCTCAGCGTTTCGGTCTGCGGCAGCGAGGGCTGGAAGTCGATGTCCACGATCGAGAGCTCGGTCTCGTAGCCGGGGCTCCTCTGCGCGACGAGCTCGTTGCGCCGCGCGAACCAGTAGTGCTCAGCCTCCTTCGGATGCTCGCCGTGGTGCAGCGAGTAGAAGGGGCGGAATTCGATGTAGGCGTCGCCCTCTGCGGTCTGCTTCACGAGCTTGACCGCGTCGATGCTGTAGACCTCGAAGCCGAAGGCCCGGCGCGCATCGGCCACCACCGGGTAGGCGGCCGCGGCATGCGTGACGCGGATCGGATCGCTGCGCTGCTTGAAGAGGTTGATGACGGGCGTGCAGCCCAGCCGCAGGTTCCGGCTGGAGACGCCTTCGAGCAGCCGCGCCGCGGGCGAATCGGCGCGCACGCCGGTCATCACGAGGTGCAGCGTGATCGAGCGGCACGAGCCGATGTGGCGCAGCGCGTTCGCCAGGTCGATGTCCACGAAGTTGAACTTCTCGGGGAACGCGAAGTACTCGCTCAGGAGGCGGTACGCGGGGTGCGAGCGCGGCGGCAGTTCGATGAGCGCATCGGCCTCCTCGAAGCCGACGGGGTGCAGCGCCTCGCCCTGCACCAGCGTCCATTTGCCGCTGCGCTCGGGCTCCACGAAGACGGCGGCCGTCTTCAAAAAGATCGCATCGGCCAGCGCGGTGGCGAGCGAAGGCTCGGCATCGATGAAGGTGCGAAGGCGCGCCATGGTGAGCGCGAGCGTGCCGAGCGATTTCTGCTCGCCCGTTGCTTCGAGCGTGACCGAGAGGCACCCGGTGGCGTTGCGCGGCAGCGAGGCATGCGCGGGCGCGTTGACCACCGAATGGAACACCACGTTGGACACCTGCACGGCGGCCAGCGTCACGTCGTAGACGCTGCGAAAACGGCACGCGCCGCCGCGCACCGGCTGCGAGGTGAGCTCGGTGCCGCGCGCGATGGTGACGGGCTTGCTCAGCTTGGCGAGCGCCGCGCCGCCGGCATCGAACTGCGCGATCGAGCACGAGGGAAAGGGCCGGAGGTAGTGCGGGTACAGCACCTCGAGCAGCGCTTCGGTGAGCTCGGGATAGTCGTCGTCCAGTTTCTTGCTGATGCGCGCGGTGAGCAGCGCGAACGACTGGATCATCCGTTCGACGTGCGGGTCTTCGCTGCTGTCGGCGGAGATGGCCAGGCGCGCGGCGATCTTCGGGTAGCCCTTGGCGAACTCCTGCGAGTAGCTGCGCAGGAAGGCGAGCTCGCGTTCGTAGAAGGGCAGCAGTTCGTCCATGGTGTCCTAGGCGGCGCGGCTCTTGCCGGTGCCGCGCGTGATCGAGTACTGCAGCGTCGTGGGCTGCAGCATGGCGTCGAAGTTCACCGGCTCGGCGAGCTCGGGCAGCACGAGGAGCGCGGTGATTCCGAAATAGAGCATGTTGGTGCTGGTCTGGCCGTCCACTTCGAGCGACACCACGACGTCGCGCAGGCGCGACTCGTGGCGGGCGATGGCCTGCTCCAGCGAGCGGCAGATGAACGAGCGGTCGTAGTGGCTCGCCAGACTCAGGCCCGAGAAATCGCTCAGGCCGTAGGTCATGACGGAGCGCCGGCACTCGGGAAACGCCGCGAGCTTCGCGTCGTCGAAGACCATGCGCGTGTTGAGCAGGGATTCGAGGTCGCGCGCGACCATGTTCTTGACCTCTTCGAGCGACAGGTGGCGAAGCACCGGCGAAGCCGGCCCGCGCCAGTCGTCATCGAACAGTTTGTCGAGCAAGCCCGGTTCGAATCCATTCATGGGTCTGCCGCCTCGTGCATTGGATATCGGGCAAGGGCGCCGCGCGCGGGGGCGCGGCGCCAAAAAGAAACCGCGGCCTCGCGCCGCGGTCGACATTGCCCGAAGGGCGTCAGACCGAGTAGGTCTTGTCGTTCTTGGTGAGGCTCCAGGCGCCTTGCGAATTGCCGCCCTGGTTGCCGCCGATCTTTTGCTGCGTGTACTTCCACTGCACGGCGGCGTACTTCAGCGAGAAGGTCTCGCTCGGCACGCTGGCCACGTCGGTGCTCATGACCTTGGGGTTCACGCTGGCGATCAGCACGTACTTGAGCTTGATCTCCATGTACTGCACGCGCTTGCCTTCGCCGTCGGCGCGGTAGAACTGCACGGTCACCTCGTCGAAGGTGGTGCCGCCCGATGCGTGCTGATAGAGCAGCGGGCTCACCACGTCCATGTCCTTGGTGAAGATCATTTCGCCGTGCTCGCAGCGCTCGGCGGTGTGGCCGCCGGCGGTCGATGCGGTGGCCGAGCGCGGCTGCACGATGCTGTGCTGCCAGGAGCTCACTTCGACCCAGTCCTTGTGGTCCTTGTCCTGCGACTCGCCGTTGATGGCTGGACTACCGAATTTGACGTAGATATCTTTCATGTTTCTTCCCCTTCTTGATTGATTGAAACGACAGTTAACGTGTTGATGCGCGGCCCCTCGGCCGCGCTTCGCGATCCGCCTCGACTGACTCTTCTGACTCTTCTTACTTATTCACTGACTTCGGCAGATCGGCGACCAAGCGCAGTGAAATCGACAGCTCATCCAGTTGGAAGTGCGGGCGCAGGAACGCGACCGCACGGTAGACACCAGGCCGGCCGGGCACTTCGCCCACCTGGATGGACGCTTCCCGCAGCGGGAATTGCGCCTTCTGTTCCTGCGTCGCGTTGTCGTCCAGCAGCACGTACTGCGCGATCCAGCGGTTGAGGAACTGTTCGACGTTGTGTGCCGAGGCAAAGCTGCCGATCTTGTCACGCATCATGGCCTTGAGGTAATGCGCGATGCGGGAGACCGAGAAGATGTACTGCAGCTGCGCCGAGAGCACCGCGTTGGCGTTGGCGCTGTCGGTGTTGTACTTCTTGGGCTTTTGCAGCGACTGCGCGCCGAAGAAGGCCGCGTAGTCGGAGTTCTTGCAGTGCACCAGCGGAATGAAGCCCAGGTCGCTCAGTTCCTTCTCGCGCCGGTCGGTGATGGCGATCTCGGTCGGGCACTTCAGGGCGATCTCGCCCTCGTCGGTCTTGAAGGTGTGCGTGGGCAGGTCTTCGACCAGGCCGCCGCCTTCCACGCCGCGGATCGCGGCGCACCAGCCGAAGTCGTCGAACGCGGCCGTCAGGCGCGTGGCGAACGCCCAGGCGGCGTTGCACCAGAGGTACTTGGAGTGGTCGGTGCCGTCGACGTCTTCCACGAAGTTGAAGCTGTCCACCACCGTGCCTTCGCGCGGGTGGTAGGGCAGGCGGCCGAGAAAGCGCGGCAGCGTGAGGCCCACGTAGCGCGAGTCTTCGGAATCGCGGAACGACTTCCACTTGGCGTATTCGACGGTGTCGAACACCTTGGCCATGTCGCGCGGCTTGCCCAGGTCGTCGAAGCTCTCCAGGCCCAGGAGCTCCGGCGAGGCGGCGCCGATGAAGGGCGCGTGCGCGGCAGCCGCCACGTGCGCCATCTGGTCGAGGAAGTACATGTCCTCGGGCTGGCGCGTGACGGCGAAGTCGCCGACCAGCGCGCCGAACGGCGCACCGCCGAAGGTGCCGAATTCTTCCTCGTAGACCTTCTTGAACATCGCGCTCTGGTCGAACTCGACGGCGGCCTTGAAGTCGCGGATCAGGTCGCGCTTGGTGGCGTTGATGACCTTGATCTTGAGCATCGTGCCGGTGGGCGTTTCCTTCACGAGGTATTCCAGGCCTCGCCAGGTGCTCTCCAGCTTCTGGAACTCGGGCGCGTGCATCACGGCGCTCAGCTGCGCGGAGATGAGGGCGTCCAGGTCGGCTACGCGGGCGTCGATCATGGCCGAGACGTTGTCCGAGACGATCACCGAGCCTTCGAGCACCTGGCTGACCAGCTCGCCGATCAGGTCCTTGGCGCGCGTGTGCTCGGCGTCGGACTTGGCGACCTTGCTCTTCTCGACGATCTGGTCGAGCAGGTCGACCGAAGCCTCGGGCGAGGCACCACTCGATGCCGATAGTGCTTGCGCAGTCATGTTCAGCTTTCGTCCTTCTTGCCGGCGCCGTGGCCCAGGCGCTGGAGTTGCTCGGTGTTGTTCAGCACGTCGGCCAGCAGGTCTTCCAGCTTGCTGTTGCCGGCCATCTTGTTGCGCAGGTCCGCCAGCTTGGTGCGCGCATCGAGCAGGCGCTTGAGCGGCTCGATCTGGTCGACCACGGCCTCGGGCGAGAACGCGTCCATCGAATTGAAGGTCAGGTCCACGGCGAAGGTGCCGCCGCGCGCATCCAGCTTGTTCTCCACCTGGTAGGCCGCGCGCGGGGCCAGGCCCTTCATCACGTCGTCCAGGTTGTCGCGGTCGACATTGACGAACTTGCGGTCCTTCAGCTTGGGCTGCTCCACCTCGGACTGGCCGGCCAGGTCGGCGACCACGCCGACGACGAACGGCAATTCCTTTTTCTCGATGGCGTCGCCGAGTTCGACGTCATAAGTGAGCTGCACGCGCGGGGGGCGCACTTTCTGGAGGCGCTTTTGCACGCTCTGTCTTTTGGTCGCCATGGCTTCGATACCTTCCGAATAAGACTGCGAGACGAATTACTACTTTGTGCGTCCTATTGGGAAGGGCGCACGCATTTGAATTACTACTTTGGTTTAATCAACCAATTCAAAGCGTCAAAAAGAATTACTTGAGCGCGTCGAATGGATTGGCGCTTCCGCCTGCGCGCGGCGCCGGGGCAGGACGGGCTGCCGGTGCCGGAGCGGGACGCACGGCGGCGACCGGGGTCGGCTGCGAGGCGCTCGCGGTCGAAGGCGACGGTGCGGGCGACGGGTTGGACGCCACGGGACGGCGCGCCGGCGTCGTCTTGGCTTCGGCGCCGCCGGGCACCAGGACCGACAGGCCCAGGGTTTCGCGCAGCAGCGCGGCCAGGCGGTAGGCGTCGGCGTTGGCATCGCCGCTCAGGGTGCTGTCCTTGCCCAGGTCCTCGATGGAGCGGGCTGCCAGGCGCAGGCCGCCCACGGCGGTGATGCTCTTGGCCTGGCGGCTGGCGGGGTCGCGGCGCAGCGTCTCCTCGGCGGCCGAGATGGCCAGGCTGTAGCGGCCTTCGTTGAAATAGATCTGCGCGATGCGCGACCACGGCTCACCGCGGGTCGGGTTGTCGGTGGCGATCTTCTGGTACTGGCGGATGGCGGCGGACTTGTCGCCGGTGGCAGCGGCGGCGGCGGCATCGGCTTCCGCCAGGCTCTTGTTGAAGGCTTCGGTGGACTGCGCGACGGCGGCGTCCGGTGTGGTGGTGCAGCCCGACAGAAAGGTGGTGGCCGCAATGGCACCAGCAATCATCGTGCAAGTCATGTACTTTCGAATCAACACAATCCCTCCGCTTGGATCTGACTTTTTTTGGCAGGTCGCAATCATTCATTAAGTTGCGACCAATGACAATACACGATACTACATATTCGCTTACGTTCAATAACAGAAGTCATGTAATGCGAACTGCTTAATTGGCAAATCCCACGGCCAATTATTTAAGCCTAATGACAACTATTTGAATTCGGTTACATCCGCTGTTCCAATGAAAATATTAATCACAATTAGCGCCTTGCTGATGACGCTGTTGCTTGGCGGATGCAGTTCTCCAGCCCTCACGATCGCCAACATCGCCCTGGAGGCGAGCGGCCTGAAGAAGCCCGAGTTGCCCGAATCGCAGAAGCCGCCGCGCAAGGTGTTCATGTCGATCGCGGCGGGCAAGAACCTCAACGCCGACAGCCGCAACCGCCCGCTCGCCGTGGTGGTGCGCATCTACAAGCTGAAGGAAACGACCGGCTTCTATCAGTCGTCGTTCGATGCCTTCGTCACCCCCGGCCGCGACAAGACGCAGCTGGGCGACGACCTCGTCGAGAGCCGCGAGATCACGCTCATTCCCGACCAGCAATACACCTGGACCGAGACCGTGCCGCGCACGGCCAACGCGGTGGGCGTAGTGGTGCTGTTCCACTCGCCCGACGCGCAGCGCTGGCGCTTCGCCTTCAACGCCGTGGACGCGGAGAAGACCGGCATCGTGATGGGCGCGCACGCCTGCGCCTTGACGGTGACGCAGGGCGCGGTGGTCGGCCAGCAGAACGCGCAAGGCGGCGCCGCGAGCGGCGGCGCGCTCAACCTGCTGGGCCCGGTGACCTGCCGGCCCTCGCCCGCGTGATGCGCCCGATGCACGGGGTGCATTCGCCCTTGTCCGCGCGCGGACGACGATGCGATACTGCCGAAAAATTTAGGGGAGCTGATCCGACGTGAGCTATGCCGCCAAGGTCCTCTGGGGAGAGGGCTTGTTTCTACGCCCCCAGCATTTCCAGCGCCAGGACGCGTACCACGAGGCGCGCCTGCGTGCCACGGCGCAGACGCTGCATCCGTACTTCTGGGGCGTGCGCTCCATCAGCTTCGACCTGGACGCGCTCGCGAGCGGCATGCTCCGCGCCTCGCAGCTGTCGCTGGTGTTCCCCGACGGCGAGCCTTATTCGGCGCCGCAAGCCGACGCGCTGCCCCCGCCCATCTCGCTGGACACGCTCAACCCGGGCCAGAACGAGATCACCTTCTACCTGGTGCTGCACCCGGTGAAGGAACTGGGCAAGAACTACACCGACCCCAACGAAGAAGGCTTTGCCGCGCGCTACACCAGCGATGCGACGCAGTCGCTGGACCTGTACACGAACGCGGTGAGCGCCGAGGTGGTGTTCCTGCGCAAGAGCGTCAAGCTCCTGGCCGACACCGAGCCGCGCGAACAGTTCGTCTCGATCCCGGTGATCCGCATCCGCCGCACCGCCGCGGGCGGCTTCGAGATCGATCGCAGCTTCGTGCCGCCGTGCACTTCCATCGACGCCTCGGCCACGATCTTCCAGCAGCTGCGGCGCCTCTTGGACGTGCTGCAGGCCAAGGTCAATTCGCTCTACGGCATCCATCGCGAGCCGAGCAAGAACATCATCGAATTCCGCTCGGGCGACATCGCCTCGTTCTGGCTGCTGCACACGGCCAACTCGGCGTTCGCCTCGCTCTCGCACCTGTTCCATCACCCGTCGCTGCATCCGGAGCGGTTGTTCCAGGAACTGCTGAGCCTGGCCGGCGCGCTGATGACGTTCGCCAAGACCTATTCGCTCAACGACCTGCCGGTGTACGACCACGAGAAGCCCGGCCCCGCGTTCGCCGAGCTCGACCGCATCGTGCGCGACCTGCTGGACACGGTGATCTCCACGCGCTACTTCGCGATCGCGCTCACCGAAACGCGCAACGCCTTCTACCTGGGGCGCCTGGACTCCGGAAAGATCGACGAGAAGACCGTGTTCTACATGTCGGTCACCGCGAGCATGCCCGCGGCCGAGCTGGCCGAGGCGGTGCCGCAGCGCTTCAAGATCGGCGCGCCCGAAGACGTCGACAAGCTGGTGCTCTCGGCCATGCCGGGCGTGCGCATCGTCTACGCGCCGCAGGTGCCGCCGGCCATTCCGATCCGCGCGGGCGCGTGCTACTTCTCCATCGACAGCAAGAGCCAGCTGTACGACCGCATGCTGCAGGCGCAGAGCGTGACCATCTATGCGCCGGCCGGCATTCCCGACATGCAGCTCGAACTGATTGCCGTGACCGGCTGATCACCTGATCGCAATGAACACCACCACCATCAACAAGGCCCCTTCCCTGCTGGGCGCCGATGCGCCCGCCGCGTCGTTCACGCCCACGGGCGTGGCGCCCGACGCCGATGCGAGCCTGCTCGATCTGCTGTACGACGGCTTCGTGATGCTGTTCCTGCTGAAGAAAAAGCAGCAGCCCGCCACCACCGAGCAGTTCCTGACCGGCATCCGCAACTACCTGGGCGAATTCGAGCGCAACGCGCGCAAGCTGGACGCATCGGCCGAGCAGATCCACGCCGCCAAATACGCCTTCTGCGCGACCATCGACGAGTTCGTGCTCTCGGCGCCCGAGTTCGCGATCCGCTCGGAGTGGGAGCGCCGGCCGCTGCAACTCACGCTTTTCGGCGACCAGCTGGCGGGCGAGAACTTCTTCAAGATGCTGGAAGTGGAGCGGGCGCACGGCGCCACGCGCATCCAGACGCTGGAGGTGTTCTACATGTGCCTCTTGCTGGGCTTCCAGGGCAAGTACGCGATCGACGGCACCGAGAAGCTGGCCTATCTCACCGCGCGCGTGGGCGACGAGATCGCCAACGCCCGCGGCAAGCGCACGCCGTTCGCGCCGCACTGGCCGCTGCCCGACCTGATCTCGCACTCGCTCAAGCGCGAGGCGCCGCAGTGGGTGGTGGCGGCGCTGTTCGCGCTCATCGGATTGCTCGGCTTCATCGGCCTGTCGGCGCACCTGGGCAGCACGACGCAGGGCACGCTCGCGAGCTACCAGGACATCGTGAAGCTCGGGCCGCGCCAGGCCAACCTGACGATCTCGCTGCCATGACGACGCGGCTCGACCTGCCGGCCCTCCTGGCCCCGATTTCGGAGGCCTCGCCCTGCGGCGAGGACATGCTGTTCTCGCGCCAGTTCGACGCCATCCAGGAGGCGCGCAAGCACGACGATCCGTCGCTCGAACAGGGCGAGTGGGTCATCGAGCTGAAGGAGGCCAACTGGCCCTTCGTGATTTCCGAGTGCGAGAAGCTGCTGCGCGAATCCACCAAGGACCTGCGGCTGGGCGTGTGGCTCACCGATGCCGCCGCCAGCCAGCGCGGCTTCGAGGGGCTGGCCGACGGCTACCGCCTGCTCACGGGCCTGTGCCAGCAGTATTGGGACCACCTGCATCCGCTGCCCGAGGGCGGCGACATCGAGATGCGCGTGGGCAACGTCGCGTGGCTGATCGCGCGTTCGGTCGAGCTCCTGCAGCGCGCGCCGATCGTGAGCGATGCCAACACCGGCTACAGCGCGCTCATCTGGGAGACGGCGCTCGCGCTCGACCAGAGCATCCGCCGCACGCCCGCGCAGGCCGACGAGCTGCAGCGCAACAAGGTGACGGTCGAGCAGTTCGACCGCATCCGCCGCGCGACGCCGGCGAAGTTTCTGCAGAAGACGCACCGCGACGTGCAGGCCTGCGAACAGGCGCTGGCCGAATTCGAAGCCGTTTTCGACGAGCGCACCGCATCGAACGGCCCGAGCTTTCGTGCCGCGAAAGATGCGGCCGCGGCCATCCGCCAGACGGTCGAGCGCTTCGCGCGCGAAGCCGGCGTGCCGATGGACAGCGGCGCACCGGCAGCGCCCGCCGCCGCGCCGGTGGCAGGCACGCCCGCACCCTCGCGCATCGAGCCGGTGTTCGACTCGGGAGTGCCGCACCATCACGCGCCGGCAGCGGCCGCGCCCGCCGCGCTACCGCCCGGCATCCACAGCCGCGCGCAGGCCATCGCGCAGTTGAAGGAAGTGGCGGCGTATTTCGAGAAGACCGAGCCTTCGAGCCCCGCCGCCTACATGGCGAACAAGGCCGCGCGCTGGGCCGACATGCCGCTGCACGCGTGGCTGCGCAACGTGATCAAGAACGAGCAGGAACTGGCCCAGCTGGTGGACCTGCTCGACCTGCCCAAGAGCGACGACGAATCGCGCTGAACGCAAAACGGCCTGCGCGTGCAGGCCAGGCGCTCGCTCAGTCGATCAGGTGCGCCCGACCCGGAACTCGATGCGCCGGTTGCGGGAGCGCCCATCGTCGGTCGCGTTGCTCGCCACCGGCTGGTCCGGCCCGACGCCCGATGTCGTGAGCGTCATCGGATCGATCCCCTTGCCCACCAGATAACCCTTCACCGCCTCGGCGCGCGACTGGCTCAGCGCCAGGTTCGACGCGCGGCTGCCCGCGTTGTCGGTGTGGCCGACCACCGCCACCGACTTGTTCGTAAGTCGCTGCAGGATCGGCGCCATCTCGTCCAGGATGTCGCGGCCCTTGCGCGTGAGCGTGGCGCTGCCCAGCTCGAACTCGATGGTGCGGTTGGCCAGCGCCTGGTCCACCGTGATCTGCTCGGACACCGGCACGCGCAGGCTGTTCTTGATGGTGTAGGTCGGGTTCAGCGCGCTCGCCATGTCGCTCACGATCTTCTGGCGCAGCGCCTCGTTGCCGACCTCGCCGCTCAGCGCCATCTGCGTGCCTTCGATCTGGAACTGGCCGCGGTGGATGTCCTTGAGCGACGGCGTGATCAGCCGCTGCACGTTGGCGGCCCAGTTGGCCGGCATGCTCACGCTGTTCACCACCTCGATCTTGTCGACCACGCTGGCGGGGCCGTAGATGCGGCGCAGCGCCTCGATGACGGCCACGCGCGTGGCCTCGTCGGGCACCTGCCCGCCGGCCACCACCTGCTCGCCCCTGGCACCGGCCGCGGGCGTGGTCTCGACCAGGGCACCGGGGGCGCCCGCCGTCTGGGCCTGTGCGGCACCGGCGAACGTGAATGCAACGGCCAGGGCCAGCGACTTGACGCGCAAAGAACTTTTCATGACCGTGTCATTCCCCGATGAAGACTTCGCGAAAGGCGGTGAGCACGATGTCCAGCGGCAGCTGCGGCTGGTCGAGATAACTCACCAGCTTGAACATCGCGTAGTTGCTGTGGATGGTGTCCTCGACCCACTCCGGGTTGTCGATGTCGATGTTGTGCTCGGTGTAGACCTGCGGGTGCAGCACGCTCTGCAGGCTCCGCGGCGACAGGCCGTTGAAGCCGATCACCAGCCGCGAGCGGCCGTCGATCTCGGTGGCCATCAGCACCAGTTCGAAGTCGGCCTTCGCGAGGAACTGCGACACCAGCTCGAGCCAGAAGGTGGCGATGAGCGAGCGGTCGATCGGGTCGCGCGGCAGCGGCAGCGTGAGCCCCTTCTCCAGGTGCGACACCGCGCTGGCCATCACCGGCTGCAGCAGGAGGCCCAGCGCCAGGATCGCGCGGCGCAGCGACACCTTGTGGCCGTCGAAGTTGAGCATCTGCTCGATGCGCAAGAGGCTCGTGTCGCGCGTGAAGGCTGCGTAGGTCGCGCGCGAGGCGGACTTCTTGAAGCCCGTCTCGATGCCCGGGTCGAGCGCCTCGAAGCGCTTGAGTTCGCTGTCCAGGTCGGTGCCCTCGGCCAGCGCGTTGACCTGCACCGCCATGCGGTCCCAGTAGGGGCCGACGAGCATCGGCGCGCCGCGCATGAAGTCCAGCGCCTCGTCGACCTCCACCGAGGTGGCCGCGAGAAACGGGTAGCGGCGCGACGACTCGTCGCGGCTGGCCTTCAGGTGCCCCGCGATCGCCACGCGGCTGCGCGAGCCCAGGCACACGAAATGGATCGGCGCCGCGTTGTCGTAGATGATCTTCCAGCGCGGGTCTTCCGACAGCATCTCCATGGTCTGCGACAGCCAGTTGTCGAACACCTTGATGAGCTGCGGGTTGTAGAGCCCCTTCACGAAGTCGCCGCGACCGGGCAACTTGCCGAAGTAGCACAGCTGTTGTGTCTGCAGCGCGCTCATTTGCCGACTCCCTGTGCCGTTGCCGCCGGAGCCCCCGGAGCTGTTGCCGCTGGCGTTGCGCGCGATGCCGCGGGCACGCCGATCTCCGCCACCGTCGAAGGCAGCACCGTGCCGCGCAGCCCCTTGCCCTGCGGCGAATCGCCGCCCGAGCCGCCGGACTGGGTGTTCTGGATCACGCGCAGCTTGACGGTCACGCTCGCGTTGTCGCGCGCCCAGGTGAGCTCGAAGCTGCCGTCGGGCAGCCGCGTGCGCTGCGCCGTGCTGAGCAGGCGCTCCAGCCCGAAATTGCCCGGCTCGTTGATGAGCTCCACGGTGCGCCCGTCGAAGGTGACGGCCGTGATGCGCGCGCCCGGCGTGCCCTGCGCGTTGGGCCAGACGAAGTTGGACCACTGCGGCGGCGTGTTGCGGTAGCGCAGTTGCTGGCCGTCGATTTCGACCATGTATTCGGTCAGGCCCGAGACGGGCTGCGGCAGGATCTGGAACAGCGTCTGCGGCTGCGCGGCGCCGCCGCCGCCACTGGCCGCGGCGCCCGAGAGCGGCGCCACCCATTGCGAGAAGCCGTTCACGAAATCGGGACTCAGCGTAAGGCCCTGGTCGCCCCAGGCGCGCGGCGAGAGCAGGTCGCCGCGGCGGATGACCAGCGAGCCGAGCGTGGTCGTCACGAACTTGCCGATGGCGCCTTCCGGTCCGAAGTACTGCGCGATCTCCGCGGGCGAGGCCTCGATCTTCGCGCCCGCGGCGAACGGGTACTTGGTCGCGAGCGACTGCTGGAACGGCTGGTGCACCTGCGCGCTCCAGATCTTGTTGACCTCCACCGCCGTCGGCTGGATCGTCACTGCATAGGCCTGCAGCAGCGGCCGCACCAGAAGCGGCCGCAGGGCCTGGCGCTGCGAGGCGTCCATGCCCGTGAGCATCTGCTCGTCGACGTACTTGAGCGCGTCGGCGAGCTCCGAGCCGTTGCCCTCCAGCGTCTGCTGCATGAGCTGGCGCGCGCCCGGCCCGGGGTCGCCCTGGTTCTTGATCTGGTTGAAGCGCCCGCGCAGCTTCGAGAGCGTCGCGAGGTAGCCGCGCAGCAGCGAGGTGTTGTCGCGCTCGACCACCAGGCGCGCGACGCCCGCGAACTCGCGGCCGATCGGGCCCATCGGAATCTCGGTGCGGTTGCCGCTCGCGTCGATGTTCACGTTGACCTGCGAGGGCGTGGCGCGGCTGAAGAGGTTCTTGAACCAGTTCAATGCGCCGGTGCGCGCCTGCTGCAGGCCGGCGTTGACCAGCGAGGGGTTGTCCCACGAGGTCTGGTCGTAGACGGTGTCGAAGACCTTGCGGATCGGCGAATTCTGCGGATCGCCCAGAAGGTTCATCGCCACCACGGCCTGCTCGAAGCTGCCCATGTCCTTGACCGCGATGCCCTGCAGGAAGCGCTGCCACTCCTTGGCGTACTCCAGCTTGTACATGGTGGCCAGCGTCTTGCGGATCTGCTCGGGGCTGCCTTCGAGCGTGAGGTCGTCGTTGCCCGCGACGTTGAGCACCCAGTCCTTGCTCGACGTTTCCTTGTTGGCGGCGTCGCGGATCGCGTCGTCCACGTACTGCTGCCAGGCCTCGCGCGTGAAGGCGCCCGAGATGGCGACGCTGCCGGCGATGGTGCCCTCGCTCTCGGCGCCGGCCGTGGCGCCCAGGATGCGCGCCACCGTCATCGGCGCGAAGCGCGTGGAAGCGCGCGCCTTGATCTCGGCGTAGACGCGCTCGCGCGCCGGCATGCCGCGCACCACGCGGCGCAGGTTGTCGCGCGTCTGCTCGACCAGCGCGAGGTTGGTGTCGGCGAGCGCGGGCCAGTTGTCGTCGCCCACGCGGCGCAGGTAGAAGGTGATCATGCGTTCGGCATCGCGGATGACCGCCGCGCGCGGCATGTCGCCGCGGTTGCTCTCGAGCCAGCCGCGCCAGAAGCGCGAGATCTGGTCGGTGAGGTGCGCCGTTTCCACCTGCCGCTTGTCGGACAGCATGAGGTAGGTCTTGAGCGCGTTGTAGGTGTCCTGCACATCGGCCGGCGACGAGCCCGCATAGAGGCCGCCGCTCTCCGCCGCCGGCGGCGCTGCCGGCGTGGCGGCCGACACCGCGACCGGCGCGGCCGGGTTGCCCGCCGCGTCGGCGCGCTTCAGGCGCTCCGGATGCGCGTTGACCTCGCGCAGGAACGCCTGCAGGTTGTCGGACACCGGCGCCAGCATCAGCTGCTTCACACCGCCGTAATACTCGGCCACGAGCTTGTCTTCGAGCTGGTTGCCCTGGTAGAGGCCGAGCGAGAGCGACAGCGGCCGGTCATTGCGGAATTTTTCGAGTTGCTCGATGCGGTCCTGCAGGATGCCCAGCGCCTCGAAGCGCGTGCGCAGGCCGTTGTCGCTGGCCTGCAGCTTGACCACCTTGTCCAGGTCTGCCTGCACGTTTTCCACCAGCTGCCGATTACCAAGATAAGACCAGGTCCATCCGCCGAGCAGCAGCCCCAGCACGGCGACGAAGGCGAAGAAGCTCACGTAGCGCACGCGCGCCTTCACGGGACTGGAGAACTGCCGCACCGTTTTCTTGTCGGCGAAGATCACCTTGGAGAACAGGTCGCGCAGGAAGAACCCGTTCTGCGAATAGATTTCCTTGGACTTGGTGGCCGCGTTGTTCAGCGTGAGCCCGAAGCGCTTGGCGATGCGCTCGGTCGAGAGGCTGCGCATCGTGCCCTCTTGCAGCGCGCTGGTGAAGTAGAAGCCGCGGAACACGGGCTTGTGCTGGAACGGATTGCTCTCGAAGAGCGTGGCGAGGAACGCGCGCAGCGCGGGCTTGATGGCCGCGAACTCGAGCGGAAAGATCAGGAGCTCGGGCGACGGATCGCTGCTGCGGTGGTTCGCGAAGTGCGAGACGCTGATTTCCTTCAGGCCCATGTAGAGCTCGTCGAAGCGCTTGTCGAACTGGGCGACGGCGTCCTGCTTCTCGTCGCCGTCGTAGGGCAGCGACGCGCCCCACACGCGGTCGCGCTCCATCTTGTCGCTGTCGCCAAAGAACTCCGCAAAGCCGGTGATCAGGTCGGCCTTGGTGAACATCACGTAGACCGGCGCGAACACCTCCAGCCGCTCGGTCAGCTCCTGCATGCGCTGGCGCAGGTTCTTTGCCAGCTGGATCGCGAAGTCGGGCCGGCTGCCGATCAGCTCGGGAATGCTCGCGGTGATGATGATCCCGTTGATGGGCGCCTTCGGGCGGTACTTCTTGAGCAGGTCCAGGAAGCCGAACCACTCCTTGCGGTCTTCCTGGTGAATGGAATAGCGGCCCGCGGTGTCGAGCACGATGCCTTCGGTGGTGAAGAACCAGTCGCAGTTGCGCGTGCCGCCGATGCCCTGGATCACCGCGTTGCCCTTGTCGGCGAACGGAAACTGCAGGCCCGAGTTCAGGATGGCGCTGCTCTTGCCCGCCGCGGGGTTGCCGATGACCATGTACCAGGGCAGCTCGTACAGCGCCTCGCTGCCGGACATCTGCCCGATCTTGGAGGTCTTGATGGTCTTGACGGCCTCGACCATGCGCCCGCGCAGCTCGTCGATCTCGGCCTTGCGCTCGGGGTCGCTGTCGCGCACGGCGGCATCGGCCTGGTCTTCGAGCATGTCGCCGAGCTTGCGGTTGGCCGAGCGGGTGCGCATGCGCCGTACGAACCACACGACGAGCCACAGGAGCAGCAGCACGGCGAAGATGCCGACCGCCCAGATCGCGCCGATCTCGAGCGTCTGCGCGCCGATCAGGAGGAACGCGCCGAGCGCGATGGCGCCGATCACCGAGAGGGTGCGCGGATCGGCCAGGAAACTGAAGAATCGCCGCATAGATGTTTCTGGAGTCGGTCCGGTTAAGTGGCTTGTGGCACGGGGCTTGCGGCGCCGGCCAGCATGGCCGTGCGGGCGCGCGCGTCCTGCACGGACAGCGCGAGCACGTGCCGTGAATCTCGCACGGCCAGGTGACACGCGAGTGCCACGGCGGTCATGTCGGCGGCGGCGCCCAGGTGGCCCAGGCTCGCGCAGACGGAAAGGTTGTTTTCGAAGGGCAGGTGCGGCAGCCGCTGCTGCACGAGCTGGGCCACTTCGGTGACGCGGCTCGTGCGGTGGTCGGCATCGCTCACGACCCAGTCGACCGCCTCGGGCTGCAGCGCCGACGCCGACATCAGGCGCTGGGCGAAGAGGTCGAGCAGGCTCGCGTCGGGCACACGCGCGGTGTCGGCGGACTCGTCGCGCCGGCCGCTCGCGCTGCGCGAGAGCAGCACGCCGTGGGGCTGCGCGAACAGCGCATCGCTGGCGCGCGCCAGGAGCAGGCCCGCGGCCGCTTCGCCCGGCACGCGGCCGTTGCGGCGCGCGGCCGAATACAGGAGGCCTTCGGCGTCCCAGCGCGCGATGCACTCGCCGGAAATCGCGGAGTCGGCGGCCACTGCCATCCACAGCGCGGGACGTTGCTCGCGATGGAGCGAGACATTGATGCGGTCGAGCAGCGCCATCGCGCAGACGCCGGGCTCGCTCTTGAAACAGTCGACGCTCCAGTGCTGCGAGGGGTCGGCTTCGCGCGCCAGCTGCTGCACCCATTGCGTGGCGACCGCGCGCTCGCTCTCGCTCCACGCGCCGGGCAACAGCAACGAGATGCACAGCTGCGGCGCGGACGCGGAGCCGGGCACGATCGCGCCGCTCGACACGAAGCGCCCGGGCGCGCGCACCGAGAGCGCGTCGCCGGCGTTGAGCAACGCATCGGTCGCCGAAGCGAGCAGCTCCTGCAGCACGTCGGACATGAGGTGGATGGCGCGCAGCCGGTCGTCGGTCAGCGCGTCGGCATTGAAGGCGTCCGGCGCGGGCCGCAGCGACTCGCGCAGGTGCTCGCGAAGCTCGTTCGGATCGATGCCGGCGACACAGCCCGCCAGCATGGGGAAGCCTTCGCCGTCGCGAAGCTCGGGCACCAGCTCGGGCGCCTGCGCCTGGCCGACGGCAGCGGCCACCGCATCGGCATCGCTGCCGCGCGGCGTGCGAAGCGCGAATGCGAGCACCGACATCTGCAGGCGCTCTTGCGGCGCATCGGCCGTTGCGCCTGTCGATGCGGCACTACCCGTTGCAGCGGACGCACCGCGCGCGGACGAAGGCAGTGCAGCGGAAGGCGGCGCGCCCGTGAAGATCCGCCGCAGCAGCAGATAGAACACCACCAGCGCCAGCGGCAGCACGACGAGGTAGAGCGCGATGTCGCTGGTGCTCGGCATGCGCGCCGTGTAGTTCCAGTAGACGACCACGATCACCCACACCGTGATGAACACGGCAGAGAACATGAGGGTGGGCTTGACCAGTCGCGCGAGCATCAGGAGTTCGTCGATGCCTTCGTCATGCGACGGCGCACGCGGCCGCCGTGCCGCATGCCGTGCGTGCAGCCGATCGGTTGGCCTTTGTCATTCGGATGCGGAAGCGATCTGGCTGGACAGCAACGTGCAGCCGCAACGGGCCTTGTCGCCGTGCCGCGCAACGTAGCGGCCATCGAGCGTGACGTAGCGGCTGCCGGTCACGATCGGGTTGATGCCGTGGCCGATCCGCGGGCACGACACCAGGTCACCGACGCGTGCCACGCGGCGCTCGTCGATGCTCGTGTTCTCGGACGCGGTGATCACGCGGCCGCCGTGGTCGGTCTTGTCGTGCAGGACGATCCACGGACGATCGTCGTCCGCGGCGGGTTGATCCTCTTCCATTCGAACTCCCCCTTGCTTGCCTCGTTGGTTTGTCGATGCGACCGATGCCGTGCGGGCATTCATTCAGTCGCGTGGCAATTTGAAACCGGGCTTGCGGTACTCCACGTGACCGTAATCCTTGAAGGACCATCGACCACCCCACACCAGCCCCACGGACTCGGCCACTTCGCCATAAAGACGGTAGCCCTCCATGGCCCACGGGTCTCTTTCCGAGATCACCAGCTTGCCATTGCGAAAGAACGCATTGTCTGCCGCAAGTCCATATTGATGATAGCTTTGATTCGCCTTGGCGAGCGTCACCGTGTTGCCCAGCGCGGCGAGTTTGGCCTGCCGTTCGGGGCTGCGATAACCCTCGAGCAACGCGAGGTCGTAGCCGTGTTTTTCTTTCATGATCTTGTAGACCAGCAGCAGCCGATTGCGGAAGTCCGCATCGAGCACGGCCCAGTCGCGGCTGCCTTCCTTGGTGAGCGGTCGCACCTGCTCGACCTCTGCCGTCGCGAAGATTTCAGGCGGCAGCGCAGGCGGCGGCACGAGCTGCTCGCCTTTCAACAGCGCCTCGATCTTCGGGTCGCTCGTCGGTGCCCAGTCGTCGAAAAAAAGAACGCGGCCGGTTCCAAAGGCCACGCTCAACATCACCGGAATGACCAGCAGGCCCATGCCCGACAACAACAGATAGCGATGACGTACGGCGAAAGTACGCACGCCCGATCCGCCATCGCGCACCAACTGAAAACTTGCTTCGGACACCAGGCCGAATCGATGACCGATCTTGATGAAAAAGACTGCAGTTGCAGTCGTCAAAGCGATCGTGGTTCGCAACACACGCTCGCGAAAAGAAGGGAACAAGAAGATGGCAAGCGCGACCACCATCAAGGCAAAATAACAAAAGAGAGCAAAGAAGATCAACGGTGTTCGAAGAGTGCAATTCATTGTATGAGTGGCACAACAATTCGAACCACTCGTACGCAACAACTGCATCCAAGTTGCAACGTTGCGTCGGTCACACCATAAAGCCGCGGGGAGAAAAAACATGCCTGCTTTCGGGACCACCCATCCATGATGGGCGCGCCAGATGCCAACAAGGGACGGCCGAGCCTGCTCGGTTCGAGCGCACCCGACGCAGCCGCGTCGTCCGCTGCAGCCGGTGGGGAATCCACGCGCGTGCTTGCACAGTTCGGCGGCCGCGATAACGGCAAACGCTCTTTCATCAAAAGGCCCGGCGTGTGGGCAGCACTGGCATTGCTGATCGGCGTTGCGGGTGCCACGACCTACCAGTTGCAAGCCAGGCGCACCGATGCGTCGATGAACATCGCCGCCGCCGCGCCCGCGAAACCCGCACCTGCAGTTGTCGCCGCGCCTGTCGCACCACCGGTGCCCGAGACGCCGGCGCCCGCGATCGTTGCGACGGCACCTGCAGCGCCCGAGCCAGCGACCGCGCGCATCGTCGAAGGCGACACCGCTTCACCACCTCAACAGCAATCCACGCCGTTCGCAGCGATCGGCGCGCAGCCCATGGCGGTGCCGCCCGCGGCCAAGCCGGCGCGTGTCGCGGCTGCGAATCCACCACGCGCCGAGAAGATGTCAACGAAAACGACAACGACTGCCGCGGCAAAGAAGCCGGAGCATGTCGCATCGTTCAGGCAACCCGCACGCGCCGCGAACAGCAAGCCCGTGAAGACCGCTGCCAACGCATCGAAGACGCCGCGGCGCGCCAACGACAACACGCAGACCGCGGCGCGCTCGGGCAAGCCCGACCCCGACACCGACCTGCTGACCGCGCTCCTTCGGCGCAGCAAGGCGCCCGACCCCGCACCGCAACCTGCGGCGCTGGCCGAGGTCTCGGCGGACTGCAAGTCCGGCCAGCGATGCAAACCATGAGCCCCCGTGCCGACGTGAAACACGATGCCATCCGCTGACCGCAGCACGCTCTGGGCCGAGCTCAGCCAGACCAACCGGCTCTACCGTCTCGAGGCGCCAGGCACATCGGCCAACGCCAGCATCGACGCCCTGCGCGTCGAAGGCTGGGTGCAGCGCGAGGCCGTGTCGCAGCTCTTCGAGATGCGCATCGTCTGCCTGAGCCTGCGCGCCGACCTTGCGCTCTCGTCGATGATCGACCAGCCCCTCACGCTCGTCACCGTGCTGGCCAACGGCGCGACCGGCAAGCGCACGGGCCTCATCCGCGCGGTCGAGTCGCTCGGCTCCGACGGCGGCCTCGCGCGCTATCGCCTCACGCTCGTGCCGTGGCTCTGGCTCGCCACGCAGCAGGGGCGCAGCCAGGTGTTCCAGCAACGCTCGGTGGCCGACATCATCGAGCGCGTGCTCGCGCCGTATGCCGATGCGGGCAACTGGGCTTTTTCTTCCGAGGCGAGCGGCTTCCTGGCCGATGCGCCGGTTCGCACCTACTGCACGCAGTACCGCGAGAGCGACTTCGATTTCTTCTCGCGCCTGCTCGCCGAAGAAGGCCTGGCCTGGCGCATCGAGGAAGACGAGGCCGCGCCCATGGGGCACAAGCTCGTGATCTTCTCGGCGAACGATGCGCAGCCCGCGGACCCGGGCTCGCCCGTCCGCTTTCACCGCAAGAGTTCGCAGGAGCGCAGCGACGCCGTGCAGGCGCTGGTGCGCCGCATGCGGCAGTCGGTGGCGCAGGTGCACCTGAGCGCATGGAACGTCGACGGCAAGCGCCAGTTGACGGGCAGCGCCGCCGCGCGCTTTGCGGTCGGCGGCAAGAACGCGCCGCGCATCGAGTACGACGATGTGCTCGGCCTGAACGACCGCAGCCGCGGCTGGGACAGCAACCGCACGCTCGAGCGCTATGCGGGCCTCATGATGGAAGCGGCCGAGTGCCGCGCCGACGTGATGCTCGGCCACAGCACCGTGCGCACGCTGCGCGCGGGCACGCGCATCGATGTCGACGACGCGCCCGCGCTCGGCTTGCAGGCCAAGCCCGCGCTGCTGCTGGACACCGTCGAGCATGTGGGCATCAACAATTTGCCGAAGGACACGGCGGCATCGATTGCAGCGCAGCTGGGCGACCTGTCGGAGCACCTCGTGTTCGACAGGCCCTGTGCGTCCGTCACTGCCGAAGACGACGTGTTCGGTCTGGTACCGACGGGCACGGGTTCGCACGACGGCGTGAACGATGTTCGCCCGCAGGCGCAGAGCCTTGCAGCCGCGAAGACGCTGGGCTACGCCAACAGCTTCTCGGCCGTGCATGTGGCACGCCCGTGGCGACCCGTGCTCGCGGCCGCCGACGGCGCGCGGCTGCATGCCAAGCCCACGGCCAGCGGCGTGCACAGCGCGATCGTCGTCGGGCCCTCGGGCGAGACTTCGCCGAACGGCGCGGACGAGCTGTATTGCAACGATCGCGGCGACGTGCGCGTGCGATTCCACTGGCAGACCGAGTCGGCCGGCGGCGACGCGCAGAACAACAACAACAGCGGCGGCAGCGATGCGAAGGACAACCGCAGCACGCGATGGATTCGCGTGGCCCAGCGCCAGGCCGGCCCCGGCATGGGCTGGCAGTGGCTGCCGCGCATCGGGCAGGAAGTGCTGGTGAAGTTCGTCGACCTCGATGTCGACCAGCCGGTGATCGTCGGCGCGCTCTACAACGGGCGCGGCGACGGCGGCATCGAGCCCACGCCCGGCGGTGCATCGCGCAGCCAGGAACGTTCGGGCCAAGGGCAGGAGGCCGATGTCTTCGCCCAGGCGCACAACGCATCGCCGAGCGCGCAGGCCAACCTTGCCGCCGGCCACGCGCCAGCCTGGCACGGTTCGAGCGCGGACGACAAGGGGCACCGCAACGCAGCTGCGCTGAGCGGCTTCAAGACGAAGGAGTTCGGCGGCGAGGGGTTCAGCCAACTGGTGTTCGACGATTCGAACCAGCAGCTGCGCGTGCAGTTGCATGCGAGCACCGCGCACAGCCAGTTGAACCTGGGGCATCTGATTCATCAGGCCGACAACTTCCGCGGCAGCTTTCGCGGGCAGGGGCTCGAGTTGCGTACCGATGGCTATGCGGCGTTGCGTGGCGGCAAGGGCGTGCTGTTGAGCACGTACCACGGGACGGGCGGAAAGCAGCTCGAACCTGTTGGCGACTTTGCCGCGGGCATGGCGTTGCTCAAGCAAGTGCAGCAGCTGGGACAGGCGCTGAGCGAGGCTGCGATGAAGCACGAGACCGTGCAGCTCGCCGGGCACATCGGCGCCGACAAGGCCAACGCCTCACAGCTCGACAAGGAGCGCGCGCCGTACGCGGCGATGGAGCACGCGGCGAGCGGCATGGTGACGGGCGATGTGCTGGAGACGGCTTATTCGGATGCGTCGGACAAATCGATTGCGACCGGCGATGGCAAGGTGCCGCACACGACCGATGCCGTCGTTGCGCTGGCCGCGCGCGGCGGGCTCGCGATGGTCGCGGGGCAGCAATTGCAGATCGTGGCGGGGGAGACTGCGACGCTGGCCAGCGGCGGAGATATCAACCTTGCGTTGGCGGATGTGCTGAGGGTGCACAGCGGTCAGGCGATCGGGCTGCTGGCTGGCGCGCAGAAAGCGGATGCTGAAGCGGGCCTGTCGATCATTGCGGGCAGCGACGATCTGGACTTTCAGGCGCAGCACGATGAGTTGCGGGTGCAGGCCAAGGATGCGCTGAAGATTGCGAGTACGGACAAGACGGTGGAGTTTGCGGCGAAGAAGAAGATTCGCATTGCGACTGCGCAAGGGGCATCGATCACGCTGCAGAACGGGGACATCACGTTTGAATGTCCGGGGAAGATTACTTATCACGCGGTGCAGCGGAAGCTGGCGGGGCCGACAAGCTCTCCGTACGGACTGCCTCTGTTCCCACAGAGCATCTGCATTGAGTGCATGCTGAAGGCGGCACAAAGCGGCGCACCCTTCTCCGCCTTGCAATGAGGGCCGCGTTGGAATTCGCCACCGATCCGATCGATCCCTCTCGCTTTTCTCAAGCTGTGCAAGAGTTCGTCAATGTTCAACCATCGCTCAGGGCTTGGCTGCTGATCGATGCGGCGCTGCTGGACCCGGACCGGCTCGAATCGGTGCTCAACCGCAGCGGATGGCCTTGCGTCAACGCCTTGGCAACCACGCCGTTGGCGGCCTATGGCGCACACGGCCCGCAGTTGCTGGAAATGCCGAGAGACGACGACATGCTGGCTGAAGGCATTCGACGGCTCGCGTCCATTGGACCGGGAGCGCCTGCATTCAGCTGGCTGGCGTCGAATCAGCCGACCGCGCAATTGCAGACCTGCTTTGGATACCTCGCACAGGCTCGGCAGGATGGCTTGAAGCTTCATTGCCGCATGAGCGATACGCGCGTTCTGCCATCACTTCTTGCAACGCTGTCCGAGGCGCAGACGCGACGCGCGGCACAGACCATTGGTCAATGGCAATGGTTCGACCGGGATGGCACCATCGGCAACTGGCTTGCGCCTGCATTGGACGACGGTGTCGCCGATACGGACGACCATCTCGAACTGGACGCGCTTCAATTTGCATCGCTTCTCGATGCAGCGGAGGCGGACGGCATCTTTGCGCAATTGCTTGAAACGGTATCGCAGCTGGTGCCTCGAACCGGGCGAGCGCTGTTTCATCGACAGCTTCGACGCACCCTCGAAATCGCCACTGGCCTGCATGTTGCAGGCAACCCCGATCGATTGCAGTTCGTCGTGCTCTCGCTGACCTGTGGCGAAGACTTCTACAAGCACCCCGACCTTGCCGACACTTGGCAAGCGGTTGCGCAAGGAACCAGTCTTGCAGCCATGATGAAAGACTGGAGCGACGATCTGTGGAACGCACTGGAAAACCGCACTCAATGAAACGCCTCACCACCCTCACTCTCTGCGCACTTGCGGTGCTGGTCTTGCCATTGGCGGCTTGCAGTGGCAGCGGCAAGGAGCGGGCGCGCGAAAGTCAGAGCGCCAATATCAGCGCTTACAACCATACGGGTGAATACATCCATCAGTTCTATGTAGATGGAGCGGGCGGCGGCAACTCGAGACCTTATGGCGGCGGTGGCAGCTTTGTTTGCTGTATTTCATATCCGGCCACATGGCGCCCCGGCCTCAGTGCAAAAGTGAAGTGGACGACATCCAGCGGGAACCCCAGGGATACGAGTCCCGAAGCAGCCGTGGAACATTGGCACGAGAAGGTCGTGTCGATCGAAAGATATGACGAGCCCGGCGGGCTGTTGAATGTGCACTTCTTACCGAATGGCGAAGTGCGATTGATCATTTCCAATAAGAGAGCGGGAGCCAAGGACTACCCTGGCCCCGCTTACCCTCTGAAGCCTTGAGCCGGAAAAGTTCGTTAAGGCAAACAACAGATTTCTGAAGGATCTGGGAGAAAACATATGGCCGGATTTCGCGAAGGCTGGTACGAGGTCAGCTTTGATGCCAAGACTCGAGATCGACGCTGCCGCTACTACAAGACCACGTCGCTTTGTACGGCCGAATGCACGGTCAAGGAATCCGGGCTACAGGTTTTGTTATGGGCGGACGAAACGGGAAGACCCAGCACATGGTCGCCGGACTACCGCCCGATGGAGCCCGCGGCGCCGGGGGACTGGTGGGACAAAGATCCAGGTGGTGCCAACTATCAGCCCGGCCTGCCCGGTGACCAATCGCGCGCGGACCGCGAGCTCAGCCCGCGCGAACTATGCCAGCGAGCGGCCACCGCAGATCCCTCCAAGGCCAATGGCTTGAGTTGCTCCAAAGAGATTCATGTCGGATTGTTCTTCGACGGCACCAATAACAACATGGAGCGCGATTTGCGCGACCAGAGCCACTCGAATGTAGTCAGTCTCTACAACGCTCACAAAGAAGATAACGTTGAGCACTTTCGCTACTACATGCCCGGTGTCGGTACACGCTTTCCGGAGATTGGTGAAGACAAGGAATCCGATGACGGAAAGCGCTTTGCCAGTGGAGGAGAAGCCCGAATCCATTGGGCGTTGATTCAGGTCTACAACGCGCTCCATATGGCGTATCACGACGTGCTGTTGATTCAGCCAGCCGAGGCAAAGACGCTCTGTCTGGACAGGTTGTCGACCTTCTGGCGTCTGGGCGACGACAAGCTGGTCAGTGTTTTCAAGGGCATTCAGGCCCGCCTTTTGAAGGCGATCAAGGACCAACGGCCACGAGTCACAAAACTGCATTTGTCAGTCTTTGGCTTTTCGCGCGGTTCGGCCGAAGCACGCACCTTTTGCCAATGGATTCAAAAGGCGGCTGAAAACATGACCGTTGGCGAGGCCAAACTGGAGCTTCATTTTCTTGGCATCTTCGACACCGTGGCCTCTGTCGGGCTGGCCGATTCATCGCCGGCGGGCCAAGGCTTTCAGGACTGGGCCGATGGCACGATGGACATTCAGGGTGTTAACCAGACTGTTCACTATGTGGCGGCGCATGAAATCCGCCAGTCATTCCCGTTGTCTACGGCACGTATCAGAGCCAAGAGCTATCCGCCAAATACCAAGGAGTTTGTCTATCCAGGGGCACACTCCGATCTTGGAGGAGGCTACCCCGCGAAATCTCAAGGCAAGGGCATAGGTGGAAGAAACTCATTGCTGTCGCAGATCCCTTTGATGGATATGTATTTCGAGGCGCTGGCAGCGGGCGTGCGATTGGATATCAAGGATGAGTTGCTGCCTGCGGCGAAAGCTGACTTCAATGTCGATCCCGCTCTGGACAAGGCTTTCAGCGACTACGCCGCCTGGACCAAGGCACAAGAAAAGCAGAACGTGGTCAATGGCGGCGAGCCGGTGCAAAACCGCATGCGCTATCACATGGAGCTGTACTGGCGCTGGCGCGCCTCCAAGGCCGATGAGGCAACCTTCAAGGCGATGTCGAGCTACACAAATTCGACGAAGCAGGACAAGCAGGATCTTTGGGAATCGGAGTTGGACTGGCGCGCAGATGTCAAGGCTGCCCAAGATGCAAGCAAGCCCACACAGGTCTTCAACGCAAGAGCTGGCATCTTCGTCGATCAACCGCCGGCCGCCGACGAAGTGCAAAAGCGCATCGTGCAGGCCATTGCTGCAGCCAAGGATGTCCCGCAGAACGCCAGCGATTTCTTCGACAAGTATGTCCACGACTCGCACGGCGGATTCTGGATGCTCGGCCCCATCACAAAAGAAAATCGTCAAGACTTCATTGCCAGCATCAAGCAAAAAAAGGCCACGCGCGATCGCTTGCTGAAAGAAGCCGAGGAGCAAGGCAATCCGGGCCGCGCAAGGAACTTTCGCAATCAGGCCAGCGCGTATGAACTCAATAACTTTGAGCGCCGCGCGCTCGAGGCGGATGCAAAAGAGCCGGAGTCGCTGCCATTGATGACAGATGCCGATGCAGCCGACCTGCGTGACAACGCGGGCACGGCGGCCACGATTGCACTGAAGATCATGGGTACGGGTACGCGCCGCGAGCCGCACGGTCATGGCCGCTATCGACGTGTGTTTGACAAAAGCTGAGCGCCTCCTACGCAGTACGACGACGCGGGCAAGCTCAAGCGCGCCATCAATCTAGGCTTCATCGGGCTGAACAAGAAAGACGGCGGCTTCTACGATGAAGATCTGCGCGGCAAAGTCGGCCTCAGACTCAAGGACAACAAGCTCGTGTACCGGGTGTGGGACTACGACGCGGCAGGCAAGGCCAGCTTGGCAGCCATCGGCTGGGACACCAGGTTCGCCTCGGCCATGCGCGAAGAGCCATTGGACCTCGCGCAACTGGCTTTTGGATTGCTTGACGGCACGGTGCGCTGGAAGCGTGAAGAGGATTTCTTCAAGGCCTTCGACTTCGACCCGCTGGCCAGGCGGGCGCACCCCGATTCGGTCGCCAAATAAAGAGTTGCGGCCTCGCATGAACGCGATGAAGCAAGAACACTTCAATCCACGTACTGTGGTACTTGCGTTGTTCGGCATGCTGCTCTCGAGTCAAGTCATTGCGCAACCGCTCAAGACCATTCGCACCGAGTGCCTCGGCTATCAATCCATCGATGTCCCCGGCAACATCGAATACGCCACTCTGCCGCCCAACATGTCGCCTGCAAATGGAGGAGGCTATGGATTCGACACCGGCGTTGGTGTCTGGAAAACGTACCAACTGGTAGACAGTGAGGGTGTATTCGACGCGGATGAAAGCTCCAGATCGATTCATACCTCCAGCCTAAATAGCGCCGCAGGCCTCCAATCGCAACTGCTGGAACTCAATAGAAAACGACAGCAGCAAAAAGACATCGTGCTTGCTCATGCTGAGATGCTCGCACGACACGGCGATATGGATCCCGGAGGAAAACTCAGGCAGGCGGACTTGGATGAGGCGGCTGCCTTCCGCTTTTATCAGCCGTACAACGGCGGAAATTCATTCGGATTCATCAATGGTTCCGGCAAATTCAACTTTTCCACGTTGGTGGGTGATCACGTGGTGTCCGCCAGCAGAAAACTCGAAGGCACGCCAGAGCAAACCATCGCCAACTTCCTGAGGTTCTATCGCGCACGCATACCATTCGCGGTTCCGGCCGAACCCGGTGTTTGCCTACCCTATGGTTTCATGACCGGCGAGAAGAAGCCCGCCTATGTCGCCGCATCTTTCCGACTTGCCGACAGGCCCGACATCGTGGTGTACCTGAGCGACCGCGACGCTTCAAGCGAGGACAGCATCGATCCCGAGAAGTTCGTCAACGAAGCCGTGCAGCAAGGCTACTTTTACGGTGCCAAGCTCACAGAGCCATTGGACGGCCGTGTGCGCCCGTTTCATTCCATCACGGTCGACGGGCGAAAAGGGCTTGGCGGCGTGGCCCTCATCACTCGCAGCGTTCTCAGTGGGCCGCCAATTCACAACGAGACCAACAAGAACCAGGATTGGGGCTATCTGGCTTACATACCTGGCGACAAGAACGCACCGCCCGGGACTTCGTCCAATCTCATCTTCAAGGTCGAGCGTTTCGGCCGCTTTGCAAAAACGCCGATGACCGAGAGCGAGTTTCGAGAGCTCGCCAAGAGCATCGCGCAAAGCATCAAGCGCAGGCCGGGCGCGTGGCGCGCGCCCTGATTGCGCGGCGTGTCGAAAACGGCGCCGCGATCTGCTCACCCCCGCGTCGCGTTCTCCTTCATCTTCGCCAACGCAATCGCCAACACCGCCCCACCCAGCGTCTTCACCAACCCCGAGTGCTGCGCATAGAACCGGCTCACCTCGTCGATCACCCCCGCATGCTGCTCTTCCGCATGCGCGGCGATCTCCGTCACCTGCGCGGGTGACAGCTGCGAGGCCTGCTCCGGCGTGAGTTGCGTCTGGCCGGGCTGCAGCATCCGCCCGAGCACCCCGCCCGCCAGCATCGATGCCGCGGCCGGGCCCAGCGTTGCCAGGATCTGGTTGAGCACGCCGGCCTGCTGCATCGGCGAAGACTGGCCGAACAGGCGCCCTACCGTGTCGCCGAACGGCGGCGTCTGGTCCGAGCGCATCGCCGCTGCGAGCCCCGCGCCGATCGCGTCGGGCGAGGCGTGTTGCGCGACCTGGTCCACATGCGCACTTGCATCGCCGCCGATGGCTTCTTGAAGAATGTCGAGCAGTCCCATGTCGGAGCTCCTTCCTGGGTATAGAAGAAACGCCGATCCTCGGCCTGCACCCCTGAGCGGTGGCTGACCGACGGACTGACTGACTGAATGAATGGCTGCGCCCCGGCCGTCGCGCACGGCTCACCGGCTGCGAGGCTTCTTCGCTATCCTGCCGTCTGGCCAAGACGAAGGATTCGATTTTGCAAACGCACCCCGCCATTCAAGCCGCGATGGAACGCGATTTCGGCGCCATTGCCGACCTGGTTCGCCTCCACGCCCAGCACGCGCCCGATCGCCCCGCGCTCGCGGAAGCGCGATCCGCGCAATCCGCACTGAACTACGGCGCGCTCGACGCGCTGATGGACCGCATCGCCGCCAGCCTGCAGCGCGACGGCCTCAAGGCCGGCGACGCCATCGCGGTCTGCGCCACGTCGTCGGTGAACTACGCGGCGGTGTTCCTCGGCGCATTGCGCGCGGGCATCGCCGTCGCGCCGCTCGCGCCCGGCTCCACGCCCGCGAGCCTGGCCCGCATGATCCAGGACGCCGATGCGCGCATCCTCTTCACCGATGCCTCGGCGGCCGACGTGGTCGGTCCCGCGAAGGAAGGCGGCATTGCGCGCGTCGCGCTCGACGGCTGTTCGGCGGGGCGCGACTTCGCCGCCTGGCTCGCACCGGTCGGCGCCCGGCCCGAGGCCGTCGAGGTGCAGCCCTCGTGGGCCTTCAACATCATCTATTCCTCGGGCACCACCGGCGAGCCCAAGGGCATCGTGCAGGGGCATGGCATGCGCTGGTCGCACGTGCAGCGCGGCGCCAAGTACGAATACAACGCCGACACGGTCACGCTGCTGTCGACGCCGCTCTATTCCAACACCACGCTGGTGGTGTTCTTCCCCACCATCGCCTTCGGCGGCTGCGTGGTGCTGATGCCCAAGTTCGACGCCGCTGGCTACCTGCAGCTGGCCGAGCAGCGCCGCGTGACGCACACGATGCTGGTGCCGGTGCAGTACCAGCGGCTGATGGCGCACCCGCGCTTCGATGCGCACGACCTCGCCTCGTTCCAGTTCAAGTTCAGCACCAGCGCGCCGTTCAGCGCCGCGCTCAAGGCCGATGTATTGAAGCGCTGGCCCGGCGGGCTGATCGAGTTCTACGGCATGACCGAAGGCGGCGGCACCTGCATCCTGGAAGCGCACCTGCACCCGACCAAGCTGCACACGGTGGGCCAGCCCGCGCCGGGCAGCGACATCCGCCTGATCGACGAGGAAGGCAACGAGCTGCCGCGCGGCGACACCGAGGTGGCCGGCGAAGTGGTGGGCCACTCGGCCGGCATGATGACCGGCTACCACCGCCAGCCCGCGAAGACGCGCGAGGCCGAGTGGTTCGACGCCACGGGCAAGCGCTTCATCCGCACGGGCGACGTGGGGCGCTTCGATGCCGAGGGCTTTCTCACGCTGTTCGATCGCAAGAAGGACATGATCATCAGCGGCGGTTTCAACATCTACCCGAGCGACCTGGAGGCCGTGGTGCGCGGCCATGCGGCGGTGGCCGATGTAGCGGTGGTGGGCGTGCCCTCCGAGCAATGGGGCGAGACGCCGGTGGCCTTCGTGGTGCGCCGCGACGGCGATGCCACCACCGAAGACGCGCTGCTGCAATGGACCAACGAGCAGTTGGGCAAGACGCAGCGCCTGGCGCGCCTGCACTTCATCGACGAGCTGCCGCGCAGCGCGATCGGCAAGGTGCTCAAGCGCGAGTTGCGTGACCTTGTCGGCCGCTGAAGCCAAAGCGGCGTCGCCGTCCGAGGAACAGGGCGGCGGCAACGGCCTCTTGTGGGTGCTGGTCGCCGTCGCGGTGCTGTTCGCGTTCCTGCGCCCGCGCGCGCCGATGGCGTGGCTTCAGCTGGTCGACTGGCAGACGGTCGGCGCGCTCGCCGGCCTGCTGGCCATCACGCAAGGCGTGGAGAAGAGCGGCATGTTGCAGGCCGCAGCGCAGCGGCTGCTCGCGCGCACGCACAACCAGCGCAGCCTGGCGATGCTGCTGACGGCGAGCGCGGCGCTGCTCTCCGCGCTGGTGACCAACGACGTGAGCCTGTTTCTCCTGGTGCCGCTCACGCGCGTGCTCGCCAATCAGGCGCACCTGCCGCTCGCGCGGCTCGTGGTGCTGGAGGCGCTGGCGGTGAATGCAGGCTCGGCCCTCACGCCGATCGGCAATCCGCAGAACCTTTATCTGTGGCACCGCTCGGGCGAGAGCTTCTTCGCGTTCATGGGGATGATGGGGCCGACGGTGGCGGTGATGCTGTTCTGGCTCTTCGTCGCGGTGTGGCTGCTGGTGCCGCGCACGCCCATCGCGCTCAAGCCCGCGGCCGAGGCGGCGCCGGTGCAGCCGCGCCTCCTGGCGCTGGCGGGGGTGCTCTTCGTCGGCTTCGTGGTCGCGCTCGACCGGCACTGGCTGCTGGCCGGGCTGGGCGTGGTGTTCGGCGTGTTGCTGGTGACGTACCCGCGCGTGCTGCGCGGCATCGACTGGGCGCTGCTCGCGATCATCGCGCTCATGTTCGTGGACCTGCGCCAGCTGGCCGAGCTGCCCACCATCACCGCGCTGCTCGGTCATTGGCCGATCACCGAGGGATGGCGCGCCTATCTCGCGGCCATCGTCACTTCGCAGTTCATCAGCAACGTGCCGGCTGCCATCCTTCTGGACGGCCACGTGCGCGACCTGCCCGCGCTGGCGGCGGGGGTGAGCGTGGGCGGCTTCGGCTGCGTGCTGGGCTCGCTGGCCAACCTGATCGCGCTGCGGCTCGCGAAGCTGCCGAACGGGCTGCGCGAGTTCCATCGCGTCAGCATTCCATTCCTGCTGGTGTGCGCGGCCTCGGCGCTGCTGCTGCGTCTCGCGTGACGGGCGGACCATCGCGCTTTCCCGCCATGCACGCATCCGCCACCCACACCCTCTCCTTGCGCGACTACGGCACGTCGCGCGGCAGCCATGCGCACGATCACTTCCAGGTGCTGATCGGCCTGGATGGCGTGCTCGACATCGAAGTCGAAGGCCGGGGCGCGGGCATCGGTGTCGGCCAGGCGCAGGTGGTCGCGCCGGGCGACCGCCACGACTTCGCGGCGCGCGGCCAGGGCAGCGTGTGCCTGGTGCTCGACACCACGCACGCGCCATGGGCCCGCTGCGCCGAGCGCGCACCGGCCGACGCGCCGCAGCTGCACGCGCTGGCGCGCTACCTGGCGCATTGCATGAAGCAGCCGCAGCATGCGGCGCTTGCCCTGCAGCACGGTCCCGCGCTGCTGCTGGAAGCGTGGAGTCCCGTGCACTCGCCGTTGACGGACACGCGCCGCCGCCGCATCGACTGGCAGGCGCTCGCGGCGTGGGCCGGTGCGCGGTGGCACGAGCCGCTGGGCGTTGCCGATCTCGCCGAGGTCGCCTGCCTGAGCCCCAGCCAGTTCGCGCAGCGCTGCCGCGAGGAGCAAGGCACGAGCGCGATGCAGTGGCTGCGCGGGCTGCGGCTGGCGCATGCGCGCGAACTGCGGCTGGACGGCGTGAGCGTCGCGGAAACGGCGCGCCGCACGGGCTACCGCTCGCCCTCGGCGCTCACCGCTGCGCTGCGCCGCCGGAACGCCTGACAAGACCGTCGCCGCGCGACGACGGGCCGGCGTTGCGCGACGACGCCATCGCGTAGGCTCGCCGCCCATGTCTTCCACCGTCTACGCCCTGCTCGCCATCGCGCTGTGGACCAGCCTTGCCTCGCTCGGCACGGCGCTGTCGCACCTGCCGCCCTTCCTGCTCACGGGGCTTGCGCTGATCATCGGCAGCGTGCCCAGCTGGCCGCTGGTGCTGCGCGACCGCCGCGCGTGGAAGGTGCCGCCGCGCACGCTGGCCCTGGGCATCTACGGCCTCTTCGGTTATCACTTCCTGCTGTTCATCGCGCTGCGGTATGCGCCGCCGGTCGAGGCCAATCTCGTCAATTACCTTTGGCCGCTGCTCATGGTGGTGCTGGCGCCGGTGTTGCTGCCGCGCATGTCGCTGCGGCCGTTGCACGTGATCGCGGCGCTGCTGGGGTTCGCGGGCGCGGCGATGGCGATCCTCGGGGCGCGCGGCGTTGCGGCGCCGGCCGCGGGGACGACTGCCACCTATTGGGGCTTCGTGCCCGCGGCGGGCTCGGCCTTCATCTGGGCGAGCTATTCGCTGTGGACGAAGCGGGTGCCGGCGTTTCCGACCTCGGCGATCGGCCTCTTCGGGCTGGTTTCGGGCGCCTTGGCGCTGGTCTGTCACGCCCTGCTCGAACCCGCGGTCGCGCTGTCGGCCCGCGACTGGCTGCTGCTCGCGCTCTGCGGCCTCGGCCCGCTGGGCGCGGCCTTCTTCCTCTGGGACATGGCGCTCAAGCGCGGCGATGCGCGGCAGATCGGCATCCTGAGCTACATCACGCCGCTCGCCTCGACGGCACTGCTGCTGACCGTGACGGGCCGCCCACTCACCTGGAGCATCGCGCTCGCGGCCGGGCTGATCATCGCGGCGGCCATCATGGGCACTCGTGCACGCTAACGGCGATAAGGGCGCCGAGGGCGCGAATCACGCCCATGTCCGACGGATCGGCGCGCATTTTCTGGCTAGAGTGGAGGCTCAGAAAAAGGAGCCGAACCCATGGACGACAAGAACAAGAACGACGACTTCGAAATCACGCCCAAGCTGGTGTTCGACCTGAACCTGGCGCTGTACCTGGACCTGGTGGCCGCGCTCGAGGGCGCCGGCGCCATCACCTACCGTCAGATGGCGGCCCGGGTGCTCAACATCAGCATGGACGCCCGCGCCGATGGCGAGGCGGGCCTCTCGACGGTGCTGGAGGGCATCGCCAAGGGCTTCGCGGGCCACGGCGACGGCCTCTCGATCGAACTGCTGAAGGCCGCGCGGGGCCTGCGCGATGACGACGCGCTGGGCGACATCCCGATGCGCCCCAGCGAATCCTGAGCCGCCCTCAGTCCTGGGCGACCTGCAGGACCAGCTTGCCGAAATTCTCCCCGGCGAACAGCTTGTTGAGCGATTCCGGGAAGGTGTCCAGGCCCTGCACGACGTCTTCCTTGCTCTTCATGCGGCCCTCCTTGAGGTATCCGGCGAGTTCCGCGATGGCGATGGGGTAGCGGTCGGCGTAGTCGAACACCACGATGCCTTCCATGCGCGCCCGGTTCACCAGCAGGCTCAGGTAGTTCTTCGGGCCGGCGCCCGGCATGCTGTTGGCGTTGTTGTACTGGCTGATCGCGCCGCAGATGATCACCCGGGCCTTGCGCGCGAGCCGCGCCAGCACCGCATCGAGGATCTCGCCGCCGACGTTGTCGAAGTAGATGTCCACGCCCTTCGGGCAATGCGTCTTCAGGCCTTCGCGCACCGCGCCGGCGCCGGCCTTGTAGTCGATGCAGGCGTCGAAGCCCAGCTCCTTGACCACCCAGTCGCACTTGGCCGCGCCGCCGGCAATGCCGATCACGCGGCAGCCCTTGATCTTGGCCAACTGGCCCACCGTCTGCCCCACGGCACCGGCCGCGCCGGAGACGACGACCGTCTCGCCCGCCTTGGGCTGGCCCACGTCCATCAGGCCGAAATAGCCGGTCATGCCCGGCATGCCCAGCACGTTGAGCCACTGCGTGATCGTGCCCACGCGCAGGTCGATCTTGACCAGGCCGTTGCGCTTGACCTGGTCTTCGGGGATGAGGATGTATTCCTGCACGCCCAGCGTGCCGTAGACCGTGTCGCCCACCGCGAACTGCGGGTTCTTGGAGGCGATGACCCGGCCGACGCCGCCCGCGCGCATCACCTCGTCGATGGCCACGGGCGCGATGTAGCTCTTGGCGTCGTTGAGCCAGCCGCGCATCGCGGGGTCCAGCGACAGCGACAGCGTCTTGACCAGCACCCCGCCTTCGGCCGGCTCGCCCACGGGCTCGGTGGTGAACTTCCAGTTCTCGCGCGTGGCCGTGCCCTCGGGGCGCTTGGCGAGGCGGACCTGGTGGTTGGTGATCGAGCTGCTCATGGTGTCTCCTTGATTGACCGACGCTGGCCTGGGAGGCGCATCGTAGCCGCGCACCCCGCGCCGCCTGGTAGCGCAGGCGACAGGGCGCACGCCAAGAAGAAATCCGGTTTTGCACCGCGCTATCGCGGGACTCGCGACATGAACTTGCCTCGGTCCATTCCGGGGGACACCGCGGAACCGGCTTCGCCGGGCCGCAGGTGTCGCCCCCTGAAAGGGGGTTGGCGAAGCGACACGAAGTGCGCGCAGCCTGGGGGTCAGCCTCGTCCTAGAGACGCACGACGATCTGCAGACCTGGATTGGCGTTGCGCACGGTCAGCGAGCCCCCATGTGCCTCGGCGACCAGCCGGCACAGGTACATGCCCAGGCCCACGCCGCCGGTGGCGCGCGCCCGGGCGCCGTCGGTGCGGTAGAAGGGCTCGGTCAGCCGCCCGAGCTGCGCCTCGTCGACACCGGGGCCGTGGTCGCGCACCTCGAGCTCGATGCCCTGCACCTGCCCGTCCAGCACCGCGCGCAGCGACACGCAGGGCGGCCGGGGCGCCTCGGTGCTGTAGCGCATGGCGTTGTCCAGCAGGTTGCGCACCAAGAGGCGGATGCGCATGCGGTCGATCGAATGCGGCGGCAGGCCTTCGGCCAGGTCCAGGTGCACCTTCTCGGCGCCGGGCATCTCGGCCACGGTCTGGCGCACGAGCGCCGCGAGGTCGACCGGCTCGCGCTGCAGCGCGGCGTGCGGGCTCGCGAGGCGCTCGCTCTCGAGCAGGTCGCTGATGAGGTCGCGCATCTCGTTCAGGTCGCGCAGCAGCGCCTCGCGCTCGGCCTGGCCCTCGGGCGTTGCAGGCAGCAACTCGGCGTTGAGGCGCGCGCGCGTGAGCGGCGAGCGCAGCTCGTGGCTGAGCGCCAGCAGCAGGCCGCGCTTGGCGTCGAGCATCGCCTGGATGTCGTCGGCCATGGTGTTGATGCGCTGCGCGAGGTCGCCCAGGTCGTCGTTGCGGCGCACCGGGATCGGCTCGGTGAACTCGCCCCGGCCAAAGCGCTGCGCGCCTTCGCGGATGTCGATCAGCGGCCGCAGCAGGCGGCTCACGTAGGCATAGCCCAGCAGCACGCACGACAGCAGCAGGCCGAGCGTGGCCCAGCCGGTCGCGCGCGGCGCGAGCTGCCAGAGCTTGGGCGCCCAGCCGAAGATCACGCGGTGGCCGTCAGCCGTCGGACGGATGAACCACTTCTCGCCGCCGAACACGTCTTCGCGGTCGTGCATCCACCCGCCGGGGCTGTTCGAGCCACCCGGGTTGGAGTCCCAGTTGACCGTGGGGCCGACGATGCGGATGGTGATCGGCAGCCGCGCCACCAGCGCCTGCGCGCGCGCCACGTCGGGCGGCGTGCCGATTTCGGCGACGAGCCGGTCGGCGTAGTCCACCAGCATCGGCTTGGCGGCCTCGGCCCAGCCGGTGGAAAAGGCCTTCTTCATGCCGCCCATGAAAACGCCGGCCATCACCAGCGCGAGCAGCACGAACATCATCACCAGGCGGATGCGCAGCGACCGGCGCCAGCGGCGCTTGCCCTGCACTTTTTCGTGCCACTGGGCGTGCCACTGCTTGCGCATTTCGGCGCGGCGGCAGGCCATCTCGCGCCACGCCTCGCGGTGGTCCCTGCTGCCGAACCTCATGCAGGCTCGCTGCGTGCAACGGCCAGCGCGTAGCCCGCGTTGCGCAGCGTCTTGATGCAGTCCAGCGGCTCCAGCTTCTTGCGCAGGCGGCTCACCACGATGTCGACCGCGCGCGTGTAGAGCTCGGCCTCGTGGCCGCGCAGGCGGTTCAGGATGTCGTCGCGGCTGAAGACCTTGCCCGGCTCGGCCGCCAGCAGCGCGAGCAGTTCGAACTCGGTGCCGGTGAGCTCGATGCGCTCGCCCTGGCGCAGCACCTGGCGCCGGTCCAGGTCGATCGAGAGGCCGTCGAACACGCGCAGCTGGGTGACATTGCCATGACCATTGCTGTTCGCTGCGGCCGGCGTGGCGCGCTGGCGCCGCAGGATGGTCTGCACCCGCGCCACCAGTTCGCGCGGCTCGAAGGGCTTGGGCACGTAGTCGTCGGCGCCCAGTTCGAGGCCCACCACGCGGTCCATCACCTCGCCGCGGGCGGTGAGCATGACGATGGGGATGTCGCTTTCCTTGCGGATCTCGCGGCACAGCGCGAAGCCGTCCATCTCGGGCAGCATCACATCGAGGATGGCCGCGTCGTACTGGCCGGCGCGCAGCTTGGCCAGGCCCTCGCTCGGGCGCACGGCGCTCTCCAGCGTGCAGCCGAAGCGTGCGAAGTAGGTGGTCAGCGGCGCGGCGAGGTGTTCGTCGTCGTCGATCAGCAGGATGCGCGGCATGGCGGGATTGTGCCTCCTGGCAAACATGTGGCGAATGACTTCGCTGGCCATCAGACCGGTCGGCATCGCACCGCCACTGCCGGCTTCGGCATCGCTGCCCGGGCGCACGCAGCCGCCGCGAGGGTGTGGTTGCGCATCGTCACCATGGATCGGCGCGGCCGATGCGGCCCAGGTGCGTGAGGCCGAAACCCGTGGCGTACTTCAGGCCGTAGCCCAGGGCGCGGTCCAGCCCGATGTGGGTGAACCAGATCAGCGCGCCGGCCACGGCCCACGGCATCGCCGCGAGCACGCCGAGCACGAGCAGCGCGACGGGGCCGATGTACGAATGCGCCGCGTTGTAGAGCGCCGCGCCCACGCGCGGGCCCGCGAGGTAGCCGAGCAGCGACAGGTCGGGCACGAGCAGCCAGAGCGCGAACACGCCCCAGCCGAGGCCGAACTGCGTGTAGGCGGCCAGCGCCGCGGCCAGCACGAACGCGCCTTCGAGCCGCAGCAGCGTGCGAACGCCGCCTGCGGCCGCGCTCGGCGCGTCAGCCGCGGGCGCGATGCGCGTCGCCCATGGCACGGCGGCCGGCGCACGCTGCGCTACGAGCCCGTGCGCGGAGACCGACTCAGCCACGGTGGCTCCAGCGGCGGCCGCCGCGGTCCATGAAGTCGCGGACCTTTTGCTGCTGGGCGGCGTTCAGGCTGTCGAAGAAATCGGCAGCGGCCGCGATGATTTCGGGACTGCCGTTGCGCACCGCCGTGGTCTTCTCGTCGATGAGGCGCGTGGCGCCGGCCTGGTCGAGCTTGTTGCCCGCGAACAGCGCTTTGAACTGCGAGCGCGGATCGCCCGAGCCGCCCGCGCCGCGCATGGCTTCACGCTGCGCCTGCAGCTTCTCGGCGAGCGCGGTGAGCTTCTGCTTTTGCGAAGCGTCGAGCTCGAGCTTGCTGCCCACGCGCTCGACCATCTTGCTGCGAAATTCGGCGCTGTCGCCGCCCCAGCCGTGGCGTTGACCTGCACAGCCGGCGATGCTGCCGGCCACCATCGCCGCGCCGGCGAAACCGAAGAGAGTGCGCTTGATCCAGTGTTTCATTGGAGATCCTTGTGTTGTCTGAGGAAGAGGAAACTCGATGGTGCGATTCGCGCGCTCCGAAGTCTTCTCACCGCGGTTTCGGTGTGTTTCGTTTGATTGCGACGGGCGAGGCAACAACGCGAGACGGGGTCGCCTTGTCGCTCAGAGCTTGCTGCTGTTGCTGCGCGCGGCTTCGGCGCGTGCGTCGACGGGGTTCTGCATGGTCGAGATGACCTTGCTGTTCACGCGCGAGCCGGAGGACACGTTCTGGTCGGGCGCTGCGGCGGTGCGCACGGCTTCGGCCACGACGCGGGCGCGGTCGGTCGACGCGGCCATGGTTTCGGCGCCGCGCGAGCCGCGCACGACGTTCTGGTTCGGGGCCGATGCGGTGTTCACGGCTTCCGCGCTGACCTCGGCGCGGCTCTTGGCCGACACGGCCGACTGCACGCCGTTGTAGCTCTCGGCCTTGGCGCCGGCCGCGGCGAGCATGACGAACGAGCCGACGGTGATGACTTGGGTCAGGGAGAGGGACTTCATGATGCAGGCCTTTCAGGGGTTGTTGAGGAGCCCTGATCGTGCTTGTGCAGGCGCGGCAAGTCCTTTCGCCGCGGTTTCGGCGTGTTTCGTTTTATTGCGGCGGGGCTTCTCGCTCGCCCCCAGGCTGCGCGCACTTCGTGTCGCTTCGCCAACCCCCTACCGGGGGCAACACCTGAGGCCCGGCAAAGCCGGTTCCTCGGTGTTTCGCGAAGGGGCGGGCTCGCTGCGCTGCGCCGCCGCGGCCGTCAGCCCGTGAGCGCGGCCGAGGGATCGTCCGACTCGAGCACGCCGCGTGCCCAGGGTTCCAGCTTGCTGGTGTCCGCGCGCAGCACTTCCTGCTTCACGGCCAGGATGCGCGACGGGTGCATCGAGAAGCTGCGCAGGCCCAGGCCGAGCAGCAGGCGGGTGAACGCCACGTCGCCCGCCATTTCGCCGCACACGGCCACGCCCTTGCCCTGGCGGCGGCACTCGGCGATGGTGTCGGCGACGAGCTTGAGCACCGCGGGGTGCGCGGGGTCGTAGAGGTGCGCGACCGACTCGTCGGCGCGGTCGATGGCCAGCGTGTACTGGATCAGGTCGTTGGTGCCGATCGACAGGAAGTCGAAGTGCTTGAGGAACGTCCTGAGCGTGAGCGCTGCGGCCGGAATCTCGATCATGGCGCCCAGTTTCACGGCGCCATACACGACGCCGCGGTTGTCCAGCTCGGTGCGCGCGAAATCGATGAGCGAGAGCGTCTGGCGGATCTCGCTCGCGTGCGCGAGCATGGGAATCAGCAGGTGGATCTCGCCGTGCGCGGCGGCTCGCAGGATGGCGCGCAGCTGCGTGAGGAACATCGCCGGATCGGCCAGGCTCCAGCGAATGGCGCGCAGGCCGAGCGCGGGGTTCAGGTGCTCCTGCTTGCTGCCGGACTTGTTCTCCAGCTGCTTGTCGGCGCCCACGTCGATGGTGCGGATCGTGACCGGCATGCCCTGCATGCCCTCGACCGCGCGCTTGTAGGCCTGGTATTGCTCTTCCTCGTCGGGCAGGCGCGTCTGGCGCGCCGACGATTCGCGGCCCATGAAGAGGAACTCGCTGCGGAAAAGGCCCACGCCCACTGCGCCGGCCTTGACGGCGCCCACGGTGTCCTCGGGCATCTCGATGTTGGCGAGCAGCTCGACGCGCTGGCCGTCGAGCGTGACCGCGGGCTTGTGGCGCAGCCGCGCGAGCCGGCCGCGCTCGAGGTCGCCCTGGCGCTGCTTGAAGCCGTACTCGGCCAGGATGATCGGCGAGGGGTCGATGATCATCACGCCGGCGTCGCCGTCGATGATGACCCAGTCGTCCTGGCGCACCAGCTGGCTCGCGGTGCGCGCGCCGACGATGGCCGGGATGTCCATGCTGCGCGCGACGATCGCGGTGTGCGAGGTGCGCCCGCCCACGTCGGTCACGAAACCCGCGAACACGCTCTTCTTGAACTGGAGCATGTCGGCCGGCGAGAGGTCGTGCGCGATCAGCACCAGCGGCACGTCGATGCCGTCGCCCGCGGTGGGGTCGTCGTCCTCGTCATGGCTGGTGGCGCGCTTGCGGCGCGGCGGGCTGGGCGCGAGCACGGCGGCCGTGCCCTTCATGCGGTGCAGGAGGCGCTCGACCACCTGCTCCAGGTCGGCCTTGCGCTCGCGCAGGTACTCGTCCTCCATCTCGTCGAACTGGCGCGCGATGATCTCCAGCTGCGTGGTCAGCGCCCATTCGGCGTTGTAGAGCCGGTCGGTGATCCAGTGCTTGACGCCGCCGGTGAGGGCCTCGTCCTGCAGCAGCATCTGGTGCACTTCGAGCAGCGCGGCGAGCTCGTGCGGCGCGTCGTTCGGGCCCATCTGCGCGACGCTGGTCTGCAGCTTGGCGAGCTCGTCGGCGACGGCGTTGCGCGCGGTGCGCACGCGGTCGATCTCGGTCTCGATTTCCTCGGGCTTGATGAAGTAGTGGGCGACGTCGATGCGGCTGGACACCACCAGCACCGCACGGCCGATGGCAATGCCACGGGCGACAGGAAGGCCGTGGACTGCGAAGGTCATGGACGTGGACCGAAGGTCATCGGTCCCCGCCGGGCCGCCCCAAGGCGGCCGAGCCCCCTCGGGGGGCAGCGACGACACGCAGTGCGGAGCGTGGGGGTCACATTCATTCGCCTTCGCCGAACTTGTCGTCCATCAATTGGACGATGGCGTTCATCGCTTCTTCTTCCTGCTGGCCGTTGGTCTCGAGCTCGACGGTGGAGCCCAGGCCCGCGGCCAGCATCATGACGCCCATGATGCTCTTGGCATTGATGCGGCGGTCGCCGCGCGAGAGCCACACCTCGCAGGGATAGCTGCCTGCGAGCTTGGTCAGCTTGGCCGATGCGCGTGCGTGCAGGCCCAGCTTATTGCTGATGGTCACGGATTTCTTGATCACTGTGCTTTCTTTTTGCCTGGTTCTGGGGAGCCGCCACCGCCACCTGCATGACGCCCGCGGTGCCACCCGCGATGGCGCGTTGCACGAGCGTGTCGAGCGGTTCGTGGCGGTAGGTGACGGCGCGCAGCAGCATCGGCAGGTTGACGCCCGCCACCAGCTTGGAATGGACGCCGTCCACCAGCTTCTGCGCCACGTTGCAGGGCGTGGCGCCGAACACGTCGGCCAGCACCAGCACCTGCGAGCGCGGGGCATGCAGCTGCTGCTGGAGCGTGATGCGTGCGGCGGCCAGTGTTTCCTCGGGCGACACGTTGGGCAGCACGTCGAGCGCGACGACGGCCTGCTCGCAATCGGGAAACACATGCAGCGCGCACTGCCGCAGCGCCTGCGCGAACGGTGAGTGGGCGATGATGAGGATGCTGTTCATGCGGCTCGGAGGACGACGCTTCGATTATGCGGGGGCGCCCAGGGGAAGTAGCGATACGACAACAACGCGGCAGCCTGAAAAGACGGACAGTGCGGCACGGGGTTCCTCCGGCGCTACAGCTATCAGAACAGTAGCAACCGCCGCCGTTGCGGCTGGCGGGAGCGGGGTCATGGAAGGCGCAAGCCCTCAAAAAAAGTCTTCGGCGCCTCGGGGGATGTCGGCTTGCCGAGCACGGTGGCCTGGTAGAGCGCCACGGTGCCGTTTTTCTGCGATTGGGCGAACCAGAGGACCTGGACGGGCGCGGCGCCTTGCTGCGCCGGTTGTGCATCGAGCCGCACCGGTGCAGGCGTCGCGGTCGCGCGCTGCAGGGCCGCGGGCGCTTCCGTCACTTTCGCCTCACCCAATTGATTGCGCGTGGCCGTGCGCCAGGCGTTGAGCCAGGCCTCCGCCTGCGCCGGACCGTCAGCGGAGGCGTGGGCAATGGCGAAGGTCGCGCCGCCGGTCTCGCAGCCGGCCATGTCGACCTGCACGGATTCGGCGCCCAGCGGCAGCGCGCGGTTCGCGCGGTCGGGCTTGCAGGGCAGGAGCGCGACCAGGCCGGCATCGGCGATCGGCACCTCGCGCCAGTTGAAGGTGGGGCTGCAGGCGGCGAGAAGGGCGGCCGTGGCTGTCAGTGCAAGCCAGGGGCGGGGAGCGAACGATGGCATGGGAGGGCGATTATCGAGCCACAAAATACCCGATGGGCCCTCGCCAGCGCGGTCGCGCAGGCGGAACTAGAATCGCGCCGCCCCCTCTCACCGCTTCCATCTCCCAGTCGCTGCCATGAAAAAATCCATCGCTGCCGCCGCCGTCGCTCTTGCATTGGCCGTCGGCGTGGGCGTGTACCTCGGCTCCGGCAACACGGCGGCCCCGGCCTCCACCTTCGTGCTGCTGGACGGCAGCCAGAAGACCACCGCCGACCTGAAGGGCAAGGTCACCCTGGTCAACTTCTGGGCCACGAGCTGCGTGACCTGCGTCGGCGAGATGCCCAAGGTCATCGCGACCTACGACAAGTACAAGTCCAAGGGCTACGACACGCTGGCGGTGGCCATGAGCTACGACCCACCGAGCTACGTCGTCAACTTCGCCGAAACCCGCAAGCTGCCGTTCAAGGTGGCGATCGACAACACCGGCAGCGTCGCGCAGGCGTGGGGCGACGTGAAGCTCACGCCGACCACCTACCTGGTCAACAAGCAGGGCGAGATCGTGAAGCGCTACGTGGGCGAGCCCGACTTTGCCGAGCTGCACAAGCTCATCGAGAAGCTGCTCGCCGAAGCCTGAAGCTTCTTCAACCCTTATAAAAAAAGGCGCTACCAGGTAGCGCCTTTTTGCTTTCTGCAGCCGCCCTTACTGGTTGCGGAAGCTGTCGTGGCAGGCCTTGCAGCTCGCGCCGGTCGGGCCGAACTGGGCCTTGAGCGCGTCGATGTTGCCGGCCTTGGCGGCGACCACCAGCTTGCCGGTTTCCTCGATCAGCTTCTGCTGGCGTTCCTTGAACTTGGCGTCTTCCTTCCAGACTTCGGGCTTGGCCTTGCCGCCCTCGGTACCGGGGCCGAAGGCGGCCCAGGGCAGCTTGGCCATCTCGGCGACGACTTCGGCGTTGGCCGCGGCAGCCGCTGCGTCGTAGGGCACCCGGCCGTTGGCCATGGCGCCCAGGCGGCCGAAATGCTGGCTCATCACGAACAGTGCGCTTTGGCGGTACTTGATGGCGTCCTCGGGCTTGGCGAACTGGGCGGCGGCGGGCAGGGACATCGCAGCGCAGGCGGCTGCAAGGGCGAACGAGGCAAGTCGGATCATCGTGGGTCCTTGTGGGTGGGCAACGCCGTCGAACGCAGCGCTGCGGCCGAGTGTAGGGGCAGCCCATGTCGGGCGCATAGCAACAACCCGAAGCTGCCTTGCGCCCGGACTTTGCTAATCTGCGCCTTCCGCAGCCCCGCGCATCCGCGCCCCCATCGATGACCGACACCTCCGTGGCCGCCCTCCAGGCGACCGCCAGCACCGCGGCCCGCACGCGCGTCTGGGACCTGCCGACCCGTCTTTTTCACTGGGCGCTGGCCGTCGCCGTGCTGGGCCTGATCGGAACGGGCCTGGGCGGCATCATGGAATGGCATTTCCGCCTCGGGTACACGGTGCTTGCGCTGCTGCTGTTCCGGCTGCTCTGGGGCTTCGTGGGCGGGCGCTGGTCGCGCTTTGCGGCGTTCATCTACGCGCCGGGCTCGGTCGTCAACTACCTGCGCGGACGGGCGCATCCGGACCACCTGATCGGGCACACGCCGCTCGGCGCACTCTCGGTGTTCGCGGTGCTGGCGATCCTGGCGTTTCAGGTCGCCACCGGGCTGATGGCCGACGACGAGATCTCCGCCTCCGGCCCGCTCACCCGCTTCGTCTCGGGGGCGGTCGTGAGTTTCGCCACCGGCTGGCACAAGGCGCAGGGCAAGTGGATCGTGATCACCCTCGTGAGCCTGCACGTGCTGGCGGTTCTGTTCTATGTGCTGGTCAAGCGCCACCGCCTGGTGCGGCCGATGGTCTCGGGCGACAAGCTGGTCTCCAGCGCCAACGGCCAGGTCGCCGAGAGTCGCGACGACGCGGCTTCGCGCGGGCTGGCGCTGGTGCTGTTCGCGCTGTGTGCGGGCGTGGCGTACTGGGTGGCGTCGTTGCGGGTATGAGCTCCTCGGTTTCACGCCCCCTGCCGCTGGCGGACACGCCGGTCGTCGTGCTGCTCACGCCCGATGAAGCCCACGAGATCGATGCGACGCGCGCGATCTTTCGCGACTATGCCGCCTCGCTGGCCATCGACCTGGACTTCCAGGATTTCGACGGCGAACTGGCCGACCTGCCGGGTGAATACGCCGAACCGCGCGGCACGCTGGTGCTGGCGCTCGTGGACCCGGCGAACATCAAGGAAGAAGCGGGCCGGCAGGCTCCGACGCTGCAGCGCGCCGACGGCACGGTGGCGCACGTGGCGGGCTGCTGCGCCCTGCGCCCGCTCGACAACGCGGACTATGCGAATGCGGCGGAAATGAAGCGGCTGTTCGTGCGGCCCGGCTTCCGGGGCCTCGGGCTGGGCCGGCAGCTTGCCGAAGCGATCCTGGACGCCGCGCGCGCCGCGGGCTACGGCTGCGTGCTGCTCGATACGCTCGACGACATGGAATCGGCGCGGGCACTCTACGAAGACCTGGGCTTCGTGGAAGTGCCGCCCTACTATCACAACCCCATCGCCGGGGCTCACTACCTCAAGGCCGATCTTTGACCGGTCAGCCCCGGGCTTGCGCGAGCAGCGTGTCCGCGTCGCTGACTTCGAACTTGCCCGGCGCCTCGACGTTGAGCGTGGCGACCTTGCCGTCCTTCACGAGCATCGAATAGCGGTTGCTGCGCAGGCCCATGCCGCGGCCCGCGAGGTCGAGCGTGAGGCCGGTGGCCTTGGCGAAATCGGCGCTGCCGTCAGCCAGCATGCGCACCTTGGCGCCGGTCTTCTGGTCGCGCGCCCAGGCGCCCATCACGAAGGCGTCGTTCACGCTCACGCACCAGATCTCGTCCACGCCGGCCGCCTTGAAGTCGTCGAAGTGCTGCACATAGCCCGGCACGTGCTTGGCCGAGCAGGTGGGCGTGAAAGCGCCCGGCAGCGCGAACAGCGCGATGGTCTTGCCGGCCGAGGCCTTGGCCACATCCACGGCGTTCGGGCCGATGCTGCAGCCTTCGCCTTCCACTTCGGAATATTCCTGCAGGGTGGCCGAAGGAAGGGTGTCACCGACTTTGATCATTGAATGCTCCTGAAAAAGAAAAACGGCCCACATTGTGGGCCGTTTCCGGTTGAGTCGTCGGACTCGAAGATCAGACCAGCACGGCCTTCTCGACCAAGCGGGTCACGACCCAGTTCTTGGTCTTGGAGATCGGACGGCTTTCCGTGATCTCGATGGTGTCGCCCAGCTTGTACTCGCCCTTTTCGTCATGGGCGTGGTACTTGCTCGTCTTGGCCACGATCTTGCCGTAGAGCTCGTGCTTCACACGGCGCTCGACCAGCACGGTCACGGTCTTGGCACGCTTGTCGCTGACCACCTTGCCGATCAAGGTGCGCTTGAGGGATTTTTTAGCTTCCGTCATGTTCACTCCTTACTTGGCGGCTTGGGTTTCTTGCTGCTTCTGCGCAAGAATGGTCTTGGCGCGCGCGATGTCGCGGCGCGTCACGCGCAGCGTCGAGGTGTTCGACAGCTGTTGCGTGGCTTTCTGCATGCGCAGACCGAAATGGGCCTTCTGCAGGTCCTTGATTTCAGCTTCGAGGCCTGCGGTGTCCTTCGTGCGAAGGGTTGCAGCCTTGGTCACCTTGGCCGGAGCCGCGGTTTCTTTTTTCTTACGTGTTGCCATGGATGTTCTCCTCTCAGGCGCCGAGCTGGCGAGCGACGAACGTCGTGCGCAGCGGAAGCTTGGCGGCGGCCAGGCGGAACGCTTCGCGGGCGAGTTCTTCGGGCACGCCGACGATCTCGAACACGATCTTGCCAGGCTGGATTTCAGCGACGTAGTACTCGGGGTTGCCCTTACCGTTACCCATCCGCACTTCGGCGGGCTTGGTAGAGATTGGCTTGTCCGGGAACACGCGGATCCAGATACGGCCACCGCGCTTCACGTGACGTGAAATTGCGCGACGAGCGGCTTCGATCTGGCGCGCCGTGAGGCGGCCGCGGTCGGTGCATTTGAGACCGAAGTCACCGAAGGCAACCGAGTTACCCCGGGTTGCGATGCCGGTGTTGCGGCCCTTTTGTTCCTTGCGGAACTTTCTGCGTGCAGGTTGCAGCATTTTTAATACTCCGTAGTTCTAAGACCGATCACTCGGTCTTGGCACCGTCAGCTGCTGCAGCTGGCGCGGCTTTGCGGACGCGCTTAACGGCGGGTTTCGAGTCTGCACCCGGGGCAGCGGGAGCTGCACCGGTGGCTTCTGCGGGCTTGTCGCTGCCATCGGCCGGCGCGGTGTTGCCACCGATCGGGCCACGGCCACCGGCGCGGGGGCCGGGACCACGGCGGTCGCCACCCGGACGGTCGCCAGGACGACCATCACGGCGGGGACCACGCGGGCGGCGCTCTTCGTCCGGACGCGGCGTTTCGACGGCCGGCAGGTCGTTGCGACCCAGCGTGTCGCCCTTGTAGACCCAGACCTTGACGCCGATGACGCCGTACGTGGTCTTGGCTTCCGAGGTGCCGTAGTCGATGTCGGCGCGCAGGGTGTGAAGCGGCACGCGACCTTCGCGGTACCACTCGCAACGAGCGATTTCGATGCCGTTCAGGCGGCCCGACGACATGATCTTGATGCCCAGGGCACCCAGACGCATGGCGTTTTGCATGGCGCGCTTCATGGCACGGCGGAACATGATCCGCTTCTCGAGCTGCTGCGTGATGCTGTCGGCGATCAGCTGCGCATCGATTTCGGGCTTGCGCACTTCTTCGATGTTGACCGCAACCGGCACGCCGAGCTGCTTGCCCAGCTCGCGCTTGAGGTTCTCGATGTCTTCGCCCTTCTTGCCGATCACGACGCCCGGACGAGCCGAGTAGATCGTGATGCGAGCGTTCTTGGCGGGACGTTCGATCATGACGCGCGAGACCGAAGCGTTCTTCAGCTTCTTCTTGAGGTATTCGCGAACCTTGATGTCTTCGGCCAGCATGCCCGCGAAATCGCGGTCGCTTGCGTACCAGCGGCTGGACCAGTTACGGGTGACCGCAAGGCGGAACCCGGTTGGGTGGATTTTCTGTCCCATATTTCTTCCAGGCCTTCTTAGTTGCCAACCGTCACGTACACATGGCACGTGGGCTTGCTGATGCGATTGCCGCGACCCTTGGCCCGCGCCGTGAAGCGCTTGAGCGTTGCACCTTGCTCGACGTAGATGGTCTTGACCTTCAGCTCGTCGATGTCGGCACCGTCGTTGTGCTCGGCGTTGGCAATCGCCGACTCGAGCACCTTCTTGATGATCACAGCGGCCTTTTTCTGCGTGAACTGCAGAACGTTGAGCGCTTGATCGACCTTCTTGCCGCGGATGAGGTCCGCGACCAGACGGCCCTTGTCGACCGAGAGGCGGACACCGCGGAGGACTGCACGTGTTTCAGACATGGTCGTTCCTTACTTCTTCTGGACTTTTTTGTCCGCGGGGTGCCCCTTGAACGTGCGCGTGAGCGCAAATTCGCCGAGCTTGTGGCCGACCATCTGGTCGGTGATGTACACAGGCACGTGTTGCTTGCCGTTGTGCACGGCGATGGTCAGACCGATGAACTCGGGCAGAACCATCGAACGACGCGACCAGGTCTTGATCGGCTTCTTGTCCTTGGTCGTCACGGCCTTGTCGGCCTTGGCCACCAGATGGTGGTCGACGAAAGGACCCTTTTTGAGAGAGCGAGTCATGGGCTATCCCTTACTTCTTGCGACGCGACACGATGAAGACCTGCGTGCGCTTGTTGTTACGGGTGCGATAGCCCTTGGTCAGGTTGCCCCATGGGTCGACAGGGTGGCGGCCTTCGCCAGTCTTGCCTTCGCCACCACCGTGCGGGTGGTCGACCGGGTTCATCACCACGCCGCGAACGGTCGGGCGGATACCCATGTGACGCTTCGCACCGGCCTTGCCGAGTTGGCGCAGGCTGTGCTCTTCGTTGGCCACTTCGCCGATGGTCGCGCGGCATTCGATGTGGATGCGACGCACCTCACCCGAACGCATGCGGACCTGGGCGTAGACGCCTTCGCGAGCCAGCAGCGTGGCCGACGTGCCGGCCGAACGCGCGATCTGCGCGCCCTTGCCGGGTTGCAGTTCGATGCAGTGGATCGTCGAGCCGACCGGGATGTTGCGGATCGGCAGGGTGTTGCCGGCGCGGATCGGGGCTTCGGCGCCCGACAGCAGCGTTGCACCGGCTTCCAGACCGCGCGGGGCGATGATGTAGCGGCGCTCGCCGTCGGCGTAGCAGACCAGAGCGATGTGGGCGGTGCGGTTCGGGTCGTATTCGATGCGTTCGACCTTGGCCGGGATGCCGTCCTTGTTGCGCACGAAGTCGACAACGCGGTAGTGGTGCTTGGCACCGCCGCCACGATGACGGATCGTGATGTGACCGTTGTTGTTACGGCCGGCCTTCTGGAACTGGGGTTCCAGCAGGGCTGCGTGAGGAGCACCCTTGTGCAGGTGGTCACGCGAAATCTTCACCGCGCCGCGTTGGCCCGGCGAAGTGGGTTTCATCTTGATGACGGCCATGATTAAGCGCCTTCCCCGACGAGGTTGAGCTCTTGACCGGGCTTCAGGGTCACATAGGCCTTGCGAACGTTGTCGCGGCGGCCGATGGACTTGCCAAAGCGCTTGGTCTTGCCCTTGGTGTTGAGCACCGACACGCCCTGGACTTCGACCTTGAACATCAGTTCGACAGCGGCCTTGATCTCGGGCTTGGTGGCGTCTTGCAGCACCTTGAAAGTGACAGCGTTCGACTTCTCGCCGACCATCGTTGCCTTTTCGGACACGATCGGGGCGACCAGCACCGCCATCAGGCGGCCTTCTTCGAACGTACGTTCAGCGGCGGTAGGGTTCACGCGGCTCATGCGAACATCTCCTTGAGCTTGTCGACGGCACCCTTGGTGACCAGCACCTTCTTGTAGTGAACCAGCGACACCGGATCGGCGTAACGGGGTTCGACCACGAGGATGTTGACCAGATTGCGCGAGGCAAGGTACAGGTTTTCGTCGACTTCTTCGGCGATCACGAGCACGGACTCGAGATTCATTGCCTTGAAACGGGCTGCCAGCGGCTTCGTCTTGGGCGAATCCACGGTCAGCGAATCCACCACGGCCAGACGGCCTTCGCGAGCGAGCTGCGAGAAGATGGCGGCCATGCCGGCGCGGTACATCTTCTTGTTGATCTTCTGCGAGAAGTTTTCGTCAGGCATGTTCGGGAAGATCCGGCCACCCCCGCGCCACAGCGGCGAGGACGTCATACCAGCACGGGCGCGGCCCGTTCCCTTTTGCTTGAAAGGCTTCTTGGTCGAGTGCTTGACCTGTTCGCGGTCCTTCTGGGCGCGCGTGCCTTGGCGGGCGTTGGCCTGGAATGCAACGACGATCTGGTGGACCAGGTCTTCGTTGTAGTCACGGCCGAACACGGTCTCGGGGGCGTCGTACTTCGACGCAGCCTGGCCTTGTTCGTTCAGGAGTTCGAGTTGCATTACTTCGCTCCTTCAGCCGCTTGCGGCTTGGCCTTGATGGCGGGACGCACGGTGACGAAGCCACCCTTCGAACCCGGGATCGCGCCCTTGATGAGCAGCAGTTGACGCGCTTCGTCGATGCGGAACACGTCGAGGTTTTGCGTGGTCTTGGTCACATCGCCGAGGTGACCCGTCATGCGCTTGCCGGGGAACACGCGACCGGGGTCTTGTGCCATGCCGATCGAGCCGGGAACGTTGTGCGAACGGCTGTTACCGTGCGACGCGCGTTGCGAGCTCATGTTGTGGCGCTTGATCGTGCCTGCGAAACCCTTGCCGATGGAGGTGCCTTGCACGTCCACCTTCTGGCCCACGGAAAACACGCTGCCCGCTGCGATCACGCCGCCAGCCTTGTGCTGACCTGCGGTTTCTGCGGTAACGCGGAATTCCTGGATGATTTCGCCTGCTTCGACACCCGCCTTGGCGAGGTGGCCGGCTTCGGGCTTGGTCACGCGCGATGCTTTGCGCGAACCGAACGTCACCTGCAGGGCGACGTAGCCATCGGTCTCTTGGGACTTGATCTGGGTCACACGGTTGTTGGACACATCCACCACCGTGACAGGAACTGCGTCCCCGTCATCGGTGAAGAGACGCATCATCCCCACCTTGCGGCCCAGCAACCCGAGGGAGTTGCTCAGACTCATTTGTTTTCTCCAAAAATGGAAGCTCCCTTCGCCGCTGCCACTTCAATTGGCGACAGCGTTTGGCTGGTTTCCCAGCCTGCGGAAGGAGGTTGATAAATCTCTGCTCGAACTACACCCGAATGGACGCACCAAGGGCAGAGCCAGCGATTATAGCCCGCGATGCGGGCGCCGTGCAAGCGGTGTTGCGGGCCGGATTTTCGGAGGCGTTCCGGCCCTTTTCGCCTGTTTTTCTGGCTATTTGGCAGGCATCGTGATGATGTTTTCCCCGTCCGGCGTGGATTTCAGCTCGCCGGAGGACTTCAGGGCCGGGGCCGCCGCCCCGGTCTGGATGGGAATGGAAATGGCGCTCATGGCGCCCTTCTGCGTGATGAAGACATTCAGGTAGGCGAGGCCTTCGCGCTCGCTCACCACGGTGACGGTCGCGGAAGTGCGCCTTGCCGTCGGCAGCGACAGGGTGTCGCTACCCGAAATCGTCAGGCCGGCGTCGGCGCTGAAGCGCACCGTGGCACCGTCCGGATCGGTCACGCCGCCGAACTGCAGCACGACGGGCGTGCCGCGGCCCACCTGCGGCACGGCATCGAGCCGGAATTTCAGCGTCACGCCGGAGTCATTCGGCTTGCGCGTGGCAGTCGTCATGGGCGCCTCACGGTGCGCAGTGGATTTGCCATGGCGTGCACTTGGTACGCCGTCGGCCATGGCCGGTACCGGCAACGCAGCCAGGGCGAGGCATGCCATGGAGATCATCGAGCCTGATCGGATGTTCATGACGGCCTTCCCTATTGAATGGTGACGTTGAAGCACGTCGGTGATCCGGAATTGTTGAGATCGCTCACGGCCAAAACGTAGTCGCCGGCACCCAGGCTGACCTTGTTGCTCGACCGGGGGACGAGGCCGCCCCGGAAGATGTCGAAGTCGGGATTGGCGCCCGCGGGGCCGCCATTGACCGTGAACTGGTAGTCGCGATTGGCAGGTGCGTTGAAGCGAAGGTAGGCGAAGCTGCCGAGCTTGTTGTCGTCACCCTCGACATTGGAGACGCATGCCTGGGTCGTCGTACCCACGGCGGTGGGCCGGTACATCGGTTGCACCACATTCGGAACCGTCGGCAGCCCGCCGCTGTTCGTCTCGGTGTCGCCGTAGGGATCGTTGGCGGTCGTGCTGATGTTCTGGCCCGAGAGCAGGCCGGCCAGCGCGGAAGCACTCCCCGGCGCGGTCGTATTGAAGGCCGCGGTGAAGGGGTGGATCGACGAGACGGGCGCACCGCTGCGGAACAGGATGCCCGTCATCGCATCATGGATGGGCTTGAAGCCGACCTGCTGGTTGAGATTCCAGAAGATGGACTGGATCGAGCCCTCCCGGTACCAGCCCGGATTGGTCGTCGGGCCCACCGAGAGATTCACGTTGCCGCCTCTCGACTGCTGGGGCCCCACGGAATCCACATAGTTGTTCCGACCGAGCGCAATGCCCGACCAGCCATTGCCCCAGCCCTCCGAGAATGCGAGCCGCCGGTCGATCCGCTCGTCCAGCGAATGGGAGCCACCCGGCGAGTCGTCGCGGCTGAAGGCCGACTGGTAGTAGTGGCCCCATTCATGCGCGATCACGGGCGAATCGTATTCGTCCGTGTCGACGTTCTCCTTGCCCAGCACGTAGATTTCGCGGCCGGTGCTCCGGTTGATGAAGAACGTACTGCCGATTTGGCCCGCGGCGACGGTGCCTCCGGCCGGAACGTTGTTGGGACTCCAGAACACCCGCAGGACGGGGAACGCCGTCGCCGGAGCAACCGACAGCACTTTCTGCATCGCCGTATAGACGGTATCGAGCACCGCGAAGGGCGCGGCCACGCGCTGGCTGGTGTAGCTGGAGCCGCCCCATCCGGACCCGGCGCGCAGATCGCGCGTCAACGCGGCAGCGCCAGACGAGAAAGCAGATGACTGCATGGAATACAAGGCGCTGCTCTGGGTGTTGTCGCGCACGCTCACGTCCCAGGTCGGTCCGGCGCCAGTACGCGTGAGTTGCGCTCTGACGCGCACGACGATCGACGTGTTTGCAGGCACGGACACCGAGTACGCACCGCTGTCGTCGGTGGTGCTCACCGCGAGTTGCGCGGAGGAGGTCGCGTCGAGCACTTCGAGCATCGCGCCGCGCACCGGCTTGGCCGTTGTTGCGGCATAGACGAGGGGGCCGTTCGTGTTCGGAACGGAGTCATAGGTGGCCGTGCCAGTCAGGGTGACCGAACTTCCCGGCGGCGGCAGGATCGGGAATCCCCCTCCCCCTCCGCCGCCTCCACCCCCACCACCGCCGCAGCCCGCCAGCAGTACCGCGGCAATGCACGCCGCGCCCAACGCAAAAGAGAACTTGTGACTCATAGCTTGTGCTGCCCTCGTTTCAGCCGCGGCCGATGCTTGAAAGAATTAGCGGTGCGTGAGGATGCCATAGCCGCAGCACAAAAAACAAAGCCCGCCTGCATTTCTGCAGGCGGGCTTTGTCAAAACGCGACGCGAGGAATTCTTACTGCTTACTGCAGCTTGATCTCGACGTCCACGCCGGCCGGCAGGTCGAGCTTCATCAGCGCGTCCACGGTCTTGTCGGTCGGGTCGACGATGTCCATCAGGCGCTGGTGCGTGCGGATCTCCAGCTGGTCGCGCGACGTCTTGTTGACGTGCGGCGAACGCAGGATGTCGAAACGCTTCATGCGGGTCGGCAGGGGCACGGGACCCTTGACGATCGCGCCGGTGCGCTTGGCGGTGTCAACGATTTCGGCAGCCGATTGGTCGATCAGCTTGTAGTCGAACGCCTTCAGGCGGATGCGGATTTTTTGCTTGGTTGCCATGGTGATTCCTTTTGTCCGGCTTAGATGTCGAGGATCTTTGCCACGACGCCCGAACCCACGGTGCGGCCGCCTTCACGGATGGCGAAGCGCAGGCCTTCTTCCATCGCGATCGGGTTGATCAGCTTGACGGTGATGCTGACGTTGTCGCCAGGCATGACCATTTCCTTGTCCTTGGGCAGCTCGATCGCGCCGGTCACGTCCGTCGTGCGGAAGTAGAACTGCGGACGGTAGTTGTTGAAGAACGGCGTGTGACGGCCACCTTCGTCCTTGGACAGCACATACACCTCGGCGGTGAAGTGCGTGTGCGGCTTGATCGAGCCGGGCTTGCACAGCACTTGGCCGCGCTCGACTTCTTCGCGCTTGGTGCCGCGCAGCAGCACGCCGACGTTGTCGCCAGCCTGGCCCTGGTCCAGCAGCTTGCGGAACATTTCCACGCCGGTGCAGGTGGTCTTGACGGTCGGGCGAATGCCGACGATCTCGATTTCCTCGCCGACCTTGATCACGCCACGCTCGACGGCGCCGGTCACTACGGTGCCGCGACCCGAGATCGAGAACACGTCTTCCACGGGCATCAGGAACGTGCCGTCCACGGCGCGCTCAGGCGTCGGGATGTAGGTGTCCAGCGCTTCGGCCAGCTTCATGATGGCTTCTTCGCCCAGCTTGCCCTTGTCGCCTTCCAGGGCGAGCTTGGCCGAGCCGTGGATGATCGGAGTGTCGTCGCCAGGGAATTCGTACTTGTCCAGGAGCTCGCGCACTTCCATTTCGACCAGCTCGAGCAGCTCGGCGTCGTCGACCATGTCGCACTTGTTCAGGAAAACAATGATGTAGCCCACGCCCACCTGGCGAGCCAGCAGGATGTGCTCACGGGTCTGGGGCATCGGGCCGTCGGCGGCCGAGCACACCAGGATCGCGCCGTCCATCTGAGCGGCGCCGGTGATCATGTTCTTCACATAGTCGGCGTGGCCGGGGCAGTCCACGTGTGCGTAGTGGCGGTTGGCCGTTTCGTACTCGACGTGCGCGGTGTTGATCGTGATGCCGCGAGCCTTTTCTTCGGGCGCTGCGTCGATCTGGTCGTAAGCCTTGGCTTCGCCGCCGAACTTGGCCGACAGAACCGTGGCGATCGCCGCCGTCAGCGTCGTCTTGCCGTGGTCAACGTGACCGATCGTGCCCACGTTCACGTGCGGCTTGGTGCGGGTGAATTTACCTTTTGCCATTTTTCAATCCTTGAAAGAGCATTCCCGTGTATTGGTTTTATGTCTGCACCCGATTGCTGGTTCGCCTCGCACGGGAACGCGGCGGCACCGGATCGCAGACAACGAGGGCCGCGCACTGCGCAGCCCTGCATTCTTCAAAAACTTACTTGGCGCGAGCGGCCACGATGGCTTCGGCAACGTTACGCGGAGCTTCAGCGTAGTGCTTGAACTCCATCGTGTACGTGGCGCGGCCTTGCGACATCGAACGCAGCGTGGTCGAGTAGCCGAACATTTCCGACAGCGGCACTTCGGCCTTGATGGACTTGCCGCCACCGATCATGTCGTCCATGCCCTGCACCATGCCGCGGCGTGAGGACAGGTCGCCCATCACGTTACCGGCGTAGTCTTCAGGCGTTTCGACTTCCACAGCCATCATCGGCTCCAGGATCACGGGGCTGGCCTTGCGGGCGCCTTCCTTGAAACCGAAGATCGCGGCCATCTTGAACGCCATTTCGTTCGAGTCCACGTCGTGGTAGGAGCCGAAGTGCAGCGTGACCTTGACGTCCACGACGGGGTAGCCCGCCAGCACGCCTTGCGTCAGCGCTTCGACAACGCCCTTTTCCACCGCGGGGATGTATTCGCGAGGAACCACACCGCCCTTGATGGCGTCGACGAACTCGAAGCCCTTGCCCGCTTCCTGCGGCTCGAGCTTCAGGATCACGTGGCCGTACTGGCCCTTGCCGCCCGACTGGCGAACGAACTTGCCTTCGGCATCTTCGACGGTCTTGCGGATCGTTTCGCGGTAAGCCACTTGGGGCTTGCCCACGTTGGCTTCCACGCCGAATTCGCGCTTCATCCGGTCCACGATGATTTCAAGGTGGAGCTCGCCCATGCCGGCGATGATGGTCTGGCCCGATTCTTCGTCGGTCTTGACGCGGAACGACGGATCTTCCTGAGCGAGACGCTGCAGGGCGATGCCCATCTTTTCCTGGTCGGCCTTGGTCTTGGGCTCGACAGCCTGCGAGATCACCGATTCCGGGAACACCATGCGCTCCAGCGTCACGACAGCCGACGGGTCGCACAGGGTTTCGCCCGTGGTGACTTCCTTCAGGCCCACGCAGGCGGCGATGTCGCCGGCGCGGATTTCGTTGACTTCTTCGCGGTTGTTCGCGTGCATCTGCACGATACGGCCGATGCGTTCCTTCTTGCCGCGCACCGGGTTGTAGACGCTGTCGCCCTTGGTCAGCACGCCCGAATAGACGCGCACGAAGGTCAGCTGGCCCACGAACGGGTCGGTCATCAGCTTGAATGCGAGGGCCGAGAACTTCTCGCCGTCGTCAGCCTTGCGGGTGACGGGCGCTTCGTCTTCGTCGGTGCCGTTGACCGGGGGAATGTCGGTCGGTGCGGGCATGTATTCGATGACCGCGTCGAGCATGGCCTGCACGCCCTTGTTCTTGAAGGCCGAGCCGCACAGCATCGGCTGGATTTCGCCGGCGATGGTGCGCTGACGGATGGCTGCCTTGATTTCCAGTTCACTCAGCTCGCCGCCTTCGAGGTACTTGTTCATCAGCTCTTCGCTGGCTTCAGCGGCAGCTTCGACCAGCTTTTCGCGGTATTCGGCGCAGACGGCAGTCAGGTTCGCGGGGATTTCACCGTAGGTGAAGGTCACGCCCTTGTCTTCGTCCCAGATGATCGCCTTCATCTTCACGAGGTCGACGATGCCCTGGAAGTGCTCTTCGGCACCGATCGGGATCTGGATCACGACGGGGTTGGCCTTCAGGCGGTCCACCATCATCTGGCGCACGCGCAGGAAGTCGGCGCCGGTGCGGTCCATCTTGTTGACGAACGCGAGACGCGGAACCTTGTACTTGTTGGCCTGGCGCCAGACGGTTTCGGACTGGGGCTGCACGCCGCCGACCGCGTCGTACACCATGACGGCGCCGTCCAGCACGCGCATCGAGCGCTCGACTTCAATGGTGAAGTCCACGTGGCCGGGGGTGTCGATGATGTTGATGCGGTGTTCGTCGAACGTGCCCGCCATGCCCTTCCAGAAGCAGGTGGTGGCAGCCGAGGTGATCGTGATGCCGCGCTCTTGCTCTTGCTCCATCCAGTCCATCGTGGCGGCGCCATCGTGCACTTCACCGATCTTGTGGTTCACACCGGTGTAGAACAGGATGCGCTCGGTCGTCGTGGTCTTGCCGGCGTCGATGTGCGCGGAGATGCCGATGTTGCGGTAGCGCTCGATGGGGGTCTTGCGGGACATGATTTACTTTCGGGTTAAATGCGTTGAGCGCTGGGCCTCGAGCACGGGCGACATCGCCCGACACTCAACACCCAACGCCCAAGCGAAGTTTGATTTTTAGAAGCGGAAGTGGCTGAAGGCGCGGTTGGCTTCTGCCATGCGGTGCACTTCGTCACGCTTCTTCATGGCACCGCCACGGCCTTCCGTGGCTTCCATGAGTTCGTTGGCCAGACGCAGGGCCATCGACTTCTCGCCGCGCTTGCGAGCGGCTTCCTTGATCCAGCGCATCGACAGGGCGAGGCGACGGACAGGGCGGACTTCGACCGGCACCTGGTAGTTCGCACCACCAACGCGGCGCGACTTCACTTCGACCATCGGCTTCACGTTGTTGATGGCAACGGTGAAAGCTTCAAGCGGGTCCTTGTCAGGGTTCTTCTTTTCGATGAAGTCAAGCGCGCCATAAATGATGCGCTCGGCGATCGCCTTCTTGCCGCCTTCCATGATCACGTTCATGAATTTCGACAGCTCGACATTGCCGTACTTGGGATCCGGCAGGATTTCACGTTTGGGGACTTCGCGACGACGTGGCATTTTTCTAACCTCTTTGCTTCAGTTGGCACCGTTTCCGGTACCGCGAGAGCCAGTCAGGACTCTCACTTACTCGACCCGGGATTGGGTCACTTCGTTCGATGTACCCGCCAAGGCAACCGAACACCGTTTGTTTTCCGACAGAAAGGCTTAAGCCTTCTTGGGGCGCTTCGCGCCGTACTTGGAGCGCGACTGCTTGCGGTCTTTCACGCCTTGCAAGTCGAGCGAACCGCGCACGATGTGGTAGCGAACACCGGGCAAGTCCTTGACACGACCGCCGCGAACCAGCACGACGCTGTGTTCCTGCAGGTTGTGGCCTTCGCCGCCGATGTAGGAGATGACTTCGAAGCCATTGGTCAGACGGACCTTGGCGACTTTACGAAGCGCCGAGTTGGGCTTCTTTGGCGTCGTGGTGTAGACGCGGGTGCAGACACCGCGACGTTGCGGCGAGTTCTGCATGGCAGGGCTCTTCGAATTGATCTTTTCGACCGTTCGACCCTGACGCACCAGTTGATTGATGGTTGGCATGAATGAATTAGTCCCAAAACAACCCGGCCTTGGCTGTGAAACCGTCCTGGTCCTTGACGTGACGCAAGGAAAGGAAGCCGGGAATAACGAAAACGTGAAACCCTTCGGAAAATTCCGAAAAGCCCACGAGTATAGCAGGCGAGCCTGAAACGGCAAAGTCAGGCGCGGCCGGCGCTGGCCGGCGGCCTCGCGCGCCCGGCTTTCCTTACTTGATCCAGAGGCGGACGGCGTCCCAGGCGCGGCCGAAGACCCCCGCCTGCTCGACCGCTTCCAGCGCCACCAGCGGCACATCGGCCACCGGCTGGTCGTCCAGCGTCACCTTGAGCGAGCCCACGGCCTGGTACTTGGTGAACGGCGCCACCAGCGGGTCTGGGCGCGCCACCTGCGTCTTGATCTTGCTGGCGGTGCCGGCCGGAACCGCAACGACGATGGCTTCCGGGCGACCCAGTTTCAGCACATTTTCCTTGCCCTTCCAGACCGCCGGCGTGGCGGCCGGCTGGCCGGCATCGAACAGGCGGACGGCGTCGTAGGCCGTGTAGCCCCAGTTCAGCAGCTTCTGCGATTCGTTGGCGCGCACGGTCTCGCCGGAGGCGCCCAGCACGATCGACAGCAGGCGGCGCCCGCCGGTCAGGTTGGGGAAATCGCGCTTGGCGGTGGCGATCATGCAGTAGCCGGCTGCCTCGGTATGGCCGGTCTTCAGGCCGTCGACGGTCGGGTCGCGGAACAGCAGCAGGTTGCGGTTGGTGTCGTTGGTCGACGGCGTGCCCGGATAGCGGTACTTCTTGATCGCGTAGTACTTGGCTTCCTCGGGGAAGTCGCGCACCAGCCGGGTCGCCAGGATGCTCAGGTCGCGGGCCGTGGTGGTGTGGCCGGGCGCCGTGAGGCCTTCGGGGTTCTTGTAACTGGTGTTCTTCATGCCCAGGGCCTTGGCCTGGGCGTTCATCATCTCGACGAAATGCTCCACCGTGCCGCCCACGCCCTCGGCCAGCGCCACCGTGGCGTCGTTGCCCGACTGCACGATCAGGCCCTTGATCAGGTCCTCGACCGGCACCTGCATCTTCGGGTCGATGAACATGCGGGAACCTGGCATCTTCCAGGCGCGCTGGCTGACGGGCATCGTCTGGGCCAGGGTGATCTTCTTGGCGCGCAGCGCGTCGAACACGACGTAGGCCGACATCAGCTTGGTGAGCGAAGCCGGCTCCACCGGGCTGTCGATGTCCTTCTGCGCGAGGATCTGGTTCGCGGTCACGTCCAGCAGCAGGTAGCTGCGCGCGGCGATTTCGGGCGGTGCCGGCACCTGGGCGGCAGCGATCACACCGACCGAGGCAGCGGCGGTCAGCACCAGTGCGCGAAGCGCATTAAAAAAACGATTCATGGGGAGGATGGGAAGAGACGAAAACAAGCCCGTGAGGCTTTCATTCAATGCCCGCGCGGAGGTGGCGGGCAACCAGACTTTTGAGCAGCGGCAATTGTCCGTGAAAGAAATGGCCGCCCCCGGGAATAACCGTGACAGGAAGTGACTGTGGCCGCGCCCAGTCCATCACGGCAACGAGCGGCACGGTGTCGTCGGCTTCGCCGTGGACCACCAGCATGCGCTCGTGGGCCTCGACGGGCAGCGTGGCCACCATGTTGCGCGCGGCGGCCGTGCCGACCAGCACGACCTGCTGAACGTTGCGCGCGGCCCATAGCTTTTCAGCGGCGCCGCAGGCAACGAAAGCGCCGAACGAGAAGCCGGCAATGGCCAGCGCACCTTCGGGCGCCAGCTGGCCGACGACATTCAGCATGTCTTCCAGCTCGCCGCGCCCTTCGTCGTGCACGCCCTCGCTGGCGCCGACGCCGCGGAAGTTGAAGCGCACCGTCGTCCAGCCGCACGAGACGAAAGCGCGCGCCAGGGTCTGCACGACCTTGTTGTCCATCGTGCCGCCGAAGAGCGGATGCGGATGGGCGATCACCGCGATGCCGCGCGGGGCATCGGCCGGCTGGTCGCGCTGCACCTCGATCGCGCCAGCGGCGCCCTGGAGGCTGATCTTTTCGGTCTGGGAATTCATGGCGGGGTGGGTGGGCGGGCCGGCAGCGCCGGTCGGGAGCACGGTACGAGCGGCGGGCTCGCGGGAAAGTTCAGCGTCCGACGTCGGCGGGTAGTAAAAGCCGCTCGACCACTTCGCCATTCTTCAGGTGCGACTCGACGATCTCGTCGATGTCGTCGGCATCCACGAAGGTGTACCAGACGGCTTCCGGATACACCACCGCCACCGGCCCGCCGGCGCAGCGGTCCAGGCACCCCGCCTTGTTGACCCGCACCTTGCCGGGCCCGGAGAGCCCCGCCTCCTTCACCTTCGCCTTGCAGCGATCGAAGCCTTCCTGTGCGTTGTGCATGGCGCAGGAGTCTTCGCCGTTCTTGCGTTCGTTCAGGCAGAAGAAGATATGGCGGCCGTAGTAGCCGGACGGCGTGGCGGGGGTGGGACTGGGCATCGGTCGATTTTAGTGACCGCTGTCCCGAGGCCTGAGCTCCGGCGCGAGCCGCCCCCTGCGCGACAGGGCCGCCACCACGTAAGCCAGCACCGCGAAGGGCCAGACCCATCCGAGCCACTGGGCCAGCCCGTGGAAGCGGATGAAGCGCCCCTGCTCCCAGGTGGCCAGGGTCTGCGCGAAGTACGCGCTCTCGGGTGCCTGGTTCAGCAGGCTCAGTTGGAGCACGAGTCCCACCAGCAGCAAGGCCGCGCAGAGGCGCCGAGGCGCGGCCACGAGCAGCGCGCCCGCAACCAGCGCGGCCACCATGCCGATCTGCACGGGAAGGTCCAGCCACGCCCAGGCGTGCGCGGGCCCGTAGCTCAGGGCCGCCGAGAGCGCCGAGGCGGCAATGCCCGCCAGAAAGATCAACGGGAGGAGCACCGCGCGCTGCACCAGCGTGCGCGCCACCAGGTAGCCCAGCAGGCACGGCACCAGCGCGCCGAGCATCACGCACAGCAGTTCCACCACAGGCACCAGCGGCTCGAGCTCGAACTGGCGCACGGGCAACCAGTCGATGAAGGGCGTATCGAGCAGCCACTCGGAGATCGCGACCTCGAGCCGCTCGAACACCTGGCCCAGCCCGAAGGTGACGGCCGCGGGAAACAGCAGGGCGAACGGCCAGAGCGCGAGCAGCACGAGGGCGCCGCGCGAGTCCTCGACAAACCATTGCGAGCGCGCGCGGCCCCAATGGGCGACTGCCCCCAAGCGCTCGAGCCCCACTGCCACGACAGCGCCCAGGACCGTGCCGGTGGTGTTCAGCCCCAGGTCGACGTTGGAAGGAATGCGCGCGGGGAGGTAGCTCTGCAGTGTCTCCATCGCGAAGGCGATCGCCGCGCCGGCCGCGGTGGCGCGCAGCACCGCGCCCCAGACGCCGGCGGTCCGGCGCGTGCGCAACACCGCCAGCGCGCAAAGGAAGCCGAAAGGTACGTAGCCCGCGACGTTGACCGCGAAGTCGAAACCCGTCCAGTACTTGGGCCAGGGCGCTGACAGGTAGGCCCAGGGCGCGATGCCCTGGTCGCGCCAGTCGGCAAAGGGATAGAGGCTGGCGTAGACGATCAGCGCCGCATAGGCGAGCGCGAGGGGAAGCGCGGCGGACTTGTGCGGCTTCTCCACCGTGTCCATCGGGCTCAGAAGGGCTTCACGACGACCAGGATCACGATGCCCAGCAGCAGCAGCACCGGCAGTTCGTTGAACCAGCGGTACCAGCGATCGCTGCGCTGGTTGCCACCCGCCGCAAAACGCCGCAGCAGCACGCCGCAGCCATGGTGATAGCCGATGGCCACCAGCACCAGCGCCAGCTTGGCATGCATCCAGCCGTTGCCCGGCCCGCGGCCGATGCCGTAGCCCAGCCAGAGCCAGAGGCCGAAGCCCAGCGCCGGGACGGCCAGGAAAGTGGTGAACCGCATCAGCTTGCGCGCCATGAGCAGCAGGCGTTCGCGCTCGGCGACCGACTCCGGCGGCACCATCGCGAGATTGACGAAGATCCGCGGCAGGTAGAAGAGCCCGGCGAACCAGCTTGCGATGAAGACGATGTGGAGAGATTTGACCCAGAGCATGGCGGCAGTTTAGTGGTCCACCGCACTGTCACGCAGGGTCGTCTCCTGACGCCCGGTAAGCCCCGGACAAAAAAAAGCCCGACGTCTTCACGTCGGGCTGGGAAGCCCTTTTGCTGTCACACATCAAGGCACCCGCTCAGGGAGGAAAAGCGGGGAGCGGCAAGCCGCCCGCTTCAGAATTTAACAAAGACGAAACAAGGTTTCAAGCGACCAAGGCACTTTCTTTGTGATTCATAACTATTTATTTAGAACTTTATAGCTACGAATTCCCGTAGTTGTCAGACAACCTGTCCCGCAGGCGACAACACGGCGATGGAATGCTTCAGGCACAATTTTCGGGATTATGACGCGCCCCTCCTCCCCTCTCGCCATGTACCCCGCCGGCCGTCCGCGACGCCTTCGCCGGGACACCTTCACCCGCAACCTGGTGCGGGAAAACACGTTGACGGTCAATGACCTGATCTACCCGGTGTTCGTGCAGGAAGGCGAAAAACGGCGCGATGCCGTCGCCTCGATGCCCGGCGTGGAGCGCCTGAGCCTGGACCTGCTGCTGCCGGTAGCCGAGCAATGCGTGGCGGCTGGCATCCCGGTGATGGCGCTGTTTCCGGTGATCGACGCGAGCCTCAAGACGCCGGCCGGCGACGAGGCTTTCAACCCCGACGGGCTGATCCCACGCGTGGTCGCCGCCCTCAAGTCGCGCTTCCCCGAACTGGGCGTGATGACCGACGTGGCGCTCGACCCCTACACCAGCCACGGGCAGGACGGCCTGCTCGACGACAGCGGCTACATCGTCAACGACACCACCGTCGAAGTGCTCGTGAAGCAGGCACTCACACAATCGCAAGCGGGCGTGGACATTGTGGCGCCCAGCGACATGATGGACGGCCGCATCGGCGCCATCCGCGCGGCGCTCGAAGCCCGAGGCGACATTCACACGCGCATCATGGCCTACAGCGCCAAGTACGCCAGCGCCTTCTACGGCCCGTTCCGCGACGCCGTCGGCTCGGCCGCCACGCTCGGCAAGAGCAACAAAAAGGTCTACCAGATGGACCCGGGCAATAGCGATGAGGCGCTGCGCGAGGTGGCCCTGGACATCGCCGAAGGCGCCGACATGGTGATGGTCAAGCCCGGCATGCCGTACCTGGACATCGTGCGCCGCGTAAAGGACGAATTCCACGTGCCGACCTTCGCCTACCAGGTGAGCGGCGAATACGCGATGCTCAAGGCCGCCGCCCAGAACGGCTGGCTCGACCACGACGCCGTGGTGCTGGAAAGCCTGCTGGCCTTCAAGCGGGCCGGCGCCGATGGCGTGCTCACCTACTTCGCGCTCGACGCCGCGCGGCTGCTACAAAAATAATAGCTACCCAGGCCCACTGCACATGGGCGACCCGGGCAGAAAGACAAGAAAACCAAGGCGGGGCGATGCGCATCTTCGAAATCAACCGCTCGCAGGTCAGCGAGCATCCGGCGCTCACGCCGCTGGCCGTGCCGGGCGCGTGCGCCGCCAGCGGCTATCTCTGGATTTCGCTCACGCGCGAGGAATTTCGCGCCTCGCTGGCCGAGGTCCAGCAGATCCTCCAGACGCTCTGCCAGACCCAGTTGGTGGACCTGCACGTGGCCGACCTGCTCAACGACCAGTTGCCCTCGCACTACGACTACACCTCGCAGTACGACGTGCTGGTGTTCCGGCGCCTGGCGACCAGCCAGGGACAGGCGGCGCTGGGCAACGGGAAGGGCAATGGCAACGAGGCGCCGCCAATTCCCGCCACGCCCGCCACACCCGCTACCAGTTCCAAGCCCCGCGGCGGGCCGCCCGTGCTGCGCCGCGTCGACACCCGGCCGGTGGGTTTCGCGGTGTTCGACCGGGTGCTGCTGTCGGTGCATCCCGAAGACGGCGCCGTGCGCGACGCCTTCGCCGCACGGCTGTTGGCCGCCGGGTCGTCCGATGACCGCGGCGCCCCGGCGCTGGACGTGCGCGCGACCTCCACGCGCGTGCCCACAGGGCCCTCGGACCTGATGCTGCGCGTCATCAACCAGATCGTGGACGGCTACCTGGACCTCAGGCGCGAGCTCACCAAGCAGCTCGATCACTGGCAGACCGAACTGATCGATCCGCGCAGCCGGTTCACCAATTGGGGGGCGCTGATGGAGGCGCGGCAGTCGCTGCACCACCTGGACGAGATCTGCGAGGACCAGCGCGCCGCCATGCAGGACTGGATCGACTCGCTGGAAACCCTGCCGCCGCCCAAGGGCGAGGCCGAACAGCGCGAGCGGGAGCTGATCATGATCCGCAGCCGCGACGTGCTGGAGCACATCGAGCGGGTGGTTCACCACGTGCACCGGCTCGAGCAGAACGCCGAGACGGCCGTGCAGATGCACTTCAGCGTCCAGGGCCACCGCGCGAACGACATCATGCGGGTGCTCACGGTGCTGACCGCGATCTTCCTGCCGCTGAACCTGATCGCGGGGATCTTCGGCATGAACTTCGAATTCATTCCGCTGGTGCACAAGGCCGACGGCTTCTGGATTGCGATGTCCGCCATGCTGGTCATCGCGGTGCTGCTGGTGCTGGTCTTCTGGCGCAAGCGCTACCTCGCGCGAACGAGATGACGCGATAACCGCCTGCCCAACGAAAAAGGCCACGCTTTCGCGTGGCCTTTTTGCTGAACTGCCCCGAGGGGCGGGTTCTTTACTTGGCGGTAGCGCCCGTGCCTTGCTGGGCTTGAACGCGTGCGTCCATCGGGTGGGTCATGGTCGAGACGACCTTGCTGTTGACGCGCGAACCCGAGGTCACGTTCTGGTCGGGAGCGTAGGCGGTGCGAACGGCTTCGGCTTCGACGATGGCGCGGTCCTTGGACACGGCGACCGTTTCCGGGCCGCGCGAACCGCGGGTCACGTTCTGGTTCGGAGCCGCTGCGGTGCGCACGGCTTCGGCGTTGACGTCGTCGCGGCTCTTGGTCGAGACGGCGGTGTTCACGCCTTGGTAGGTTTCAGCTTGGGCGCCGGTAGCGGCCAGGAGGGTCAGAGCAGCGGCGGCGAGGATGTGCGAGGTCTTCATGTCAATTCCTTGTGTTCGTCGGATGGTTGGTCCACCAGGCTTGCTCGGTCGCTTGCCTGTGCGGCGAGTTTCAGACGAAATTCCCTATCGAAAACGCTCGGATCAGAGACACGGTGTTTCCTCTATTGAAACAATGCCGACACATTGGCATGCACAAGGCAAAAAGGCCGGAGCCGCTCGCGCGGACCCAGCCTTTTGAAGACCCGAGGGCTGCCGAGGGCTCAGCGGTCCGGTCGCTGCGGGCTCTTTTCGAACTGCGGCGGCAGCTCGCTGTTCGCGAAGGCCCGGCGGTCCACGTTCTGGTTCGGCGAATGGGCGGCGGCCACGGCCTGCGCGCGCACCGAGGCGCGATCCAGCAGGCTCGGCCGCGTGGTCAGCGGCGCTGCCACCACGTCGCCGTACACATTGCCGCGGCGCGCGGCGGCGGCCGCTTCGGCATCCACCTGCGCACGGCTTCCGGCGATCTTCAGCGGCTGCACCGGCTCGAAACCCTGTGCGTGCGCGCCGGCGGCGGTCAGGATCGACAGGGCGGCAACGGCGATGATGTTCGAGGTGTTCATGGTTCGGCTCCTTCGGCGCGTGGACCGAGTGTGACGCAGGTCGCTTCGGAAAAACGCCGGAGAATCGAACCACCGCGTTCCCCGAACGGAAACAATGGGCTCTTTGACATGGACAGTCTCGATCTGATCAGAACCTTCCGCGAGGTCGCCTCGCACGGCAGCTTTTCGCAGGCGGCCAAGAAGCTGGACATGTCGAAGGCCACTGTCAGCAAATACGTGGCCGAGCTCGAAACCCGCTTCGGCGTGCGGCTCCTGAACCGTTCCACGCGCTCCGTGAGCCTCACCGACGCCGGGCAGTTGCTGCTCGATCGCAGCACCCCGGTGCTCGAAATGGTGGAGCTCACCCAGGCCGAACTGCAGGATCGCGCCAGCCAGCCGGCCGGGCGCCTGCGCATTTCGGCGCCCCACGGCATGGGCAACGGCGAGTTTCCCAACCTGCTGGCCGACTTCATGCGCTATTACCCCGACGTGAGCATCAGCCTGCAGCTGACCAACCGCACGGTCGATCTCGCCGAAGAGGGCATCGACGTCGACATCCGGAGCGGCCCGGTCGAAGACGCCAACCTCATCGTGCGCAAACTGCGGCTCATGGAGATGGTGGTTTGCGCCTCGCCGATCTACTGGAAGAAGCACGGCATTCCCGAGCACCCGCGCGACCTGGCCGGCCACGAGGCGCTCACCCATTCGCTCCTCGGCGCGCAGCCGGTGTGGCGCTTCGACGATGGCGGCGAGCCGCTGGACGTGCACGTCAAGAGCCGCATGGACTGCACCGAAGGCGCGCCGCTGATCCGGGTGGCGATGCGCGGCTTCGGCGTGATCTACCTGCCCTCGATCCTGGTGCAGTCGCACATCGAGCACGGCGAACTGGTGCCGGTACTGCAGGACTACACGCGCAAGGACATGTGGCTCTCGGCCGCCTACCTGCAGCGGCGCCACAACAGCGCCGCGCTGCGCGCGCTGCTCGATTTCCTGCAGACCCGCGTGGGCGACGGACCGGGCCTCAAGCGCAAGCCGTGACATAAAAAAGCCCGGCGTGACCCGGGCTTTTTGTTGCGCCGACCGGCAGGTCAGCCGACGTGCTTCGCGAAGAACGCGAGCGTGCGTTCGCGTGCCAGCTTGGCCGCGTCCGCGTCATACGAGCCGCGCTGGTCGCAGTTGAAGCCGTGGCCCACCGGGTAGACATGCACCTCCACCTCGGGATGCGCCTTCTTGAAGCTCTCGATGGTGTCCAGCGGAATCCAGTGGTCCTGGTTGCCGAAGTGCGCGAGCACCGGCACCTTGGGCTGGCGCGCGGTTTCCTGGGGCGAGGTCATGCCGCCGCCGTAGTACGGCGCCGCGGCTGCCAGGCCCGGCAGCAGGCTGGCCGCGCGCCAGACCAGCAACCCGCCCCAGCAGTAACCCACGATGCCGACCTTGCCGGCCTTCGATGCATAGGCGATGGCTGCCTCGATGTCCTGCAGCACGCCGGGCGCGGGCAGCGCCTCGGCCGCGGCCTTCAGGGCGGAGCCCTCCTTCATGTCCTCGTCGCTGTAGCCGAGCTCCACGCCCGGCTTCACGCGCTGGAAGGTCGCCGGCGCGACCGCGAGATACCCCTCGGCCGCATAGCCGTCGGCCACCGAGCGGATGTGCGAGTTCACGCCGAAGATTTCCTGCACCACGACCACCGCGCCGCGCGGCTTGCCTGCGGGCTCGGCCACGTAGGCGGGAAAGGTGAAGCCGTCCTTGGCTTTGAGATCGATGAATTGGCCCATGGTCGTCATGCTCCTGATAGCGGTTGAATAAAGAAGGTTGTCGTCACTGGCGCAACGCCCGCTCGACGAAATCGAGCCGGTCCTGCCCCCAGAAAATCTCGCCATCGATCACGTAGCTCGGCGCACCGAACACCTGGATGTCGATGGCCTCCTGCGTGTAGGCCTCGTAGCGCTCCTGCACCGCCTGGCTTTGCGATTGCTCCGAGCGCTTGGCCGGCAGGCCGCATTCGACGACCAGCGCTTCGAGCACGTTCGGATCGCCGATGTTGCGCTCCTGCACCCACACCGCCGCGAACACCGCCGCGCAGACGCGCATCGCGGCCTCGGTGCCGTCGTGGATATCGGCCGCGATGATGATCCGCGCCGCGTCGTCGCTGGCCACCGGAAAGAACTTGGGCTTGGTGTTCATCGGCAGGCCCAGGTGCCGCGAGAACCGCGCCATTTCCACCAGCCGGTACGCCTGCCGCTGCGGCGCCCGCTTGCCCAGCGGCAGCCCGCCGGACACGGGGAACACGCTCCCCATGTCGATCGGCCTCACGCGCACCGTGGCGCCTGCGGCGGCCGCGATCTCCGCGAATCGGGTATGACCCAGATAGGTCCACGGGCTCTGGGGCGCAAAGTAGTAGTCAATCGTCTTGTGCATTCAATAACCTCCGTGCTTCGCACTGCGGTACGAGCTTGCTTGGGGCGGCCCGGCACGGCGCTCATGCTCATGCGCCGGTCCTCGAATGATGTAATCCAAGCCGACGGTTTTAACTGACACCCGGTTTCTCTGCAGGAGGTAGGTTTTGAATCCAGTGCTACTCATCACCGGCGGCGGACGCGGCATCGGCGCCGCCACCGCCCTGCTCGCCGCGCAACGCGGCTACGCGGTGGCCGTCAACTACGCGAGCAACTCGCTGGCGGCCGACGAGGTGGTGCGCGCCATCCGCGCCGGCGGCGGCACCGCCATCGCCGTGCAGGCCGATGTGGGCGACGAAGCCCAGGTGCTCGCGATGTTCCAGAAGGTCGACACCAAGCTCGGCCGCCTCACCGCCCTGGTCAACAACGCCGGCGTGGTCGACGTGCAGGCGCGCGTCGACGAAATGAGCGTCGCGCGGCTGGAGCGCATGTTCCGCATCAACGTGATCGGCAGCTTCGTCTGCGCGCGCGAGGCCGTGCGCCGCATGAGCACGAAGCACGGCGGCGAGGGCGGCGCCATCGTCAACATCTCCAGCGGCGCCGCGCGCCTGGGCTCGCCGGGCCAGTACGTGGACTACGCGGCCAGCAAGGCGGCCATCGACACGCTCACCATCGGCCTGGCCAAGGAAGTGGCCGACGAAGGCATCCGCGTCAACGCGGTGCGCCCGGGCCTCATCGACACCGAGATCCACGCCTCGGGCGGCATGCCCGACCGCGCCTTCGAACTCGCCCCCACCGTGCCGATGAAGCGCACCGGCAGCCCCGAGGAAATCGCCGGCGCCATCCTCTGGCTGCTGTCGGCCGAGGCGAGCTACACCACCATGGCGCTCCTCGACGTGACCGGAGGAAGGTAGCCATGAGCACCTCGATGGACCTCATCAAGCCGCTGGTCACGCTGGTGGCCATCGTCAACCCGCTGGCCATCGTGCCTTTCTTCATCCACTACACGCAAGGCTACAGCGACGCGCAGCGCCGCCACACGGTGCGCATGTCGGCCTTCAGCGCGTTCGTGGTCATCGCGGTCAGCGCGCTGCTCGGGTTGCAGCTGCTGTCGTTCTTCGGCATCTCGATCGCGAGCTTCCAGGTGGGCGGCGGCCTGCTGCTCCTCATGAGTTCGCTCTCGATGCTCAACGCCAAGCCGGCCGAGAGCAAGACCAACGTCGAGGAGCTGCGCGCCACCGAGGTGAAGGCCTCGATGGGCGCCTCCATCGCGGTGGTGCCGCTCACGATTCCGTTGCTGACGGGGCCCGCCACGATTTCCACCGTGGTGATCTACGCCGACAAGGCGCAGCACCTGTGGGAGCTCGCGGTGCTGGTGGGCTACGGCGTGGTGGTGGCGCTGGCCACGGCGCTGGCCTTCTCGCTCGCGCAGCCGATCGCGCGCGTGCTGGGCAAGACGGGCATCAACATCATGACGCGGCTGATGGGCCTGATCCTCGCGGCGCTCGCCGTCGAGGTGATGGCCGACGGGCTCGGCAAGCTGTTCCCGATCCTGTCGAAAGTCGCTTGAACGCGAAAGCTCAGGCCAGCATCTTCTCGATGACCTTCCAGTGCGCAGGCTCCACCGGCGTGATCGACAGCCGGTTGCCCTTGCGCAGCACGACGAGCTCGGCCAGCTCGGGCCTGGCGCGCAGCTCGGGCAGCGCCAGCAACCGGGTCTTGCGCACCGCCTGCACGTCCACCAGCAGCCAGCGCGGATCGTCCTTCTTCGCGCCTGCGTCGTAGTACGGCGACTTCGCATCGAACTGCGTCGGATCGGGCTTGATGGCCGAGGCCACGCGCGCGATGCCTGCAATGCCCGGCTCCGGGCAGCTCGAGTGATAGAACAGCACGCCGTCGCCCACCTTCATGCCATCGCGCATGAAGTTGCGCGCCTGGTAGTTGCGCACACCGGTCCACGCCACGGTGGCATCGGGCGCGGCGAGCGCGTCGTCGATGGAGACTTCGTCGGGCTCGGATTTCATCAACCAGTACTGGGGCATGGCGTTCTCGCGAAGATGTGTTTTCGCGGAATATAGCCGCTCGCCCCGATGCTGCGCGATGGCCTACGGCGTCACGTAGTCAGAGACGACGACCCACTTGCCATCCTTGATCTGCGACAGCCGCGACTGCTCGTTGCCCAGCCGCTTGGTGGCGGTGTAGTTGCTCTTGGGGCTGCCGAACATGTCAGGCTCGAAGGTCATGCTGTCCATCGCCTTGATGAAGCTGTCGGTCGTCAGGTTCGGGCCGGCCTTGGTCGCCGCCTTGATGAACGAATCGATGATCACGTAGCCGTACACCGAGAACACCGTCGGGTCTTCGTTGAACTTGGTCTTGTACTTGTTGGCCCAGAAGCGCAGCGGCTGCGACTGCTCGTCGGTGTAGGGGTTCTGCACCGTCATCGTGGCGTACACGCCGTCCATCGCCTTGCCGCCCAGCTTGTGGATGAGGTCGGTGTACGCCGCGCTGGAGCCGATGAAGGTCGGGTTGAAGCCGGTCTTGCGCGATTCGCCCACCGTGCCGATGGTCTCGCGGATGATCGTGCCCAGCACCACGAGGTCGCAGTTGGCCGCCTTCATCTTCGCGACCTGCGAGCTGAAGTCCGTCGCGCCGCGTTTGAACGAGGTCTTCTCGGTCAACTCCATGTTCGCGGCCTTCAGCCCCGCCTCGGCACCGCGCTGCACCTCGAGCCCGAACTCGTCGTCCTGGTAGATCGTGCAGACCTTCTTGGCGCCCTTGTCCTTGATCATCTTGGGCAGCGCCAGGCGGATCTGGTCGTAGTAGGTGGCCGCGAACGAGTACTTCAGCCGGTTCAGTGGTTCGTACATCTCGCGCGCCGCGGTGATCGGCATGTAGTTCACGATGTTCTTGTCGAACTGCACCGGCATCGCCGCCATGTTCTGCGCCGTGCCGATGTGGCCGGCCATGATGAAGATCTTTTCCTGGTTCACCAGCTTTTGCGCGGCCAGCACCGCCTTCTTCGGGTCGTAGCCCGAGTCCTCCACGAAGAGCTTGAGCTTGCGTCCGTTGAGGGTGCCCTGCTCGTTGAGCTCGTCCACGCGCAGCTGCATGCCGTTGCGCGCCTGCTTGCCGAAGCCCGCGAGCGGACCCGACAGGTCCTGGATCGTGCCGATCCGGATCTCGTCCTTGCTCACGCCCTGCTGCTGCGCGGACGCGAGCGTCGCGATCAGGCCCAGCACGGCCAGAGTCGTCACTGTCTTGAGCTTCATGCGGTTGTCTCCTCGGGTTGACACTAAAAACGTTTCGACCACCGGTCAGCGGTACATGGCCTCGATGCGCTCGGCGTATTTCGTCTGCACCAGCTTGCGCTTGAGCTTCATCGTCGGCGTGAGCTCCTCGTCCTCGGCGCTCAGCTGCGTCTCGAGCAGGAAGAACTTCTTGATCTGCTCCACGCGCGCGAACTTCGCGTTGACGCGGTCGACCTCGCCCTGAATGAGGTCCAGCACCTCCTGCGCGCGCGTGAGGCTCTCGTAGTTGCTGAACGGCACATCGTTGTCCTGCGCAAACTTCTCGACGTTCTCCTGATCGATCATCACGATCACCGTCAGGTAGGGTTTCTTGTCGCCGATCACCACCGCATCGGTGACGTAGGGGCTGAACTTGAGTTCGTTCTCCAGCTCGCTCGGCGTGATGTTCTTTCCACCTGCCGTGATGATGATGTCCTTCATGCGGTCGGTGATGCGGAAATACCCTTCCGCGTCCACCAGCCCGACGTCGCCGGTGTGCAGCCAGCCGTCGGCGTCGATGGTCTCGGCCGTCTTCTCCGGCAGGTTGAGGTACCCCATGAAGACATTCGGGCCGCGCACCAGGATCTCCCCGGTCGCGGGGTCCAGCCGCACCTCGTTGTAGCTGGTGGCCGGGCCGATGGAGCCCGGCGCGATGCGCGACGGCGGCACGCCCGTGGAGGCGCCGCACGACTCGGTCATGCCCCACACCTCCAGCATCGGCACGCCCAGCGCGAGGTACCAGCGCACGAGCTCGGGCGAAATGGGCGCCGCGCCCGTCACGAGAAAGCGCGCGCGGTGAATACCGATGAGCTTGCGCACGTTGTTGAGCGCGAGCCAGCGCGCGATGCGGAACTTCAGGCGCAGCCCCGCGCCGATGGGCTTGCCCTGCAGCACGCGCTCGGCGATCTGCTGGCCCACGCCGATGCTCCAGCCATAGGCAGCCTGCTGCAGTCGGCTCGCCTCCTTCAGCGAGATCATCACGCCCGAATAGAACTTCTCCCACACGCGCGGCACGGCCGTGAACACCGTGGGCGAGATCTCGCGCACGTTCTCGGGCACCGTCTCCGGGTTCTCCACGAAGTTGAGGATCGAGCCGGTGTACATCGCGAAGTATTCGCCGCCCATGCGCTCGGCGATGTGGCACAGCGGCAGGAAGCACATGCGCTCGTCCGTCTCGCCCTGCGCGAGCAGCGTGTTGTAGCCGCGCATGGTGTAGACCAGCCCGTGGTGGCTGTGCATCGCGCCCTTGGGCTTGCCGGTGGTGCCGGAGGTGTAGACGAGGATCGCGAGGTCTTCGGCGCGGCAGGCGGCGATGCGCCGATCCAGTGCCTGCGGGTTGGCGGCGAGATGGTCGCGGCCCATGGTGCACAGCGCATCGAGGCTGATGACGCCGGGGTCGTCCAGGTCGCGCAGGCCTTCCATGTCGAACACGATCACCTTGCGCAAGAGCGGCAATTGCGCGCGCACTTCGAGCGCCTTGTCCAGTTGCTCGTCGTCCTCCACGAAGAGCACGGTGGTGCGCGAGTCTTCGCAGAGGTAGGTGACCTGCGAGGCCGCATCGGTCGGGTAGATGCCGTTCGAGACGCCCCCGCAGCTGAGCACGGCCACGTCGCACAGCACCCATTCGATGACGGTGTTGGAAAGGATCGATGCGCACTCGCCATGCCCGAAGCCCAGCGCCAGCAGCCCGCCCGCGATCTCGCGCACGGCCTGGGCGGTCTGCCGCCAGGTCCAGGTGCGCCAGATGCCGAACTCCTTCTGCCGCATCCACACCTTGTCGCCGCGCATCTCCACGGCCTTCCAGAACACCGCGGGAATCGTGTCGCCGGGCACCACGACATCGAGCCGGGGTTGAAGATGCGCCAGGTCCCAGAGACCGGCAGGAGCGCGCAGTGCGACAGTGCTCATTCGAAAACCTTCGTGCTTCGCACTGCGGTGCGAGCTTGCTTGGGGCGGCCCGGCGCTGCGCTCATGGCCTCATCTCCAGTTCTTCTTCTTTTTCCAGCGCCGCTCGCCGCGCACGCCGTCGTCCTTCACGCCGAGGTAGAACTCCTTGATGTCCTCCTTCTCGCGCAACCGGTCGCAAGCGTCCTCCATGACGATGCGGCCGTTCTCCAGCACGTAGCCGTGGTCGGCGGCGTTGAGCGCCATGTTGGCGTTCTGCTCGACCAGGAGAATGGTGGTGCCGCGCTCGCGGTTGATGCGCACCACGATCTCGAAGATCTCCTTCGTGAGCTTGGGGCTCAGGCCCAGGCTCGGCTCGTCGAGAAGAATGAGATGCGGCGCGGCCATGATGGCGCGCGAGATCGCGAGCATCTGCTGCTGCCCGCCCGAGAGCAGCCCCGCGTCCTGCGTGGCGCGCTCGCGCAAGATGGGAAAGTACGTGTAGACCGTCTCCATGTCCCGCGCGACGCCGTCGCGGTCCTTGCGGGTGTAGGCGCCCATCAGCAGGTTGTCCTTCACCGAGAGCAGCGGGAACACCTCGCGGCCTTCGGGCACGTGGCTCAGGCCCTGCTGCACGATGAAGGCGGGGTCCTTGGCGGTGATGTCCTTGCCCTGGAACTCGATGCTGCCCTTGCGCGGATCGATGATGCCGGAGATGGTCTTCAGGATCGTCGTCTTGCCCGCGCCGTTCGAGCCGAGCACCGTGGCGATCTCGCCCTGCCTGACCTTCAGGCTCACGCCGCGGATGGCCTTGATCGGGCCGTAGGCGCTTTCCACGTTCAGCAGCTGGAGTACGACGTCGCTCATGCCGCCACCCTCCGCAAGCTGCTCACGTCGTCCACCGTGCCGAGGTATGCCTCGATGACGCGCGCGTCCGCCTGCACCTCGCGCGGCGTACCGGTCGCGAGCACCTCGCCCTGGTTCATCGCGAGCACGCGGTCGGACACCTTCGAGACCAGCGACATGTCGTGCTCGACCATCAGCACCGAGACGCCCAGCTCGTGCTGGATGTCCTGGATCCAGAACGCCATGTCCGCCGTCTCCTCGACATTGAGGCCTGACGACGGCTCGTCGAGCAGCAGCAGCTTGGGCTCGGTGCACAGCGCGCGCGCGAGCTCCACCACCTTGCGCACGCCGTAGGGCAGGCCCGCCACCATCGAGTCACGGTGATGCTGCAGGTCGAGCAGCTCGATCACCTGCTCGGCCTTCTCGCGCGCCGCGATCTCGGCGCGCCGCGTGGCGGGCGTGAAGAACACCTCGCGCCAGAAGCCCGTCTGCCGGTGCGTGTGACGGCCGATCAGGAGGTTGTGCAGCACGGTCGCATGCTCGAAGAGCTCGATGTTCTGGAAGGTGCGCGCAATGCCCAGCGCCGCGATCGCATGCGGCGCCTGCTGCGTCAGCGCGAGCGGGCCGGCTGCGGCGCCATGCCATGTGATCTCGCCGGTCGTCGGCGTGTAGATGCGGCTGATGAGGTTGAACACCGTCGTCTTGCCCGCGCCGTTCGGTCCGATCAGCGTGAACACCTCGCCGCGCCGCACGTCGAAGCTCACCTTGTTGACCGCGAGCACGCCGCCGAAGCGCACGCTCAGGTCCTTCGCCGAAAGGAGGATGTCGCCGTTGCCCGTCGTCATCTCAGCCGGTCCGATTTGGTGAACGACTTCTGCCGCTTGAAGAGGCCCTTGCGGTAGAACGGAAAGAGTTGCAGGTACGTCCTGACCTTGAGCCACCGGCCGTAGAGCCCCAGCGGCTCGAACAGCACGAACGTGATCAGCACCACGCCGTACACCAGCCCCTGCAGGCCGGGCGCCTGGCCGATCACGGCCGGCAGCCAGTCCTTGCCCATCGAGATGAGCTGCGGCATCGCGATCAGGAAGATCGCGCCGAGGAACGCGCCGTGCACCGAGCCCAGGCCGCCGATCACCACCATCAGCAAGAGGTCGATCGACTGCAGGATGTTGAACTGGTCCGGCGATATGAAGCTCAGCTTGTGCGCGTACAGCGCGCCGCCCAGCCCCGCGAGCGCGGCCGAGATCGCGAACGACATCGTCTTGTAGCGCGCGAGGTGGATGCCCATGCTCTGCGCCGAGATCTCCGAATCGCGAATCGCGACGAAGGCGCGGCCCGTGGGCGAGCGCAGCAGGTTGAGGATGCCCAGCGTGCTGAGCACCGCCACCACCAGGCACAAAAAATAGAAGCCGTCGCCCGAGCCCAGCGACCAGCCGAAGAGCTGCGGCGACTTCACATGCAGCCCCGCGTTGCCGCCCGTGACGCTCTCCCACCGCGCGAACACTTCCTCGACGATGAAGCCGAACGACAGCGTCGCGATGCCCAGGTAGATGCCCTTCACGCGCAGCGCCGGCAAGGCGACCACCACACCCACCGCCGCCGACAACGCCGCGGCCGCGAGCAGCGCGAGCGGGAACGGCACGCCCATGTTGGTCAGCACGCCCTGCGTGTAGGCGCCCGTGCCGAGGAATGCCGCGTGCCCGATGGAGAACTGCCCCGTGAAGCCCGCCAGCAGCATCAAGCCCAGGCCAACGATGCCGTAGATCAGCACGAAGGTCAGCTGCGCGAGCCAGTACTCCTCGATCACCCACGGCGCGGCGATGAGGAACGCGACGAGTAGGCCGTACCAGAACACATGGCCGCCGTGCCGCGCGAGGCGGATGTCCTGGTCGTAGCTGGTCTTGAAGATGAAGCGCATGAACGTTCAGACTTTCTTGCGCAGCTTTTCGCCGAAGAGACCGTTGGGCTTGATCATGAGCATCAGCAGCACCACGATGTAGGGCGCCGTGTCCTTGAAGCCATCGGGCAGATAGAACCCCGCGAACGATTCGACGATGCCGATCACCAGCCCGCCGACGATCGCGCCCGGCAGGCTGCCGAAGCCGCCCACCACCGCCGCCGGAAAGGCCTTCAGCCCGATGAAGCCCATGTTCGCGTGCACGAAGGTGATGGGCGCGAGCAGCATGCCCGCGATGGCCGCGACCGCGGCCGCGAGCCCCCACACCAGCCCGTTGAGCCGCTTCACCGGAATGCCCATGTAGTAGGCCGCCAGCTGGTTCTGCGAGGAGGCCTGCATCGCGATGCCCAGCTTGCTGTAGCGGAACATCGCGAACAGCAGCGCGCACAGGATGGCCGTGGCGACGATGATCGCCAGCTGCTCCAGGTTGACCACGAGCTCGCCCAGCTTCCAGATCTGGTCCTTGTAGGGCACGGGCAGCGTGTGGGTCTCGGTGCCGATGCCCGGCACCATGGTGATGAGGCCGCGCGCCACATACGCGATGCCGATGGTCAGCATCACGATGGAGAACTGCGGCTGCCCCAGGATCGGGCGGATCACCGCCAGCTCCAGCAGCACGCCGAAGGCGGCCATCGCCACCACCGCCAGGATCGCCGCAAGCCAGAACGGCATGCCGAAGAGCGACATGCCCGCGAACGCGCCGAAGGCGCCGAGCATCATCAGGTCGCCCTGCGCGAAGCTCACGGTTTCGGTGGCCTTGTAGATCAGCACGAACCCGAGCGCGATCAGCCCGTAGATGCACCCTTGCGCAATGCCCGACAGCAGGAGTTGGAGGATCTGCATGGGGCGCCCGTCTCTCGCCTACTGCCTGAAGCCGCCGGCCGCGTCGTGCAGCGCGAGGCGGCGCGAGCCGGCCAGGATGTCGCTGGGTTTGAGCCCGTAGACCTGGCGGATCGAATGGCTGAAGTGCGTCGAGTCGGGGTAGCCGGTGTCGAGCGCGATGTCGGTGAGCGTGGTGGTCTGGCGCACGTAGCGCAGCAGGCTGCGCGCGCGCTTCCAGGCGCGGAAGGCGCGAAACGCCATGCCGGTTTCCTGCTTGAAGAGATGCAGGAAGCGCGAGAACGACAGGTGCACCGAGGCCGCGCAGTCTTCGGCCGAAGTAGGCGCGGCCGGGTCGGCCACGAGCGCGTCGATGACGCGGCGGATGCGCGCATCGAGCACGCGCGGCGCGAGCGCCCCGCCGAAGAGAAGCGCATCGAAATCGAAGCCGTCGAAATCGATGCCGCGCCCCGAGGCGGCGAGCAGGTGCGCATGGGCAGCGCGCACGCGCTGGACGAACGCCGGCGCATCGACCGGGCCGCAGTGCTGCATGAAGGCAGGCATGCGCGCGGGATCGACCGATTCCGATTCGACCAGCAGGTTGAAGATGAGCGGGTGCGGGCTCTCGACATGGTGCGGCACCTGCGGCGGCACCACGATGAGTTCGCCCGCCTGCCAGGCGCCGCCACCGATGCGGATGCGGATCGGCGGTACGCCCGCGGGCGACACGTACACGCCGTGCCCGCCCATCGTGCGCTCGGCCGCCGCACCGAGCAGGCCGGCGTAGAACACGCGCTGCGGCGTGAGCCACATGAGGCGTTCGCCCTGCCGTGCGCCACCGTTTTCCGGGGGCGCATTCCTTGCTCGCTGCATGGTGTTTGTCTCCTGCATCGGGTCCGGCCTGCCCAGCGCTGAGCGGCCTCGTGTTGGCTGGATCGTAGCGGCGCAACCCTGCTGCGCGGCATGCATTTGCGCGGGGACTTTCCCTAGGCTTGCGCGAACGCGCGATGCAACTCGGTGGCGCAAAGCGCGACGGCCGTGTTGGCCTCATCGAGCACCTTGCCCATGGTGATGAAGCCATGGATCTGCCGCTCGAAGCACACGTAGTTCGCGCGGTTGCCGGCGGCGGTGAGCGCCTCCGCATACGCGAGGCCCTCATCGCGCAGCGGGTCGTAGCCGGCGGTGATCACGAGCGCGGGCGGCAGCCTCGACAGGTCGGTGTGCAGGAGCGGCGAGGCGCGCCAGTCCAGGTCGTGCTTCGCGTCGGTGATGTAGTGGTCGTGGAAGTACGTCATCGTGTCGCGCGTCAGCAGGTACCCCTGCCCGTTCGCCTGGTGCGACGGGTGGCCGCGACGCATGTCGGTGGCCGGGTAAATCAGCAGCTGGAAGGCGATGGGCAGGTCGCCGGCATCGCGTGCGGCCATCGCCACCACGGCCGCGAGATTGCCGCCCGCGCTGTCGCCGCCCACCGCCAGGCGGCTCGCGTCGAGCCCCAGCGTCGCGGCTTCGCGGCGCACCCAGCGCGTGGCGGCCAGCACGTCGTCCACGGCGACGGGAAAGCGGTGCTCGGGGCCCATGCGGTAGTCGACCGCGACCACCGCGCAGCCCGCGCCGTTGGCCAGCTCCCGGCACAGCACGTCGTGCGTGTCGAGGTCGCCGATAACCCAGCCACCCCCGTGGTAGTACACCAGCACCGGCAGCGGGCCGGCGCCCGAACCCAGCGGCCTGTAGAGCCGCACCGGGATGGTGCCGTTGGGGCCATCCGCCGCGAGGTCGCGCACCTCGGCCACTTCCGCGGGCAGTGGCTGCGTCGCGGCGCGGCGCTCGCGGTAGAAGGCGCGCGCATCGGCGGGCGAGAGGGTGTGGGTCGGCGGAATGCCGCGCGCCTCGATGAAGTCGAGCAAGGCGCGCGCCTGGGGATGCAGCATGGTGTCTCCGGTGGATCGAGCGGGCGCCCAGTGTGGAGCGCATCGCGCATGCGCGGTATCCGCATGCACCCGCCCCTTCACCTCGGCCTCCCGGCAAGACCCGCAACCATGCCCGCGCCCTTGCGGCGCGGCTTGCGAAAACTGGCTACGGCTGTCGCGTGCGCTTCAACAAGGAGAGAGGAGGATCAGCCCTTGCGCGGTTTGACGCGCGAGGCGGCCTCTTTGGCGAGCTTGCGCGCCGTGTCGGTGTCGGCCGCATGCACCAGCGCCACGCCCATGCGGCGCTTGAGAAAGCTCTCGGGCTTGCCGAACAGGCGGATGTCGCTGCCGGGCACCTGCAGCGCCTCGGCCACGCCGTCGAAGGCGATGCCGGTGGCGTCCACGCCGCCATAGATCACCGCGCTCGCGCCCGGGCTCTTGAGCGAGGTATCGACCGGCAGGCCGAGGATGGCGCGCGCGTGCAGCTCGAACTCGTTCTGCCATTGCGTGGCCATGGTGACCATGCCGGTGTCGTGCGGGCGCGGGCTCACCTCGCTGAACCAGACCTCGTCGCCCTTGACGAACAGCTCCACGCCGAAGAGGCCCTGGCCGCCCAGGTCGGCCGTCACGGCCTCTGCGATCTGTTGCGCCTTCTGCAGCGCGGCCGGTGCCATGGGGTGCGGCTGCCAGCTTTCCACATAGTCGCCGCTCACCTGCACGTGGCCGATGGGGTCGCAGAACTTCGTCTCCACCCCGCCGGCCGCGTCCTTCGCGCGCACGGTCAGGAGCGTGATCTCGTAGTCGAAGTCGATGAAGCCCTCGACGATCACGCGGCCATGGCTCACGCGGCCGCCGGCCATGGCGTAGTCCCAGGCCTTCTGCACGTCGGCGGGGCCGTCGATCTTGCTCTGGCCCTTGCCGGAGCTGCTCATCACGGGCTTGACGATGCAGGGGTAGCCAATTCCTTTTCCATCCACGCCGTCGATGGCCGCCTGCAACTCGGCCAGCGAGTCGCAGAACTTGTAGGGGCTGGTGGGCACGCCCAGCGTCTCGGCGGCCAGGCGGCGGATGCCTTCGCGGTCCATCGTGAGGCGGGCGGCGCGGGCCGTGGGAATCACGCGCACGACGCCCGCGTCTTCCAGTTCCTGCAGCGTTTGCGTGGCGATGGCCTCGATCTCGGGCACCACGAGCATGGGCTTCTCGGCCTCGATCAGCGCCTTCAATTGCGCCGGGTCGCTCATGGTGATGGTGCGCGCGTGGTGGGCCACCTGCTGGCCGGGCGCGTTCTCGTAGCGGTCCACCGCGATGGTCTCGACGCCCAGGCGCTGCAGGGCGATCAGCACCTCCTTGCCGAGTTCGCCGGAGCCGAGCAGCATCACGCGGGTGGCGGAGGGAGAAAGGGGGGTGCCGAGGGTGGTCATGGTCGAAGTCGAAAAGAGAGAGAAAAAGAGAGAAGAAACAGCAACCGCCGCACTGTAAGCCACCGGTGGGGCGCCGGTGTCGCGTGCGGTAACGGCGCGCCCGCGGGGCTGCTTCACAATCGATGTTTTCCTGCGGTGGCCGCCCTGCGCCCCACCCGCTCCCCCTTCCCGTTTTTTGTACTTCCAAGGAGTTTTCTCATGACGATCCAGACCGTCGGCATCATCGGCGCCGGAACGATGGGCAATGGCATTGCGCAGGCCTGCGCGGTGTCCGGCGTCAACGTGGTGATGATCGATGTGGCGCAGGCCGCCGTCGACAAGGGCATCGCCACCATCTCGGGCAGCCTCGACCGGCTCATCAAGAAGGAAAAGCTCACTGCAGAGCAGAAGAGCGCCGCGCTCGCGCTGATCAAGGGCTCGACCAACTACGACGACCTGAAGGGCGCGCAACTCGTCATCGAGGCCGCCACCGAGAACCACGCGCTCAAGCTCAAGATCCTCAAGCAAGTCGACGAGCTGCTCGCCCCCGAGGTGATCGTCGCGTCGAACACCTCGTCGATCTCGATCACGCAACTGGCGGCCGCTACCTCGCGCCCCGACCGCTTCATCGGCATGCACTTCTTCAACCCGGTGCCGATGATGGCGCTGGTGGAACTGATCCGCGGCTACCTCACGAGCGATGCCACGCACGACGCCGTGAAGGCGCTGGCCGAGAAGCTGGGCAAGTCGCCGATCACGGTGAAGAACGCGCCGGGCTTCGTGGTCAACCGCATCCTGGTGCCGATGATCAACGAGGCTTTCTTCGTGCTGTCCGAGGGCATCGCGACGGCCGAGGACATCGATGCCGGCATGAAGCTGGGCTGCAACCAGCCCATCGGCCCGCTGGCACTCGCGGACATGATCGGCCTGGACGTGTGCCTGGCCGTGATGGAGGTCTACCTCGATCAGTTCGGCGACTCCAAGTACCGCCCCTGCCCGCTGTTGAAGGAAATGGTCGCGGCCGGCCAGCTGGGCCGCAAGACCGGCCGCGGCGTGTACGTGTACTGAGCCGGCGTTCCATAAAAACAAGGAGACAAACGCCATGACCGCCACGCCCACCACCCCGCCCGCAGAAGGCTGCATCGACACCCAGGTGCTCGGCCACGTGCTCTTGATCGGCATCAACCGCCCGGCCAAGCGCAACGGCTGGACGCCGCCGATGTTCAAGCAGCTCGCAGAGGCCTACACGCGCCTTGACGACGACCCGGACCTGCGCGTGGGCGTGCTGCATGCCTTCGGCGACCACTTCACGGCGGGCCTGGATCTGCCCGCGGTCACCGAGTACATGAAGCGCGGCGAGAAGGCGATTCCCGCCGGCCTCGTGGAGCCGCACGACTTCGGCCTGCCCGACTACCGCCGCCGCACCAAGCCGATGGTGGTGGCCGTCAAGGGCATCTGCTTCACGGTCGGCATCGAGCTGATGCTGGGCGCGGACATCGTGGTGGCGGCCGACAACTGCCGCTTCTCGCAGATGGAAGTGCAGCGCGGCATCATGGCCACGGGCGGCGCCACGCTGCGCATGGCCGAGCGCGCGGGCGTGGGCAATGCGATGCTGCACCTGCTCACGGCCGACGAGTTCGACAGTGCCGAGGCCTATCGCCTCCACTTCGTGCAGAAGGTGGTGCCGGCCGGGCAGGAGCTCGATGCGGCGCTGGCCATTGCGCAGCGCATCGCGGCGCAGGCGCCGCTCGCGGTGGTGGCCACGCGCCTCAACGTGATCAAGGCCATCGAGCACGGGCCGCTCGCGGCCGTCGCGGAATTCATCGAGACGCAAAAGCGCCTCTCCAACAGCGAGGACGCGGCCGAAGGCGTGCGCTCCTTCGTCGAGCGGCGTCCCGCGCGTTTCAGCGGTCGATAGGCAAAGCTCGCCCCCAGGCTTCGCGCACTTCGTGTCGCTTCTCCTTCCCCCTACCGGGGGCGACACCTGCAGCCCGGCAAAGCCGGTTCTGCGGTGCCTCCCGACTGAATCTCGCCAGTTGCATGAATCCCGTTTTTTCACCGGAGCCCATTGCATGCCATTCTTTCGTTTTGTTGTCTTTCAACGCACGGCGGTCGCCGCCGCCTTCACCCTGCTCGCCGTGAACACCTCCATTGCACAGACGCCCGCGCCCGCCGCGCTGCCCGACCCCGCGGCCACCTCGGTCGACGCGCTCGGCTGGATGAAGGGCTTTCCGCCCCCGCCCGACAAGCAGATCACCTTCGACAACCCGGTGGGCGGCGTGTTTCCGCGCACGCGCTGGAGCTTCTCGCACGTGCGCGAGACGGTGCCCACGGCCAACGTGTGGCGCGGCAGCGGCGCTGCGAGCCCGCTGCCTTCGGCGCCGCGCAACGACATCGAAGCCGTCACGTTCAAGCCGCTCGGCAGCGAAGAGACCGTGACCTTCGCGCAGATGATCCCGCGCACCTACACCGACGGCATCCTCGTGATGCACCGCGGCCGCGTGGTCTACGAGAAGTACTTCGGCGCGCTCACGCCCGAGCGGCCGCACATCGCGATGTCGGTGACCAAGTCCTTCGTCGGCACGCTCGCGGCGATCCTTGCGGACGAGGGCAAGCTCGACCCGTCGGCGCCGGTCACCAAGTACCTGCCGGAACTCAAGGACACGGCGTACGGCGACGCCACCGTGCGCCAGGTGATGGACATGACCATCGGCGTGCACTACTCGGAAAACTACGCCGACCCGAAGGCCGAAATCTGGGACTACGCGCGCGCCGGCGGCATGCTGACGCAGGGGCCGAACTACACGGGCCCCAAGTCGTTCTACGAATTCCTCGTGACGCTCAAGAAAGAAGGTGCGCACGACACCGCCTTCGCCTACAAGACGGTGAACGCCGAGGTGCTCGCGTGGATCCTTCGCCGCGCGAGCAACCAGTCGCTGGCCGACCTCCTGAGCGAGAAGATCTGGCGCCGCATCGGCGCCGAGCAGGACGCGTACTTCATGGTCGACCGCATCGGCACCGAGTCGGGCGGCGGCGGATTGAACACCGTGCTGCGCGACCTCGCGCGTTTCGGCGAGACCATGCGCAACGGCGGGCGCGCGCCCAACGGGCAACAGGCCATCGCGAAGGCCGTGGTCGAAGACATCCAGCGCGGCGGCGACCCTGCCAAGTTCGCCAAGGCCGGCTATGCGCTGCTGCCGGGCTGGTCGTACCGCGACATGTGGTGGGTCTCGAACAACCCGCATGGCGCGTACATGGCGCGCGGCATCCACGGCCAGAGCATCTATGTCGATCCGAAGGCGGAGATGGTGATCGTGCGCTATGCCGCGCACCCGGTGGCGGCGAACGGAGGGAACGATCCGCTCACGTTGCCGGCGTTCCAGGCGGTGGCCGAGGCGCTGATCGCGCGCCCCTGATCCGTCTTCAGTTCAGGCAGAAGCCCGTTCGCGGGCGATGACCAGGAGGCCGTCCATGATGAGGCTCTCGACGAGCTCGAAGTGCCCGTTCATCACGGGCGCCATCTTCCAGCCCGCGCCGCCCGTCATGAAGCAGGCCGGCTCCTCGCCGCAGTGCGAGCGCACGTGCTGCACCATGCGCTCGACCGCGCCCGCGATGGCATAGGTGCCGCCGCTGGTGAGCGCATCGCTCGTGTTGGTGGGAAATTCGCGCACCTCGCCCGTCGGGACATGCAGGCCCGCGGTGCCCGACTCCAGCGCGCGCAGCATGATGCCGTGGCCCGGCAGGATCAACCCGCCGAGGAACCTGCCGTCGGCATCGATCGCCTCTACGGTGACGGCCGTGCCGATCAGCACCACCACCATCGGCCGCGCCGGTCCTTGCGCGAGCATGCGATGGCGCGCGCCGATCATCGCCACGAAGCGGTCGGCGCCCAGGCGCGTGGGGTGGTCGTAGCCGTTGACGATGCCGGCCTCGCCGGCGCTGGACACCACCCAGCGCGGCGCGCAGTCGAAGCGCTCGACGATCTGCTCTTCGGCGCGGCGCCGCAGGGTGTCGCCGGCCACCACGCAGCCGAGCATGGCGCCGGGTGCGGGCAGGTCGGCCCAGGGGCCGTCGGCGAGGCGTTCGATGTGGTCCAGGAACTCCGCGCCCGAGGCCTGCAACGCGGCGCCCGGATGCGCCCCGTCGTAGAGCGCCCATTTCAGGCGGGTGTTGCCGATGTCGATTGCGAGGAAGGGGGATGCCATGCGCGGGATTATTGCGACTTTGTTGTTATTCCTGCTGGCACGTCGCCGACACACGCGGCATGGGCCTACGACCGTGCACGGCGTTCCGCCGCTACATTCGCAAATTCATCCACCACCACGGCACAAGGAGAACACCATGGGATTGCTCAGTTTCATCAAGGAAGCCGGTGAAAAACTGTTCGGCGGCTCGTCGGCCCAGGCGGCCTCGCCCGATGCGAACACGGCGGCCGCAGCCGCCATCAAGACCTACATCGAGACGCAGAACCTCGGTCTCACCGCACTCGAAGTGACCTACACCGCCAGCAGCGGCGTGGTGACCCTGGCGGGCCAGGCGCCCTCGCAGGAAGCCAGCGAGAAAGCCGCGCTCGCCGCGGGCAACGTGGCCAACGTCACGAGCGTGGACAACAACCTGGTCGCGCCCGCCGCGCCGCCCGCGCAGTACCACGACGTGGTCAAGGGCGACACGCTCTCGGCCATCTCCAAGAAGTACTACGGCGATGCCAACAAGTACAACGCGATCTTCGAAGCCAACAAGCCGATGCTGTCGCACCCGGACAAGATCTATCCGGGGCAGAAGCTGCGCATTCCGGCGCTCTGATTTTCTTCAGGCTCTGCATTGAAAAGGCCCACTGGGAACGGTGGGCCTTTTTGTTTTTGGGCGGGTTTGTTCGGGGCGGCGTGCACAGGCCAACGGGTACTCCCCTCCGCGAATGTCCCCCGGGCTTCGCCCTCCTCCTTGATTTCGCTGCGGGGAGCACCCGATGCCCTGCGCACTCGGGCACGCTGTGGGTGATCGGCGATTAACGACTGCTCTGAAAGCGCTCCCGCCGATGGTGGGCTCTGTTTCGCGAAATCAAGGAGGAGGCGAAGCCGGGGGACATTCGCGAAACAGAGCCCACCGTCGGCGGGAGTGCCGCCCCGAAAAACGCTAGCTAGCTCTGCTTCCAGGGCAGCCCGCGCTTGCGCCAGCCGCCGATCTGTCCGCGATGACCGCTCTCGTCCGGATTCCCTTCGAAGCCTTCGAGGATGTTGTAAGCCTCGAGCCCCAATTCCGTGGCGCGCTTCGCAGCGGCAATCGAGCGCACACCGCTTCGGCACAACAGCACCAGTTTCTTGCCGCCATCAGCCGCAGCGCGCACCCCATCGTCGAACGCAGGGTTCAGCGCCATGCCCGGCCATTGCTTCCACGCCAGCGGTACGGCGCCCGGCACATAGCCGACCCACTCGCGCTCGGCGTCGGTGCGCACATCGACGAGCACGGCCTCGCCGCTCGTGAGCCATTGCGCGGCCTGCTCGGGCGATACGTCGCCGGCGTAGCCCTTTTCACCAACGGGTTCAGTCATCTCTTTGCATCCTTCCAATCATTAGGGTTACTTCAGGGGCGGCGGTCGTCTTTACCTGGCCCGGCGCCCTCGCCGGATGGTGGAATTTTTCACCAGTTCGTGAAAACCCTGTTTGTCGCGTTTTCGCGCGCGCCAAAGATCGGGCTTGGGCCTGTCAAACATAACTCCAAGAGGCGGGCAGGGTTTTTCAGTCAGAACTTGTATGGAGAGAGACAACATGACAGAGAGCAAATCACCCCGCCGCCGCAACCTTCTGAAAGGTGCCGCCGTTGCTGCAGGCGCCATGTCGGCGCCGATGGTCAGCATGGCGCAGACCACGTCGCTGCGCTTTCAGAGCACCTGGCCGGCGAAGGACATCTTCCACGAATACGCGCAGGACTACGCCAAGAAGATCAACGACATGGCCGGCAGCCGCCTGAAGATCGAAGTGCTGCCGGCCGGCTCGGTGGTGCCCGCCTTCCAGTTGCTGGACGCGGTGGCCAAGGGCACGCTGGACGGCGGCCACGGCGTGGTCGCCTACTGGTACGGCAAGAACTCGGCGCTCGCGCTCTGGGGCTCGGGCCCGGGCTACGGCATGGACGCCAACATGGTGCTGGCCTGGCACACCTACGGCGGCGGCAAGGCGCTGATGGAGGAGATCTACAAGAGCCTGAACCTGGACGTGGCCTCCTACCTCTACGGCCCGATGCCCACGCAGCCCCTGGGCTGGTTCAAGAAGCCGGTGGCCAGGGCCGAGGACATGAAGGGCCTGAAGTTCCGCACCGTGGGCCTGGCGGTGGATGTGTTCACCGACATGGGCGCGGCCGTGAACCCGCTGCCCGGCGGCGAGATCGTGCCCGCGCTGGACCGCGGCCTGATCGATGCGGCGGAGTTCAACAACGCCTCCAGCGACAGGGTGCTGGGCTTTCCCGACGTGGCCAAGAACTGCATGCTGCAGAGCTTCCACCAGAGCGGCGAGCAGTTCGAGGTGCTGTGGAACGGCCCCAAGCTGCGCGCGCTGCCGCCCGAACTCAAGGCGGTGATCGAGTACGCCACGCAGGCCGCGAGCGCCGACATGAGCTGGAAGGCGATCGACCGCAACTCCAAGGACTACGAGGAGTTGAAGAAGAGCGGCATCAAGTTCTACAAGACGCCCGACTCGGTGCTGCGCGCACAGCTGGCCTCATGGGACAAGACCATCGCCAAGAAGTCGACCGAGAACCCGCTGTTCAAGAAGGTGCTCGACTCGCAGCGCGCCTTCGCCGAGCGCGCGGGCCAGTGGCAGAACGACTACTCGGTCGATTTCAAGATGGCCTACAACCACTACTTCGGACGGCAGGCCAAGAAGTCCTGATGCGCTTCCTGTGACGCGAAGGGCACCCGCGGGGTGCCCTCTTTCATGCCTGCACGCAAGCTGCGCACGCCGCGCGGCGAGGAGTTCGTTCCGATGCAATCTTTCCTGTTGGCGGTCGACCGGTTCTCTACATGGATCGGCAAGACTTTCGCCTGGTGCGTCCTGCTGCTCACGCTGCTGATCAGCTGGGAGGTGTTCTCGCGCTACGTGCTGAACCACCCGCATGCCTGGGTGCTCGATGCGCAGATCATGCTGTACGGCGCCATGTTCATGACCGCCGGGGCGTACACGCTCTCCAAGAACGGCCACGTGCGCGGCGACGTGCTCTACGGCTTCTTTCGTCCGCGCACGCAGGCGCTGGTCGACCTCACGCTCTACATCGTCTTCTTCCTGCCGGGCATCGTCGCGCTGACCTGGGCCGGGTGGGTCTACGCGAGCGAGGCGCTCGCGATCCGCGAGCAGACCTTCTCGGCCGAGCCGCTGCCGCTGTATCCGTTCAAGTTCATCATTCCTCTCGCGGGCTTCACGCTGCTCTTGCAGGGCATCGTGGAGATCATCCGCTGCGTGCAGTGCATCCGCAACGGCGCCTGGCCCTCTCGCGAGCAGGACGTCGAGGAAGTGGACGTCCAGAAGCTCAAGGAAATGGTGCACGTGAAGGACGCCGACATCGCCGCGCTCGACCGCGTGGTCGTCGCCAACGAAGCCGGGGGGGCCGCGCGATGAAGATCCGCCGCGAACTCTGGTTCGGCCTCACCTTCATGGCGCTGATCGTGATCGGCGCGGCCACCGTGCTGCTGCGCGCGGAGACCATCACCAACGGCCACCTGGGCCTCCTGATGCTGTCGCTGGTGGTGGTGGCGATCATGCTGGGCTTTCCCACCGCCTTCACGCTGATGGGCATGGGCATGCTCTTCACTTTCATGGCCTACGACCGCGACTGGCACCGCACGCTCGACCTGATGGTGCAGTCGGCCTACAAGACGATGGCCAACGACGTGCTGATCGCCGTGCCGCTGTTCGTCTTCATGGGCTACCTGGTGGAGCGGGCGAACCTGATCGAGTCGCTCTTCAAGAGCCTGCACCTGGCACTCGCGCGGCTGCCCGGCGCGCTGGCCGTGGCCACGCTGGTCACCTGCACGATCTTCGCCACGGCCACCGGCATCGTGGGCGCGGTGGTCACGCTGATGGGGCTGCTCGCGCTGCCCGCGATGCTGCGCGGCGGCTACAGCGTGCCGCTGGCCGCGGGCGCGATCACGGCGGGCGGGTGCCTGGGCATCCTGATTCCGCCCTCGGTGCTGCTGATCGTGTACGGTGCAACGGCGGGCGTCTCGGTGGTGCAGCTCTACGCGGGCGCGTTCTTCCCCGGGCTCATGCTCGCCGGCCTGTACATCCTGTACGTGATCCTGATCGCCAAGCTCAAGCCCCAATGGGCACCGCCGCTCTCGGCGGCCGATCGCGTGGTGCCGCTGCCGCCGCTGTCGCAGCGGCTGGCCGCAAGCCCCACGGCGCACGCGCTGGTCGGGCTGCTCAAGGGCCGGCGCAACGCCGAGGTGCCGTTCTCGCACGTGCTGCGGCAGCTGAGCATCGTGGCGCTGCCGGCCATCGTGTTCGCGCTGCTGGCCGGCTTCAGCTACCGCGCGGTGACCACCGTGGAGGCCGAGGCGCGCTACGAGATCGAGGAGATCGGCGCGGCACGCGGGAGCAATCGTGCCGCGAGCTCGGGCGGCCTTGCGGAACCGCCGGCCGAGGGCGGGCTCCAGGAGCCGCCGGCGGAAGGTGGATTGCAGGAACCGCCAAGCGAAGGCGGCCTCGCGGAGCCGCCGAGCGGCGAGGCCGCATCCCCGCCGCCCGCGGCATCCGATTCGTCCACGCTCGCCGCGCCACCCGGCGCGCAGCCAGCGGCCGCTGCATCTGCCGCATCTGCTGCATCTGCCGCAGCCGCCGAAGGCCCGACGTACCGCGCCGCTCCCACCTGGTGGATCGCGACCTTCGCGGTGTTCGGCGCGATCACGGCGCTCTTCTACCTGTTCCTGAGCTTCGCGCGGCTCGAGATCTTCAAGATGCTGCTGGCGTCGTTCTTCCCGCTGATGCTCTTGATTCTCTCGGTGCTCGGCTCCATCGTGCTGGGCCTGGCCACGCCGACCGAGGCGGCGGCCATGGGGGCGCTGGGCGGCATGCTGCTGGCCGCGGCCTACCGGCGGCTCAATCTCACGGTGCTCAAGGAGTCGGTCTTCCTCACGGCCAAGACCTCGGCCATGGTGTGCTGGCTCTTCGTGGGCTCGGCCATCTTCTCGGCCGCGTTCGCCCTCTTGGGCGGGCAGGCGCTGGTAGAGGAATGGGTACTGAGCATGAACCTCACGAAGGTGCAGTTCCTCGTGCTGAGCCAGGTAATCATCTTCCTCCTGGGCTGGCCGCTGGAGTGGACCGAGATCATCGTGATCTTCATGCCCATCTTCATTCCGCTGCTGGACAACTTCGGCGTCGATCCGCTGTTCTTCGGGCTGCTGGTGGCGCTGAACCTGCAGACCGCCTTTCTTTCGCCGCCGGTGGCGATGGCGGCGTTCTACCTGAAGGGCGTGAGCCCGCCGCACGTCACGCTCAACCAGATCTTCCTGGGCATGCTGCCGTTCATGGGCATCCAGGTGCTGGCGATCGTGATGCTCTACGTCTGGCCGCAGATCGGGCTGTGGCTGCCGCAGCTGCTCTACAAATGAAGGCCGCTTCGCACACCGGCGCCTGCGCGGCGCTGCTCGCGGGCCTGGCGCTGGCAGGCTGCGCCACGAGCTACCAGGAACCCGGGGAAGGCCCGACCAGCACCATCGAATTCCGCAACGAAGCGGAGGTGCCCGGGGTGGTCCAGGCCTTCGACGACCCGGTGGAGTGCACCGGCCTGCGCCCCGTCGACACCCTCGAGCCGAAGGCGCGGCGCACGATCAAGGTCGCCACGGGCAAGCGGGTGGCCGTCTCGATGGCGCTGCAATACAAGAACCCGCTGGCCGGGCAAGGCATCGTCGGCGGGCTGGTCGCCGCCAAGACCACCCGCCGCTGCACGCCGATCGTCGATTTCACGCCGGAGCCCGGCAGGCACTACGTGTTCCTGCTGCGCGCCGGCGGCACCTGCAGTTCGGACTTCTACGGCCAGACCGCCGAGCAGAAAGGAACGCCGCTCAGCATGCCGACCCGGTTCCGGCAACGCACGTGGACCATGCCGGTGACGGTTGCGGGCGCGTCGTGCGCCAAACCCTGACTAGCGCCGCCGCTCCACGTACGGCCGCGCCTGCAACAGCACGATCCTGTCGCCCACCGTCGCCCATTCGATGTCCTGGTCAACGGCATTGAACGTGCGCTTCACCGCCGCGCCCACATTGGCAAGCCGCACCACCAGTTCATCGGTCAGCACGTTGCGCCCCTGCTCCACCGGCACCTCCTTCACGCCACCGTCTTTGTCCAGCTGCAGCGCCGTCTCCTCGGCCGAACGGCTCAGCACCTGGATCGCCTTCGACCAACTCGAATACATCACCTGCTCCGCCACGCGCTGGCCCTCGACCACGCGGATGCCGATGCCGCGCTTGGCCGAGATGTAGGTGACGTGCGGGTGGCCCGCGTCGAAGGGGTCGCGCGTGATCATCACGCCCGCGTTGGTCGCGTCGATGGCGCTCTGCACGAACACGCCCATCAGCACCGACTCGGCGCCAAAGCCCGCGGCGCTGCGAGCCTCCCAGGCCTCGGGGTTGAACACCGAGGCCCAGACCTTCTTGACCGCGAGTTCGAGCGCGTCGCCGGTCTTCACGTTGGGCACCGTGGTGTAGAGCCCCGCGCCGCTGAAGCCGGGCAGGTCTTCGGAGTTGGAGGAACTGCGCACGAAAACACCATTGCCACCGAGTTGCGACTGCCATGCGGCGCGCCACGACGCTGCGGTGGCGGCATCGACAGGCCATTTCGCGATCTCCTCCCGCAATTGCGCGAGTGCCTTCTGCCGCACCTGCGGATCGCTCGCGAAGCCGGGCTGCTGCTGCATCTGCGCGATGCGCTCGGCCAGGCCGTTCGCCCCCATGAAGCGGTCGTAGTGCGCGAACGGAATGCAGAAGCCGTCGGGCACTGTCGTGGATGGAATGCGCGCGGCCAGCACCGCGCCGAGGTTCGCGGCCTTGGAGCCGCACTGCGCGCTGTGGCGCGCGCGCAGAGACGCGAGCGGCAGCAGGCGGGTCTCGCGCAGATCGGGCTTCACGGCCCTGTCGCTTCCGGGCACGGCGCCCGTGGCCGCGGTGCGCACGGTGCGCGGCGGGAGCGCCGCGATTTCTTCCGCGGTGAGGCGGCGCAACTGGTAGCCCGAGGCCGCGACCTTGAGCGCCACCCACTGGCCCGCGTGCTCGCGCAGCACCGTGGCCGCGTCGCGCACATAGGCATTCGGAATGCCCCAGCCCTTGGCCAGCAGGTTGACATGCGAGAGCGCCGTCGATGGCCGCTCGGTCAGCACGCCGGCCACGGGCGGCAGGTTGATCGGCACCTGGCGCAGCACGGCGATGTCGTCGGGCAGGAGCGCGTTCAGGCCCGACGCGTCGTCCACGATGCGCACGCGGCCGGTCGCGGTGCCGAGGTTCATCGGCATGAATGGCTGCTCGCGGATCAGCGCCTCCTGGCTCACGAAGTCGATGCCCGCTTCCTTGGCCACGCGCTCGTGCAACGTGGAATTGGTCTTGAACTTCACGGGCGCGAAGAAGCTGGCCTTCACCTGCGCATCGGCTTGCCTGAGCAGCGGCGCGGTGAGCTGATCGCCTTCCCATAATTCGTAGGTGAAGGTGCTGATGTTCTGCTGCCAGCTCAGCGTGCCGAAGAGGAAGCGGCGATCGGGCACGAGGTAGTTGCGGTCGATTTCGCGCTTGCCCGCGCGCGGCGAGAGGCCGGTGTCGCGCACGAAGCGCACGTGCAGCTGGTAGCGCGGCGTGTCGATGTAGTGGGTGCGCACGGGCTTCGCTTGACGGTCGATGACGAAGAGCACATGGGCCAGCTGCATCGGCGTGCCCGGGTCGTAGACGCGCGCGAGCGTGTCGAAGTCGCCCTGGCTGCGCAGCGCCGGGAGCGACGCGGGCACCGCGGGGCGCGGCACGAGCTGGGCGGCCGGGCCTTCGGGCTGCGGCTGGTTCTGCTGTTGGTAGAAGGAGGGCTTGCGCGCGAGCTGCGCATCGGCCGGCATGGGCGCGACGGCCACCGCGCACAACGCCAGTACCGATAGCCAGCGCGATGTCTTGCCCGCCCGAGCCCGGGTGCTGCTGTTGTTCTTCATGGAGTGTCCCTCTCGTTGCAAGGCGAATTCTCGCTCGCGTTCCGGCGGGGCCGAACCGCGCCAAGTCCCGCCGGCAGCACTGCCATCGGCCGGCCGCTACAGTCGCCCGAAAGGAGCCTCTTCTCATGCCCACATTCGACTTCGACCTCTTCGTCATCGGCGGCGGCAGCGGCGGCGTGCGCGCCGCGCGCATGGCGGCACAAACCGGCGCCCGCGTGGGCCTGGCCGAAGCCGCCGATCTCGGCGGCACCTGCGTCAACGTGGGCTGCATCCCCAAGAAGCTCTACAGCTATGCCGCGGGCTATGCCGAATCGTTCGAGGAGGCCGCGGGCTACGGCTGGACGCTGCCGGCCGAGCCGCAGTTCGACTGGGCCCACCTCAAGTCGCAGCGCGCGAAAGAGATCGGCCGGCTCAACGGCATCTATGCCTCGCTGCTGAAGAACTCGGGCGTGACGCTCGTCACCGGATGGGCGCAATTGATCGACGGCCACACGGTGGAAATCGACGGCAAGCGCCACACCGCGCGCCACCTTCTCGTGGCCACGGGCGGCACGCCCTACGTGCCGGACATTCCGGGCCGCGAGCACATCGTGACGTCGGATGCGATGTTCGACCTCGACCCGTTTCCCAAGCGCCTGCTGGTGGTGGGCGGCGGCTACATCGCGTGCGAGTTCGCCTCGATCTTCAACGGGCTGGGTTCCAAGGTGACGCAACTGCACCGCCGCGCGCACCTGCTCACCGGCTTCGACGACGACGTGCGGCAGTTCCTCGCGAACGAGATGGGCAAGGCGGGCGTGGACGTGCGCCTGAACTGCGAGGCCTCGCTGATCGCGCGCGGTCCGAACGGCCTGGTCGTCACGCTCGCGCGCGGCCAACAGATCGAAGCCGACACGGTGCTCTTCGCCACCGGCCGCGTGCCCAACACGCAAGGCCTGGGCCTCGAGGCGGCGGGCGTGAAGCTCGACGAGAACGGCGCGATCGCGGTCGATGCGCACTACCGCACCTCGGTGCCGTCGATCTACGCGGTGGGCGATGTCTCCACGCGCGTGCAGCTCACGCCGGTGGCGCTGGCCGAGGCGATGGTGGTGGTCGACGAACTGTTCGGCAAGGGCAAGCGCCGCATGGACTACGAGTTCATTCCCACGGCCGTGTTCACCCACCCGAACATCGGCACCTGCGGCTACACCGAGCTGGACGCGCGCGCGAAGTTCGGCGAGGTCGCGGTGTTCTCCAGCGAATTCAAGTCGCTGCGCCACACGCTCTCGGGCCGGAGCGAACGCACCTTCATGAAGCTGGTCGTGGACAAGAAGAGCGACCGCGTGGTGGGCCTGCACATGGTGGGCGCGGACGCGGGCGAAGTCGTGCAAGGCTTTGCGGTGGCGATGCGCGCGGGCGCGACGAAGGCGATCTTCGACAGCACCATCGGCATTCACCCGACGGGCGCCGAAGAGTTCGTCACCATGCGCGAACCGATGCCTGGATAGGGCTCGCCCCCAGGCTCCGCGCACTTCGTGTCGCTTCTCCTACCCCCTACCGGGGGCAACACCTGCGGCCCGGCAGAGCCGGTTCCGCGGTGTTTCACGAAAAGACGAACTCAGTGAGGCCGCTGCTTGCCTTCGAGCAGCTTGACCATCACGAAGAGCACGCGGTTGGCCGGCACGGGCACGCCGAGCGCTTCGCCGCGGCGCACGACCAGGCCGTTGAGGTGGTCGATCTCGCTGAGCTTGCCGCGCGCGAGGTCCTGCGCGGTCGATGAGTATTGCGACGGCATCGACTGCGCGATGCCGCGCAGGGCCGCATCGGTGTCGCCCGGAATGACGACGCCTTCGGCCTTCGCCACCGCAAGACATTCGGCGACCACGTCGCGGATCACGTCGGCGACGCCCACGCCCTTCACGAGCTCGCCGTAGGGCAGCTGCGACACCGCCGACAGCGCGTTGTAGGCACAGTTCAAAACCAGCTTGGCCCAGAGCGCGCCGCGCACGTTGTCGGAGATCTGCGTGGGAACGCCAGCGGCGACGAGGTGTTGCGCGACCTCTACGCTGGCGCGCGACGGCGCGATCACCAGCTCGCCGCGGCCGTGGTGCTTCACATGGCCCGGGCCGGCCATCTCGGTGGCGACATAGACGACGGCGGCCGCCACTTCGTTCGACAGCACCGAGCGCACGCGCTCGTCGTTGTCCACACCGTTCTGCAGCGTGAGCACCAGCGCGTCGGGCGCAAGGTGCGGCTTGATCTGCGCGGCGGCCGATTCGCTGTCGGTGGACTTCACGCAGAACAGCACGAGGCCGGCGCCCTGCACGGCGCTCGCCTCGGTGCTCGCATCGAGGCGCACGCAGTCATCGAAGGTCTTGGTCTCGAGCCGGAGGCCGTTCGCGCGAACCGCTTCCACATGCGAAGGCCGCCCGATCAGCACCACCTCGTGGCCCGCGCGCGCCAGCATGGCGCCGTAGTAACAGCCGACTGCGCCGGCGCCCATGACTGCGACTTTCATCGATTCGTTTCCTTGGTTTGTCTATCGAGCCATAGGTTAACGGCGCATTGCACAATGCCGCCATGCCCTACATGCCCACATTCGTCGCCCCCGCCCGCTTCACCGACGCCGCCGCCGCACTCGACCAGGTCAAGGCCATCTACCAGGGTGGCCTGTCTCACCTGCGCGAATCGATGCTGCGCTTCGTGGCCGGGGAGGCGCTGCCGGGCCGGGTGCGGGCCTGCTACCCGTTCGTGCGGGTGCACACGCACACGGTCTCGCGCCACACGCCGCCGGCCAATGCGGGCCTGAGCTACGGCTTCGTGGCCGGACCGGGCCGCTACGAGACCACGCTCACGCGGCCCGATCTCTTCTCCCGCTACTACCTGGACCAGTTCCGCCTGCTGCTGGAGAACCACCAGGTCGAGCTCGAGGTGGGCACCAGCACGCAGCCCATTCCGATCCATTTCTCGTTCGCCGAGAACGACCACATCGAAGGCACGATGAGCGAAGACCGCCGCGCGCTGATGCGCGACGTGTTCGACCTGCCCGACCTGGGCGTGATGGACGACGGCATCGCCAACGGCACCTACGAGGCGCGCGACGGCGAGGCGCAGCCGCTGTCGCTGTTCACGGCGGCGCGCGTGGACTACTCGCTGCATCGCCTTCGCCACTACACGGGCACCGCGCCCGAGTGGTTCCAGAACTTCGTGCTGTTCACCAACTACCAGTTCTACATCGACGAGTTCGTGCGCCTGGGCCACGAGGCAATGGCGGACGAGAACAGCGAGTACATCGCCTTCATCGAGCCGGGCAACGTGGTCACGCGCCGCCGCGGGCTCGATGCGGGCGCGAGCGAGACCTTCGGCCACCTGCTGGACGGCAGCCAGGGCACCGCGCCGCCGCGCCTGCCGCAGATGCCGGCCTACCACCTGGTGCGCGAGGACTACAGCGGCATCACGATGACCAACATCGGCGTCGGCCCGGCCAATGCCAAGACCATCACCGACCACATCGCCGTGCTGCGCCCGCACGCCTGGATGATGCTGGGCCACTGCGCGGGCCTGCGCAACACGCAGCAGCTGGGCGACTACGTGCTGGCGCACGCCTATGTGCGCGAAGACCACGTGCTGGACGAGGAGCTGCCGCTGTGGGTGCCGATTCCGGCGCTGTCGGAAATCCAGCTCGCGCTGGAAAAAGCCGTGGCCGACATCACGCGCTACGAAGGGCCGGACCTCAAGAAGATCATGCGCACGGGCACCGTCGCGAGCACCGACAACCGCAACTGGGAGCTTTTGCCCGGCAACCAGCCGCAGCGCCGCTTCAGCCAGAGCCGCGCGGTGGCGCTGGACATGGAGAGCGCGACCATCGCGGCCAACGGCTTCCGTTTTCGCGTGCCCTACGGCACTTTGTTGTGCGTGAGCGACAAACCGTTGCACGGCGAGATCAAGCTGCCCGGCATGGCCAACCACTTCTACCGCGAGCGCGTGGAGCAGCACCTGCGCATCGGCATGCGGGCCATCGACATCCTTCGGGAAGAGGGCTCGACCCGGCTGCACAGCCGAAAGCTGCGCAGCTTCGCGGAAGTCGCTTTTCAGTAAAAGTTGACAGATATTCGCAATTCCTAGGGTTTTCACCTAGGGGTTGACGCGCGTATTTTTCACTTTTCTTAGACATCATCCGGTTACCTCTGTGAACAACTGGAAACAAAATGTCTAAGCCGCAGTCCATCAGCCTTTCCCGCCGCCGCTTCCATGCATGGATGGCCGGCGCTGCGGCCGCCGCGGGCGCGGGGCATGCCGCGCTGTGGTCCCGCCCGGCCGGCGCGGCCGAGCCGCAGCTGGTTGCCAAGTTGCGCATCGTCATTCCCGCCAACGAAGGCGGCGGCTGGGACCAGACCGGCCGCGCGCTCGGCGCAGCGCTGCTGGCCTCCGGCGCGGCAGGCGACGTGGTCTACGAGAACGTCGGCGGCAAGGGCGGCACCATCGGCCTCGCAAAATACGTCGAAAAATACGATGCCGACCCCGACACCGTGCTGATGAGCGGCATGGTGATGGTCGGCGCGGTGGCGCTGCAGAAGCCCGCGGTCACCATGGCGCAGGTCTCGCCGGTGGCGCGCCTCACCAGCGACTACGAAGTGGTGGCGGTGAAGGCCGATTCGCCCATCAAGACGCCCAAGGACCTGATCGCCGCATTGCGCGCCGACGTGGCCAAGACCGTCATCGCCGGCGGCTCGGCCGGCGGCGTCGATCACATGTACGCCGGCATGCTGGCGCGCGTGGCCGGCAACACCGCGGGCCTGGTCTACCAGCCGTACCCCGGCGGCGCGCAGGTGGTGGAGGCGCTGGAAACCGGCAAGGCCGTCGCCGGCATCTCGGGTTACAGCGAATTCAGCGAGGCGCTTGCCAGCGGCAAGCTGCGCGCGATCGGCGTGTCGTCCAAGCGGCCGTTCCTGGGCATTCCGTCGGTGCGCGAGCAGGGCGTGGACGCCGACCTGGCCAACTGGCGCGGCGTGCTCACCGGCAAGAAGGTGCCCGCAGAGCGCCGCGCCGTGCTGCTGGAAGCCGTGCGCCGCGCGACCGGCGCCGACGTCTGGCAGAAGACCATCAAGCGCAACAACTGGGATGCGTACTGGATGGCCGGCAAGGACTTCGAGAGCTTCCTCGAACTCGACCTGGCGATGGCCGGGCCGATGATCTACCTGTTGAAACTCAAGGCCTGAAGACAGCCTTCAGGCGAACAACTCAGGCATCTCGCGCTGCGCCTTGGGCGTGAGCGCGAGTTCGCGCCCGTCGAGTTCCTGCCGCACCCAGCCGCGGCGCAGCGACAGCTGCAGCCACGCGGCCCCCAGCGCGCCGCCCAGGTGCGGACGGCGCTCGCTCCAGTCGAGACACGCGCAGGCAAAACGCCGGCGCGAGCGGCGCACCGCATCGACTTCGACCCCCAGGCTTTCGAGCGCGATCACGCCCTCGGACGTGAGTTCGTACGAGCCGCTCTGCAGGCCGCTGAGCCAGCCCTGCGCATGCAGCCGGTCGTGCAGCGCAACGCCCGCTGTGCCGGCCATGTGGTCGTAGCAGGTGCGCGCGGCGCGCAGGCGGCTCGGCGTGTTGGGCTTGAACTCGACCGCGCGCGGCGCGCCGGCCACGACCATCAGGCTTTCGAGCGCGGCCGCGACGTTGTCGTCGGCGAGCCGGAAGTAACGGTGCTTGCCCTGCACGAGCACTTCGACCAGCCGCTCTTCCTTCAGGCGCGCGAGGTGCGCGCTCGCGGTGGAGGCGGCCACCTCGGCGACGGTGGCCAGCTCGGTCGCGGTGCGCGCATGGCCGTCCATCAGGCAATTGAGCATGCGGGCGCGCGCCGGCTCGGCGATGGCGCCGGCGAGGCGGGCCAGCTGCAGGTCCGCGGTGGCGGATGAGTTCGTGTCCATGCGCCGATCGTAGAACGCCGGCGCAATCGACACTTCGTTCACGGGCGAAGTGTGCCGGCAGCGCCGATTGCACACTGCGCGCCATGAACACCAGCCCCACTTCCCTCACCGACATGCCTGTCGATCCGGTCGCGGCCGTCACGCATGCCGATCCCTACCCCTTCTATGCCGCGCTGCGCGAAGGCCCGCCGCTCGTGTGGAACGACAAGCTGCGCGTGTGGGTCGCGAGTCGCGCGGACGTCATCGAATCGGTGCTGCTCGCGCACGGCGCACTGCACGTGCGGCCGTCCGCCGAACCGGTGCCGCGCGCCATCGTGGGCAGCCCGGCCGGCGAGGTGTTCGGCCATCTGGTGCGCATGAACGACGGCGCGGCGCACCAGGCCCATCGGCCCGCGCTGCAGCGTGCGCTGGCCGGGCTGGACCTGAATGCCGTGCACGCGTCCGCCTTGCAGGTCGCGCGCAACGTGCCGGCGGAGCCTTTGTCGGAGGCGCTGTTTTCCATGCCCGTGCAGGCGGTCGCGCACCTGCTCGGGTTTGCCGATGAAACGCTGCCGCAGGTGGACCGCTGGATGCGCGACTTCGTGGCCTGTCTGTCGCCGCTCTCGACGCCGGATCAACTGCAGAGCGCGAGCGTTGCGGCCGCTGAACTGATGACGCGATTCGAGGTGCTGACCGCCAGCGCGCCGCCTCGCAACGGCACGCTGCTCGCGGCCGTGCTGGCCGAAAGCGATGCGAGCGCACCGCGCTCGCGCGCATGGCTCGCCAACATCGTCGGCCTGCTCTCCCAGACCTGCGATGCGACGGCGGGCCTGCTGGGCAACAGCCTCGTCGCACTGGTTCGCGATCCTTCGTTGCGGCAAGCGGCGCGCACGCGCGATGGGCTGCAGGCGATCGTGGAAGAGACGGCACGGCACGACCCGCCGGTGCACAACACGCGCCGCTTCGCGGTCGAGCCCATCACCATCGCGGGCACGCCGCTGGCGGCGGGCGATGCGGTGCTGCTGGTGCTGGCGGCTGCCAACCGCGATCCGGCGTTCAACCCTGATCCGGACAGCTTCAAGCCGATTCGCGAACGGCGCCGCATGCTCGGTTTCGGCCACGGCATGCACGCCTGCCCGGGCCAGGCGCTGGCCTGCACACTCGCGGCCGCGGGGCTCGATGCGCTGTTGCAGCGCAAACCCGATCTCGATGCGGTTCGGGCGCGCGGCTGGCACTACCGGCCCTCTGCCAACGCGCGCATCCCCGTCTTCCACTGAAGGAAGCGCCGATGCTCAGCCGCGCGCAGTCGCCCAGTGCCCCGTGCCCGCCAGGTGCGGCGACAGTTGCGTATCGCCCCAGCGCAGCGGCAGCGCCGCCGGCCGACGCAACACGTGCTCGACGTGCAAGCGCAGCAAACGCTCTGCGCCTTCGAATTCAGCGAGTTCCGGCCCGTCCAGCACGATCTCCGCCGTGGCCGCGACGTGGAGCAAGTCGCCGTTGTCGTAGTCGATGAACAGCAGCCCCGCGCGCGGATGCGCGAGCAGATTGCCGAGCGTGTTGAAGAAGCGGTTGCCGTTGAAATCGGGAACGGTCAGCACGCCGCCTTCGTCGACGCGCACGAAGCCGGGCCGGCCGCCGCGGTGCGACACGTCCACGCCATGCGACCTGGCATCGGCTTCGTCACCCGCCGCCACCGCATCCGGGTAGGCCGTGGCGATGAACAGCGTGTCCGCGCTGCCGATGAGCCGCTGCGCATCCAGGTCGAGCGCATCGAGCCATTGCGCGGGCGCGCTGCCGGCGCCTGCCGCCGCGAACACCGGCTCGCGCGCCTGGATGTACCGCGGGCAATTGCCGAAACTCTGTTGCACCTCGAGCATGAAGCCCGTGGCGTCGAGCGATTCGACCGTGCCGTTCATGCGGTTGCGCCGCCGCGTGTGCGGCTCGATGCCCAGCAAGCCGAGCGGGGCGCCCTGCGCGAGCTGGCCTGCGAGCGGATCGCCAGCCGCGGGCAGCGCATCGATGCGCAGGTGCGCCGCGTCGGGCGAATGCGCGAAACCCGCGGGCGCCGCGAGCACGCTGGCCCACGGCTGCAGGTTCGCATCGAGGCTGCCGACCACGACGAACGGCAACTGGGCGAAGAACGCGCGATGCTGGTCGGGCATGTAGTCGCGGATCACGCGCGGCCCCGCGACCGCCATCTGCTCGCGCGAGCCGGCCTGCAACTGCAGCGCGCGCTCGCCCGCGTGGAAAGGCGCGGCGATCATGCCGCCGCCGCAAGCCCGACCGGCGTGCGCACCATCGGCACGAAACCGGGCAAGGCTTCCACCCGGGCCAGCCATTCGCGCACGCGCGGGTAACCGTCGAGCGCCACGCGGCCTTCGGGCGCATGCGCCACGTACGCGTAGTTCGAGATGTCGGCGAGCGTGGCTTCGGGGCCGGCGAGAAAAGGTTGCCGCTCCAGGTGGATCTCCATCACCGTGAGCAGCGCGTGCGAGCGTGTCACCGTCTCGGTCGGATCGATCGCGAGGCCGAAGAGCGCCATCACGCGCGCCGCGGCCGGGCCGTAGGCGAGTGGCCCCGCGGCCACCGAGAACCAGCGCTGCACGCGCGCCGCGCCCACCGCGTCCTGCGGCATCCAGCGCGACGGGTCGGCCGAATAGCGCGCGTTGAGGTAGACCAGGATCGCGTTGGAATCGGCCAGCGTGACATCGCCGTCCTCGATCACCGGCACCTGGCCGAACGGATTGCGCGCCAGGAATTCGGGCGTGCGGTTGTCGCGCTTCTTCAGGTCGAGCTCGATGATCTCGAAAGGCAGGCCGAGCATCGTGAGGAACAACCGCACGCGGTGCACGTGGCCCGAGATGGCGCTGCCGTAGAGCTTGATGGGTTGCGCAGGGCGGGCGGCGATGGCGTTCATGAGAGGTCCTTTGGAATGTCGAGACGAGGGCCGGAGGTGGCGTATTCCCGATTCTTCTCTCTTGCGATCAATGAATGAATAGCCATTTCTGTATTTGACTGCTGCGTTTTCCGGTTTAATCGCGCCATGGACCGCTTCAAAGCCATGCAGACCTTCGTGCAGATTGCCGAGCAAGGCAGCATGACCCGCGCCGCCGAATCGCTGGGCACCTCGCTGCCCGCGGTCGTGCGTTCGCTGGCCGCGCTCGAGGCGCATCTGGGCGTGCGGCTGTTCCATCGCACCACGCGCCGCCTGTCGCTCACCGAGGAAGGCCGCCACTACCTGCCGAGCGCGCGCGAGGTGCTGCTCGCGGCCGATGCGGCCGACCGCGCGCTCAATGCCGAGGCGCGCGAGCCGGCGGGGCAACTCACGATCACCGCCCCGGTGCTGTTCGGCCACATGTACGTGGCACCGGCCATCACCCGCTTCATGACGCGCTACGACAAGGTGCGCTGCAGCGTGCTGCTGTACGACCGCGCGGTGAACCTGCTGGAGGAAAACGTCGACGTGGGCATCCGCATCAGCCCGCTGGAAGACTCGTCGCTCGTCGCCCAGACGCTGGGCACCATCCGGCGCGTGGTGGCGGCGAGCCCCGATTTCCTCGCGCGCCACGGCACGCCGCGTCATCCGCGCGACCTGAACGGCGCGCCCTGCGTGCGCGGCCGCATCGACGCGCCGCCGCAATGGCAGTTCCACGAAGGCGGCAAGACGATCAGCGCGACGCCGAGCAACCGCCTGGAGTTCAACCACCTCGCACCCGCCGTGGAGGCCTGCGCCGCGGGCATGGGCTTCGGCACCTTCTTCTCGTACCAGGTGCTGCCGTATGTGGCGCAGGGGCGCCTCCAGATCGTGCTCGAAGACTTCGAGCCGCCGCCGCGGCCGGTGAGCGTGATCTATCCGAATGCGCGGCTGCTGCCGGCCCGCACCCGGGCATTCATCGACTGGATGAAGACGGAGTTCAGCGGCTTGCGGATGTAGCCGCTATGGCGTCGCAGCAGGCCCGGAGCCGGACGCGGGCGCGGGCAGCGGCTTGCCCTCGCACAGCGCCGCGGCATCGGTCGCCATGCTGCGCACGGCCTCTTCCATGCCCAGGTTCAGCACCGACATGAACTCGCCATTGCCACTGGCCCAGTTGGTGCGCGTGCCCATGCCGTGATAGAGGCGCGTGGCCATCGCGCCGCCGGGCAGCCGGTAGTTCACCTTCAGCACCACGTGCGAGACGAGGTTCAACCCCGCGGACCACGCATGGGCCAGCCGCAGCGCGACCACGGCGGAGACCTGCCGCACCGGGTCGGAAGCAGCAGCAGCAGAAGCAGAAGAAGCAGCCGCGCCGACGACTGGCTGAAAGCCGTAGCGTCGGGTCGACAGCAACGCGTCGCGCGTCCACATGCCCGCATCGCCGCTGCGCAGCGACTCCACGGTCCTCGGCGTGGCATGGACCGTCGGCAGCATCAGCGTGAGGTTGCCGGCATAGACCTGGTTGTTGCGCGCGTCTTCGATCGCCGGCAGGTAGAGCTTGCAGCCCTGCGGCGCGCGAAGGGTCTCGACCGGCGGACCGTTGGGGCGCTGCTCCTGTTCGGGCGCCTGCTGGTAGACCATGTCGAGCGGTTCGGTCTCGGTGAGCGCATGCGCGAGGCCGGGCATGGCGCAGAGCGCGAACAGGGCAGCAGCGGCCAGACCCGTGCGAGGTTGTGAAAGTTGCTTCATGGTGCGGCCGTCCGGACCGAATACATCGCGTTGTCCTGGTCGCGGAACACGACGCGGCCGGGCTGCTCGTCGAAGCCCTGGCCGCCCAGCGTCACCCACGTGCCGTTGACGTTGAACCGCGCGGTGCGGATCGCGCCGGAGCGCGCGCCGGCCAGGTCCAGGCCCACCACGCGCAGCGTCTGCTGGATCGAATCGCGCATCACGGCTTTGAGCTGCTGCCCGTCGTTGGCGCCCAGCCGGCGCACGACGGTCGCGCGCGTTCCGCCGCCGATGGGCGTCTGGAAGACCGTGGCCGAGCGGTACGAGGGCTCCTTGTTGCCGTCTTGCCAGAGCAGCGCCGTGGTGCGCGTGGTGAAGGCGCCCAGCCCCGGCTCCAGCACGTACTGCAGCAACAGCACCAGATAGGCGGGGCCGCTCTTGGTGGCGGCGATGCGGGCGTTCTGCTCGGCCTTGGGCGGCATGCCCGCGAGCACTTGCGAGGAGGCGATCTTCAGCGGGAAGGCGTTGGGCGTGTTCAGCAGTTCGCCGATGGCAAGACCCGCCTCGACGCGGTAGTCGTAGTCGAGCAGCGGGCCGACGATGGCGCCGATTTCCGCACTCATTTCCTTTTGACGCGACTGCTGCACCGACGAGTCGATCAGCGCGCCGATCAGGCCGCCGCCCGTGGCCGCGCTCACGCCGGGTGCCTGTGCGGAGAACATGAAGCTCTCCTGCGCGACGACCACGCGAAGGTCCACCTCCTGGACCTTCGTTCGGTCGGCCGCCGCGAGCGGCCGGTGAAACTGGGCACATGCGCCAAGCAGTAAAACGACTGACAGCGCCAACAGAAAACGCAACATCTTTGGTTCTTCTCTCGCGGTATTCGACTGGGCGTCGATTGTGCCGGGAGTTGCGACGAAGAAGCGCGAGTTGTCCATCGGTTCAAGCGATGGCGGCATCCGCCTGGAGCCTGCGTCAGAATGACCGCGTGCCCTCTTCTTCCCCCACCTCCCCCCTCTTCCACGCCAGCCACCTGCGCAAGCGCTACGGCGACACCACGGTCGTGGACGACCTGTCGTTCGAGATCGCGCCCGGCGAGTGCCTCGGCGTGATCGGCCCCAACGGCGCCGGCAAGACCACCACCATCCGCATGTGCCTGGGCCTCACCGCGCCCGACGGCGGCGGGATCTCGGCGCTGGGCCTGCAGATGCCGCGCGATGCGCTGGCCATCAAGGCGCAGCTGGGCGTGGTCACGCAGTTCGACACGCTGGACCCCGACTTCAGCTGCGCCGAGAACCTCGTGGTGTACGGCCGCTACTTCGGCTTCGGCAAGGCGCAGGTGCGCGCCCGCGTGCCGCAGTTGCTGGAGTTCGCGGCGCTCTCGCACAAGGCCGATGCGAAGCCGGGCGAACTCTCGGGCGGCATGCGCCGGCGGCTGTCGCTCGCGCGCGCACTGGTCAACGACCCCAAGCTGCTGCTGCTCGACGAGCCGACCACCGGGCTCGATCCGCAGGCGCGCCACCTGATGTGGGAGCGGCTGCAGGTGCTGCTTCAGCAGGGCAAGTCGATCCTCCTGACCACGCACTTCATGGACGAGGCCGAGCGCCTGTGCTCGCGCCTCCTCGTGCTCGACCATGGCCGCAAGATCGCCGAAGGCAAGCCGCGCGACCTGATCGCCGAGCACCTGGAGCCCGACGTGGTGGAGGTGTACGGCAACGGTGCGCTGTCGCTGGCCGAATCGCCCGAAATCAAGGCGATGGCGGCGCGCGTCGAGGTGAGCGGGGAGACGGTGTTCTTCTACACGCAGGATGCACGGCGCCTCCTCGATGCGCTCACGCAGCACAGCGGCCTGCGCACCTTCCATCGCCCGGCGAACCTGGAAGACCTTTTTCTCAAGCTCACCGGGCGCCAGATCCGCGAGGACGGCTAGACCATGAACACGACGACTGCAACGACAACGGCGAACCCGACGCCACCCCCGCCCTCCGTGTGGCGCGCGCCCGAGATCTCGCTGCGCTGGTGGCCCGTGTTCCTGCGCAACCTGCTGGTGTGGCGCAAGCTCGCGATTCCGAGCCTCATCGGCAACATCGCCGAGCCGCTGATCTGGCTCGTGGCCTTCGGCTACGGCATGGGCGCGCTGGTGGGGCAGGTGGCGGTGGACGGCGTGAGGGTGCCCTACATCCTGTTCCTGGCAAGCGGCTCGATCTGCATGAGCGCGATGAACGCGGCGAGCTTCGAGGCGCTGTATTCGGCGTTCTCGCGCATGCATGTGCAGAAGACCTGGGACGGCATCATGAATGCGCCCGTCGGGCTCGACGACATCGTGATGGCCGAGATGCTGTGGGCCGCGTTCAAGTCGATCTTCACCGTCACCGCGATCCTGTTCGTGATGCTGGGCCTGGGCATCAGCCACAGCCCGAAGTTGATCGTCGCGTGGCTGGTGCTGATCGGCGCGGGCATCACCTTCTCGTCGATCGCGCTGATCTTCAATGCGCTGGCCAAGGGCTACGACTTCTTCACCTATTACTTCACGCTGTTCATGACGCCGATGATGTTCCTGAGCGGCGTGTTCTTTCCGCTGGAGCAGTTGCCCTCGGCCGTGAAGGCGGTGGCAGCGTGGCTGCCGCTGACCAACGCGGTGGCGCTGGTGCGGCCGCTCTTCATGGACCAGTGGCCGGCCGACTGGTGGCTGCATGCGGGCGTGCTGGCGGTGTATGCGGTGGTGGCGTTCTGGATCGCGCTGGCGCTCACGCGCAAGCGCTTCAAGGCTTAGGCGCTCCGGCTGAAGGCATCCCGAAACGGATGCTTTCAAATTAGATTGCGCACAATTTAATTGCTCGCTAGAATTCGGCCCATGCGCTCCGCCCCCATCTCCGCCGACGAAATGCTCAAGCTGGACAACCAGCTGTGCTTCGCCGTGTATTCCGCCTCGCTGGCGATGACCCGGCTCTACAAGCCGGTGCTGGAAAAGCTGCAGCTCACCTACCCCCAATACCTCGTCATGCTGGCCCTCTGGGAGCAGGACGGCCCGATGGTCTCCGAACTCGGCGAACGCCTCTCGCTCGACTCCGGCACGCTCACCCCGCTGCTCAAGCGGCTCGAAGCCAACGGCTACGTGGCCCGGGTGCGCGACGTGGCCGACGAGCGCCGCGTGCACATCACGCTCACCGCCGCGGGCCGCAAGCTCAAGGCCCGCGCGGCCAGTGTGCCGGGCTGCCTCATGGCCGCCACCGAATGCTCGGTGCCCGAACTCATCGCGCTCACCCAGCAGATCCAGACCCTGCGCGACCGCGTCAAGAAAGCGGCCTGACGCACAACGCATTTCTCCCCGCTTCGATCGAACCACGAGAGAAGCTTTTTTCACCCCCCTCCCTCCATCATCAAAGGAATCACCATGACCACCAAGCTCGACAAAGTGCTCTACACCGCAGAAGCCCACACCGTCGGCGGCCGTGACGGCGCAGGCAAGTCCAGCGACGGCGCGATCGACGTCAAGCTCAGCTCGCCCGGTTCGGGCAAGCCAGGCACCAACCCCGAGCAGCTGTTCGCGGTCGGCTACGCCGCCTGCTTCATCGGTGCGATGAAGGCCGTCGGCCCGAAGATCAGCGTGAAGGTGCCCGACGACGTGGCCATCGACTCGAAGGTGTCCCTCGGCCCGACGAACGGCGGTGCTGCGTATGGCATCTCGGTGCAACTGTCGATCACGCTGCCTGGCCTCGATGCTGAGCAGAAGCAAAAGCTGGTCGACACGGCGCACCAGGTCTGCCCGTACTCGAACGCAACGCGCGGCAACATCGACGTCGAACTCGTGATCGTCTGATCCCGGCGTCAGCGAAGTAACAAGCGCTCCGGCCACAAGCCGGGGCGCTTTTTTCATGGCCGGCGTTGTCTCACGCGTGACCCGGAAAGGGACAACGCGATAGCGCCTTTCATCAAGCTTGGCTAATGTGGCCGCACGCCCTTCAACGCACCGTGGAGATCGACACCATGAGCACCACCAGCCTCCTCGTCCGCAAGGACAGCCTGCCCACCACGCGCCTGCACACCGCCACCGACCACCCATTGGCCGACGGCCAGGTGCGCGTGCGCATCGACAGCTTTGCGCTCACCTCCAACAACATCACCTACGCCGCCTTCGGCGACGCGATGAGCTACTGGCAGTTCTTCCCCTCCGAGGAAGAGGGCTGGGGCAGCATCCCGGTGTGGGGCTTCGCCAGCGTCGTGCAGTCGCTGCACCCGGGCGTGGCGGTGGGCGAGCGGCTCTACGGCTACTGGCCGATGGCATCGAGCGCGGTGCTGAGCCCCGACCGGCTCTCGCCCGGGCGCTTCACCGATGCGGCAGCGCACCGCGCCGCGCTGCCCGCGGTCTACAACCAGTACTTCCGCTGCAACGCCGATCCGCTCTACACCACCGACACCGAAGACCTGCAGGCGCTGCTGCGCCCGCTGTTCATCACCTCGTGGCTGATCGACGACTTCATGGCCGACAACGAGTTCTTCGGCGCGACCACCATGCTGCTGTCGAGCGCATCGAGCAAGACGGCCTACGGCACGGCGTTCCAGCTGCACCAGCGAAAGGGCATCGAGGTCGTCGGCCTCACCTCGCCCGGGAATGTCGCCTTCTGCGAGAGCCTGGGCTGCTACCACCGCGTGGTGGCCTACGACGCGCTCGACAGCATCGCGGCCGACACGCCCAGTGTGTACATCGACTTCGCGGGCAACGGCGCGCTGCGCAACGCGATCCACGATCGTTTCGCGAACCTCCGGTACAGCTGCTCGATCGGCGGCACGCACGTGGAGCAGCTCGCCTCCAAGGGCGCGGGCAAGGAGCTCGCGGGTCCGCGCGCCACGCTGTTCTTCGCGCCGGCGCAGATCAAGAAGCGCACCACCGAATGGGGCGCGGACGAATTCGGCCGGCGCATGGTGGCCGCCTGGCGCAACTTCCTCGCGACGGTGACCGATGCGAGCAACCCCTGGCTGCACGCCGAGCAGCACCGCGGCGGCGAGGCGGTGCAGGCCGCCTACGCGCAGGTGCTGGGCGGCAAGGGCGACCCGCGCACGGGCCATATCCTTTCGCTTTACAAACAACCCGGCGGGCTGTGACGCCGCCGCTGCGGGGGTAGCGACAATCGCTGCATGACCCCTTCCCCCGCAGCGCCCGCCAACACCCATCCCTACGAGAGCCTCACGCCCGACGTGGTGCTCGACGCGCTCGCGACGCTCGGCCTGCACGGCGATGGCCGGCTCACCGGCCTGAACTCCTATGAAAACCGGGTCTACCAAGTCTTTCTGGAAGACCGCAGTGCGGTGGTGGTGAAGTTCTACCGCCCCGGCCGCTGGAGCGAGGCCGAGATCCTCGAGGAGCACGGCTTCTCGCTCGAACTGGCCGCGGGCGAAGTGCCCGCCGTGCCGCCGCTCGTCTTCGACGGCAAGACGCTGCACCACCACGCCGGCTTCGCCTTCAGCGTGAGCCCTTACCGCGGCGGCCGCGCGCCCGAGCTCGACAACTTCGAGGTGCTCGAATGGGTCGGCCGGTTCCTCGCGCGCATCCACACCGTGGGCAGCGCCAGGCCTTTCGAGGCCCGCCCCGCGCTCGACCTGCAGACCTTCGGCCTCGATTCGCGCGACTGGCTGCTGGAGAACGACAAGATCCCGCTCGACATGCAGCGCGACTGGGAAAAGATGTGCAACGAGGCGCTGGACATGGTGCGCGCGACCGCCCTCGCGCTGCAGCCGCCGGCCTCCGACTTCAAGCCGCGCAAACTCCGCCTGCACGGCGACGTGCACCCCGGCAACATCCTGTGGACGCCCACCGACCGCCCCGGCGGCGGCCCGCACTTCGTGGACCTGGACGACGCGCGCACCGGCTTTGCAGTGCAGGACCTGTGGATGCTGCTCTCGGGCGACCGCGCGCAGCGCACCTCGCAGCTGTCGGGCCTCCTGGACGGCTACGAGCAGTTCCGCGAATTCGACCGCCGCGAGCTCGCGCTGATCGAGCCGCTGCGCACGCTGCGGCTCATCCACTACAGCGCCTGGCTCGCGCGCCGCTGGGAAGACCCGATCTTCCCGATCAACTTTCCGTGGTTCGGCTCCAGCGACTACTGGAAGGGGCAGATCCTCGTATTGGAAGACCAGTGCGAGCAGATGGCAGAGGAGCCCCTCTACGCTTGAGCCGCCGTGTCCGCGACGCCCTGCAGCAGCCGCTCGATGAGCACGTTGGGCGGCCCGGCGCGCCACACGCCATAGGACTCCGACTGCACCACCGGCCGGTCGAGCGGCTTGAAGACCGCGCCGCGCAGGGCCGAGTTGCGCATCGCCTGCGGCACCAGCGCGACGCCCATGCCCTGCGACACGAGCGACACGACGGCCAGCCAGTGACGCACCTCATGCCGCACCTCCGGCAGGAAACCCGCATCCGCGCAGATCGACAGGATGCGCTCGTGATAGTCGGGTGAGGCCTCGCGCGAGAACAGCACGAAAGGCTGGTTGCGCAGATCGGCCGGGGCCAGCACGCGTTTGCGCGCCAGCGAATGCCCCGCGGGCAGGCAGCACACGAAGGGCTCGGTCAACAGCAGGCGGTGATGCAGTTCGGGCGGCATTCGGCTCGTGTGAACGAAGCCCAGGTCCAGCCGGTCGTGCAGCAACTCGGCGATCTGCACGCCCGAGTTGAGTTCGTTCAGCGTGATGCGCACCGCAGGGTGCTTCGCCTGGAATGCGCGCAGTGCCGGCGGCAATCCGCGATAGAGCATCGCGCCGACGAAGCCGATGCGCAGCCGCCCTGCCGAGCCGCTCGCCACATCGCGTGCTTCCGTCGCCGCCTCTTGCGCCTGCTGCAGCAAGCGCCGCGCCGAGATGCGCAACGCCTCGCCCGCGTGCGTGAGCCGCACCTCCTTGCTGTTGCGCTCGAAGAGCCGCGCGCCCACCGACTCTTCGAGCTGGCGGATCGCGACCGACAGCGGCGGCTGCGAGATCGACAGGCGCCGCGCCGCGCGCCCGAAGTGCAGTTCTTCGGCCAGCACGGAGAAATAGCGCAGGTGTCGCAGTTCCATGCAGCTCCATGAATAGGCAAATCGAATCGAACAAGACCAATTCGATATTAGACACGGATCGTCGCAGCTTCAACAATGTGGCTAACCCAGGAGACAAATGCATGCCTGAAAACGCCGCACACGCCGCGCCGCAAACCGCGCACGCCCATCCGATTCCCGACCGCCACGGCCAGAACCTGTTCACCGCCGACACCGAGCTGCACGGCCTGCTCGCGCTCTACCTGCCCGACGACCTGCGCACCCACATGCAGCCGCACTTCGAGCGCCTCGGCGGCCTCGCCGGCGGCCTGCTCGACGAGCTGGCCGGCACCGCCGATCGCAATCCGCCCACGCTCAAGCAGCGCACCCGCACCGGCCTGGACGAGCAGACGGTCGTCAAGCACCCGGCCTATGTGGAGATGGAACGCCTCGCGCTCAGCGAATTCGGCCTGGCCGCGATCTCGCACCGCGACGAGACGTTGGGCTGGAAGGGCAGGATGCCGCCGCTGGTCAAGTACGTGCTGACCTACCTCTTCGTGCAGGCCGAGTTCGGGCTGTGCTGCCCGGTCTCGATGACCGATTCGCTCACGCGCACGCTGAAGAAATTCGGCGAACCCGAACTGGTCGCGCGCTTCCTGCCGCGCCTCACTTCGCTCGACTTCGATGAGCTCGCGCAGGGCGCGATGTTCATGACCGAGCAGGCCGCCGGCTCCGACATCGCGGCCACCGCGACGATGGCACGGCGCAAAGACGACGGCAGCTGGCGCATCACCGGCGACAAGTGGTTCTGCTCCAACCCCGATGCCGATTTCGCGATGGTGCTCGCGCGCGCCGAGGATGGCGCGGCGGGCATGAAGGGCGTGTCGCTGTTCCTCTTGCCGCGGCGGCTGGAGGACGGCAGCCTCAACCACTACCGGATCATTCGCCTGAAGGACAAGCTGGGCACGCGCTCGATGGCCAGCGGCGAGATCCGGCTCGAAGGCGCGGTCGCCTATCTCGTGGGCGAAGAAGGCCGCGGCTTCGTGCAGATGGCCGACATGGTGAACAACTCGCGCCTGTCGAACGGCGTGCGCGCCGCGGGCCTCATGCGCCGCGCGGTGGCCGAGGCCGAGTACATCGCGGCCGAGCGCCGCGCCTTCGGCCGCACGCTAGACCAGATGCCGCTGATGCAGCGCCAGCTCGACAAGCTGCGCCTGCCCGCCGAGCAGGCGCGCACGATGGTGTGCCAGACCGCGCTCGCGCTCGCGCGCTCCGACGCCGGCGAGCCCGATGCGTATGCGCTGCTGCGCATCCTCACGCCGCTCATCAAGTTCCGCGCCTGCCGCGATGCCCGCAAGGTGACGGGCGATGCGATGGAAGTGCGCGGTGGCTGCGGCTACATCGAGGAGTGGAGCGATCCGCGCCTCGTGCGCGACGCGCACCTGGGCTCGATCTGGGAAGGCACGAGCAACATCGTGGCGCTGGACGTGATCCGCGCGGTCAAGCGCGAAGGGTCGCTCCCGGTGCTGCGCGCGCACTGCGAGAAGCTGCTCGCCGATGCGGCCCTCGCGCCCGCTTTCGCCCAGGCCTTGCGCGATGCGCTGGCACGCGCCGCGGCGCTGGCCGAGACCGCGGCACGCGAAGGCGGCGACGTGCTCGCGCGCCAGGCGGCATCGGCGCTCTACCACTGCACGAGCAGCATCGCGATGGCGTGGGAGGCTGTGAACAGCGGCTCCGCAGCGCGCCTGCGCTGGGCGCAGCTGGTGCTGCTGCACCGCGTGCTGCCGCGCGATCCGCTCGCGCCCGATGCGATGCCCGCGGACTGGAACACCACTGCGGCGCGCGCTGCGGAAATCACTGCCTGATTCTTAAAAAACGGAGACATCTCTTGCGACACCTCACCTATTTCTTCGCCGCAGCCACCGCTTGCGCCGCGCTGCTGAGCGCAGCTCCCGCCGCGCAAGCCCAAGGCCCCTTCCCTTCCAAGCCCCTGACGCTGGTCGTGCCCTTCCCACCGGGCGGCCCGACCGACGCGATGGCCCGCACGCTCGCCGCCGAGATGAAAGACCGCCTCGGCCAGCCCATGATCGTGGAGAACCGCGCGGGCGCGGGCGGCAACATCGGCGCCGAGTACGTGGCGCGCGCCGAGGCCGACGGCCACACGCTGCTGTTCGGCACCTCGGGGCCTCTGGCCATCAACGCGAGCCTCTACCGCAAGATCAACTACGACCCGGTCAAGAGCTACGCGCCGGTGATCCAGGTCGGCTACCTGCCGAACATCCTCGTGGTGAACCCCGCGCTGCCGGTGAAGACCGTGCCGGAACTCGTCGCCTACGCCAAGGCCAATCCCGGCAAGCTGAGCTATGCCTCGTCGGGCAACGGCGCCTCGTCGCACCTGGCGGGCGTGCTCTTCAACTCGGTGGCCGGCACCGACCTGCAGCACATCCCCTACAAGGGCACGGGCCCGGCGCTCAACGACTTGCTGGGCAACCAGGTGAGCATGACCTTCACCGACATCCTCACCGCGCTGCCGTACGTGAAGGCCGGCAAGCTGCGTGCGCTGGGCGTAGCGACACTCGCGCGCTCGCAGGCGCTGCCCGAGGTGCCGACGATTTCGGAGCAGGGCTACAAGGGCTACGACGTGAGCGTGTTCTTCGGCATCGTCGCGCCGGCCGGCACGCCCGCGGACCGCGTGGCCAAGCTCAACCATGCGTTCGCCGAAGTGCTGAACTCGCCCAAGGTCAAGCAGATGTTCGCGGCGCAAGGGCTCGAAGCCTCGGCAGATACGTCGCCGCAAAAGCTGGGCCAGTTCATCGTGAGCGAATCGGCCAAGTGGAAGGACGTCGTGAAGAAGTCCGGCGCGCAGCTCGATTGATCGAATGATGGATTGCGAAGGCACCGAACTGAAATGACTTCCCCCCAAGGCGCCCTCGCGGGCATCCGCGTCCTGGACATCTCGCGCATCCTGGGCGGCCCGTACTGCGGCCAGATCCTGGGCGACCACGGCGCCGACGTGCTCAAGGTCGAGCCGCCGCAGGGCGACGACACGCGCACCTGGGGCCCGCCCTTCAAGGAGGCCGTGGCCTCGTACTACCACGGCCTGAACCGCAACAAGCGAGTGCAGCACCTGGACTTCTCGACCGATGAAGGCCGCGAGGCGCTGCTCGCGCTGGTGGCCGAGGCCGACGTGCTGATCGAGAACTTCAAGACCGGCACGATGGAGCGCTGGGGCATCGGCTACGAAACGCTGTCGCAGCGCTTTCCGCGGCTCGTGTGGTGCCGCGTCTCGGGCTTCGGCGCCGACGGGCCGCTGGGCGCGCTGCCCGGCTACGACGCCGCGGTGCAGGCCATGACCGGCATCATGAGCATCAACGGCGAGGCCGATGGCGGCCCGCTGCGCGTGGGCCTGCCTGTGGTCGACATGGTGACGGGTCTCAACGCGGTGATCGGCGTGCTGCTCGCGCTGCAGGAGCGCCATCGCAGCGGGCGCGGGCAGTTCGTGGAAGCGGCGCTCTACGACAGCGGCCTCTCGCTGCTGCATCCGCATGCGGCCAACTGGTTCATGGACGGCACGGCGCCGCGCCGCACGGGCAACGCGCATCCCAACATCTACCCCTACGACGCGCTGGCCACGGGCACCGACCCGGTGTTCGTCGCGGTGGGCAACGACCGCCAGTTCGCAAGCCTGTGCCGCTGCATCGGCCTGCCCGAACTCGCGGACGATCCGCTTTACCGCACGGCCGGTGCACGCTCGGTGCACCGCGACGGACTCAAGCAGCGGCTCGAGGCGGCGATGGCGGCTTTCGACGGGCGCGCGCTGGTCGATCGATTGATGGCCGCCGGCGTGCCCGCGGCACCGGTGCTGCCCGTGGCCGATGCGCTGCAGCATCCGCACACGCTGCACCGCGAGATGGTGGTGGAGATGCCCGGCGGCTACCGCGGCATCGGCGCGCCGGTGAAGCTGGCCCGCACGCCCGCGAGCTACCGCCATGCGCCGCTGACGCCGGGCAGCGCGTTCCTGCCCACGGACGATTCAGCGCAGCACTGAGCGGCCGCGCCCGATGCCGTAGTACGCGATGCCGGCCGCTTCGACCTCGGCGGCGTCGTAGACGTTGCGGCCGTCGAAGATCGCGGGCGTCTTCAGCGCGCCCGCGACGCGCGCGAAATCGGGGCGGCGAAACGCCGGCCATTCGGTCACGAGCGCCAGCACGTCGGCGCCCTGCAGCGCATCCTCGGGCGTGTCGCACCACAGCACATCGCCGCGTTCGCCGACGATGGCGCGCGCATTCGGCATCGCCGCCGGGTCGTGCACCTGCACGCGCGCACCGGCCGCCCACAAGCGCTCCAGCAGCACGAGGCTCGGCGCGTCGCGCATGTCGTCGGTGTCGGGCTTGAAGGCCAGGCCCCAGAGCGCGATGGTCCTGTTCGCGATGCGGCCTTCGAAGTGGTGCGTCATCAGGTCGAAGAGGCGCCCCTTCTGCTCATGGTTCGCCGCCTCGACGGCCGAGAGGATGCGCAGGGGATACCCCTCGCGATCGGCCGCATGCCGCAACGCCCGCACGTCCTTGGCCAAACACGAGCCGCCGTAGCCCGCGCCCGCCTGCAGGAAGTCGGGGCCGATGCGCCGGTCCGAGCCGATGCCGCGGCGCACCATCTCGATGTCGGCGCCCGCATGCCCGGCCACGCGCGCCATCTCGTTCATGAAGCTGATGCGGGTCGCGAGCATCGCGTTGGCGGCGTACTTGGTGAGCTCGGCCGAGCGCCGGTCCATCACCAGCAGTTGCTTTGCGGGGTCGCGCACGAAGGGTTCGTAGAGCCGCGTGAGCAGGTCGATGGCCGCGGCGTCGGTGGCACCGATCACCACGCGGTCGGGCTGCCGGCAATCGCGCACGGCCGAGCCTTCGCGCAGGAACTCGGGGTTCACGGTCACCGCGATGCGATGTGCCGCACCGCGTTGCGAAAGCGCCGCCTGCAGCACGGCCTCGACCTGCTCCGCGGTGCCCACCGGCGCGGTGGATTTGCAGACGACCACGCCATCGCGATCGCGGTGCTGCCCGATGCTGCGCGCCACGGCCATCACATGCCGCAGATCGACGTCGCCCTCGGCATCGGCCGGTGTGTTGACCACGATGAAGAGCACGTCGCCATGCAGGCTGGCCGCGCGCTCGTCGGCCGTGAACCGCAGCGTCCCCGCGGCGAGGCCCTCTGCCACCAGCGCCTCCAGCCCGGGCTCGTGCAATGGCATCCGCCCTTGTTGCAAGCCTTCGATGCGGCCCGCATCGGCGTCGGCGCACAGCACGTCGTGCCCCGCTTCGGCCAGGCAGGCGGCGAAGGTGAGGCCCACATAACCGGCGCCGAAGATGCTCAGTTTCATGCGCGCGCCCCTCCCTTAAGGCACTGGCAGCGGCGGCGGTTGTGAGATAAAAGCAGGATGCAAGCCTTCAAAACAATGTCCGGACAGGAAAATTCGATGATGCCCGATCAAGTTGCCGCGCGTTGCGCGCTGGTCCTGGAGACCAACAACCTGCGCGGCGGAGCGGATGCCGAGGCCGCCGCGAGCACCAGCCTGCTGCGCCTCGTCGCCCTGCTGGCCAAGCAGCAGGTGCCGCTCACGGCGCTGGCGCAGGTGGTCATCACGCACGACGGGTTGAGCGCCGCATCGTGCGAGGCCGTCACGGCATTGGCGGGCCGCCCCATCGACTTCGTGCGCATCGACGCCGCCACCGGCTATTACGACGCCAAGAACGTCGGCTTCGCGGCCACCGATGCGGCGCGCTGCGACCACGTGGTGTTCGCCGACGCCGACTGCCTGCCCGACGACGACTGGCTGCTGCAGATGCTCACGCCGTTCACGCGCGCCGATGCGCCTGCCGTGGTCGCCGGCCGCACGAGCTACGCGGACAGCATCGTGGGCACCGCGCTCACGACCATCGACTTCATGTACTTCCCCAACGCCGACCACGCGGGCGCCACGAGCAACTTCTACGCGAACAACGTGGCCTTCCGGCGCGACGTGTTCGAGCAGCACAGCTACCAGGCGCTCGACGGCGTGTACCGCGCGCACTGCCAGGTGCTGGGCATGCGCCTGAAGGCGGCCGACGTGCCCATCCACTACGCGGCCGCGGCCCACACCGAGCACCGCCTGCCCGACACGCGCGCCGAGGCGCTCAAGCTGCGCTGGATGCGCGGGCAGGACACGTACTCGCTCACGCCGCACCTCTTGCGCAGCTACGTGTCGTCGCGCTGGCAGTGGCTTGCCAGGAGCGGGCCGATCGGGCCGCTGTGCGTGCTGTTCACGCGGCTGGGCTTCAGCGTGCGCGCGCTCAACCACCAGAACCTCCCGCCGCTGCGAGGCCTGCGCTGGCTCGCGGGCGTGGCGCTGATCGTGGGCTTCTCGGCCATCGACATGCTGGGCGCCTTCGCGCGCGGCATCGGCCTGCACACGACGGGCCGCACCAACGCGGATGCCCAGGCGCTTTCCTACCATCGCCCGACATGAACAAGAAAAACATCCTTGGCCTTCTCGTGCTCGCTGGCGCATGCGCCACGGCAGGCGCCGCCGACTTCACCGGCCGCGGCGTCTTCAACTTCAAGTCCGACAGCGGCTGCCCCTTCTCCGCGCTCGCGGGCCCCGCCAACGAGTGCAACCGCCTCGCGCTGGACGATGCCGACACGCGCGCCGCGCTCGACAGCGCCGCGCACACCATCCGCTTCGCCAACCCGCGCATCTACGGCGAGAAGACCATCGTGGGCGATGTGCTGCTGCAGGGCTCGGGCCAGTCGCGCAGTTCACAAGGAAATGGCCAGCGCGTGCCGCTGACCTTCCATGCGCTGCTGAGCCGCTCGGGCAACGAGTGGTCGGTGAGCAGCCATGCGCACTCGCCCGTCGGCGGCGAGTTCAGCGACATCCGGATCGATCCGTACCAGGTCGTGGTGATCGAGGGCAGCGCCGAGCGCGTGGTGTTCACGCCGGCGCAGATCGGCGAGACGCTCTCCAAGCCATCGATCGCCGCGCGGCTCGCCAACGAGATCGTGCAGGTGCAGGACAACCGGACGGGCGGCGCCACCGATGCGGACATCACCGTCGGCCTGGGCCTGAGCCGCGCTTCCAAGTCGGTGGCGCGCGCGCGTTTTCGCGCGCCTGCGGCCAAGGGCGGCGAGCTTTCCGAAGCGATGCGGCAAGGCAACTGGTCGCTCGAGCTGCAGGCGCTGAGCGGGCAGATCCCGCGCCAGGTGGTGCAGCGCGACCTGTTCCTCTACGGGCTCGAATCGCAATCGCTGCTGCAGCCGTTGATGCAGCGCGGCTTCAAGAAGAACGAGAAGCTGGTGCTCGGCGCCGCGGGCGGCAAGGGCTATGTGCGCTACGACGGCCAGCAGCGCGAGTTCGCCGGCGCCGACGCATCGGCGCGCGCGTTCCTGCAGGACAGCTTCATCGGCCTCGTGCTCGGCTGGCAGCAACAGCAGCCACGACCACAGCCCCCGGTGGCCAAGGCCGATGGACGCTGACGCCGCATCGCCGACCACCGCGTTCGGCTGCCTCGCGCCGCCGCAACTGCGCGGCTGGCCGGCGCTGCAGGCGCGGCTGGTGCACCACATCAAGCGGGCGGCCCTGCGCCAGATGCACGCGAGCCGCGCCGGTGAAGTGATGCTGCTGCGCCTGTACCTGGTCGGCGAGGAATCGTCCGAGCAGGCGCTGCAGCGCGAGCTGCGCGCAAGCGCCCCCGAGTGGCTCACGCGCCAGCTCGACCAGCACCTGGCCGACGAGCAGCTGCATGCGCGGCTCTTCGCGGAGGCCATCGTCGAGCGCGGCGGCACCGCGCAAGCGGCCGCATCGCCCGAAGAAGCGCCGCGGCCCGACTGGCTGAGCCGGCGCAAGCTCGCGCGCTGGCAGCGCCTCATCCAGCGCCATGCGCCGCACTTCGCGCACGGCGGCCTCGTGCCGGCCTATGCGATCGGCCTGGCCGCCGAGCAGATGGCCTCGCGCATCCTGCAGCGCCACTGCGCGCTGATCGGCCCGCGGCATGCGCTGCATCCGCTGCTCACGCGCGTGCTGGCCGACGAAGACCGCCATATACGCCTGTGCAGCCGCACGCTGCAGCGCTGCGTGGCGCCGCACGAAGAAGCGCAGCTCGCGCAGCTGATGCACGAGGTGCGCGACACCGAGCGCGGCTTCGGCATCACCGGTGCGCTGGGCATGTACGCGGCCGGCCTGGCCCTGCGCCTGCGCCCCGGCGGCGCAGGGCCGGTGGCCGCCTGAGCCGATCGATGCCGCCGCGCATCGTCTACCTGGCGACCGCGGACGCGCGCGGCCACCTGATGCGCGCGCAGCTCATTGCGCATTCGCTGCGCGCGGCGGGTGCCAGCGTGCAGGTGCTCACCACCTCCGACGAAGGCGCGCGCTTTCTCGCGGGCTTCGGCATCGAGGCGCCGGTGCTCTCGCGCCACTACGCGGTGCAGTTCGACCGCGAGCAGAACATGCTGCGCCGCGAGACCGACCGCAACGTGGCGCACTACATGTTCCGCCCGGGGCGCATGCTGCGCGACATCCTGCGGCTGCGCGCGTGGCTCCGCGATGCGGACCTGGTGGTGAACGATTCCTTCCACCCCGCGCTGCTGTTCATGGGCTGGATGCCGGGCTGGCGGCGCAAGGTGGTGCATGTGTACGGCGCGAGCCTGCGGCATGCGCTCCAGACCAACTTCAGCGGGCGCATGCCGGCGTGGATGGCGGGCATCTTCGGCCGCATCGTCGCCTGGCAGATCGACCGCAGCCGCGCGCGCATCGCGCACGACTTCGCCTACGGCGAGCCGCAGAACGACGGCCGCGGCGGGCACCGGCTCGCCACGCCCGTGGCCGTGATGGGCGCCGACACCGAAGCGCACGACGACCTCGCGCCGCAGGCCGCGGTCTATCTCAATCCGCACTTCGAAGAAGCCGCGCTGGCCGACGGCCTGGAGCGCGGGCTGGCCGATGCGCGCGTGCCGGCGCACCTCGTGGGCGAGGGCTATGCGCAGCGCGCGGGTTGGCACGCGCAGGACGAGCACTGGATCGAGATGGCCGCGCGCAGCGCCTTCATCGTCTCGGCGCCCGGCATGGCGGCGCTGTCGATCGCGGCGGTGTACCGCAAGCCCATCCTCTTGCTCCTGACCGACCAGCCCGAGCAGGCGATCAACGCGCAGCGCGCGGCGCAGCTGGGCCTGCACCACCGCACCGTGGTATGGCAGGGCCGCACGGGGGATTTCGCGCGCGCCGTGACGACGGCCGCGAGCGAACTGCTTGCGCTGGCCGACAACGGCAGCGGCCCGCAGGCGGCGCAGAAGGGGCGCGAAGCCGCCATCGCGCGCCTGCAGCACTGGACGGTGCTGCTCTACAGCCTCGCGTCCGCAGCGCCGCCCCTGCGATAACTAACCGGCAGCGCCGCGCGCCGAATCGCGCAGCGCGCGGAACACGCGGGCGAGCGCGCGCACCGGCCGCATTTCGGACCACTGGATCGACGATGCCGACGACACCTGCGGCGGCGGCATCGCGACCACGCCCCGCGCCGTGCGCAGCGACACCTGCAGTTTCCTGAGCGTGAAGCCCGGCTTCACGAGCGCGCGGCGCCCGTTGCCGCGGCCCGCATCGGCCACGACGAACTGCAGCACCAGGCACTTCCTGCCGGCCGTGGGCTGCACCTCGAACACCAGGCTGCGCCGCTTCGCGCCTGTGGTGCAGGATGCGGGCAGCACCACGCCGTCGAACATCGCGTGCACGCTCGTGGTCTTCAGGTTGCTGCGGAAATCGATGCGCACTTCGAGGCGGTGCGGCTGCTGGTGCGGCGGCTGGTGCTGCTGATGCGACGGCGAGTCCGACAGCGACGGCAGGGGGATCACCAGGCACGCGAGCTCACCGGCACTCTTCACGCCCTCGGCCTCGGGCGGCGCCCATCCCTGGCTCAGCCAGCCGGCCGCGGGGCTGCCGGGGTGGAACAGGTAGGGGCGGCTCAGCTGCAGCTCGGCCACGTCGCGCAGGCCGTGGCTCTGGTCGTCGAAGCCCCAGCGGGTCATGAAGGCCCGGTCGATGGTGGCGGCGGGCCAGGCGGCGAAGTGGCGCGGCGCCGCATCGGCCGTGGCGGCGACGCCGCTGATGGCGGCCATGAAATCCATCGCGCCGAGTTCGGGCCCGACGGGAATCCATGCCGAGCACGCCACCGGCAGTTGCCCGGCGGCGTTGCGGTCGGCGCGGATCAGCGCGTGCGCGGGCTTGCGGAAATAGCGCGCCTCGGTGAGCACGCTGGACGACAGGCTGGCCGCGAAGTGAACGTTGGCGGCCGACAGCAACGCGTAGGTGTTCTCCTCGGTCCACGCCACATTGGGAATGGCCCGCGCGACCGGCGCGAGGTCGTGCAGCGCGGGCTCGTAGGGATGCGGCTTGATCACCAGCAGGTCGACGCTGCGCGCCAGTTCGCGCAGCGGCGCGACCACGCTCGCCGGGTGCATCGTGCGCCCGCCGCTCACGAGCGACAGGTCGACCAGGCTCTGGCCGAAGAAGAGCCCGATGCGAAGCCGCGGATCGAACAGCGCCGGTGCGCCATGCCGCGCGAAGTGGCCCTTGAGCGCGGCCGCGTGGTTCCAGAACACCTCTTCATCGACACGGCGCGCCTGCAGCGCCGCGGCGATGACCGCATCGTTCGTGCGCGCGCAGAAGTGCAGGTGCTCGGTGAAGCGGCGCGGATCGATCTCGATGTCCAGGTAGCTCGCGCCGCTGCGCGCGATGCAGTGCTGCAGCGCCGGCGTGAGGCCCCAGCCGATCACAAGGCACCCGGGGTCGAAGGCCGGCATGCCGTCGCGGCCGTGCACCGGCAGCAGGTCGGCGATGCAGGCGCGGGCCCAGCCGGCGGGCGTCGCGGGCAGGTCGAGCCGGGCCATAAGGCGGGCCACGTCGATGCGGCCGCCGCCTTCCAGCGGCGCGACCTCGCGCACCGGCAGGCCCAGGCGGCCGAGCGTGGAATCGAAGAAGCCTCGCAGGAATCGCCGGTTCGCGGCGTGGTACGGAAGACCGTTGGCGGCGGAGCGAAAGAAATCGTCCGCGAAGATGACGTGATTGAACCGGCGGGTTGTCATTGACTGGGTGCGAGCCGGCCTGCCTGTGCAGCCCGTCCGCGCGACCTTCCATGTGCGATGCGCCAATCTAGGCAGCCACTCTTAGTCCAGCGTGAGAACGGCGGCCCGCGCGCGCAAAGTTCATGCAAAGGCCCCGTAAAGGGGACTGAAACATTGCCTATTTTTTAATCAGTCGAGCGACAGGTTCAGGCTCTTGATCAGCGGATGCCAGCGCGCCGTTTCGTCGCCGATGAGCGCCTCGAACTGCGCCGGCGTGCTGCCCACCGGCTCGACGCCGGCCTCGGCGAACTTGCGCAGCACCGCCGGGTTGTGGATCGCGCTGGCCACCGACTGCTGCAGCCGCGCCACCAGTTCGGGCGGCGTGCCGTCCGGCACCGCCAGGCCCAGGAGCGCGGCCGCCTCGACCCGCGGCATGCCCAGTTCCGCGAAGGTGGGCACCGCGGGCAGCTGCGGCAGGCGCGTGGCATTGGCGACCGCCAGCGCGCGCGCCTTGCCGCTCTGGATGAAGCGGTTGGCCGCGGCCAGGTCGCTCATCATCGCGGGCAGCTGGCCGCCTGCCAGATCGGCCAGCGCGGGCGCCGCGCCGCGGTAGGGCACGTGCACCATGCGCAGCCCGGCCTGCCGCTGGAGCAGCTCCATTGCCAGGTGCTGCGGCGTGCCGGTGCCCGCGGAGGCGAAGCTGACCTTGCCGGGAAAAGCCCGCGCATCCGCGATGAAGGCGCGTGCGTCCTTCACGCCGCTGGCCGGGCCGACCAAGAGCACCATCGGCAGGCGCCCCAGCAGCGTGACCGGCGCGAAATCGCGCGCCGGGTTGTAGCTGAGGTTGCGGTAGAGCGCCGGGTTGAACACCAGCGTGCCGTTGTCGGCCGAGAGCACGGTGTAGCCGTCGGCCGGCGCACGCGCGGCCTCGATGGCACCCAGCGCGGTGTTGCCGCCGGCGCGGTTCTCGATCTGCACCGGCTGGCCGGTGTCGATGGCCAGCTGCGTGCCGATGGTGCGCGCGACGATGTCGGCGATCGCGCCCGCGGGGTACGGCACGATCCAGCGGATCGGCCGGGCCGGGAAGTCGCGCTGCGCGTGCGCCGCCCTCGCCAACATGCCCGACACGGCCGCGAGGGCCAGTGCCGCGAGCTTGCGTCGGGAAAGGCCTGGCATCACCTCACGCCGCGCGGCTGGTTTTCAGGCCCTGGCCCGCGGCCCACGTCGCGACGTCTTCGCGCTTGATGGCGGCAGCCATGAGCCCCGGGAACGCATCGGGCGTGCATGCGAACGACGGCACGCCAAGGGCGGCCAGCTTGGCGGCGAGATCGCGGTCGTAGGCGGGCGCGCCCTCGTCGCTGAGCGCGAGCAGCGCGATGAACTGCACGCCGGCCTCGACCAGCTCGTTGGCGCGGCGCAGCAGGTTGTCTTCCACGCCGCCTTCGTAGAGGTCGGAGATCAGGATGAGGATGGTGTTGCGCGGCTCGCGCACCAGGCTCTGGCAGTAGCCGACCGCGCCGTTGATGTCGGTGCCGCCGCCCAGTTGCACGCCGAACAGCAGGTCCACCGGGTCCTGCAGCTGCTCGGTCATGTCGACCACGGCGGTGTCGAACACCACCAGCTTGGTCGCCACCGCGGGCAGGCTCGCCATGACCGCGCCGAAGATGCTCGAGTAGACGACCGAGGCCGCCATGGAGCCGCTCTGGTCGATGCACAGGATCACCTCGCGCTGCGGCTGGCGGGCCTTGCGGCCGTAGCCGACCAGCGTCTGCGGCACCACGGTGCGGTATGCCGGCTGCCAGTGGCGCAGGTTGGCGCGGATGGTGCGGTTCCAGTCGATCTCCGAATGGCGCGGGCGGCGGTTGCGCTGGCTGCGGTTGAGCGCGCCGCTCACGGCGCTGCGCATCGGCTCCTCCAGCTTCTTCATGAGCTCGTCGACCACCTTGCGCACCACGGCGCGCGCGGTGTCCTTGGTGCCGGCCGGAATCACGCTGGAGAGCGCCACAAGATTCGCGACCAGGTGCACGTCGGGCTGCGCGTTCTCCAGCATCTCGGGCTGCAGCAGCATCTGGCGCAGGTTCAGGCGCTCCATCGCGTCGCGCTGCATCACCTGCACCACCTGGCTCGGAAAGTACTTGCGGATGTCGCCGAGCCAGCGCGCCACGCTGGGCGCCGAATCGCCGCGGCCGCCGCGCTGGCCGCCCTGGCCGAGGCCGCGCCGGCCATCGGCTTCGTAGAGCGCGGCGAGCGCTTGGTCGATCTCGCGCACGCGGCCTTCGACGGCACCGCAGCTCGCATTGGCTTCGCTGCCGAGCACGAGGCGCCAGCGCTGCAGGCGGTCGGTGGGCGGCAACGTGGCTTCTTCGGTACCCGCAGGGTCTTGAAGGTTTGCGCTCATGCTTTCACTCCCAGCAGTTCCCGCAACAGCGGCAGCGCGAGCACCGCGCGTGTGTCGTCCCAGTCGGCGGCGGCCACGGCGGACGGCAGCGTGCCGCCGACCGCACCGCGCTTCGCACGCTCGCCGAGCGCGCGCCGGTCGGCGCCGGAGAAGTCCGCGAAGCTGCGGCGCACCAGCGGCAGCACCTGCACGAAGTGCTCTTCACCGAGCCCCGAGAGCCAGCGATCGACCAGCGACCAGACGGCTTCGTCGTGCAGCAGCACCATCGCATTGCGGTTGAGAAAACCTTCGAGCCACGCGGCCGCCTCGGTCGGCGGTGCGCCGGCCGAGAGGTTGCGCCCGAGCTGCTGCGAGGCGCCGTCGCTGTCGATCTGCGCATCGTCCAGCAGCAGCCGGCAGCTCACGCCGCGCAGCAGCGGCGCGCCGGTTTCGCCGAAGGCGATGGACCGCAGCGCGGCGCGCCAGGCAGCGGTGGTTTCCTCGCCGTCGCGCAGGCGCACCGCGTCGTGCGTGGCGATGAGCCGGGTGCGCAGCGCTTCGGCGGCCTCGGCATCGAGCGCGCCGCAGGCGATCGGCAGGCCGATGGCGCCGCGCACGATCAGGCTGTCGAGCACATGCGAGAGCAGCGCGCTGTCGGTCTGGCGCACGCTGCCGTAGCGGAACACGTTGGCCAGCGGCGGCACCGCGCCGATGAGCTGCACCGCGTCGCCGGTGAGCGCGGCGCGGTCTTCGAGCGCGCGCGTCACGGCCTGCACGGCGACCGGCAGGTCGGCCAGCAGCACGATGTCGACCTGCTCGGCGAGGGCCGTGAGCGAGGTCTCCGCCGCCAACGCTTCCATCACGCGCGCGCTCGCGGCATGCGCCACGGTCGCGCCGAAACGGCTGGCCTCGATGATGCGCAGCGCGAACTCGGGCTGCCATTGCAGTTGCCACACTTCGTGGAAGGTGCCGCGGCTCGCGCGCTGGCCGGCGGTGATTTCGCCCCACGGCAAATCGAGCAGCCGCAGGCGATGCAGCAGGTGGCTGCGCGCGAGGTCGTTGGGCTGGCGCAGGTCGAGGTCGAGCGTCTTGGCGGTCGCCTCGGGCTTGAGGCGCAGGCTCTTTTGCGCCTGCTCGATGTCGCGCTGCAGCGGCACGGTCGGCACTTCGGCGGGCACCTGGCCCATGCGGTCGCCGACGGTGAGGCGCTCGTGGATCAGCGTGAGCGGCGCCTGCTCGCCCATGCAGATCACGCTGCGCACGGCCTCGTCGAGTTCGGGCAGGCCCGGCGCAGGGCGCTCGCGCAGCGCGGCGAGCGTCTCGGCCAGGCGCGTCGCTTCGATCAGGTGGGCGGAGGAGCAATCGAGGTCGTGCTCGCGCAGCAGCCGTGCCACGCGCGCGAGCCAGCCGGTCGTTCGGCCCGCCACCTGCTGGCCTTGCTGCCACAGGTGCTCGTACCAGCCGGGCGAATCGATGCCGGCGCCGTAGCCGCTCGCGCTCGTGAGGTGCCGATACGTCCACGGCACCCAGGTCGCGAGCACCTTGAGCTTGGGCAGCCCCTTGAGCAGCGCCGCATCGGCCTTCGCGGTGACCGCACCCTGCAGCGCCGGCACGTGCCACGCGCCGCAGACGACGGCGATGCGCTGGTGGCCGGCCTTCACGGCCTCGCGGATCGACTGGCGCATGAAGGCTTCGCGCAGCTGCTCGCGCTCCATCGCGCGCTGGCCGCGGCGGTCTTCGGGCGTTTCGGCGCGCACGGCGGTCATCGCTTCGGCGATGGCGCCGAAAAGGTCTTCGCCATCGCCGCGCTCCTCGACCATGTGGTTCCACCAGCTCTCGCCATCGGCGTAGCCGGCGGCGTGGGCGAGCCAGTCGAAGGGGTCGTCGGGCAGTGCGTTGGCGGCTTGCGCCTGTTCGGGGTCTTCGGCGGTTTCGGAGACGGGCACATTGTCGGTCTCGTCATCGTCGAGCGGCGTCTCGATGGGCACTTCAGCCTTGGCCTCGTCGGCCGCGCGTGCCGCCTGCTCGATGGCCATGCGATGCGCCTGTGGCAAGTCGATGAAGCGCGTGGGCAGCTGGTGCTTCACGCCCCACTGCAGCGCCTGCCACTCGGGCGAGAACTCGGCGAACGGGTAGAAGGCCGCCAGGCGCGTGTCGTCGTTCGCATGCACCAGCATCGCGACCGGCGGGCGCAGGTCCGCATGCGCCATGAACGAGAGCAGGCCCTCGGCCTCGGGCGGCCCTTCGACCAGGATGCAGTCGGGCTGCAGCGACTCGAAGGCGCGCAGCAGGCTGCGCGCGCAGCCGGGGCCGTGGTGGCGGATGCCGAAGTAGTGCAGCGGTGATGCCATGTGCAGTCGCGTGGCGCTGGGCTCAGAGCTGTTCGCGGCAGGCGCGATAGAGGTCCTTCCAGTCGGTGCGCTCCTTCACCACGGTCTCCAGGTATTCCCTCCACACCACGTGGTCCTGCACCGGGTCCTTGATGACCGCGCCGATGAGGCCCGAAGCCACGTCGGCCGAGCGCAGCACGCCGTCGCCGAAGTGGCCGGCCAGCGCCATGCCGCTGTTGATGACGGAGATGGCCTCGGCGGTGGACAGCGTGGAGGTCGGCGACTTGATGCGCGTCTTGCCGTCCTCGGTCTGGCCGTTGCGCAGCTCGCGGAAGATCTGCACCACGCGGCGCACTTCCTGCAGCGCGGGCGGCTCGGCCGGCAGCGCCAGCGCGCGGCCCAGCTCGGACACGCGCTTGACCACGATCTGCACTTCCTCGGCTTCGCTCGCGGGCACGGGCAGCACCACGGTGTTGAAGCGGCGCTTGAGCGCGCTGGAGAGTTCGTTCACGCCCTTGTCGCGGTTGTTGGCAGTGGCGATCACCGAGAAGCCGCGCACGGCCTGCACCTCGCTGCCGAGTTCGGGAATGGGCAGCGTCTTTTCCGACAGCACGGTGATGAGCGTGTCCTGCACGTCGGCCGGGATGCGCGTGAGTTCCTCGACGCGCGCGATCTTTCCGAGGCGCATCGCGTGCACGAGCGGGCTGGGCACCAGCGCCTTTTCCGACGGGCCGTGGGCCAGCAGCTCGGCGTAGTTCCAGCCGTAGCGCAGCTGCTCTTCGCTGGTGCCGGCGGTGCCCTGGATCAGCATGGTCGAGTCGCCGCTCACGGCCGCGGCCAGGTGCTCGGACACCCACGACTTGGCGGTGCCCGGCACGCCGTAGAGCAGCAGCGCGCGGTCGGTCGCGAGCGTGGAGACGGCGATCTCCATCAACCGGCTGTTGCCGATGTACTTGGGGCTGACCTCGAAGCCGTTGGCGAGCTTGCCGCCCATCAGGTAGGTGAGCACGGCCCAGGGCGAGAGTTTCCAGTTGCCCGGGCGCTGGCGGTCGTCGACCTTCTGGAGCGCATCGAGTTCTTCGGCGAATTGCTGTTCGGCATGCTGGCGCAGGACATTGCTCATGGACGGCCTTGGGATGATGATGAAGAAGAAGAGAAAGAATTGGACGAAGAAGGACGAAGGGTCGAAAAGAGCTGGCGCGCGCGCACGATGCGCGCGGTGTCGCTCAATGCGCTCGCAAGGCCGGGGCTTTCCTCGGCCGCGCGCGGCAGCTCGGCCAGCAGGTGCAGCGCATCGGCGTGCAGCAGCGCAGCCGCGTTGCCGAGCACCTGGCGCAGCACGTAGTCGTTGACGAGATCGCCGCGCTCCACGCGGGTTCGCAGCGCGGCCGCGAGCTGGAGCGAGAGATCGGCCGATGGCGTTTCGCCGGGCGCACAGGCCTGGTCGGCGAAGGCGATCACGTTCTGCACGCCGACGCCCGCCAGGCCCAGTTCGATCAACCAGTGGCGCTCGCGCCGTTCGCGGGGCAGCAGCGCCAGCAACTGACCGACCCAGGCGCGCTGGCTGTACTGGGTGTGGTGTTGGTCCAGCATCGCGTCGGCCCAGTCGACGTCGGACACGGCGAGGATGGCTTCGTTCCAGCCACGAAAAAGGGCGTCTCTCCAGTCGCACTTGGCGGCCCAGCCGAGCAGCGCGGCGGGTGTCATGCCGGTGCGCGCGGTCCACCACGAGAGCGGCGCCTGCCGCACGAGCTGATAGAGCCACCAGGCGCGCTCGCCGAGGCTGTCGTGGGTGGGGCGCACGGCATCGATGGCGTCGTCTTTCCAGCGCGGATCGGCGGCCTCGGGGGTGTTCAGCTGCCATGCGCCGCCCACCTGCGACAGCAGTGGCGCGAGGAAGGCTTCGATGCGCTGCACATGGGCGCTCGTGGCCAGGCGCTGCAGCAGTTCGACCGCGGCCTGGCGCACATCGCGGGCGCGGTCCTTGAGCTGCGCGTCGAGGAGCGCTTCGTCGTCGGGGCCGATGTTCTCGGCCAGCGCGCCGAGCAGCACGGCGCGTTCCTTGGCGGGGAGTTGCGGCAGCTCGGCGGCGAGGCGCTCGCGCGCGGCGGCGGGGTCGCTGCGGCGTTGCTCGGCGAGCACCGCGCGGCGCTGTTCGAGACTGCCTTCGTCCCAGCGCGTCTGCGCATCGGCCTGCTCGCTGGCGCCGACGGCGTAGCGCCAGTCGTCGTTGCGCGCGGCGAGCCAGAGGCCGCGCTCGCCGAGCGCGGGGACCACGGCGCTTCGCAGGTCGATCGCGCGGCGGCCGGCGTCGAGCGCGGTGGGCAGGAGGTTGTGGGGCAGGCGCAGGCCCGCGGCGGTCACCACGGCGAGGCCTTCGTGCTGCAGCCGCAGCGGGCCGTTCGCGAGTGCTTCGGCGATGGCCGCCTGCAGCGCGGGATCGTCCAGCACGGGGCGCTCGTCGGCAGTGGCAACCGATGCGTCGGAAGGCGAGAGGACCGGCGCCACGAAGCCGGCGCGGCGGCCGATGGCGACGGCGCCTGCGACGCGCAGCAACTGGCCTTGCGCTTCGCCGGCCTGGATCGCCTGCAGCAATCCGCCGAATTCACCGGACATGCCTTCGGCGGCCGGCACGGGCTGGCGGGCAGTGCCGACCAGCGCGCTTTGCAGCAAGGTGTTCCAGTGGCTCATGTGCGCACTCCCGCCAAAGTCCAGACCGGCGCGCTGCCGGCGGCGGCACCCGAGGCCCAGGCGGTGAGCGGCGCGAACTGCTCGCCATCCCATTCGCCGAAGACGCGCAGCGGCGCGCCGCCCGAGTGCGCGAGCAACTGCCAGGCCTCCTGCGTTGCCAGTTGCATCGGCAAGGCCTGCGGCGCGGCGTCGAGGCGCAGCCACCATTGGCCGCCATGGCGCGCGGGCACGGCTTCGGCCCACACCATCGGCAGCAGCGGTTGCCAGGGGTTGGCGGCGATCTGTTGCGCCATGCGATTCCATTCGTCGAGGGCATCGGCTGCGGGCGCCGGCGACGCGGGCGACTCCGCCTGCGGTTCGGCCAACAGCTCGGCCACCAGCGCGCGCTGCGAGGCATGGCCGGGATAGAAGCACAGCACCGCGGCACGCTCGCTGCCGCTGACCCAGCCGGTTTCGAAACCGCGCCCGCCATGCGAGTAATCGAGCAGCAGCGCACGCCGGCCGCTCGCGCGGCCCTGCAGCCACACATGGCGCTCGACCAGCTTCGCGTCGCGTTCGTCGGTGCACTGTCCCAGCACGAGCCAGTGGTCGCTGATGCGTTCGCCGTCCGCGAGCAGGCCGTCGCGGTCCTGCGGCCAGCCGAGCGCGATGCGCAGGTCGGCCAGCGTGGCGGGCGAGAGGGATTCGCGGCGCGGCACCGCATCGGCGATCAGTTGAAGACGCCCCAGCCGGTCGAGCAATCGCCCCGGCCAGCCCTCGCCCGCGCCGATGAGCTCGGCCGCCTGCGTGATGCGTTGCCCGAGCCCCGGCGCCTGCGCATCGACCATGCGCGCGGCCATCGCGCCCCAGGCCTGCTGCTGCTCGGCACCGAGCGCGGCGAGGCCGCGTTGCGTCTGGTCGTCGAGCCAGCGCGCGAGCTCCTGCACGCCGGCCTCGATGCGCTTCCAGCGCTGCGCGTCGCGCTTGGCGGCCGCGGCCGGGTCGGGCGCGGCCACAGGCTCGGCGGCGCGCGCTTCTTTCTTCTCGGCCTTGTCGCGGCGCGAGGCGATCCACTCGGCCACCCATGGCGGCGGCGCGGCGGCGGTGAAGCTCGCGCCGCTCTGCGCGCGCAGCAGCATCAGCGCCAAGCCGTGCTTGCAGGGGAACTTGCGGCTCGGGCACGAGCAGCGGAACACCGGGCCCGCAAGGTCGACCTGCGTCTGGTACGGCTTGCTGCCGCTGCCCTGGCATTCGCCCCAGACGGCCTCGTCGGAAAACCCGAGCGTGGGCCACTTGGCCGGTGCGAGCAGGCCCTTGGCGGCCTTGGCCGACGCATCGTCGGGCGCGAGCGCCAGGACGGCTTCTGTGCTGAGAGTCATCGGGGCACCCTCGCGCCGCTCCGCGGCGCGGATGAATGGAAGGACGCGGCCATCAGGGCGCGACGGGATTGGCCGGCGTGCCGAGGCTGCCGGCCGGAGCGGCGGCATCGGCGGCCGGGCGATAGGAAACGCGCACTGGGGAAGGCTGCGACGCGGCGGCAGTGACCGGCTTGGTCACGCCACCCTTGGTGACGGTCATCGGCGCAGCCGGCGCGATCGCTGGCAAGGTCGCCACCGGCGCCACGGCGGTGACGCCGGACGTGCCCGAAACCGGCACCGTGGCGCCGATCGCCGCCGTCGTGACCGGTGCGGCGCCGCCCGCGGGCGCGTACCCCGGCTTGCCCGCATTCGGGTCGTGCAGCACCACGCTCTTGCCCACGCCGACGCCGGTGCCGATCGGCCCGATGCCGACGCCGACCCCCACGCCCGCGGTGCCGGCCACCACGCCGGTGTTGTTGACCGAGACGCCCGCGCCGAGCGGGCCCCAGCCGGTGTTCAGGCCGACGGAGAAGGCCCCGTCCTTGGTGGCGCCGAGCCCGAGCGAAAGCCCGGGCACCAGCGGAATGCCGATGTGATAGTGCGAACAGCCGCTCACCAGGAGCATCAGCAGCGCCGCCGTGACGGCGGCTGCTGCGCGAAGGGTGCGCGGCCGGGCGTTCACACCAGGAGCGCGTTGACGCGCCTCACGTAGGCGGCAGGGTCGGCCGGAAGGCCCCCTTCGGCGAGCAGCGCCTGGTCGAACAGGATGTTGGCGAGGTCGTCGAAGTGCGCGGAGCTCTCCAGCTTCTTCACGAGCGGGTGCTCGGCGTTGACTTCGAGCACCGGCTTCAAGTCTGGTGCGGGCTGGCCGGCTTGCTTGAGCATGCGCGCGAGCTGCGTGCTCATGCCGCCGTCCTGCACCACGAGGCAGGCGGGCGAGTCGACCAGGCGGGTGGTCACGCGCACGTCGTCGGCCTTGTCCTTGAGCGCTTCCTTCAGGCGCTCGAGCAGCGGCTTGAAGGATTCGGCGGCTTCCTCGGCGGCCTTCTTCTCGGCCTCGTCCTGCAGCTTGCCCAGGTCGACCGCGCCCTTGGCCACGCTCTGCAGCGGCGTGCCGTCGAACTCGGTGAGGTAGTTGAGCGCCCACTCGTCCACGCGGTCGGTCATGAGCAGCACTTCGATGCCCTTCTTCTTGAAGACCTCGAGCTGCGGGCTGTTCTTCGCGCCGGCCAGGGTGTCGGCCGTGATGTAGTAGATCGCGTCCTGGCCGTCCTTCATGCGCGCCTTGTAGTCGGCCAGGCTCACGGTCACGGCGTCGGTGGTGCTCGAGGCGAAGCGCAGCAGCTTGGCGATGCGGTCGCGGTTGCCCATGTCTTCGCCCAGGCCCTCCTTGAGCACCGCGCCGAATTCGGCATAGAACTTGGCGTACTTGCCCGATTCATCGGCCGCAGCGGCGGCGGCTTCGGCAGCGGTCGGTGCGTTCTTGTCGACCACATCCGTCACCGCTTCGGTCGGCTCGGGGGCCGGCACCGATTCGCCCGAGCCCACGTCGATCTTGCCCTCGCCGCTCTCGGGCGCGGTCTTCTGCTTCTTGGCCAGGTCTTCGAGCATGGAGAGCACGCGCTTGGTGCTGCCTTCGCGGATGGCCTTCACGTCGCGGCTTTCCTGCAGCAGCTCGCGGCTCACGTTCAGCGGCAGGTCGGCCGAGTCGATCACGCCCTTGACGAAGCGCAGGTAGCTGGGCAACAGCGCCTCGGCGTCGTCCATGATGAAGACGCGCTTGACGTAGAGCTTCACGCCCGCGCTCTTGTCGCGGTTCCACAGATCGAACGGCGCCTTGGCCGGGATGTAGAGCAGCTGCGTGTACTCGGTGCTGCCCTCCACGCGGTTGTGGCTCCAGGCGAGCGGCGCCTCGTAGTCGTGGCTGATGCTCTTGTAGAACTCCTCGTACTGCTCGGGCGTGATGTCCTTCTTGGGGCGGCTCCAGAGGGCGTTGGCCTTGTTGACGGTTTCCCACTCGCCGGTCTTCACCATGTCGCCGGGCTGGTCGTTCTCGCCTTCCTTCCACTCCTCTTTTTCCATGAGGATCGGGAGCGAGATGTGGTCGGAGTACTTGCCGACGATCTGCTTCAACTTCCAGGCGTTGAGGTATTCGTCGGCATCGTCGCGCAAGTGCAGCGTGATGCTTGTGCCGCGCTCTGTGCGCGTGATGTCGGCCACCTCGAAGTCGCCGGCGCCGCCGCTGACCCAGCGCACGCCCTGGTCGGCCGGAAGGCCGGCGCGGCGCGATTCGACGCTGATCTTGTCGGCCACGATGAAGCCCGAATAGAAGCCCACGCCGAACTGGCCGATGAGCTGCGCGTCGGCCTTCTGGTCGCCGCTCAGCTTGCTCATGAAGTCCTTGGTGCCGCTCTTGGCGATCGTGCCCAGGTTGTCGATGGCTTCCTGGCGCGACAGGCCGATGCCCTTGTCGGTGATGGTGAGGGTGCGCGCGGCCTTGTCGAACGTGAGGCGCACGTCCAGGTCGGGCTGGTCTTCATAGAGCTCGGGGTGGTCGAGCGCCTCGAAACGCAGCTTGTCGCACGCGTCGGACGCGTTCGAGATCAGCTCGCGCAGGAAGATTTCCTTGTTGGAGTAGAGCGCATGCGTGACGAGGTGCAGCAGTTGCGCGACTTCGGCCTGGAACGGGAGTTTGGTGTTGGAGGAATCAGCCATAGGGAAAAGAGAGATCGATCGAAAAAATTCTAAGCCGAGCCGCCGGCGGCGGCCGGGCTATTACCAATTTTGTGAGCTGGGGTTCATGTTCTGAAAAACAACAAGCCATCGTCAGAGAGGGGGAGAGTGTGTGAGAGAGCGGGGGCTCACCTCGGCTGCGACTCCACCTCGCGCGTCCACCGGTCGATCAACCGCTTGCGCTCGGCCGCTTGCCCGTATTTCTGGAAGTCGTACTTGATGAGCTTCACGTCGGCCATCGACGGAATGCGCGCATCGGGCTTGAAGGTCTTGTTGGCCGGCGACTGCAGGCTGCCCGCCTCGCCGCCGATGGCCTGGCCCTTCGGGCTCATGAGCCAGTCGTAGTAGCGCTTGGCGTTCTCCTTGTTGCGCGCGCCCTTCACGAGCGCGATGCCGCCGATCTCGTAGCCCGTGCCTTCGCAGGGCGCGGCGGTCTTCACCGGAAATTTGTCGTACCGCCAGCGCTCGAAGCCGAAGATGAAGCTCACGCCGATGGCCACCTCGCCCTTGGCCACGTTGGGCGCCTGCGCCTGGCCGCTGCGGGTGTAGCTGGTGACGTTTTTGTGCAGCTTCTTCAGGTACTCGAAGGCCGCGTCCTCGCCCATCTGCTGCACGAGCCCCGCGATGATGGTGTAGGCCGTGCCGCTGGACGCGGGGTGCGAGATCTCGATCTCGCCCTTGTACTCGGGCTTGACCAGGTCGGCCCAGCACTTGGGCTCATGCAGCTTCTTCTTGCGCAGCACGTCGGTGTTGAAGCCGAAGCCGATCGCGCTCGTGTAGAAGCCGCCCACCATGTTCTGCGACAGCGCGTACTGCCGCACGGCCCAGTCGTGCAGGTCGTTGATGTAGGCGGGGCGATAGGGCTCCAGCAGGCCCTGCTCGGCGGCCTGCAGGAACGGATCGCCGGTGCCGCCCCACCAGATGTCGGTCTTGGGGTTCGCGGCCTCGGCGCGCAGTTGCGCACCGATCTCGCCGGTGCCCTTGTGCGCCTGCTGCACCTTGATGCCGGTCTCGCGCGTGAAGGCCGCTGCTGCCGCCTCGCACCAGCCCGCGTCGGTGCTGCACAGCGCGTTGACCGTGCCCTGCGCGGCCGCGTTCTGCGGCGACAGCGCCAGGACCGCGACGGTGGCCAGGCAGGCGGCGCTGGCCGCGATATTCCGGATGGCAAAGGTGCGCATGCGCTTCTCCTCGGGCTGTGTGTGGTCTGTATGGTTCAGGGGCTCAGGATAGCGCCCGCACGACGGTTCACGGCGCGGCCAGCAGCGGCGGCAGGTGCTCGGCCAGCCAGTCGATCACCACGCGCGTCTTGAACGGCAGGTAGCGGCTGCGCGAGCGGATCACGTTCAGCTCGAAGCCGAAGGGCCTGGGCTCCTCGAACACGCGCGCGAGCGTGCCGGCGGCCAGCGCATCGGCCGCGAGCCACGCGGGCAGGCGCACGAGGCCCATGCCGCCGGCGGCGGCTTCGAGCAGCACCTCGGCGCTGTCGCAGCGCAGGCGCGAAGGCAGCGTCACATCGACGAGCCGGCCATCGCCATCGTGAAAGCGCCAGGTCGAGACCTGGCCGTCGCGCGCATAGAGCACGGCCTCGTGCGGTGTCTGCGGCGCCCGGAGCGCATCGATGCCGCGCGGATGCCCGCGCTCGGCAAGGTACGCGGGCGCGGCGCACAGCACCATCCACTGCACGCCGACCGGCCGCGCGACCAGGTCCGAGGAGTCGGGCAGTTCGCCGCTGCGGATCGCCAGATCGAGGCCCTCTTCGACCAGGTCCACGCGCCGGTCGCTGAACCCGAGTTCGAGCGAGAGCCCCGGATGCCGACGTGCCAGCGCCAGCAGCAGCGGGCCGATCTTGAGCCGGCCGAGCATCGCCGGCATGCTCAGGCGCACCAGGCCCGTCGCGGTGCTGCGCGCCACGTCGGTGTGGGCCTCGGCCGCGTCGAGCTCGGCCAGCGCGCGGCGGCAGCGTTCGTAGTAGCCGTGGCCTTCCCCGGTGAGGCTCTGGCTGCGCGTGGTGCGCAAAAACAGCCGCGTGTTCAGGCGCGCCTCCAGCCGCGCGATGCTCTTGGCCACCGCCGATCGGGTGACGTGCAGCCGCTGCGCCGCGAGCGCGAAGCTGCCCGCTTCCACCGCCGCGACGAATTCCTCGATGCCTTGCAGGCGTTGGCTCATTGGATACTTTCAAGCGCCATGAAGGCGAAAATTATCCGCCACCGGATAGTTTTCATCGTCAATAGGATCTGGGCTTCGCTTTTTCGTGGAGCTTTTCGATGCAAGAACCCCAGACGCTGCGCCGCTGGCAGCTCACCCAATTCGGCCGCGCCCATCTCGAACAGGCCGCGGCGCCGCTGCCCGTGCCGGGCGCGGGCCAGATCCTCGTGCGGGTCGGCGCGGTGTCGCTCAATTACCGCGACCTGCTGATGATTCGCGACGGCATGGGCATGGCGCTCGAGATGCCCTTCACGCCCGGCTCCGACATGGCGGGCACGGTGATCGCGGCGGGCCCCGGGGTGAAGCGCTTCGCCGTGGGCGACCGCGTGGTCAACACCTTCTGGGGCGGATGGATCGACAGCCACTGGCCCGGCGACGCCGTGCTGGCCGGCGGCCCAGGGCCGGGCATGCTCGCATCGCATGTGCTGATCGATGCGGCCTGGGCCGTGGCCGCGCCCGCCACGCTGAGCCTGGCCGAAGCCAGCACGCTGCCCTGCGCGGGACTCACCGCATGGTTCGCGCTTGCCGAGACCGGCGCGCTGCGCGCGGGCGAGACGGTGCTCATCCACGGCACCGGCGGCGTCGCGCTGTTCGGCCTGCAATTGGGGCGCCTGCATGGCGCGCAGGTCATCGTGGTGACGGGCAGTGAAGACAAGCGCGAGCAGACGCTCGCGCTCGGCGCCTCGCACGTGCTGCTGCGCGACGGCGACTGGCCCGCCGAAGTGCGCCGCCTCACCCACGGACGCGGCGCAGACCACGTGCTCGAACTGTCGAGCGGCCCGAACCTGGATCGCTCGCTGCAGGCCACCAGGCAGGGCGGGCGCGTGTCGATCATCGGCATGCTCGGCGGCGAGACGCTGAACGCATCGTTCTATGCCATGGTGCTCGGCCGCGTGACGGTGCAAGGCATCGGCGTCGGCCATCGGCGCGCGCTCGAAGACCTCGTGCGCGCCATCGATGTCAATGCGATCAAGCCGGTGATCGCGGCGCAGTACGGTTTCGATGCGCTGCCCGCCGCGCTCGATCACCTGGAACGCGGCGCATTCGGAAAGATCGTCATCACGCTCTGAAGTATTGAGGCCTTCCGTTCACATGCAACGCAGTTGCAGCAGCGTTCAAAAATTGCGCGATCCGTGAAGAGGTTCCGTTCGCCGCAACGAGATGCTCGACGCGCTCCATTTCTCGTCTCAGAATGCGCCCGCGCTCGGCCTGGGTCGTGCGCGCTTTTTCAAACTTCAAATGGGGCGTTATGGAACACAGTACCTACAAAAAATGGTCGGCCGAGTTCATTGGTACTTTCTGGCTCACGCTCGGAGGCTGCGGAAGCGCAGTGCTGGCCGCGGCCTTTCCGGGTGTGGGCATCGGCCTGCTCGGGGTCTCGCTGGCCTTCGGTCTCACGGTGGTGACGGGGGCCTATGCGCTGGGGCCGATTTCGGGAGGGCACTTCAATCCGGCGGTGTCGATCGGTCTCGCGGCCGCGGGCCGCTTCAAGGCCTCGCAGCTCGCGGGCTACATCGTGGCGCAGGTGCTCGGCGCCATTGCGGCGGCCGGCATTCTCTATTTGATCGCCACGGGCAAGCCGGGCGCGGACATCGGCGGCTTCGCCACCAACGGCTACGGCGAGCACTCGCCCGGCAAGTACAGCCTGTACGCCGCCGCGCTGTGCGAAGTGGTGATGACGGCCGTGTTCCTCATCGTGATCCTGGGCTCGACGGCCAAGCGCGCAGCGGGCGGCTTCGCGGGCATGGCCATCGGCCTGTGCCTCACGCTGATTCACCTGATCTCGATCCCGGTGACCAACACGTCGGTGAACCCGGCGCGCAGCACGGGCCCGGCCCTCTTCGGGCCGTCCCATGCGGTGTCGGAACTGTGGCTCTTCTGGGTCGCGCCCATCGCGGGCGCAATCATCGGCGCGGTGATCTACCGCGCCTTGCTCAGCAACGGCAACGACGACTGAGCGTCGTCGCTACCGTTGCCTCGCGTCAGCTGCCGTTGGCCGACTTCACCAGCGGCAGCGAGGTCGACTGGCCGATCGACTCGGTGCCGGTGGGGTGCGAGGCGGCATAGGCGCCGGCCTGCACTTCGGTGTCCGAGATCTTCGACAGCATCGCGGGCGCGCTGGTCGACTGGCCGATGGACTCGGTGCCGCTCGGATGCGCGGCGGCGATCGCGCCGGCCTGCACCTCGGGCTTTTCGGCCGAGTTCATCTGCAGCGGATGGAAGTCGGAGCCATCGGTGGTTTCGGCCGATGCATTGACGGTGCCCAGCGCTGCGAGCGCAGCGAAGGAACCAATGGCGAGAAGCTTGAAGGAAGTGCGCATGGTGTGTGCTCCTGAGGGCAGGTTGTCTCCGGTCTCGAGCCATCGCGCGAACTGCGCGTGGCAGGACCTGAACGCACTCTAGGCAGCCCGACTGAGGTGAGGATGAGCGAAGAGTTAGCTGCGGCTTAGGGGGACGATGACGGCAGATGGACGCGCGCCATGAGCCCGGGGCCGTCGACGCGGTTGTGCAGTTCGATGCGCATCCCGTTGCGCTCGGCCGCAGTCCGCGCAATCGCCAACCCGAGCCCGCTGCCGCCGGCCGCCGCGCCCGGCACGCGAAAGAAGCGGTCGAACACGCGCCCCATGGCGCTCTCCGGAATGCCCGCTCCGTTGTCCAGCACATCGACCACCGCATGGCCGTCGACCTCGTGCAGCCGCACATCGACCACGCCGCCTTCGGGCGCATAGCGCAGCGCGTTGTCGATCAGGTTGTCGAACACGCTGCGCAACTCGGCCGCGGGCGCGGACACCACCGGCGTGATGCTGCCCTCGAAGCCCACGTCCACGCGCCGCGCATCGGCCAGCACCATCAGCTGGCTCACGCTCTCGCGCAGCAGCACCTCGATGTCGATGGCCTCGCGCACCATGGCGCGCTGCGGTGCGTCCTGCCGCGAGAGGCTGAGCAACTGCTCGATGAGGTGCTGCGCGCGCGTCACGCCCGCCTCGAGCTGGTTGAAGCGGTCGGTGGCTTCGCCGGCCGGCACGTGCGCGCGCAGGTTCTCGATCTGCAGGCCGATGGCGGCCATCGGCGTGCGCAGCTCGTGCGCCGCGTCCTGCACGAAACGGCGCTGAGTGGCGAAGGCACTGCGCACGCGCGAGAGCAGGTTGTTGAAGGCGCCCACCAGCGGCGCGATCTCGTCGGGCACGCGCGCGAGCGAAAGCTCCGTGGGGCTGCGCTCGTCCTGCGATGCCACGTCGCGCGCCACCCCGCGCAGCGAGCGCGAGGCGGCCGAGACGATGATCCACAGGATCAGCAGCGCCGCCGGCAGCAGCAGCGCGATCGGCAGGCCTTCGAGCAGGGCGCGGCGCAATGCGCGGCGGCGCCGGTAGTCCTCGTTCTGCAGCACCTGCACACGCGGCTGGTCGGCGCGCGTGCCGGGCTCGGCGGTGAAGACGCGCCAGCTCGAATGCGCATGGGCGCCCGCGTTCACGTTGCGAAAGCCCTCGCCGGACTGCAGCGGCACCGACAGCGCGGGCCATGAACTCGCGCGCAGCGTCGTGCCGTCGGCACTCCAGATCTGCACGACGAAGGCCCCTCGCGAGAACGCGGCCTCGCCATCGACCGCGCGGGGCGCCTTGGGCGGATCGTTGCCCGTGTACGACTCGGCCACCAGCCGCATCTGGTCGTCCAGCGCGTTGTGGACCAGGTTGCCGTACGCCAGAAAAGAGAACCACGCCGTCGCGACCGCCCCGACAAGGTGCAGCGTGATCAGCCACAGCAGGAGCTGCCGGCGCAGCGAGCGCGGTCGCCACCAGCGGCCGGGCTGCGCGGCGCCGTCCATCACGCGGCGACGCGCCAGCCCAGGCCACGCACGTTGCGAATCGACTCGGCGCCGAGCTTGCGGCGCATGCCGTGGATCAGCACGTCGATCGCGTTGCTCGTCACTTCCTCGCCCCAGCCGTAGATGCGGTTTTCCAGCTGCTCGCGAGAAAGAATGGCACCCGGCCGTTCGAGCAGCGCATGCAGCAGCGCGAACTCGCGCGCGGTGAGCGCCTCGCGCGCGCCGTTCACCAGCACCTCGCGCGTCGTGAGGTCCAGCTGCAGCACGCCGCTGCCCACCAGCGAATGCGCGGCGCCATCGCGGCGCCGCACGATGGCCCGCATGCGCGCGAGCAGCTCGCGGAACTCGAAGGGCTTGAGCAGGTAGTCGTCGGCGCCCAGGTCCAGGCTGTTGATGCGGTCGTCCAGGCCGTCGCGGGCGGTGAGCACCAGCACCGGCGTCGCATCGCCGCGTTCGCGGGCGCGCCGCAGCACGTCGGTGCCGTCCTGCTTGGGCAGTCCCAGGTCGAGCAGCACGCAGGTGTAGCCGCCGTCGCCCAAGGCGCTCTGCGCGAGCTCGCCGTCGCGCACCCAGTCCGCGGACCAGCCCGCGCCCTCGAGCGCCTGTTTCAGGCTGCGCCCGATCATTTCGTCGTCTTCCACCAAAAGCACGCGCATTGCAACGACTCCTTGGGCCGCAAGGTAGCACGTGATCGGGATGATCGGTAGTGCCTTGCGCCGCGGCGCAGCGTAGGGGCGAAGTCTTAAGCGTGCCTTAGCCGCCGAGCAGGCACCAGGGTCACAGCACGCGGACGTCGTGCCGCTCGCCCTCGCCGTCCGCCGCGAACGCCAGCAGGCGCATCGCCTCTTCCTGCGCGCCGAGCCGGTCCGCCTTCGACCATCGCGCGAAGGGCGCCAGCACCACCGTGGCCGCGTGCTTCGCGCGCTCGATCTTCCAGGTGCCCGCCACGAAACCGTCGAGCAGCACCGTGCCGCGCACGATGCCGTTGATGGTGAACACGCGGGCGCGATGTGCCTCGCTCAGCACGCGGCCGCGGTCGGCGTGGGAGAGCAGCAGGTTGTCCCATTCGGCGACGAGGCGCGGCGGCGCGGGCGTGTCGGGGTCGGGGCGCGGCGCGCGCGGCAGGTCGAACAGCTCCTGGCCCTCTTCGCCCGTGAACACGCGCAGCTGCGGCCGCAGGCGCTCGGCCACGGCCTTCCAGCCGGTGAGGCCCGACCATGCGCCGGCATCGGCGAGCGTCGCGGGGCCGAAGGCGGCGAGGTAGCGCAGCAGCAGGTCGTCCTGCGTTGCGGAAGCGGCATCAGGGGCGGATTCGCCGAGCCACTGCCCGATGGGCTGCAGCCGTGCGTTCTGATGCGAGTTCCAGCTGCCCGCGGGCGGCAGGTGCACCAGCGGCATGTTGTTGCGGATGAGTGCGGCGAGCGACGCGGGCGCGCGGTCTTTCCAGCGCGCCGCGAGCGCCTGCCCGAGCTCGGTGCCGGTGAGCGGGCCTTCGTCGAGCAAGGCCTTGCCGGCCTTCACCACGGCCGCGCGGTCGACGCCTTCGAGGGCGCGCGAATGATCGCCCGACAGGCCGCGCTGATGCACGGCCTCCAGCAGCGGGCGCCATGCCAGTGCGTCGCGTGCCGTCATCAGGTGCAGGGTCGCGCGCAACGTGGACATGCGCACGACGCGGCCCTTCTTCAGCGCCTCGGTCAGTTGCTCGCGGCGAAAGCCTTCGAGCCGGCTCCACAGGCCGATGTAGGGCGGGTTCGGTGCCTGCGCCTGCAGCCCCACCAGTTTTTCGATGGCCTGCGCGACCGTCGCCTTGCGCCGCGCCAGCAGCATCTGCCGCGCGAGCGTCGCCCGGTTCAGCGCGCGCCGGCTCAGCAGGGCGGCCATCGGCAAAGACTCAGAACTTCTCGTGCGGCCCGAGGTAGCGCCACTGCCCCACCGGCAGGTTGCCGAGCATCACCTTGCCGATGCGCACGCGCTTGAGGCCGACCACCTTCAGGCCGACCAACTCGCACATGCGGCGGATCTGGCGCTTCTTGCCCTCGGTGAGCACGAAGCGCAACTGCTCGGGGTTCTGCCATTCGACCCGCGCCGGCTTGAGCGCCTGGCCATCCAGGCTCAGGCCGTGGCGCAGCTTCGCGAGCATCGCCGGCGGAAAGACCGCCTGCACGTTCTGCGTGACGGGATCGTCGTCGTCCATGCGGATGAGCTGCCCCGTGGGCGCGGGCTGGCCCAGGCCGTGGTACGCCACGCGCACCAGGTATTCCTTTTCCATCACCGAGTCTTCGCCGATCAACTGGCGCGCGATGCGGCCGTCCTGCGTCATCACCAGGAGGCCGATCGAATCGATGTCCAGACGCCCGCATGGGGCGAGCCCGCGCAGCTGCTGGGGGCTGAAGAAGAAGCGCGCGTTGTCGTCCGCCCAGCGGTTCTGCGGCGTGAAGAGAGTGACCGCGGGTTCGTGGCCGTCTTCGGCCTGCCCGCTCACATAGCCGATGGGCTTGTTGATGAGGATGGTGACCTGGTTCGCCTGCTGGCCCTTGGCGGCCTTGTCGATCTCGATGCGGTCCGATGGCGTGACCTTCACGCCCATCTCGGCCGGCTTGCCGTTCACCTTCACCCAGCCGTTGGCGATCCACTCGTCGGCCTCGCGGCGCGAGCACATCTTGAGTTCGGCCATGCGCTTGTTCAGGCGCACGGGCGCGTTGGGGGAGGTGGAGGGCTCGGTCATCGGGGGTTGATCAGTGTGCGGCACCGATGCTATCCTGAACCCAAGCGCAAGTTGATTGCGCCAATTTTGGGGGATTCCCAAGTGAGCACACGCAAGTACCAGTACGCCATCGTCATCGGGCGTTTCCAGCCCGTCCATTTCGGTCACCAGCGACTCATCGAAGAGGGCCTTCGCGCCGCCGATCGGGTCATCGTGGTGGTCGGCTCCGACCGCAAGCCTCGGAGCGTCAAGAACCCCTTCACCTTCGACGAACGCGAACGCATGGTGCGCGCCTGCCTGCGCGGCACCGAGCAGATGCGCGTGAGCGTCGTCGGCGTGGGCGATTCGCCCTACAACGACCAGATCTGGATTGCGTCGATCCAGTCGGCCGTCGAGCGGCTGATCCAGCAGGACGGCCACATGCCCGCGCAGGCCAAGGTCGCGCTGGTGGGGCACCTGAAGGACGCCTCCAGCTACTACCTCAAGCTCTTTCCGCACTGGGAGTTCGTCGGCCAGCACAGCGTGGAGAGCCTGAACGCCACCGACGTGCGCAGCCTCTACTTCGACCCCGAGAACCGCGGCCAGCTCGCACCGGCCGACCTGCCCGACGGCACCGCGGCCTTTCTGGACAAGTTCACCGGCACCGCCGACTACGCCGAGCTCTGCGAGGAGCGCGCCTTCCTCGTGGACTACCGCGACAAGTACCGCTATGCGGGCAGCGACTTTCCGCCGATCTACACCACGGTCGATGCGATCGTGGTGGAGGCCGGCCACATCCTCCTGGTGCAGCGCAAGTTCCACCCCGGCAAGGGCACCTGGGCGCTGCCCGGCGGCTTCGTCGGCCAGCACGAGCGGCTGCAGGACGCGGCCATCCGCGAGCTGAAGGAGGAAACGCGCCTGAAGGTCCCCGTGCCCGTGCTCAACGGCAGCATGAAGGCCAGCCACGTGTTCGATGCGCCCGACCGCTCGCAGCGCGGCCGCACGATCACGCACGGCTTCTTCTTCGAGCTGGCGCACAACCAGTGGACGGGTCTGTCGGACGTGCGCGCCGACGACGATGCCGCCGAAGTGCGCTGGGTGCCGATCGCCGAGTTCCTCGGTATGCCCGACCGCATCTACGAGGATCATTACTTCATCGCGAATCATTTTTTGGGTGGCCTGGGCAAGAACTGAACGACCAGGCTTTGTCAGCAAGAACGGGCGCCGGTTGACGGGGCCCACGTGAAAGGAGCTTTCACAATGAACCGCAACCTCACCTCCTCGCCCCTGGGCAACAACCTGCTGCTGCGCACCGACTCCTACAAGGTGTCGCACTGGATGCAATATCCGCCCGGCACGCAGACCGTGCACAGCTACATCGAATCGCGCGGCGGGCTCTTCAGCCACTCGCTCTTCTTCGGCCTGCAGGCGTACCTGCGCGAATACCTGCAGACGCCGGTGACGCTCGCCGATGTCGACGAAGCCGCGGCCATGATGGCCGTGCACGGCGAGCCCTTCAATCGCGAAGGGTGGCTGCGGCTGATCGAGAAGCATGGCGGGCTGATGCCGGTGCGCATCCGCGCGGTGCCCGAGGGTAGCGTGCTGCCGGTGCACAACGTGCTGGCCACCATCGAGAACACCGACCCCGAATTCTTCTGGGTCACGAGCTTTCTCGAAACCGAATTGCTGCGCGCGATCTGGTACCCGACCACCGTGGCCACGCTCTCCGCGGCCGCGCGCACGACGCTGCTTCGGTACCTCGAAGCGACCTGCGACGACCCGCAAGGCCAGATCGCCTTCAGGCTGCACGACTTCGGCGCTCGCGGCGTCTCGAGCCTCGAATCGGCGGCGCTCGGCGGCATGGCGCACCTGGTCAACTTCATGGGCACCGACACGCTGGCCGCGCTGGTCGCCGCACGCCGTTACTACGACTGCGACGTGGCGGGTTTCTCGATTCCCGCGGCCGAGCACAGCACCATCACGGGCTGGGGCCGCGACCATGAATCCGACGCGTACAGCAACATGGTCGACCAGTTCGGCAAGCCCGGCGCGACCTTCGCGGTGGTGAGCGACAGCTACGACATCTTCAATGCCTGCGCGCGGATCTGGGGCGGCGAGCTCAAGGCCAAGGTGGTGGCCTCGGGCGCGACGCTGGTGGTGCGGCCCGACTCGGGCGACCCGGCCGAGACCACGCTCAAGGTGGCGCAGATCCTGGCCGATCGTTTCGGCACCACGACCAATGCCAAGGGCTTCCGTGTGCTGAACAACGTGCGGATCATCCAGGGCGACGGGGTGAACCTCGACTCGCTGCGGCTGTGCCTGTCGAACTTCTTCCACAACGGTTTCTCGACGGAGAACATCTCCTTCGGCATGGGCGGCGGGTTGCTGCAACAGGTCAACCGCGACACCATGCAGTGGGCGATGAAGTGCTCGGCGATGCAGGTGAACGGCGAGTGGCGCGATGTCTACAAGTCGCCGGTGGGGGATGTGAGCAAGGCTTCGAAGAAGGGGCGTCTTGCGCTGGTTCGGAATGCGCGCGGAGAGGTGCAGACGTTGCGCGAAGAAGCGCTTGCGGATGGACAAGCCGATCTGCTGCAGACGGTGTTCGAGAACGGGCGCATCGTTTCGAACACCACGTTCGATGCCATTCGCGAACGGGCGGCCATTGGGGTGAATCAGTTCGTCACTTCGCGGGCGCCGCTTTGATTCGATGATCTTTCAGGGCGGGTGCACAGGCCACCGGGTGCTCCCCTCCGCGAATGTCCCCCGGGGCTTCGCCCCTCCTCCTTGATTTCGCTGCGGGGAGCACCCGATGCCCTGTGCACATGGGCACGCTCTGAGTGAACGACCGATCAACGACCGCTCTGAAAGCGCTCCCGCCGATGGTGGGCTCTGTTTCGCGAAATCAAGGGGGAGGCCGCAGGCCGGAGGACATTCGCGAAACAGAGCCCACCGTCGGCGGGAGTGCCGCCCCGAATCGACAGGTCTCCTGGAGTGCCACAGGCCTTGTCCATAATCCGCGCAGACAGCCGAATCCATGACCAAACTCCTGATCCTCAGCGTGAGCGCCGGCAACGGCCACGTGCGTGCAGCACAGGCGCTCGCCGCCACCGCCCAGTCCCTCGCCCCGCCCTGCACGGCGGTCCACACCGACGCCATGGCCCATGTGGCCGGCGGCTTTCGCAAGGTCTACACCGACTGGTACATCCAGCTGGTGAACCGCGCGCCCGAGCTGTGGTCGTACCTGCACCAGCGCACCGACACCACGCCGCACCACGCGCCCTCGCAGCGCCTGCGCCGCGGCATCGAACGGCTGAGCACCGGCGCGCTGGTGCGCGAGATCCGGCGCGAGAAGCCCGATGCGGTGATCTGCACGCACTTCCTGCCGGCAGAGTTGCTGATGCGCGAGCGCAACCGCGGGCGCATCGATTACCCGGTGTGGCTGCAGATCACCGACTACGACCTGCACAACATGTGGCTGATTCCCGGCATGGCGGGCTATCTGGCCGCGACCGAAGAAGTGGCCTTTCGCCTCCGCGCACGCGGCATTCCGGCGGACCGCATCCACGTGACCGGCATTCCGGTGATGCCAGCGTTTTCCGAGCCCGACGCGCCGGCGCTCGCGCGCAACACTTGCGCTGCCGAACTGGGCCTCGATCCGTCGCGGCCCGTGCTGCTGATGGCCTCGGGCGGTGCGGGCGTGGGCGACCTTGCGAGCATGGTCGAGCGCGTGCTCGGCCTCGGCGGGCATGACGGGGAACAGGGCAACTTCCAGGTCATCGCCGTCGCGGGCCGCAATGTCGAGGCGCACGGCAAGCTGCAGGCGCTGGCGGCGCGCCACCCGGGCCGCGTGGTGGCCGTGGGCTTCACCAACGAGATGCACAAGATGATGGCCGCGGCCGATCTGGTCGTCACCAAGCCCGGCGGGCTCACCGTGTCCGAGTGCCTCGCGCTCGGCAAGCCGATGCTGTTGATCTCGCCGATTCCCGGGCAGGAAGAACACAACGCCGGTTTCCTCATGGAAGAAGGCGCCGCCTGGCTCGCCTACGACGCCATCGGCCTGGACTACAAGGTGGCGCGCCTGATGGCCGACCCGGCCAAGCTCGCGAACATGGCCGCGCGCAGCCGCGCGCTCGGCAAGCCGCAGGCGGCGCGGGCCGTGCTCCAACACGTGCTGGGTGCGACAGCGTGAGCGGCGCGACTGAAAAGACCGGCGTGGGTCGCACGCTGGGCTACCTCGCGTGGGTGGTCGTGATGGCCTTCTTCTTCGCCAACGCCGAGATCCAGATCGAAGGCGGCGCGGGCTGGGCCACGTCGCTGCCGACATGGCGCATCGAGAACAGCATCTGGCTGGACCTGTTCTGGGGCGGCCGCGCGATGACCGGGTATCACGCCTGGGTGTTCACCTTCATGGCGCTGGTGTTCTTCGCGCCGCTGGCCTTCAATGGCCGCTGGACCTGGCGCGACGTGGGGCTCGCGGTCGCGGGGCTGATCGTGTTCTGGGTCTGCGAAGACTTTTTGTGGTTCATCATCAACCCGGCCTTCGGCTGGGCGCGCTTCAACCCGGTCGATGCGTTCTGGCACAAGCACTGGCTGTGGGGCGCACCCGTGGACTACTGGGGCGGTCTCGCAGTGGCGGCGCTGATCCTCGCGGTGCGCCACTGGCGCCGGCGCGCGCGATGACGGCAGCGAAAACACCCCAGGCCGACGACCTGCGCCCCGGCCACTGGGCCGATCCGCTGGACGAACTGCAGGTCGAGAACCTGCACCGCATCACGCCCACGCTGTACCGCAGCGCGCAGCCGCGGCGCGCGAACGTGGCGGCGCTGCAGTCGCTGGGCATCCGCACCATCGTGAGCCTGCGCTCGTTCAACGACGACAAGAAGGTATTCGCGGGCAGCGGCATCCGCCTCGTGCGCGTGCCGATCAACACCTGGTCCATCGACGATGCCAAGGTGCTGCGCGCGCTGGTCGCGATCCGCGAGGCCGAGAAGCACGGGCCGGTGCTGATCCACTGCATGCACGGTGCCGACCGCACCGGCGTGGTGGCCGCCGTCTACCGCATGGCCGTGCAGGACTGGGACAAGGACAGCGCACGCCACGAGATGCTGCGCGGCGGCTACGGCTATCACACGTTGTGGCGCAACATTCCGCGCTACATCGAGCGGCTCGATCCGCTCCGGATGCGCCATGCGCTGGCCCACGCCCCGGTGATTCCGGTGGTGTCCTGAAGGCGCCTGCAGCTTTCGCGACCCGCTCCTATACTGGCCGCCCCGTGGCCGATGGCCATCTCCGAACGACCTTCAAAGAGGCTTCTTCCATGGCACTCCAACTGCGCTCCCTCGTCCGCTCGAATGGCGAACTCGAACTCTCGCTGCACGACGAACCGATCCCCGAACCCAAGGCCGATGAAGTGATCGTGCGCGTCGAGGCGTCGCCGATGAACCCGTCGGACCTGGGCCTCCTGTTCGGCGCGGCCGACATGAGCACCGCGAAGGCATCGGGCACCGCAGACCGCCCGGTCGTCACCGCCATCGTTCCCGAACGCGCGCGGCCTTCGATGGCGGGGCGTCTCGACCAGTCGATGCCGGTGGGCAACGAAGGCGCGGGCGTGGTGGTCAAGGCGGGCTCGTCGCCGGCCGCGCAAGCGCTGCTCGGCAAGACCGTGGCGGCCATCGGCGGCGCGATGTATTCGCAATACCGCGCCATCTCCGCTGCGCAATGCCTCGAACTGCCTGCGGGCACGACCCCGGCCGAAGGCGCCTCGTGCTTCGTCAACCCGCTTACCTCGCTGGGCATGGTCGAGACGATGCGGCGCGAAGGCCACAAGGCGCTGGTGCACACGGCCGCGGCATCGAACCTGGGGCAGATGCTCAACAAGATCTGCCAGAAGGACGGCATCGAGCTGGTCAACATCGTGCGCAAGCCCGAGCAGGAAGCGCTCCTGCGCGGCCTCGGTGCGAAGTACGTGTGCAACGCGACCTCCCCGACCTTTCTCGAAGACCTGACGCAGGCGCTGGTCGACACCGGCGCGACCCTGGCATTCGACGCGACGGGCGGCGGCAAGCTCGCGGGCCAGATCCTCGGCTGCATGGAAGCGGCGCTGAACCGCACCGCCAAGGAATACAGCCGCTACGGCTCGACCACGCACAAGCAGGTCTACATCTACGGCGGCCTGGACCGCAACCCCACCGAGTTCGTGCGCAACTTCGGCATGTCGTGGGGCATGGGCGGATGGCTGCTGTTTCCGTTCCTGCAGAAGCTGGGGGCGGAAGGGACGCAGCGTCTGAAGGCGCGCGTCGTGTCCGAATTGAAGACGACGTTCGCAAGCCACTACACGCGGGAGATCTCGCTGCTCGAAGCGCTGCAGCTCGATGCGATCGGGGTGTATGGCAAGCAGGCGACGGGGGAGAAGTTCCTGCTGAATCCGAACAAGGGCGTCGCGGCCTGATCTCCCGCTTGGGGGGTGGGACGTCCGCCTAGACCACCAGCCGATACCCCACCGCCGTCTCGGTCAGCAGATGCCTGGGCTGCGCCGGATCGGCCTCCAGCTTCTGCCGCAAATGCCCCATGTAGATCCGCAGGTAGTGGTTCTGGTCCGTGTGCGACGGCCCCCACACCTCGCGCAGCAGTTGGCGCTGCGTGAGCACGCGGCCTGCGTTCGCGACCAGCACCGAGAGCAGCCGGTACTCGGTCGGCGTCAGGTGCACCTCGGCGCCGGCGCGGCGCACGATGCGCGCGGCGCGGTCCAGTTCGATCTCTCCGAATCGGAAGACGGCTTCGGCCGGTTCGTCGTTGCCGCCGCCGGCCGCGCGCGGGCGGCGCAGGTTGGCGCGCACGCGTGCCAGCAGTTCGCCGGTGCCGAAGGGCTTGGTGAGGTAGTCGTCGGCGCCGGCGTCGAGCGCGGCGATCTTGTCGGCTTCGTCGGTGCGCGCCGACAACACGATGATCGGCACGGCCGACCAGCCGCGCACGTCGCGGATCAACGAGACGCCGTCGCCATCGGGCAGGCCGAGGTCGAGCACCAGCAGGTCGGGCTGGCGCGTGCCGGCTGCGGCGAGGCCGTCGCGCAGCGTGCCGGCCTCGTGCACCAGCCAGCCCTCGGCCTCGAGCGCGCCGCGCACGAAGCGGCGGATCTGCGGCTCGTCCTCGATCACGATGGCGGTGGGGGATGGCATGGCTTCAGAGTTGGGCTTCAGCCGGCTCGGGCGGCGCGCGGCGTGGCAGGGTGACGGTGAATTCTGCACCGCCGTCGCGCGCGTTGGCGGCCGTGATCTCGCCGCCGTGCGCGCTCACCACCGCGCGGCAGATCGCCAGGCCCAGCCCGACGCCCGGCGTCGCCGACTCGGCTTCTCCGCGCGTGAACTTGTCGAACAGCTTCTGTTCGCGCCCCAGCAGCGCGGCGGGCAGCCCAGGGCCGTGGTCGCGCACCGTGAGCACCAGCGTGCCGGGCTCGGCGCGCGCGCCCACCACGATGGGTGGCGCGCCGTACTTGGTGGCGTTCTCCAGCAGGTTGACGAGCACGCGCTCGATCAGCACCGCATCGAACTCGACCAGCGGCAAGTCTGCATCGAGCGCGGTCTGCACGACGGCATCGCCCAGCGACGTGCGCGCCGCGCGGATCGACGAGCCCACGACCTCTTCGACCGATTGCCAGTCGCGCCGCAGGTTCACCGCGCCGCCCGCGATGCCGCTTTCCAGCCGCGCCATGTCCAGCAGGTTGTTGACCAACGCATGCAGCTCGTGCGCCTGCGCGACGATGGCGCGCGCCGCGTTGCCGTGCGCTTCGGGCGGCAGCGTCTGCAGCGATTCGGCCAATGCGATCAGCGCGGTGAGCGGCGTGCGCACGTCGTGCGAGATCGCGCCGAGCAACGCGTTGCGAAGGCGCTCCGATTCCATTTCGACCACGGCCTGCTGCGCCACCTCGACGTAGTGCACGCGCTCCAGCGCGATCGCGATCTGCCGCGCGAGCGTGTCGAGTTGCTGCGCCTGCTCGGGGATCAGCAGCCAGCGCGGCTGCGCGGGCGCGAGCGCCAGCACGCCGCGCACGCGCATCGGCGCCTGCAGCGGCACGTAGTGCCACGGCTGCGCCGCGAGCGTGGCGGTCGCAAGGCCCGCGGGCTGGCCATGGCGGAAGGCCCAGTCGGCCACCTGCGCATCGAAGCCCTCGGGTGGCTCCTTCGGCAGCACGAGCTGGTCGGCCGCATCGGTCACCAGCACCAGCGCATGGCCGCCGAAGTGGCCCTGCACCGCGGCGGCGCCGAGCGTGACGACCTGCGTGCTCTCCAGCGCCGCCGAGAGTTCGCGCGTGAGCTCGAACAGCGAGCGCGCGCGCCGCTCGCGGCTGGTCGATACGCCGGCCGCGAAACGCAGCCCCGCGGTGAGCTGCCCCACCAGCAGTCCGACGCCCAGCATGATCGCGAAGGTCAGCACGTACTGCACATCGCTCACCGCGAACGACAGGCGCGGCGGCACGAAGAAATAGTCGAAGGCCGCGACGTTGAGCAAGGCTGCGAGCGCCGACGGCCCGCGCCCGAATCGCATCGCGACGCCGACCACGCCGAGCAGGAACAGCATCACGATGTTCGAGAGTTCGAGCACGCCCGCGAGCGGCGTGCAGACCAGCGTGAGCGCCACGCTGGTGGCCGTCGCCCAGGCGTAGCCGGGCCAGTGGATCGGCGCCTTCTCGTGATCGTCGTCGTCGGCACGCGGCGTGTTGAACGGCGTGCGCGCCAGGCGCCGCGCGCTGTCGGCGCGGCCGACTTCCAGGATGTCGAGCGCGGGCGCGCGTTGCGCGAGCGCCCGCGGCAACGGCACCGGCGCGGCGGGCCACCAGCGGCGCCATCCGCTCGCCGGCTCCGAACGTCCCATCACCAGCGTCGCGCAGTTGAGCCGGCGGGCCTGTTCGGACAGTTGCTCGGCCACGTCGGAGCCCGTGAGCACCGCGGTGGCCGCGCCCAGTTCCTCGGCCAGCTTGAGCACCGCGAGGATGCGGTCGCGCTCCGCGGCGGCCAGGCGCTGCAGCCGCGGCGTTTCGACATACGCCGCATGCCAGCGCACATTGAGCTGGCCCGCGAGCCGCGCCGCGGTGCGCACCGTCTGCGCCGCGCCTTCGTGCGGGCCGACGCACGCGAGGATCGCGCCCGAGGTGTTCCAGGCCTGCAGCGCGCCGCCATTTCCATTGCCGGCCGCGCCCGATTGCTCGACGCGCCAGCCGCGCACATCGTCTTCCACGTGCTCGGCGGTGCGGCGCAGCGCAATCTCGCGCAGCGCGATCAGGTTGCCCTTGCGAAAGAAATTCTGCGCGGCGCGCTCGGCCTGCTGCGGCAGGTACACCTTGCCGGCCGCGAGCCGCGCGGTGAGCTCGTCGGGCGTGACATCGACCAGCACCACCTCGTCGGCTTCGTCGAGCACGGTGTCGGGCACCGTCTCGTGCACGCGCACGCCGGTGATCGCGCCGACCGTGCCGTTCAGGCTCTCCAGGTGCTGCACGTTGAGCGCCGACCACACCTCGATGCCCGCGGCCAGCAGCTCCTGCACGTCCTGCCAGCGCTTGGCATGGCGGGAACCGGGGGCGTTGGTGTGGGCCAGTTCATCGACCAGCAGCACGGCGGGCTTGCGTGCGAGGGCCGCATCGAGGTCGAACTCGGCGAGCGTGCGGCCGCGGTAGGCCAGCTCGCGCAGCGGCAGGGTGTCGAGCCCTGCGAGCAGCGCGGCCGTTTCGCTGCGGCCGTGCGTTTCGACCACGCCGATGAGCACGTCGCGCCCCGCCGTGCGCTCGCGCTGGGCGGCGCTCAGCATCGCCCAGGTCTTGCCGACGCCGGCGCTGGCGCCGAAGTAGATGCGCAGCTTGCCGCGCAGCGCACGCGCCTCGTCGTTGCGCAGCTGCGCGATCAGGGCATCGGGGTCGGGGCGGGCGTCATGCATGGCGGTGGCTGCGCAGGTTATCGCATCGGGCCGCCCTTGCGGCGCCTGGCCTCGTGCCGCCGCGCGGTGCGCGAGAGCACCCACCAGGCGAAACCCAGCGGCACGAAGAGCGCTGCGAGCGCCAGCAGCGCGTGAAAGAGGTCAGTGACCATCGCGCAGCCCGCAGCGTGCCAGGTGCTCGCGCCAGCTCACGAGCCGGCCGATCTCGCCCGAGGGCACGCACTCGATCAGGCGGTGCAGCACCTCCGCGTAGCTGGCGATGGGCAGGCGGATCATGAGGCGCACGCAGGGCGCGTCGCTCTCCTGCGAGCAAAGCGCGTGCAGCAGCGGCTCGCAGCGCACCACGCCCGCATCGGGGCAGCCCGCGATGCTGCGGCGCACGCGCAGCGCGTCGGCGCAGCAGACGGTGACATCGAGCACGTAGAACGGGCTGGTGGCGGTCATGGACGCGTGCGTTCGGCCGGCCACCGCCGGGCCGCCCCAAGGCGGCCGAGCCTCCCCCTTGGGGGGTGGCGAAGCACACGAAGTGGCAAGCCGGGGGGCAGATCGTTCTGTGCCGGGGTGTTCACGGTAAGCGGCATAGGCCATGGTTTTTTCTCCTCAACGCGCAGCCGAAGCATCGAGCGCGAGATTCAGTGCGAGAACGTTGACGCGCGATTCACCGAGCAGGCCCCAGAGCGCGCCCTGGGTGTTCTTCTCGATCAGCGCGCTGATCTGTTCCACCGGCACCCCGCGCACGCGCGCGACGCGGGCCGCCTGGTAGTGCGCGGCGGCGGGGCTGATGTCCGGGTCCAGGCCGCTGGCCGAAGCCGTGACGAGGTCGACCGGCACCGGCGCGGTGTTGCCCGGGTCCGCGGCGCGAAGCGCTTCGATGCGCGCCTTGATCGCGTCGGTGAGCGCCGGGTTGAGCGGGCCCTGGTTCGCGCCGCCCGAGGCGCTCGCGTTGTAGGGCTGCGGCGCGGTGGCCGACGGGCGGCCCCAGAAGTGCTTGGGGTCGCTGAAGTTCTGGCCGATGAGCTTGGAGCCGACGGTCGTGCCATCCAGCACGATCAGGCTGCCCGCCGCCTCCTTCGGAAACACCGCTTTCGCGGCGCCGGTGACGGCCATCGGATAGATGAGCCCGGTGAGCGCGCTCAGCAGTGCGAAGAGCACGATTGCGGGACGGATGATGCTGTTCATGATCTGGACCTTTCAATGGGCCGGGGTTTCGGGGAACACCGTGGAACCGGCTTTGCCGGGCCACAGGTGTTGCCCCCTGCCAAGGGGGAAGGAGAAGCGACACGAAGTGCGCGGAGCCTGGGGGTCATACCAAGCCCACTGCGACGAGCAGCCAGTCGATCAACTTGATGCCGATGAAAGGGACGACCAGGCCGCCCAGGCCGTAGATGGCCAGGTTGCGGCGCAACAGCGCGGCAGCGCCCACCGGCCGGTAGCGCACGCCCTTGAGCGCGAGCGGAATCAAGAACACGATGACGAGCGCGTTGAAGATCACCGCCGAGAGAATCGCCGACGACGGGCTCGCCAGCCGCATCACGTTGAGCGCGCCCAGCTGCGGATACGTCGAGACGAAGATCGCCGGAATGATCGCGAAGTACTTCGCCACGTCGTTCGCGATCGAGAAGGTGGTGAGCGAGCCGCGCGTCATGAGCAGCGCCTTGCCGGTCTCCACCACCTCGAGCAGCTTGGTCGGGTTGGAGTCCAGGTCGACCATGTTGCCGGCCTCCTTCGCGGCCTGCGTGCCGCTGCCCATGGCCACGGCCACGTCGGCCTGCGCGAGCGCGGGGGCGTCGTTGGTGCCGTCGCCGGTCATCGCGACCAGGCGCCCTTCGGACTGGTACTTGCGGATCAGCGCGAGCTTGTCCTCGGGCGTGGCTTCGGCCAGGAAGTCGTCCACGCCGGCCTCGGCGGCGATGGCCGCTGCGGTGAGCTTGTTGTCGCCGGTGATCATCACCGTCTTGATGCCCATGCGGCGCAGCTCGGCAAAGCGCTCCTTGATGCCGGTCTTGACGATGTCCTTGAGTTCGACCACGCCGAGCACGCGGTCGCCCTCGGCCACGGCCAGCGGCGTGCTGCCGCGGCGCGCGGTTTCCTCGGCGGCGCGCAGCATCTCGGCCGGCATGCTGCCGCCCAGCGATTCGACATGCCGGCGGATCGCATCGACCGCGCCCTTGCGCAGCAGCACGACGTCGGTGTCCAGGCTGTTGGGGGCGGCGGGCAGATCGACGCCGCTCATGCGGGTCTGCGCGGTGAAGGGCACGTAGCGCGCGATCTCCACGGCGGCGACCTCCAGGCCGTCGCGGCGTGCGAGCTCGACGATGCTGCGGCCCTCGGGCGTTTCATCGGCCATCGAGGCGAGCATCGCGGCGCGCGCGAGCCGGCCCTTCGGCACGCCCGGCGCGGGCAGGAAGGCGCTGGCCTGGCGGTTGCCGTGCGTGATGGTGCCGGTCTTGTCCAGCAGCAGCACATCGACGTCGCCGGCCGCTTCCACCGCGCGGCCCGAGGTGGCGATCACGTTGGCCTGCATCATGCGGCTCATGCCGGCCACGCCGACGGCCGAGAGCAGGCCGCCGATGGTGGTCGGGATCAGGCACACCAGCAGCGCCACCAGCGCGGTGAGCGACACCACGGTGCCCGCGCCCGCGGCCTCCACGCTGAACACCGAGAACGGCAGCAGCGTGACGGTGACCATCAGGAACACGAGCGTGAGCGCGACCAAAAGGATGGTGAGCGCGATCTCGTTGGGCGTCTTCTGGCGCTTGGCCGCCTCGACCATGCCGATCATGCGGTCCAGGAACGACTCGCCCGGGTTCACCGAGATGCGCACCACCAGCCAGTCGGACAGCACGCGGGTGCCGCCGGTCACGGCCGAGAAGTCGCCGCCCGATTCGCGCACCACGGGCGCCGATTCGCCGGTGATGGCGCTCTCGTCGACCGAGGCCACGCCTTCGATCACTTCGCCGTCCAGCGGGACCACGTCGCCGGTCTCGACCAGCACGACGTCGCCCTTGCGCAGGTTGGGCGCTTGCTCGGGCAGCCACTGACCGCCGTGGTGGGGCTCCTGCAGCTTCTTGGCCCAGGTGTCCTTGCGAAGGCCGCGCAGCGACGCGGCTTGCGCCTTGCTGCGGCCTTCAGCCAAAGCTTCCGCGAAGTTCGCGAACAGCACGGTGAACCACAGCCAGATGGTCACGGCGAACACGAAGGCGGGCTTCATGCCGGTGTCGCCCGGGAAGCTCAGCGCATGCACCCAGAGCAGGCTGGTGAGGATGCTCCCGATGTAGACGATGAACATCACCGGGTTGCGCCACTGGGTGCGCGGGTTCAGCTTGGCGAAGGCGCCCCAGAGGGCGGGCTTGACCAGCGCTGCATCGAACAGCGAGAGAGAGGTTTTGGTGTTGGCAGTCATGGTGGGCTCCTTATTTCCAGAGCACCAGGTGTTCGACGATCGGCCCGAGGGCCAATGCCGGCACGTAGTTGAGCAAGCCGACCAGCAGCACGGTGCCGATCAGCAAAGAGACGAACAGCGGGCCGTGCGTGGGCAGCGTGCCGCTGGTGACGGGCAGGCGCTTCTTGGCCGCCAGCGAACCGGCGATGGCCAGCACCGGCACGATCATCGCGAAGCGGCCGAGCCACATGGCCAGCGCGAGCAGGCCGTTGTAGAAGGGCGTGTTGGCCGAGAGGCCCGCGAAAGCGCTGCCGTTGTTGTTGGCAGCCGATGTCAACGCGTAGAGGATTTCCGAGAAGCCATGCGCGCCGGGGTTCGCGATGCCGGCCTTGCCGGCGCCCGCGATCACCGCCACCGCGGTGCCGGCCAGCACCAGGATGGGCGTGACCAGGATGGCGATGGAGATGAGCTTCATCTCGCGCACTTCGATCTTCTTGCCCAGGTACTCGGGCGTGCGGCCGATCATGAGGCCCGCGATGAACACCGCGAGCATCGCGAAGATCAGCATGCCGTAAAGGCCGCTGCCGACGCCGCCGAACACCACCTCGCCCAGCTGCATGAGCACCATGGGCACCATGCCGCCGAGCGGGGTGAGCGAGTCGTGCATGACGTTCACCGCGCCGCACGAGGCAGCCGTGGTGATGGCGGCGAACAGCGCCGAGGCGTCGATGCCGAAGCGCACTTCCTTGCCTTCCATGTTGCCGCCGCTCTGCAATGCGCTGGACACCTGGTCGACGCCGAGCGATGCGAACAGCGGGTTGCCCCCCTGCTCGGCGGGCGTGATCACCATCACCGCGACGACGAACATGATCGTCATCGCCGCGAGCACGGCCCAGCCCTGGCGCATGTCGCCCACCACGCGGCCGAAGGTGAAGCACAGCGCCGCGGGGATCAGGAAGATCGCGATCATCTGCAGCAAATTGCTGAGCGCGGTCGGGTTCTCGTACGGGTGCGCCGAGTTGGCGTTGAAGAAGCCGCCGCCGTTGGTGCCGAGCATCTTGATGGCCTCTTGCGAGGCCACCGGGCCCATGGCGAGGGTCTGCGTTTTGGTGGTGGCGTCTTCCATCACCGGGGCGCCCTTCTCGTCCTTGAGCGCCTGGCCGTCCGCGCCCGTCTTGGGCTGCTGGAAGGCGGTGGTCTCGACGGTGTCCACGGCCTTGTAGGCATCGAAGTTCTGGATCACGCCCTGCCCCACGAAGAAGACCGCGAGCACGAACGACAGCGGCACCAGCACCCACAGCGTGACGCGGGTGATGTCGGCCCAGAAGTTGCCCACCAGGCCCTTGCCGTCGCCCCCGTTCCCGCGACGCGCGAAGCCGCGCACCAGCGCGAAGGCCACCGCGATGCCGGTGGCGGCGGAGAAGAAGTTCTGCACCGTGAGCCCGAGCATCTGCGTGAGATAGCTCATGGTCGATTCACCGGCGTAGCCCTGCCAGTTGGTGTTGCTGACGAAGCTCACCGCGGTGTTGAAGGCCGAGTCGGACGACACCGCGCCCATGCCCGCGGGGTTCAGCGGCAGCACGCCCTGAAGGCGCTGCAGCGCGTAGACGGCGACAGCGCCCACGAGGTTGAAGGCCAGCAGCGCCAGCGCATAGGTGCGCCAGTTCATCGAGCGCTCGGGGGCGGTGCCCGCGAGCTTGTAGAGCGGCGCCTCGACGCGCTGCATCCAGCGCGGCACGCGCTCGTTGCACAGCGCGGCGAGGAACTTGCCGACGGGCCAGGCCAGCACGGCGAGTGCGGCGAGGAAGAGGGCCAGGAGGCCCCAGGCGGACGCGGTCATTTCAGAATTCCTCGGCGCAGATCAGCGCGAAGACGAGATAGGCGAACAGGATCACGGCGATGAGCGCGCCGAATCCGTAGAGGACTTCCAGGCTGATCACGATGCGTCTCCGTTGCGGTTGTTGGCGTTGTTGGCGCTGTTGCCGGTGCTGCCGGCATGACCGGCGTTCGGCGGATTCGGTCCCTCGAGCCTGTTCAGCCCGACGACCATGGCCGCTACCACGACCCATAGCGCCAGCAAGGCGCCCATCCAGACGATGTCCATTCAATTGCTCCTGGAGCGAAACACAAGGCCTTCAGTCTCGGCAGACGTCCGTAAAAACGGGGAACAGAGTCGGCGGGGGCGCATAAAGAAAGCGTAAAAACGCGGGCCGCGGATGGCCTCGGTGAACCGGGGGTCATTGCCGCGCCGCGCTCGACAGCACGGACACGCGCATCTAATAATCAAAGCGTTTGCTTGATAAACGGCAGATAAACGGCAATCGCCCATGGACATCCGCCCCACGAAACCGACCGTGCCCACCTGGATGCCGCACCAGCCGGCAGACCGCATCCTCTCCACGCTCAAGACCCGCGGCGCGCTCGGCATTCCCGACATCGCCAAGGTGCTGAACGTCACGGTGGAAGCGGTGCGCCAGCAGATGGCCAAGCTGGAGGCCGAAGGCCTGGTCGATGCCGAGAGCCGCCCGAGCGGCCGCGGCCGGCCGACGCAGATCTGGCGGCTCACGGGCGAGGGCCACAAGCGCTTTCCCGACACGCACGCGGAGATGACGGTGCAGATGATCAGCGCCGTCATCAGCGTGTTCGGCGAGAAGGGCATGGACCAGCTGATCGGCGCGCGCGAGAACGCGATGCGCGCCACCTACACCGAGGCCATGCGCGGCGCGCGCAGCCTCAAGACGCGGCTGGAGCGACTGGCGGAAATCCGCAGCCGCGAAGGCTACATGGCCGAGTTCCGGCCCGAGGGCGACGGCTTTCTCTTCATCGAGAACCACTGCCCCATCTGCACCGCGGCGCAGGCCTGCACAGGCTTTTGCCGCAGTGAACTGCAACTCTTCGACGAAGTGCTGGGGCCCGAAGTGACCGTCAGCCGCGTCGAGCATGTGCTCGCGGGCGCGCGGCGCTGCGCCTACCAGGTCAGCCCCAAGCCGCGCGCCTGAAAACTCTTACCCACAACCGAAAAGGAACCACCATGGAACACAAGCTCCCACCCCTGCCCTACGCCCTGGACGCGCTGGCACCCGAGTACTCGCAGGAGACCCTCGAGTACCACTACGGCAAGCATCACAACGCCTACGTGGTGAACCTCAACAACCTGCAAAAGGGCACCGAGTTCGAATCGATGACCCTCGAAGAGATCATCAAGAAGGCCAGTGGCGGCATCTACAACAACGCCGCTCAGATCTGGAACCACACCTTCTTCTGGAACTGCATGAAGCCGCAGGGCGGCGGTGCTCCCACCGGCGCACTGGCCAAGGCCATCGATGCCAAGTGGGGCAGCTACGACGCCTTCAAGGAAGCCTTCGTGAAGTCGGCCGTGGGCAACTTCGGCTCGGGCTGGACGTGGCTCGTGAAGAAGGCCGATGGTTCTGTGGACATCGTGAACACCGGCGCCGCCGGCACGCCGCTGACGACCGCGGACACGGCGCTACTGACCGTCGACGTCTGGGAACACGCCTACTACATCGACTACCGCAACCTGCGCCCGAAGTTCGTCGAGACCTTCCTGGCCAAGCTCGCGAACTGGGACTTCGCCGCGAAGAACTTCGGCTGATCGCCGAAGCGGAACGGGCCGGCGGCTTGCCGTTCCTCAATTCGCAGCGGCCAGGCGCGCGGCCGCGATCACGGCCTTGACCATCGGGCCGTGCATCGCCTGTTGGCGATACATGATGCCCACCGGATAAAGCAACGCGGAAAGCGGCACGGGAATGATGCCGACGCGTCCGGCCAGTGCGAGGCTGCGCGCCAGCGTCTGCGGCAACACCGACAGCATCTGGCTGCGGTTCAGCAGCGCCTCCACGACGGGCACCGAGGTCGTCTCCACCGTCACCCGCGGCGCGGGGACGCCCTCCTGCGCCAGGCGCAATGCCACCATGTTGTAGGAGGCGCCACCCAGCGCCGGCAGCGCCCATTCGCATCGCGCCAGCCAGGCAAGCCGCTCGCTCTTGCGCGCGCGCATCGCCGGGTGACCGGCGCCACAGACGATGCTTACGGGTTCGTGGAACAGGACCTCGTGGGAGAGGTCCGGCGTCATCGCCTCCGCCACCACGCGACCCAACACGCAATCGAGCTTGCCTCTGGCCAATGCGTTCAGCAACGAAGTCTCGACACCTTCGCGCACCGATACCACCAGGTGTGGCCGGGCAATCAGCAAATGCTCGCGCGTACGGGCCAGCAATTCGGAAACCGCGACAGGAAAAACGCCCAGGCGCACATGCCCCGTCGCGCCTCGCAAAGTGAAGGCCACTTCAGCGTGTGCGGTGTCCACCCCTTCGACGATCAAGGCGGCATGGCGGGTCATGACGCAGCCTGCCGGCGTGGGTGACAGCCCCCGCCGGTTGCGTGCGAAGAGCACCGTTCCCACGATGTCTTCGATCTCGCGCAGCAGCTTGCTGGCTGCGGGCTGGGTCAGGTGCATGCGCTTGGCGCAGCGTGCCACGTTGGGCTCCGGGCCCAGCAATGCGAGCAGCTGCAGATGACGCATGCGCAGTCGTCCCAGGAGGTGTCCGGTGTCGTTGATGGCTGTCATGTGCAATGCCCGCATGGAATATCAGAGTCCGAATATTTCATGCCTGGTTGATATTGCTGAGAACCCGCGTGGCCGATACCTTCAAAACTGCTCACAGCGCTCTTTTTCCGGACGCCACCAGCAGGCGCTCTTGCCATTTCCCACTCCCCTCCAACCATGAAAATGTTTACGTTCTTGCGCCCCACGACCCGGCGCAGCGTGCTGGCCTTCGGCCTGACCAGCGCTGCCACCTGCGCTCTGGCGGACAACTCGCAGCCGCTCAGGATCTTCGTGGGATTTCCTGCAGGCGGCAGCACCGATGTGATCGCCCGGCACCTGGCACTGGGCCTGCAAAAAGAACTGGGGCGCGCGGTCATCGTGGAGAACAAGCCCGGCGCAGGCGGGCAACTGGCAGCGGTGGCATTGAAAGCCGCCAAGGCCGACGGCACGACGCTCTTCCTGTCGAACAGCCACACCATATCGATGATCCCGTTGACGGTGCTCTCTCCAGGCTTCGATCCGGTACGCGACTTCGTGCCGGTGGCGCAGGTGGCCATCGACCCCGCCGTCATGGCGCTGAGCACCTCCGCGGTCGGCGATTCCACCAAGGGATTGCGCGAGTTCGCGCAGTGGGCCAAGGCCCATCCCGCCATGGCCAACGTGGGCGTTCCGGCGCCGGCGAGCCAGCCCGAATTCGCGGTCGACCTGGTCGGCAGGGCGATGGGAGTGAGCTTGAACGTCATCCCCTACCGAGGCGCTGCACCGATGGTCCAGGACCTGGTGTCCGGCCAGATCGCCGCGGGCATCGGCACCATCGGCAACGTGCTGCCGTTCGCCCAGTCCGGCAAGCTGCGAATCGTGGCGGTGGACGGCAGCGCCCGATTGCGCGCGCTGCCCGATGTCCCGACGTTCGCCGAGTTCGGCGTAGTAGGACTGGAACAAGTGAACTTCACGGCGGTGTATGCGCCGGCGGGCACGCCGCCGGACATGCTTCGGTCTTACAACGCTGCCATCACCAGGATCGCTGGATCGGCAGAGTTCGCCGGCCAGCTGTCGACCATCGGAGCGATGGCGGCGGCTGCTTCGCCCGAAGAACTGACAGCCCATGTTCGAGACACCCGGTCCAGTTGGACCGCCCTGGTGAAGACGGTCGGATTCAAGCCGCAATGAATACCTCGCCACAAGATTTCGTCGCCGTGCTCACGGCAACGTTGGGACCCGATGGCGTGCGCGCAGGGGATGCCATCGAGGCGCGGCACCAAGCCGACTGGAGCGGCACCGCGCCGGCGCGGCCGCTCGCGGTGGTCAAGCCCGCCACCACGGCGCAGGTCGCAGCGGTGCTTCGCCTGTGCCACGCCCACCGTGTTCCTGTGGTGCCTCAAGGCGGCATGACGGGGCTGGCCGGAGGCGCAGTGGCGAGCGCCCACGCGGTGGCCCTGTCGCTCGAACGATTGAACGCGATCGCACCGGTCGACGCGCCGGCTGGAACCGTCATCGTGCAAGCCGGCGCCACGCTGCAAGCCGTGCAAGAGGCGGCACAAGCTGCGGGCCTGGTGTTCGGCATGGACCTGGGCGCGCGGGGCTCCTGCCAGATCGGAGGCAACCTCTCCACCAATGCGGGCGGCAACGGCGTGATCCAGTTCGGGATGATGCGCGAGCAGACCCTCGGCATCGAAGTGGTCCTGGCGGACGGCACGGTGCTGGACATGCTGCGGCCCATGGTCAAGAACAACACCGGCTACGACCTCAAGCAGTGGTTCATTGGCGCCGAGGGCACCCTGGGGGTCATCACGCAGGCGGTGTTGCGCCTGCATCCCGCGGCCACGGCGCGCGCTACCGTGCTCGCCGCCTTGCCCGACTACGCGAGCGCCATGGTGTTGCTGCAGCGCATGAAGCGGGCGTTTCCCGGCGCGCTCGCTGCGTTCGAGCTGATGTGGCAGGACTTCTTCGATCTGGCCCTGACGCTGCGAAGCGCGCCGTCTCCTTTTTCGCAAAGCCATCCCTTTGCCGTATTGGCCGATGTCACTGGCTCCGACGAATCGCAGCTGGCCGAGAACCTGCAGGCGGTGCTGGTCCGCGCCATGGAAGAGGGCGTCGTGAGCGATGCCGTGCTGCCCCAGTCGCGGCAACAGGCGGCAGCCCTGTGGAACCTGCGCGAATCGCCGGCCGAGCTGGGGACGGTGATGCGCCCGATCAACTTCGACATCAGCCTGCCCCTGGCGGACATCGGTGATTTCGCCGAGCGCTGTGCGCAGGCCCTGTCGGCACGCTGGCCGCGGCAGCGCTGCGTGCGATTCGGCCATCTGGGCGATGGCAACCTGCATCTCACCATCGACGCCGGTTCGCTGGGCGACATGCCGTTCGCCGAGGCCGCGCACGACGTCGAGGCCATGGTCTATGGGCTGCTTGCGCAAATGGGCGGCAGCATGTCCGCCGAGCATGGGGTGGGCACGCACAAGAAGGCGCACCTGCATGTCAGCCGCAGTGCCGCCGAACTCGAGGTCATGCGCGCGATCAAGCGCGCACTCGACCCGTCCAACCTGCTCAATCCGGGCAAGATCTTCGACATGGCGCAGCAGGCCAGCGCAACCGGGGTTTCCTCATGAAGACAATCATCGACACAGGGCTGCCTTCGATGGCGCAGCCAATCTCCTGGGCGACCGTTTCGGCGGGCATCCTGTTCACATCGCACGGGCCCGTGCTGCAGGACGGCACGGTGGACACCGGGCCGGTGCAGCGCCAGGCGCGCCTGACCTTTGCCAACCTGGAGCGCGCGGTGATCGCCGCCGGCGGCACCCTGCAGGACGTGACGCAAGTGCTCATCTACATGACCGATGTGGCCGACATGCCGGTGATCGACAACGTCTACCGCGAGTTCTTCAGCCCGCCGTATCCCAACCGATCGAGCGCGGCCGTCGCGGCCCTGGTCGTGCCCGGCATGAAGTTGGAGATCGTGGCCTACGCCGTCGTCGGTGCGGAGGCGCACAAATGACGGCGCGGTTCATCGATGCGACAGAGATGCGTCCCGAGGAGAACGCGCCGCACACAGCCGATCGCTCCCCGGTGGCGGAGCCACCGCTGTACCGCAATTTCGCAAAGCAAGCGGAACTCGATGCGCAGTACGACCCGTCGCTGTCGGTGGGCGACCCGGCGGGCGAGCAGCGGCACTACGTCGAGCGCAGCGCGCTGGCGCGTTCGCGGCTGCGTTGCGTGCTGGACGTGCCGTACGGTCCGACGCGAGAGGAGACGCTGGACATCTTTCCGGCCGATGCCCCGGGCGCACCGGTATTCATCTTCATTCACGGGGGCTACTGGAGCCGCTTCTCCTCGAAGGACTTCAGCTGCGTCGCCCTGGGCCTGCACGGCGCGGGCATCACCACCATCGTCGTGAACTACGCGTTGGCGCCCCACGTCGGCATCGACGAGATTTCGCGACAGGCGCGCGCGGCGGCGAGTTGGGTGTTGCGCAACATCGCGCAGCACGGTGGCGACCCGCGTCGCGTCGCGATCGGCGGCCACTCTGCCGGAGCGCATCTGGCGGCCATGTGCCTGCAAACCGACTGGGCGCGTGCCTATGCCCTGCCGGCCGCCCCCTTCAGCGCGGCGATCCTGGTCAGCGGCATCTATGACCTGGCCGCCCTGCGCTTCAGCTACCTGCAGCCCCGGCTCCAGCTCGGCGAGGGGGTCGTCCGACGAAATTCGCCGGCCTTCCTCGTGCGCCCATGCCCCACGCCCGTGCTGATCACATGGGGCTCGCTGGAGTCTTCGGAATTCGCGCGGCAGTCGCGTTTGCTGCACGATGCCTGGACGGCGCACGGGAATGCGTCAGAGTTGTCGCCGCAGGCCGACGCCCATCACTTCACGGCCATCCACGGGTTCGAGACCCCTTCCAGCGCGCTGTGCCAATGGGTGCAGCGCAGCTTGCGCTGACGGTCCCCGTGCCCGACGGCCCTGCGTACCTGGCCCGAAGTGATCAGCCGTTGATCAGGTTCAGGATGTTCCCATCGGGGTCCTTGAACCACGCGACCTTCATGTCGCCCATGACATGGAGGTCGCCTTCGAGCTTCGTATCGGGCATGTCGTAGTGCTCGAAGCGCACGCCCTTGGCCTTGAGCGCCGCGGCGAGGCCCCCGATGTCCGCGCCGACCTGCCAGGTCACGGCCGTCGCCTGGTTGGTGCCGGCGAAGTCGGAGCGGTACACGTTGATGCGCGTGTTGCCGCTGCGGTAGACGACGACTTCGTCGCCCTCCGCGTCGACCTGGGCGAGGCCCAGCGTGTCTTCGTAGAAGCGGCGGGCCACCGCGAGGTCTTTCACCGCGAGGTTGGCCGTCGCATCGATGTTTCCGAGCATGGTTGTCTCCTGTGTTGCTTGCTGTGTGTGGATCGACATTTCATGTTCGGCGCCCGAGGTGCCCTGTCAAGTCGCCGCCGTCTGATACGGGACCCATCGCGAACCACGAAAACAGCGCCGCGCCACTTCCGGCACACTGCACCCTCGGTGCAGTGAGGCCAAAAGACCTCCATCGCCACTGCTGCAATCCCGATTCGTCCAGACACAGAGACAAACCCATGATCCGCAAACTCACCCGCACGCTGGCCCTTGCGCTGGCACTCCCCCTCGCGTTCGCCACCGCCGCGCATGCGCAGAGCTATCCCACCAAGCCCATCCGCATGATCGTGCCCTTCCCACCCGGCGGCGGCACCGACATCCTGGCGCGCCTGGTCGCGCAGAAGCTCACCGAGGCGAACCACTGGACCGTGGTGCCCGACAACCGCGGCGGCGCCGGCGGTACCATCGGCATCGCCGAGGCCGCACGCGCCGCGCCCACGGGCTACGACATCGTGATGGGCCAGAAGGACAACATGGTCGTGGCGCCCTGGCTCTACAAGAACCTGAGCTACAACCCGGTGAAGGACCTGACGGCCGTGGCCCACGTGGCCTACACGCCGGTGGTGATCGTCACGCAGGCCAACTCGAAATTCAAGACGCTGGACGATGTGGTCAAGGCCGCGCGCGCCGCGCCCGACACCATCACCTACGGCTCGCCGGGCAACGGCACCACCATCCACCTGGCCGGCGAGATCTTCAACAGCGCCGCCAAGATCAAGATGCGCCACGTGCCCTACAAGGGCTCCAACGCGGCCATGATGGACGTGCTCGCGGGCAACGTCGACCTGATGGTGTCGTCGGTGCCCTCGGCCATGGCGCAGATCAAGGCCGGCAAGCTGCGTCCGCTGGCCGTCACCTCCGCCAAGCGCAGCACCTCGCTGCCCGAGACGCCCACCGTTGCCGAGCTCGGCTACAAGGGCTTCGACGTGAGCACCTGGTACGGCATCTTCGTGCCGGCCAACACGCCCAAGGACATCGTCGCCACGCTGAACACCGAGGTCAACAAGCTCCTGGCCACGCCCGAGATGAAGGCCGCCATCATCGGCCAGGGCGCGGAGCCCGAGAGCATGACGCCCGACCAGTTCGGCACGCTCCTGAAGACCGACTACGAGAAGTGGAAGGGCATCGTGCAAGCCTCGGGCGCGACCATCGAATAAGACTTCGCGTCGCAGAATGGTGTCTCCACAACGGGCCGCGACGACGGCATGGAGACACCGATGGCATTCCGCAAGAACCCGCGCACCCTGCTGCTGAAGACAACCGCCCTGGCAGCGGTTGCCGCTCTCATCCAGGGCTGCGCGCAGACACCGGCGCAGCAGCCGCCTTCCGAAGCCACCATCGCCGCGCACGTCGCCGCGGCCACGCGCGACGCGGGCACCGACCTCGCGCCGCTGCTGGCGCTCTGCAAGCCCGCGCCCGCCGCGCAGCCGCCGCAGGCCGAGCTGGACAGGGGCCTGAAGGCCCTCATCGACAAGCCCGCGCCGCCGCCGGGCAAGGCCTTCGACAACCTCTACTTCGTGGGCGCCGACTGGGTGAGCGCGTGGGCGATCAAGACCTCGGACGGCATCATCCTCATCGATGCGCTCAACAACCAGATGGAAGCCGCCGCGCTCATCGAAGGCGGCATGCGCAGGCTCGGCCTGAACCCGGCGCAGATCAAATACGTGGTCGTCACGCACGGCCACGGCGACCACTACGGCGGCGCGCCCTACCTCGCGCAGAAATACGGCGCCCGCGTGGTCATGAGCGAAGCCGACTGGACGATGACCGAGACGAAGCTCGAGTTCGCCACGCCCGTCTGGGGCGCACCGCCCAAGCGCGGCGCGGGCGACGTGTCGGTCAAGGACGGCGACCGCCTCGTGCTCGGCGACACCACCGTCACGCTGTACATCACGCCGGGCCACACCATGGGCACCATCTCGCCGGTGTTCGACGTGACCGCCAACGGCCAGAAGCACCGCGCGATGCTCTGGGGCGGCACGGCCTTCAACTTCGGCAAGAACGTGCCGCGGCTGGGGAGCTACATCGACGCGACGCGGCGCATGGGCTCGGTGGCCGAGGCGCAGAAGATCGACGTGCTGGTGTCGAACCACTCGGGCTACGACGGCTCGCAGGGCAAGCTGGCCGCGCTGCGGCAGCAGCCGGCGAGCGCGGCGAATCCCTTCGTGATCGGCACGCCCGCGGTGTCGCGCGCGCTGAACGTGATGGGTGAGTGCGCGCAGGCGCAGCGCGATCGGTTCGCGCTGCAGTAGCCAAGGCCCGTCAGTCCAGGAGGACCGTGGGACAGGACAGCGTCAGCCGCTCGGGCAGCGGGGAGCCCAGCCAGTCGGGTTGGGCTCTTTTCTGGAAGGCTTCGAGCGTCTGGTAGGCGTTGGCGTTCCAGCCATACCGGCTTACCTGCTCGACCTCGAATACCTCGTAAGCGCATCTCTTGCTGCGGGACTTTATTCGCAGGGCGAGCCGCTTGTGCTCGCCTGTGAAATCCTTCTCGAGCAACTCATAGCGCGCGGGTTTGCAGACGCTGAAGGGCGTATTCCATTCGGCCGTCTTCTCGCGGATGTAGAGGTTGCCGGAGCACGCGCGTCCGGTCCCCTCGAAGGCACCTGTAAACGGTCTTTCACCACCGGCGGCCGGTCCGGAGAGAGCGCCTGTAACAAGCATTGTTGCCAGGGTCAGCGTGCGCATGCAGCCTCCCCGCGCTTGTCGACGGCCAAAGCCGCGTATTGAAATTTCCTCGCGTAGAAAGGATCGCCATGGTTGTAGCGCTGTGCGATGCTGCCCGATGAAAGCGGGTTCCAACCTGTGATGACCCGTTTGACCGCGGCTCTCTGGTACTTCAATACGTCGCCCGCGTGAACGAGACCGACGGAGGGGTTCAGTTTCTTCATCACCTCCGGCGTACTGCCTTGGGCCTTGGCCATCTTCTCGATGCTGTCGCCCGCCATTGCCGTGACTTCGTGAACCGTTGCATCGGTGTCGAGGACGCTCCTGTATGCATAGCTCGCCATGCGCATCAGCAGATAGCCGACGCCAGCCCGAATGTTCTGCTTCGGATCGGACCTCGCGCCCTCCAGCGACAAGCCGCGTGATATCGATGGCGGAACGATGAGGGAGCCGCCCTCGTTGCCAATAAGCAGCGAGGTCAGCCCCGGGTCGTTGGTGTTGCCGATCTGCATGGGTCTGCGTTCCCACAGCGGGTCCCTAGCGCCCGTCTCGACCCACAACATGATCTTGACGACCTTCCAGTTCAGCGGGACGTAGCCCGCGGAGTTGCTCAGGTGGCGGTTGTACTCGTCGACCGTCGAACGAATCTCGCAATCGTGAACATCCCAGTTGGCGTCCGCGTCATCGATTCCGTCCTGCCATTTCTCATAGCCGGATTTGCGAGCTGGCTCGCTCGACCTGGTCTTCGAAGCATGGTTTGCCGGATGCCCGGCCGTTCGTGCTGTGGTCATGTCACTCCCTGATATTGGATGTTGTTGTCGGAGCGCGAACCCACATCCGCGCCCCGCAGGGAGAAGCTACGCCAGCAACGGCCGGTCAACCGACAGGAAGTCGGCCTCGCTGCGACATACGCCGCACTTCAATCAGGCACGAACTTCGTGTTGAAGATATCCACGTCCGTATCCAGCTCGAACGTCGCCACCTGCCCCATCTTCCCGTCGCTCATCCTGCACGCCGAGAACAGGCTGTAGCGGCCCTTGAAGTAGAACTCGTCCATCACGATCAGCGCGTACGGGTACGGCACGAAGACCTGATGTTCGAAGATGACGCGGTGCACGTTCCTCGGCGACGGGAAGAGCTTGTAGTCGTTGGTGTCGATCGACTTTGCGGTGGCCATGGTCGTGCTCGTTTCTGGGGTGCTCAGGCCGGGTCGCGCACGTCGGCCACGGGGTTCGCGCCGAAGTCCTCGCGCGCCAGGTACTTGAGCACCTTGGCGGCTGCGCCAGCGGGGCTGTCCAGGCGCCCTTCTTCCTTCATGCTCACGAAGCGCGTGCGGTCCGGAAAGTTCTCGGCCGATGCGCCGCGCAGCTGCACCTGCATGTCGGTATCGATGATGCCGGGCGCGAGCGAGACGATGCGCGCGCCGTTCGGCGCGGCTGCTTCCTCGAGCGCCACGGCCTGCGAGAAACGGTCCATGCCGGCCTTGGCCGCGCAGTAGGGCGCCTGGCTGCCCATCGCGTTGCGGCCTAGGCCCGAGGAGATGTTCAGCACCTTGCGCGCGCCGCGCCATTCGCGCGTGGCGTTGAGGAACGCGGCGGTCAGCAGCATCGGCGCTTCGAGGCCGATGCGCAAAGCCAGCGACAGCTCGCCGCTCACGGCGCCGGCCAGCGGCGCGGGGTTGCCGACGGTGCCGGCGTTGTTGATGAGGGTCACGCTGTCGAAGCGTTGCGCATCGAGCGTCTTGAGCCACGCCGATACGCGGGCCGATGCGGCGACGGGGTCGGACAGGTCCTGCTCCCACTGCGTGAGCTCGGCGCCGGCGGCCTTGGCGGCCTCGGCCAGCTGCGCATCCTGCTTGCGCGAAATGCCGAGCACCACGTGGCTCGCTTGCAGCAATTGTTCGGCCATGGCACGGCCCAGGCCGCGCGAGGCGCCGGTGATGAGGGTGAGGTGGGAGGCAGCGGTCATCGGAATAGTCTTTCTTGAACGAAGGCGGGAGGTTAAGGGGGATCGAGAGGCCTTGCGGCTCAACCGGTACGGAATTGCTTGCGCAGGAACGCGCGGTGCCGCGCGATGTGCTGCAGCTGCGCGGGCGCGATGGTGCCGCCGAGGTCGACTTCGTCGGCGCCGTTGAGCACCGCGTTGGCGTTCGTCATCGCGCGCGCGATGACCTCTTCCTCGCTCACGCCGAGCTGCGCCGCCAGGTCGAGCGCCACGCGGCGCATGGCGCGCTGCGAGAGCATCCACATCGCGCCGAAGCGGTCCCAGGCGAGCGCGGCCTCTTCGGCTTTCTCGCGATCGCCCAGGATTTCGCTGAGCGGCTTGGCGAGGATCGCGTCGAGCGCATCGATCTTCTCGGCGAGCGCCTCGTTGCGTTCGATGGCTTCCGCGAGCGTCGGACCGGCGTCCTGGGCCTTCGTCTTCGGCGCCTCGGGCGGAGGAATGAAGGCCGCTTCCGCGTTCGCGGGCACGACCTGGAGCTGGTCTTTGAGGGTCATGAGGTTTCCGTTTCCGCCGAGGCGTTCTTCTTGTTCGACATCGCGCTCACGCGCAGGCCGGGCAGGTCCAGCACGCGCAGGCCACCGTACTCCACGCGGATCAGGCCCTGCGCCGAGAGCCCGTTGAGCGCCTCGTTCACGCGCTGGCGCGACAGGCCCACCAGGTACGCGAGCTCCTGCTGCGTGATGCGCAAGACCTCGCCCACGCCCGGGTACAGCACCGGGTTGAACAGCGACACCAGGTTGCGCGCCACGCGCGCGTCGGGGTTGTTGAGCCGGTCGATCTCCAGCGCCGCAATGAACTGGCCCAGGCGTTCGTTGAGCTGGTTCATCACGAAGCGGTTGAAGCCGATCGAATGGTCCAGCAGCCAGTGGAAGCTCTCGATCGGCAGCCCCGCCACCACGCTGCGGCGCAGCGCCTGGATGTTGTAGCGGTAGGGCTCGCGCTTCATCACCGTGCCTTCGCCGAACCAGCCGCCGGGCGGCACGCCGGTGTAGGTGACCGAGCCGCCGTCGGCGTTGTCGTTGCTCATCTTCAGGAGGCCTTCGACCACGCCGAACCAGTAGGTCGGCGAGCGGCCGACGCGGCAAACGAGGTCGCCGGGCTCGGCCTCGCCCACCACGAGCGCGGCCTCGGCGCGGCGGCGCTCGGCGGGCGTGAGCGTGGGCAGCCAGGGAATGCCGCCGAGCTCCGCGGCGTTGGCGGCACGCACGCGGTCCTTGATCGAATTGCCGAGCTGGCTCTGGTTGAGGTTGCCGTGAGGCATCGGGAAACTCCGGGGAGTAGTGTCCCTAGGATTGTCGTTGGAACGACAACCGGGCGTCAAAGTGAGACCTACGATCCGCCCACTGTGCAAACAACCGCCCCCACCTTCCCCCGTCTGCTGCTCGCGCACGCCCAGGCCCAGCCCGAGTCGCCCGCGGTGCGCGAGAAAGACCTCGGCATCTGGCAAACCTGGACCTGGAGCGCCGTGGCCGAAGAGGTGCGCGAGATGGCCTGCGGCCTCGCGAGCCTCGGCTTCAAGGCCTTCGACAACCTGGCCATCGTGGGCGCCAACCGGCCGCACCTGTACATGGCGGTGGTCGCGGCGCAGAGCCTGCGCGGCGTGCCCGTGCCTCTGTACCAGGACGCGGTGGCCAGCGAGATGGTCTTCATGCTGCAGGACGCGGCGATCGATTTCGTGATCGTCGAAGACCAGGAGCAGGTCGACAAGCTGCTGGAGTGCCGCGAGCTGCAGAAAGACCAAGCGCACGGCATTCGCCACATCATCTACGACGACCCCAAGGGCCTGCGCCACTACGACCAGCCCGGACTCATGAGCTACGAAGCGCTGCGCGCGCTGGGCCGCGAATTCGACAAGGCCAACGTCGGCTGCTACGACCGCGCGGTGGCGAGCGGCGAGGCCACCGACGTCGGCGTGATCCTCTACACCTCGGGCACCACCGGCCGCCCCAAGGGCGTGTGCCAGACGCATGCGAGCTTCATCGCGGCGGGCCGCGGCGGCGTGGAGACCGACCGGCTCGGCCCCGGCGACAACATCATGAGCTACCTGCCGATGGCGTGGGTGGGCGATCACCTCTTCTCGGTGGCGCAGTGGCTGGTGGGCGGCTTCACGCTCAACTGCCCCGAGTCGGCCGAGACGGTGATGAACGACATGCGCGAGATCGGCCCGAGCTACTACTTCGGCCCGCCGCGCACCTTCGAGGGGCTCCTCACCGCGGTGTCGATCCGCATGGAAGACGCGGCCGCTCCGAAGCGCTGGCTCTATGCGAAGTTCATGGCGCTCGCGCAGCGCGTGGGCGCCGACATCCTCAACGGCGCGCCGGTGAGCACGGGCGACCGGCTGATGTATGGCCTCGGCAACCTGTTGATCTACGGGCCGCTTCGCAACGTGCTCGGCATGAGCCGCATCCGCGTGGCGTACACGGCGGGCGCGGCCATCGGGCCCGACCTGTTCCGCTTCTACCGCTCCATCGGCGTGAACCTCAAGCAGTTCTACGGCCAGACCGAGACCTGCGCCTATGTGTGCCTGCAGCAGGACGGCAAGGTGAAGCTGCAGACCGTGGGCACCGCGGCGCCCGGCATCGAGCTGAAGATCGCCGACGACGGCGAGGTGCTGGTGCGCGGCGTCTCGGTGCTGAAGGAATACTACAAACGCCCCGACGCCACGGCCGAAGTGCTCGATGCCAACGGCTACTTCCACACCGGCGATGCGGGCGTGCTCGACAGCGAAGGGCACCTGCGCATCATCGACCGCGCCAAGGACGTGGGCCGGCTCGTGGGCGGCGCGATCTTCGCGCCCAACTACATCGAGAACAAGCTCAAGTTCTTTCCGCAGATCAAGGAAGCGGTGTGCTTCGGCAACGCGCGCGACGAGGTCTGCGCGGCCATCAACATCGATTTCGAGGCCGTGGGCAACTGGGCCGAGCGCCGGGGCCTCGCCTATGGCGGCTACGTCGACCTGGCCGGCAAGCCCGAGGTGCTGACGCTGATCGCCGAATGCATCGGCAAGGTCAACGCCGACCTCGCGAGCGAAGACGGCATGGGCGAGACGCAGATCGCGCGCTTTCTCGTGCTGCACAAGGAACTCGACCCCGACGACGACGAGCTGACCCGCACGCGCAAGGTGCGCCGCGGCTTCATCGCCGAGAAATACGCGGTGCTGCTCGATGCGCTCTACGGCGGCAAGACCGAGCAGTACATCGAAACCCAGGTCAAGTTCGAGGACGGACGCACGGGCGTGGTGAATGCCACGCTGAAGATCGTCGAAGCCAGGACCTTCCCCATCGTGAAGGCGGCCGCATGAGCAATCGCAAGACAGGCGAGGTCATCCTCGACGTGCAGAACATTTCGCTGAGCTTCGGCGGCGTGAAGGCGCTCACGGACATCAGCTTCAACGTGCGCGAGCACGAAGTGCGCGCCATCATCGGCCCGAACGGCGCGGGCAAGAGCTCGATGCTCAACTGCATCAACGGCGTGTACTGGCCGCAGCAGGGCTCCATCACTTTTCGCGGCCAGACCTTCAAGCACATGAACTCGCGCCAGGTGGCCGAGATGGGCGTGGCGCGCACCTTCCAGAATCTCGCGCTCTTCAAGGGCATGAGCGTGCTGGACAACATCATGACGGGGCGCAACCTCAAGATGAAGAGCGGCCTGCTCGCCCAGGCTTTCCGCTGGGGCCCCGCCGAGCGCGAAGAGCTGCGGCACCGCGAGTTCGTCGAGCACATCATCGACTTCCTGGAAATCCAGGCGCACCGCAAGACGCCGGTGGGCCGCCTGCCCTACGGCCTGCAAAAGCGCGTGGACCTGGGCCGTGCGCTCGCGATGGAGCCGCAGGTGCTCCTGCTGGACGAGCCTATGGCCGGCATGAACGTGGAAGAGAAGCAGGACATGAGCCGCTTCATCCTCGACGTGAACGACGAGTTCGGCGCGACCATCGTTCTCATCGAGCACGACATGGGCGTGGTGATGGACATCTCCGACCGCGTGGTGGTGCTGGACTACGGCAAGAAGATCGGCGACGGCACGCCCGATGAAGTGCGCAACAACGAAGACGTGATCCGCGCCTACCTCGGCGTCGAGCACTGATCACGAAAGAACACGATGGGCTTTTTCCTTGAAACCCTCTTTGGCGGCCTCATGGTCGGCATGCTCTATTCGCTGATCGCTATCGGCTTCGTGCTGATCTACAAGGCCTCGGGCGTCTTCAACTTCGCGCAGGGCGCGATGGTGCTGTTCGCGGCGCTGGCGATGGCGCGTTTCTCCGAGTGGTTTCCGCTGTGGTTCGGCTTCCAGAACCAGATCCTCGCGAACATCCTGGCCTTCATCGCCGCGATGGCGGTGATGGTGGTGGTGGCCTGGCTGATCGAGCGGCTCGCATTGAGCAAGCTGGTGAACCAGGAGGGCATCACGCTCCTGATGGCCACGCTGGGCATCGCCTACTTCCTGGACGGCCTGGGCCAGACCATCTTCGGCAACGACATCTACAAGATCGATGTCGGCATGCCCAAGGAACCGCTGATGGTGCTGCAAGGCACCTTCGAAGGCGGCCTGCTGCTGAGCCAGGAAGACCTGATCGCCGCACTGGTGGCCGCGGGCCTCGTGGTGGTGCTGGCCATCTTCTTCCAGAAGACCGCCACCGGCCGCGCACTGCGCGCGGTGGCCGACGACCACCAGGCCGCGCAGTCCATCGGCATTCCACTCAAGCGCATCTGGGTGATCGTGTGGTCGGTGGCCGGCTTCTCGGCGCTGGTGGCCGGGATCATCTGGGGCTCCAAGCTCGGCGTGCAGTTCTCGCTGTCGCTCGTGGCGCTGAAGGCGCTGCCGGTGGTGATCCTGGGCGGGCTCACCTCGATTCCGGGCGCGATCATCGGCGGCCTTTTGATCGGCGTGGGCGAGAAGCTGTCTGAAATCTATCTCGGCCCCATGCTCGGTGGCGGCATCGAGATCTGGTTCGCGTATGTGCTCGCACTGGTCTTCCTGCTGGTTCGGCCCCAAGGCCTGTTCGGCGAAAAAATCATCGATCGGGTCTGAAATGAAAAGCCCCCACGCTCATCACTTCGTGTATCGCTGCCCCCCGAGGGGGCGCTCAATGCCCTTCGGGCGGCCGGACGGGCATTGATATGTTCTACAGAGAAAACGGCCAGTTCAAGTCGAGCTACCGCGCCGACCAACAGATCCTCCCGATCGCGCAGGACCGCATCGCGATGCTGGTGCTGCTGCTCGTGGCGTTCGTCGTGGTGCCGCTCGGCGTCTCCGACTACTGGATGCGCGCCATCCTCACGCCTTTCCTGATCCTGTCGCTCGCGGCCCTGGGCCTGAACATCCTGGTGGGCTACTGCGGCCAGATCTCGCTGGGCACCGGCGCCTTCATGGCGGTGGGCGCGTACGCGGCCTATAACTTCCAGGTGCGCATCGACGGCATGCCGCTCATCGCCTCGCTGCTCCTGGGCGGTCTTTGCGCGACGGTGATCGGCGTGCTCTTCGGCATTCCGAGCCTGCGCATCAAGGGCCTGTACCTGGCCGTCGCCACGCTGGCCGCGCAGTTCTTCACCGACTGGGCGTTCCTGCGCATCCAGTGGTTCACCAACAACTCGTCGTCGGGTTCGGTGAGCGTGGCGGGGCTCAACGTGTTCGGCGTGCCGATCGAGTCGCCGGTGCAGAAATACCTGTTCTGTCTTCTCTTCGTGGTGGTGTTCGCGCTGCTCGCGAAGAACCTCGTGCGCAGCGCCATCGGCCGCGAGTGGATGGCGATGCGCGACATGGACGTGGCCGCCGCGGTGATCGGCATCCGCCCGGTGTACGCCAAGCTCACGGCGTTCGCGGTGAGCAGCTTCATCGTCGGCGTGGCCGGGGCACTGTGGGGCTTCGTGCACCTGGGCGCGTGGGAGCCGGCGGCGTTCAGCATCGACCGCTCGTTCCAGCTTCTCTTCATGGTGATCATCGGCGGGCTCGGCTCGATCATGGGCAGCTTCTTCGGCGCCGCGTTCATCGTGCTGCTGCCGCTCTTTCTGAACCAGCTGCCCGCGTGGCTGGGCTTCTCGATTTCCACCGCGCTGGCCTCGCACCTGGAGACCATGATTTTCGGCGCGCTGATCGTGTTCTTTCTGATCGTCGAGCCGCACGGCCTCGCGCGGCTGTGGTCCACGGCCAAGGAGAAGTTGCGGCTCTGGCCCTTCCCGCATTGAGACAGTTTTTCGAAGAGTTCCCGTTCGTAAAAAACCCCGGCACCGAGGTGCCCACAAAAGGAGACAGGCATGAAACTGAAATCGCTCGCTCTGACCGCCGCCCTGGTGGCCAGCACCCTCGGCGCCCTGCTCGCGCCATCGCTCGCACAGGCGCAGGCCAAGGAGCAGTTCTTCCCGCTCCTGGTGTACCGCACCGGCCCCTACGCGCCCAACGGCACGCCGTGGGCCAACGGCAAGCAGGACTACCTGAAGCTGGTCAACGCGCAAGGCGGCATCAACGGCGTGAAGATCACTTTCGAGGAATGCGAAACCGGCTACGCGACCGACAAGGGCGTGGAATGCTATGAACGCCTGAAGGGCCGCCCGGGCGTGGCGCTCTTCGATCCGCAGGCCACCGGCATCACCTTCGCGCTGACCGACAAGGTGCCCACCGACAAGATCCCGCTCGTCACGCTCGGCTACGGCCTGGCGGCCTCGCAGGACGGCGGCGTCTTCAAGTGGAACTTCCCGCTCATGGGCAGCTACTGGACCGCGGCCGACATCCTGATCCAGCACCTGGGCAAGAAAGAGGGCGGCCTGGACAAGCTCAAGGGCAAGAAGATCGCGCTCGTCTATCACGACTCGCCGTTCGGCAAGGAACCGATTCCGCTGCTGCAGGAGCGCGCCAAGATGCACGGCTTCGACCTGTCGCTGATTCCGGTGACCGCGCCCGGCGTGGAACAGAAGTCGGCCTGGCTGCAGGTGCGCCAGCAGCGGCCCGACTTCGTGCTGCTGTGGGGCTGGGGCGTGATGAACTCCACCGCGCTGAAAGAGGCCGTGGCCACGGGCTTCCCGCGCGAGAAGATGTACGGCGTGTGGTGGGCCGGCGCCGAGCCGGACGTGAAGGACGTGGGCGCCAACGCCAAGGGCTACAACGCGCTCGCGCTGAATGGCTCGGGTCCCGACAACAAGGTGATCCAGGACATCCTCAAGCAAGTGCACGACAAGGGCCAGGGCTCGGGTCCGCGCGACGAAGTGGGCTCGGTGCTCTACACGCGCGGCGCCATCATCTCGATGCTGAGCGTGGAAGCCGTCAAGCGCGCGCAGGAGCGCTTCGGCAAGGGCAAGGTCATGACCGGCGAGCAGGTGCGCTGGGGCCTGGAGAACCTGGCGCTCGACCAGAAGAAGCTCGACGCGCTCGGCTTCGCCGGCGTGATGCGCCCGGTGAGCACCTCGTGCCAGGACCACATCGGCTCGACCTGGGCCCGCATGGAAACCTGGGACGGCGCCAAGTGGAACATCGCGCCCGAGTGGTACCAGGCCGACGACCAGATCATCAAGCCGATGGTGAAGGGCGCCGCCGACAAGTACGCCGGCGAAAAGAAGCTGACGCGCCGCGAAGCCGCCGACTGCCAGTCTTGATGCACTGACACCCAATGAAAGTGCGGTGGCGGCTCGCAAGAGCCGCCATTCGCAAGGACGGCACCCCTGTGCTGTCCTTGCGAATGCTTCGGACCACACCATGAGCGAACCCAACATCCTTCTCAATGTCAACGGCATCGAGGTCATCTACAACCACGTGATCCTCGTGCTCAAGGGCGTGTCGCTCACCGTGCCCGAGGGCGGCATCGTGGCGCTGCTCGGCGGCAACGGCGCGGGCAAGACGACCACGCTGCGCGCGGTGAGCAACCTGCTCGCGGGCGAGCGCGGCGCGGTGACCAAGGGCACCATTGAATTGCGCGGCAACCGCATCGAGGCGCTGTCGCCGGCCGAGCTGGTCAAGCGCGGCCTCATCCAGGTGATGGAGGGCCGCCATTGCTTCGCCCACCTCACCATCGAAGAGAACCTGATGACCGGCGCCTACACGCGCACCGACGGCAAGGCCGCGGTGCAACAGACGCTGGACAAGGTCTACGCGTATTTCCCGCGCCTGAAGACGCGCCGCACCTCGCAGGCGGCCTACACCTCGGGCGGCGAACAGCAGATGTGCGCCATCGGCCGCGCGCTGATGGCCAACCCGACGATGGTGCTGCTGGACGAGCCCTCGATGGGCCTCGCGCCGCAGATCGTGGAGGAGGTGTTCGAGATCGTGAAAGACCTCAACACCAAGGAGCGCGTGACGTTTCTTTTGGCCGAGCAGAACACCAACATGGCGCTGCGCTACGCCGACTACGGCTACATCCTGGAGAACGGCCGCATCGTGATGGACGGCGAGGCCAAGAGCCTGCGCGAGAACGAGGACGTCAAGGAGTTCTACCTCGGCGTCGGCGGCGCGGACCGCAAGAGCTTTCGCGATGTGAAGAGCTACAAGCGGCGGAAAAGGTGGCTGGCTTGACGCGGCGATCGGTTGTCCAGGGCGCGATCACGCCGACGGGGCACCTTGCTCCGCGAATGTCCCCCGCCTTCGGCTCCTCCTTGATTTCGCTGCGCAAGGCGCCCCGCCGGCGTGACCGTTTCCAAGAGCGGTCGTTGATCGGTCGCACACCAGCCGCGCTTCCATGTGCACAGGGCATCGGGTGCTCCCCGCAGCGAAATCAAGGAGGAGGCCGCAGGCCGGGGGACATTCGCGGAGGGGAGTACCCGGTGGCCTGTGCACGCGCCCTGAACAACACCCGTCGGCAAGACGCTGAACTGAAAAGATAAAGGGTACGGACATGACCGACCACTACGACAAGCTCGAGATCCGCGACCCCGCCGAACGCGAGCACGATTTGCTCGCCGCGCTGCCGAAACAGATCGCGCAGGCACAGACAGCCACCTCCGCGTTCAAGAAGATCCTCGACGGCGTGAAGCCCGCGGACGTGACGACGCGCGAAGCGCTCGCCAGACTACCGGTCACGCGCAAATCGGAATTGCTCGAGTTGCAGAAGCAACGCCGCGCCGACGACCCCTTCGGCGGGTTCGCCTCGATCGTGCGCGGCCCGCGCATGCCGCGCATGTTCGCGAGCCCCGGCACCATCTACGAACCCGAAGGCGAAGCGCGCGACTACTGGCGCACCGCGCGGGCGTTGCACGCGGCGGGCTTTCGCAGCGGCGAGCTGATCCACAACAGCTTCAGCTACCACATGACCCCCGCCGGCTCGATCATGGAGAGCGGCGCGCGCGCCATGGGCTGCACCGTGTTCGCGGGCGGCACCGGGCAGACCGAGCAGCAGCTCGATGCCATCGTCGACCTCAAGCCCGAAGGCTATGCGGGCACGCCGAGCTTCCTGAAGATATTGCTGGAGAAGGCCGAGGAGAAAGGGCAGAAGCTGCCCTCGCTCACCAAGGCGCTGGTCTCCGGCGAAGCCTTTCCGCCGAGCCTGCACGACTGGATCGCCGCGCATGGCGTGAAGGGCACGCAGTGCTACGCCACCGCCGACCTGGGCCTCATCGCGTACGAGACGAGCGCGCGCGAAGGCCTGGTGATCGACGAAGGCGTGCTGGTCGAGATCGTGCGCCCCGGCACCGGCGACCCCGTGCCCGACGGCGAGGTGGGCGAGATCGTCGTCACCAGCTTCAACCCCGACTACCCGCTGGTGCGCTTCGGCACCGGCGACCTCTCGGCCGTGCTCGCGGGCACCTGCCCGAGCGGCCGCACCAACAAGCGCATCAAGGGGTGGCTGGGCCGCGCCGACCAGACCACCAAGGTGCGCGGCATGTTCGTGCACCCCTCGCAGGTGGCCGAGATCGCGCGGCGCTTTCCGGAGGTCCAGCGCGCGCGCCTGGTGGTCTCGGGCGAGATGGGCGACGACCAGATGACCTTCAGGCTCGAATGCGCCGGCACGCCGGCCGGGCTCGATGCGCGCATTGCCGATGCGGTGCGCGAGGTGACCAAGCTGCGCGGCACCATCGAGCTGGTGGCGCCGGGCACGCTGCCCAACGACGGCAAGGTGATCGAGGACGCGCGCAGCTACAAGTAGCGGCGATAGAACCGGCGCGTCATGGCGCGCGTGATCACCACCACCAGCGCCGCATAGACCAGCGCGAGCGCCACGGTGAGGCCGATGGCCCCGAGTGTGTTCGAGACGCGCAAGGAGCTCGCGTAGGCAATGAAGAACCATGCGATCGCGATCACGAGGCTCATCACCTGCACCAGCAGGAAGGCCGACACGGACGCGGCCACGGCCCTGAAAGGCCGCGCCGGCGACATGCCGGCGCGCGTACCGAGCCAGGCGCCCCAGAAAGCGAGCGCAAAGGCCGCGAGCCACGGAAGCACCAGGGTGAGCAGCAACCTGAGCGTGTTGTCATCCGACCGGAAAAGCCAGTTGGAGACCGCAAGGCTGCTCCACAGCTGCATCGACGCGAACAGCGCGGCGATCAGCCACATGACGGCGCGGCGCGGCAGTGCGCCGGAAACCTCGAAGGCCGCATCCTCCGGTGCACAAACCGGCACCTCCTGGCCGCGGCCGCGGCTCAGCGCGAGGCGTGCTGCAAGCCACAGGCCGAGCACCAGCACCGTCAGCTGGACAACGGACTGCAACAGCATGGCGGCGCCCATGCCGAGATAAGGCGAGTAGCCGGAGAACTCTTCGAAGCGGCCGCCGAGCATGAACAGCGTCCTGATCTTGAAGAACAGCGGTGTCAGGCCGTAGTAGCTGAACGCGACCACGAGTGCCCACACCGTTGCGAAGCGCAGCCTCGCATCGTGCGCCAGCGCCACGTTCGCCGCGCCGAGCCTTTCGAGCGCATTGCGTGCATGGCTCCAGCCGAGCACGGCCGACAGCGTCCAGGGCACCGCGAGGCCGGCCAGCATGCTGATCCAGACCTCCGGTTGCGCGTAGGCACTGCGGATCTGCTCGACGTCGGGCGTGAACCGCGTCAGCAGCACGACGGTGCTGATGACGAACATGGCCACATCGAGCCCCACTGCGATCAGCGCGAAGTCGCGGGGCAAGCGCAGCGCGCGCTCGTCGGAAGGGTTCACCGTCATAGGAATACTTTCGGATTGCGTCATGCATGCCGCGGTCGGCATGCGAAGACAACGAGCGTACCGGATGACGGTGCGAAGGCGCGTGGGCCTTGCGCTTGCCTCTTCGGGCTCAGTGCACGAGCGCGGCTTCGGCCGCTTCGGGCGCGGGCCCGACGTACACCGATTGCGGACGAATGAGCCTGCCGTTCTTCACCTGCTCGCGCGCATGCGCCACCCATCCGCTCACGCGGCCCGCGGCGAACACGCAGGTGAAGCTCTCGCGGCCGAAGCCCAGCGCTTCGAGCAGCAGCGCGGTGTAGAACTCGACGTTGGTCTCCAGCGCGCGGTCGGGCTTCTTCTCGCGCAGGATCGCGAGCGCGGCCTGCTCCGCCGCTTCGGCCAGTTCGAAGCGCGCGGCGTTGACGCTGCCCTCGGCGCTCAGCCGGCGCAGCGCGCCCTTGAGCGCATCGGCGCGCGGATCGCGCACGCGGTAGATGCGATGGCCGAAGCCCATCAGGCGCTGGCCGCCGGCCACCGCGCCTTCGAGCCAGTGGCGCGCATTGGCGGCGGTGCCGATGGCATCGAGCGCATCGAGCACCGGGCCGGGCGCGCCGCCGTGCAGCGGGCCCTTGAGCGCGCTGATGCCGGCGAGCACCGCAGATGCCAGGCCCGCGCCCGTCGATGCCACCACGCGCGCGGCGAAGGTCGAGGCGTTGAGGCCGTGGTCGCACACGGTGACCAGGTAGGTGTCCAGCGCGGCGGCCTGCGCGGCCGTGGGCGTGCGGCCGTGGAGCATGCGCAGCATGTCGGCGGCATAAGGCAGCGATTCGTCGGGTGCGAGGGCCTGCACGCCGAGACGCCAGCGCATCACGGCGGCCGTGTAGACCGCGGGCGCGGCGACCAGCCGCAGCGCGGTGGCGAGGTCATCGCCATCGGGCAGCCGCGCGAGCAGCGCGCGCACCGCTTCGATGGGCGGCATCTTGCGCAGCACCGCGTCGTCGTTGGGCTGAAGGCGCTCGAAGGCTTCGCGGCGTGCGCGGTCGAGGGCGCCGCGCAGGGCCGCGGCATTCGGCACGGTGTCGAAGAAGCCCTGGAACAGCAATGCCACCACGTCTTCGTAGCGCCAACGCTGCGCGATCTCGTCGAGCTGGTGGCCGCGGATCACCAGCCGGCCGGCCGCGCCGTCCACTTCGGACAGCACGGTATGCGCGGCCACCACGCCTTCGAGGCCATCGTTGTTGTTCATCGTTTCGTACTCCTGGGTTGTCACGATGACATCGATTCTGTCGGCGCTAACATTGACGTCAATCTTGATCCATTCCATCAACATGACCAAGGCACCCCTCTGGCTCCCCGCCGCCGCAGCGCTCGACCTGATGCAGGTGCGCCCGCAGACGCTCTACGCGAGCGTGAGCCGCGGCCGCATCCGCGCCAAGGCCGACGCGGCGGACCCGCGCCGCAGCCTCTATCACCGCGACGACGTGCAGCGCATCGCCGCACGCACGCGCGGGCGGCGCAGCAGCGAGACGGTGGCGAGCGAAGCGATCCAGTGGGGCGAGCCGGTGCTCCCCTCCGCGGTATCGACGGTGGCCGAGGGGCGGCTCTGGTATCGCGGGCAGGACGCCTGCGAGCTGGCCGGGCACGCGACGCTCGAAGAAGTAGCGGGCCTGTTGTGGGAGAGCGCAGCGCCGCGCTTCGTGGCCACGGCGTCCGGGCCGGCGCATGTCAAAGCCGCGACGCCGTTGCAGGGCGGTTTGCTCGCACTCGCGGCGCGTGCGGCGGCCGATCCGCCTTCGCGCGGCCGCTCGCGCAGCGTGCTGCAGGCCGAAGCGGCCGACGTGATCGGCACGCTCGCCGATGCGCTGCTGGGCCCGTCGCCATCGCACACTGCGCATCTGCACACGCGGCTGGCCGCGGCGTGGCGCCGTCCGCGCGCGGCCGACGTGCTGCGCCGCGCGCTCGTGCTGATGGCCGACCACGAACTCAATGCATCGACCTTCGCCGCGCGCGTGACCGCCTCCACGGGCGCTTCGCTCGCGGCCTGTTTGCTCACGGGCCTCTCCACGCTGACCGGCCCTCTGCACGGCGGCGCCGCAGCGGCAGTGCAGGCGTTGATGCGCAGCGTCGCGACGCTGGGCAGCGAGGCGGTCGTGCGCGAGTGGCTCGCGCACGACCGGCCACTCGCGGCCTTCGGGCATCCGCTCTATCCCGCAGGCGATGCGCGCTGCGCCGCGTTGCTCGAGGTCATCGAACTGCCGCCCGCCTTCGCCTCGCTGCGCGCCACCGGCGAGAAGCTGCTGGGCGAAGCGGCGAACATCGATTTCGCGCTGGCCGCGATGGCCGCCGTGCACAAGCTGCCGGCCGATGCGCCGCTGATGCTGTTCGCGCTCGCGCGCACCGTCGGCTGGACGGCGCACGTGCTCGAGCAGCAGGCCACGGGCCAACTGATCAGGCCGCGCGCCCGCTACACCGGGCCCGAACTCGCGCGCTGACGCGGCCTAGTGGATGGCCGCTTCGTAGGCGAGCTCGAACAGCTTGGTCATCTCGCGGTTGAAGGCCGGCAGGTCGTCGGGCTTGCGGCTGGTCACCAGGTGGCTGTCGACCACGACTTCCTTGTCGCTCCACTGCGCGCCCGCGTTCTGCAGGTCGGCGTGCAGCGAAGGCCACGAGGTCATCTTGCGGCCCTTGACGCCGCCCGCATCGATCAAGGTCCAGGGGCCGTGGCAGATCGCGGCGATCGGTTTGTCCGCCTCGACGAAGGCGCGCACGAAGGCCACGGCCTTCGGGTCGATGCGCAAGGTGTCGGGGTTCACGACGCCGCCGGGCAGCAGCAGCGCATCGAAGTCCTCGGGCTTCGCGGCGTTCAGCGGCACGTCGACCTGGAAGCTGTCGGCCTTGTCGTGATGGTTCCAGCCGCGCACGTTGCCGTCCATGGGAGAGACGATCTGCGTCTGCGCGCCGGCGCTGTCCAGCGCCTTGCGCGGCTCGGTCATCTCGACCTGCTCGAAGCCGTCCGCAACGAGGATGGCGACTTTCATTCCGTCCAGTGATGAGGTGGTGATAGGCATGGGAGGTGCTCCTTTAAGGGGTGTGAGTGGGTGAATTTCGGCGCGACGAAACTTCACCCTAGGCCCCCCGCCCGCGGCACGCATCGGCGTGCGCCGGGTCCGCCTGTCGGACAGTTCGACGGGCGGCAACCTTCTCTTACGACGCTTTATCGCCGAGCTATCGTCGAGCCTCTTCGCGCAGCGCCAACTACTTGCGGCAGGCGACCGGAAGCGCCTTGGCGGGCAGGCCGTCGCCGGCCGTGCAGTGCCAGTCGATGCCGTCGTCGGTGGCCGACGGCTCCATCTGCAGCGTGCCCTTGGAGGTCTTCACCTCCAGCACCATCGTGTCGGAATCGAGCTTCAGGACCGATCCGTCGGGCAGGGTGTCCGGCGCACCGGCGGCCTCGAGGGAATCGGGGATCTCCTGCTTGTCCTTGTAGTAGGTGCCGAGCGTCTCGCGCACCGGCGCGGCCTGGTACCACGCCTGCGAGACGACGGTGCGCGCCTGATAGTCCTGGTAGGCCGGAATGGCCACCGCCGCCAGGATGCCGATGATCGCCACGACCATCACCAGGGCGAGCGCACCGCCGCCCGCTCGGCCGGTGTTGGGCACGAAGATCGCGAGCACGTAGGCCAGCGGGTTGCGGCCCGGCAGCCTGGCGGCCGGATCGATGGCGCGCGCCACGCGCTTGGTGAGCCACGGGTAGCCGCCGATCAGTTCGTGGAACGAGGCCCAGAAGCCGCTGTTTCCCGCCGACTGGTCGGCGTAGCGCTGCAGGTCGACGTTGCGCCACTGCTGCGCGCCGGCGGCCAGCGCCACGAGCGCGCGGGGCGCCGAGTCGGGCTCCTCGCAGCAGGCGGCGCCGTGCAGGTCGCAGGTGTATTCCTGCGCCCGCGAATAGGCCGCGCCCAGGAGCGGCAGCCAGAGCACCGGCATGCGCCAGACGTGGCCCGTGAGGTGGCGCTGCTTGATGTGGCCCAGCTCGTGGCCGATGTAGAAGTTGATGCCGTCGGGCTGCGTTTCCATCGCATCGACCACGTCGGACAGCAGCACCACGAAGTCGCGCCCGAAGAAGCGGGTGGCGAAGGCGTTGAAGATGCCGTCGCCGTGCAGCAGGTAGGCCTCGGGCGGGTTCTCGATGCCCAGGTACCCGCAGCAGGCCTTGAAGCGCGCATGCAGCTCGGGCAGCTGGGTGGGCGAGAGCTTCACGGCCGTGCCCTTGATCCAGGCGATGACGGCCGACTGTGCGAACACATAGGCGATGAAGCCCAGCAGCACGTAGACGAGCGCGATGCCCAGGGTGCCCAGCACCAGCAGCCCCCAGATCAGCACGCCCAGGCCGAGCGTGATGTTGCCAAGCCAGCGCTCGCGCGGGTAGACCAGTGGGTCCATTGGAATTTCCTCCTCGATGCGGCCCCTGGGGACCTGCGTTGTTGTGGTTGTTTTTCGCGCCCCCCGGCGCGATCTGCGAGCGCCGATCATGCCCGAGGAAGGGGTGGATTTCGTCACGAACCTAAGGGCTATTCGGTATAGGTCAGGCCGTGGTCAGCCTATAAGATCGCGCCGATTTTCAAACTCAACCGTCCCGGAGACTTCATGAAGAAATTGCTTGCCCTTACCGCGATCGCCGCTGCCGCCGTCGGCGCTCACGCCCAGGATTTCCCCGCAGGCAAGACCGTCACCCTGGTGGTGCCTTTCGCCGCCGGCGGCCCGACCGACCGCGTCGCGCGCGACCTGGCCGAAGCCATGCAGAAGACGCTGGGCACCACGATCGTGGTGGACAACACCGCCGGTGCCGGCAGCTCCATCGGCACCGCCAAGGTGGCGCGCGCCAACCCGGACGGCTACACGCTCCTCTTGAACCACATCGGCATGTCCACGATGCCGGCGCTCTATCGCAAGCTCCCGTTCAACGTGGAAACCGACTTCGAATACCTGGGCATGGTCAACGAAGTGCCGATGACGCTGATCGGCAAGCCCTCGCTCCCGGCCAACAACTACAAGGAACTGACGACCTGGATCGAAGCCAACAAGGGCAAGATCAACCTGGGCAACGCCGGCCTGGGCGCCGCCTCGCACCTGTGCGGCCTCCTGTTCCAGAGCGCGCTGAAGGTCGAGATGACGCCGGTTCCCTACAAGGGCACGGCGCCGGCCATCGCCGACCTCCTGGGCGGCCAGATCGACCTCCTGTGCGACCAGACCACCAACACCACCTCCCAGATCGAGGCCAAGAAGGTCAAGGCCTACGCCGTGACCACGAGCAAGCGCCTGACCACGCCGGCCCTGAAGGACCTGCCCACGCTGCAGGAAGCGGGCGTCAAGGGCTTCGAAGTGTCGATCTGGCACGGCATGTACGCCCCCAAGGGCACGCCGGCGCCGGTGCTCAAGAAGCTGAACGAAGCCATCACGGCCGCCATGAAGGACCCGGGCTTCATCAAGCGTGAAGAGGCGCTGGGCGCGGTGATCACCACCGACAAGCGCACCGAGCCGGCCGAGCACAAGAAGTTCGTCTCGGCCGAGATCGCCAAGTGGGGCCCGATCATCAAGGCAGCGGGCGTGTACGCCGACTGATCTTCCCGATCGCCAGATGAAAAAGCCGCCGGCCCTTGGGACCGGCGGCTTTTTTCATGGCGGTGACAGCGGGAGAAAACTCAGGGCGTGACGGTCCAGACTTCGAAGTTCTTGCGCACGTCGACCTGGCGCGCGGTGCGTGCCACGAAGGTGAACGTGCTGAGCGAAGAGCCTTCGGCGTACTGGTAGCTGTTGTTGTTGGCCGGTGCGCAATGCGCATCGGGCAGCGGCGCCACCGGCACGCAATAGACGATCGCCTTGCGGTTGGTGTTGCGCACGGTCACGGTCTCGCTGAAGCGCGCGCCGCTCGGGCCCGGTGCGCGGCCGAACACGCTGAACGAGGTCGGCGCGAGCGCGCCGTTGGGCACCACCCAGGCGTCCAGGTTGCCGTCGGCGCTGAAGTCGGCGTTGTTGGGGTCCACCAGGCTCGTCGGGCCGAAGACGATGCCGCGCGCGCTGCCCTGGCTTTCCGCCAGCAGGTCGGCGCGCACCGCGGGCACCAGCTCCACCAGGGGCGTCTGCACGGCCTCGGCGATGGTCGGCACGCGGGAGAAGGTGCGCACGTACTGCACCACGTTCGGCGTCACGCCGTCCGCGCGGAAGAACTCCAGCTTCCACACCGTCTGGTCGGGAATCTTGCGCAGGTCCTCGTCGCCGATGAACGGGCTGGCGAAGAGGTTGGCGTTCTCGAAGTCGTTGGGGCTGCCCGGCTGCGCCGGATCGAGATAGCGCGCCGACATGCGCCAGATCGACGAGTTCAGGCCCGAGGCGATGGTGCCGTCCGGCGTGAGCACCAGCGAATTCAGGCCGCTCTTGGGCACCAGCACCAGCTGCCGGCCGGGCAGCGATTCGGTCGTGGCCACCACCTTCGCCAGGATCGGGTTGCCCATGCCGTCGCGCACGTTGTCCACCGAGAGGGCGTAGCCGACCGAATGGAACACCAGGTTCTGGTGCTTCAGGTAGTCCTTCTTCTCCAGCTGCGGCCGAACGAAGGCGCGGTAGGTGTCCGCGTTGCCGGTGAGCTTGAGCGCGCCGTCCACGACCCTCGCGTTGAAGACGTCGTTGTCGGTGTTGCCCAGGATGTCGGTCCAGCGATAGGTCAGCGCGATGTCGCCGTTCTTGTAGAAGTACTCGAAGTTGCCGCGGTCGTGCTTGAGGTTGGTCGGGCCGAAGCGGAACAGGCTGTCGAACGAGCGGCGCGCACCGCCGGCCACGCGGCCGATGGGAACGCCGGCCGCCACGAAGTTCTCCGGGCTGTCGCCCACGAAGAGCGTGCGGCATTCGGGCGCGACCACGTTGGCCGCGGTGCCGAACGCGTTGCCGTCCTGGTTGATGGGGCTGTTCACGCGCTGGTTGAGCGGCAGCGCATAGCAGGCGTTGATGCGCTCGAGCAGCGCCTGCACCATGGCCGGCGTAGGCGGCTGCACCAGCGCCGCCGCGTCGACGGCGGGCAACGGCGTGATGGTGGCGTCGCCGCTGCGGAACACGATGGACACGGGCGCCGTCTCCTCGCCGGCCGGCAGTGCCTTCACGGTGATCTCGATGTTGGAGGCCGCGCCGTCGGGGCGCACCGACACGTTGATCGAATCGAGCACGCGGTCCTGCCCCGAGCCGTTGGCCTGGAACTCGCCGCTCATCGGATCGATGCTCAGGTTCAGCGCCGTGAGCAGCGGCTGCAGCGCGGCCACGAGCTTGGCGACCTGGTCGCCGATCGAGCCGGCCGTGACCGCGCCGGCATCGGCCTGGATCGCGGCCGCGAGCTTGGACGGATCGCCGTTGGGCGCGAGCTGCGCCACGATGATGGTGGTCAGCGGCGTCACGTTGGTGGTGCCGGTCGCGGTGCTCGCGGTGGTGCTGTAGAGCGTCAGGTCGTCGCGCACGGCCTGGATCACCAGCGGCGCCTTGGTGCCCGCGGGCAGCGTGCAGGTGTAGGTGCCCTCGGGCGTGGTGGTCACTTCGCAGACCTTGGCGCCGGTCTGGTCGAACACCGTGAGCGCCGCGCCCGCGAAGGCCGCGCCGGTGGCAACCGTGCCGCTCAACGTGGTGCTGGTGGCCGCGGGCGGGTCGCCGCCGCCGTTGCCGCCCGAGGCCGGCGGGATGAAGCCGAAGCCGCCACCGCCGCCGCCCCCGCCACCCCCGCCGCATGCGGCGAGAAGCGCCAGGGTGACGATGGACAGGGCATGGGGGATCTTGCGGGTGAGATGTGGCATTTGTGGGCTCTTCGAAAAAGTTGAAACTCCGGACCTCCCGGGGTTCCGCAAACAATAGCTTTCACTTTTCGAAGAAAAAATGATGCAAATGCACCATTCTTGAAACACACGGGCCGTTGCGCAGGCCCAAACGAATCACCGGAACATGGGATGCGGTACCCCACCGCTGCGGGAAGACTCGGCCCATGCACCGTCCGGAACTGCACGACTTCAGCATGCTGCTGCTGCAGCTGTACCGGCTCTCGCACGAGTTGCCGATCGACGCTTTCCAGGATGCCGCGCTCGAACTGGTCAAGCCGGTGCTGCCCTTCGACGCGTCGATGTGGGGCACGGCCACCACCGCCGCCGAGGGCATCGACGTGCACACGCTGCACCTGCACCGCAAGACGCCCGAGATGATGATGGAGTACGACAACTTCAAGCACCTCGATTCCGCGGCCGCGAGCTTCTTCGGCAAGGGACACGGCACGCAGGGCTTTCATTCGAAAAGCTGGTGGAGCGGCCCCGAGTACGCGCCCTTCCTGGACTACGTGCAGCGCTACGACCAGAACAACATCTTCATCACGATGGACAGCGACCCGCGGTCCAATTTCATGCACTGGTTCTCGCTGTTCCGCGCCGACCCCGACGCGCACTGCAAGCCCGAGGAAGTGAACCTGCTGGCGAGCCTCTCGCCGCACCTGATGCAGGCGCTGGCGCTCAACCGCATCGTGCACCTCGACAGGCTGGAGGCCGGCGGCCAGGCGCCCAGCGGCTCGGCCATCGGCGACCTGCGCGGGGTGCTCTATCACGCCGACAATTTCTTCGAGACGACGCTCAAGACGGAGTGGCCGTCATGGCACGGCCGCACGCTGCCCGATGTGCTGCTCAAGCACTTCCTGCACGGCCAGGCGCGCTACAGCGGAGAGGCGATCGTGGTCACGCACCGCGTGGAGCAGCGCCTGCTGTTCCTCAAGAGCCGCATGCGCTGCCGCGCCGACAGCCTCACGCCGCGCGAGCACACCATCGCCGAGCTGCTGGCGCGCGGCGACACGCACAAGGACATCGCAGCCATCCTCAGCCGCTCGCCGGCCACGGTGCGCAACCACATCCAGTCGATCTACGACAAGCTGCAGGTGAGCAACGTGGCGGGGCTGATCCACGAGCTGCGGCTCGCTGGATGAGGCTCGCCCCCAGGCTCCGCGCACTTCGTGTCGCTTCTCCACCCCCTACCGGGGGCGACACCTGCAGCCCGGCAAAGCCGGTTCTGCGGTGTCCCGCAACGGGATCACACCAGCTGCATACAGTGCGCCTTACTTCGGCCGGACCGCATCCGCCGTCCCCTGGATGAACGCCTTGATGCTCTCGATGTCCTCGCCCGAAAGCTTGCCCGTGAAGTCGGGCATGCCGCGCGCCATGGCCGGGCCCTTGAGGATGAACTTGTCCAGGTTCTCGATGTAGGACGCGTCCATGTAGCCCAGGTTGGGAATGTTGCCGCCGCGGTCCACGCCCGGCACGCCGTGGCAGAAGACGCAGTTGCTCACGTAGAGCATCGTGCCGGCCTGCACCTTGGCGGGGTCGTACTTCACGCCCTGCACCAGCTTGCTCATGCGGTACTGCACGAAGTCCGGCATCTTCGCGGTGCCGCCGACCGCGAAGGTGTAGACCGTGCCCGGCCCCTGCTTCTCGGTGGCGCGCTGCGCGAGGCCGTACACGCCGCCCCAGCCCACGGCCACCGACACGTACTGCTTGCCATCGACCATGTACGTCGAGGGCGCCGCGACCACGCCGGTGCCGGTGGGCGTTTCCCAGAGCTTCTCGCCGGTCTTCGCGTTGTAGGCCAGGAGCCGCCCGTCGGCGGTGCCCTGGAACACGAGGTTGCCCGCGGTGGTGAGGGTGCCGCCGTTCCAGGGCGAGGCGTAGTCCACGCCCCAGGCCTCCTTCTGCGCCACCGGGTCCCACGCGACGAGGCGGCCGAACGGCTTGCTCGTGGGCGGCTCCACGTTGGCGAACTTGCCGGTGTTCCAGCCGAGCGCCGCATGCGGGCGGCCCGGTGCGTTCTGGTCGAACTTCCAGTCCTTGTCGTCCATGAGGTTCAGCGGCACGTGCTGCGCGGGCAGGTAGGCCAGGCCGGTCTGCGGGTTGAACGACATCGGGTGCCAGTTGTGCGCGCCGAACGGGCCGGGGACGCTGTCGCCGGGCTTCTCGTTCTGCCGCGCGGCGGCGATCTCGATGGGCCGGCCGTTCTTGTCGTAGCCGGTGGCCCAGTTCACGTCGACGAAATTTTTCGCCGAGATGAACTTGCCGTTGGTGCGGTCGATGACGAAGAAGAAGCCGTTCTTGGGCGCGTGCAGCAGCACCTTGCGCGCCTTGCCGCCGAGCTTGACGTTGGCCAGGATCATCGACTGCGTGGAGGTGTAGTCCCAGTTGTCGCCGGGCGTCTCCTGGTAGTGCCACACGTACTTGCCGGTGTCCGGGTCGAGCGCGACCACCGAGCCCAGGTACAGGTTGTCGCCGCCCTTGGGGCTGCGCGCCTTGTGCGCCCAGGGCGAGCCGTTGCCGGTGCCCACGTACATCAGGTTGAGCTCGGGGTCGAAGGCGAAGCTGTCCCACGCGGTGCCGCCGCCGCCGGCCTCCCAGTATTTGCCGCTCGGGTCCCAGGTCTTGGCGGCGCGCGCCATCGATTCGTCCTCGAAGGGCTTGGCCGGATCGCCGGGCACCACGAACCAGCGCCATTTCTGGTCGCCGGTCTTCGCGTCGTAGGCGGTGACGTAGCCGCGCACGCCGTACTCGGCGCCGCCGTTGCCGATGATGACCTTGCCCTTGAAGACGCGCGGCGCGCCGGTGATGGTGTAGCTGCCCTTCTGCCCTTCGATGGTGTTCTTCTCCCACACCTTCTGGCCCGTGGCCGCATCGAGCGCGATGAGCCGGCCGTCGTAGGCGGCCACGTAGACCTTGCCTTCGTGGATCGCCACGCCGCGGTTCACCACGTCGCAGCAGCCCCTGAAGCCTTTGGACTTATCGACCTGCGGATCGAAGGTCCAGAGCTTCTGCCCCGTGCGGGTGTCCACGGCATGCGCCACGCTCCATGAAGCGGTGACGTACATGATGCCGTCCACCACCAGCGGCGTGGATTCGACCCCGCGCGTCGATTCGAGGTTGTACGACCAGACCAGCCCGAGCTCTTTCACGTTGCCCGCATTCACCAGGTCGAGCTTGCTGAAGCGCGACTCGGCGTAGTCGAGACCCACGCTGGGCCAGTCGGGGGTTTTCTGCGCCGCGTTGGCGCGGATGAAATTGCCGTCGACTTTCTTCGCAGCGGCAGCAGCGCGGTCCTGCGGACTCCGGGTTTGGGTCTGGGCTGTGGCCATCGACGCGCCCAGGCACAGCAATGCGCCGGCCAGCAGGCGCAGCCCGGTGGTGGTTTTTTTCATCGTGGGTCTCCTTGTGCTGCAAGGATCGTTCGCGCAACGCCGTCGTTCACCTTCGGGATTTCCCCAATCGAGCCTTGTTCCATTGCGGAACACATTGGGCGGGGTTCCCGGTTCCAGGGAGGCATCGAACACCATGACCATCGAGACGTTCGGCACGGCGGATGCGCCGCGCCAACTCTTCGCCAGCACGCCCGCGCAGCGCGTGGCGCTTGCGCGGCGGCAGTTCTTCGAGGAAGGCGTGCGGCCCTCGGGCCTCATCGGCGAAGCGGTGCTGCAGTCGTGGATGCGCTGCACCCGCACCCATGCCGACCGCCAGCGCATCGTGCCCTTCGATGCCGTGACGCCCAGCCGCCTGCACGCCACGCTCGCGCGCAACCGCGAGCTGCTCGACGTCGCGCGCCAGGAACTTGGGCAGATGGAGCACGCGCTCGCGGGCACCGACTGCCGCGTGCTCCTCACCGACCGCGAAGGCGTGGTGGTGCACGTCACCCAGCAGCCGTGCGCCGGGCACCAGCCGGTGCTGCGCAAGACCGCGCGCGTGGGCGTGAACATCTCCGAGCGCATCGTGGGCACGACCGCGCCCGGCATCGTCGCGAGCACCGGGCAGGCCTGCACCGTGGATGGCGCGGAGCACTACTTCGACGTGCTGCGCGAGATGCAGTGCGCGGCCGCGCCGATCCGCGACGTGACGGGGCGATTGGCCGGCGTGCTCGACCTCACGATCGAGGCGCGGCGCTTCGGCTTCGATGCGGCGTCGATGGTGGCGCTGTACGCGACCACGATCGAGAACCGCTTGCTGCAGGCGCAGTCGCGCGACCACCTCATCCTGCGTTTCCAGGCGAGCCCCACGCTGCTGGGCACGCCGCTCGAAGCGCTCGCGGGCATCGCGCCGGACGGCACGATCGCGTGGCTCAACAACGCGGGCGCGCGCCTGCTCGGGCGCTTGCCCGAGGCGGCGGACGAGCGCGATGTCGAATGCCTGCTGGGGCACGACCTTGCGAGCCTGCTGCGGCTGGGGCGCCGCGAATCCGCGCAGCCGTTGCGGCTCGCGAGCGGCCTCGGCGTATGGGTGCAGGCGCATCTGAAGCGCGCGGACGGGGTGGACTTCCAGCACGCGGTGGCGATGCCGGGCGTGCAGGCGCCGAAGCCCATCGCGCATTCGGAGGATGCGGCGACTGCGCCAGCGCTCGCGGCGGCTACCGATGTGCCGCACACCGAGACGCTGCAGGAACACAGCCGCAAGCTGATCGAGGAAACGCTGGCCGTGCACGGCGGCAACGTGTCGCAGGCCGCGCGTCAACTCAATGTGTCGCGCGGCACGCTGTACCGCCGCATGCGCGGCTGGACGTCCTAGCGGCCCGCGCAGGCCGGCGGGTCAATCGCCATCGCGGCCCGACGACGGCGCCGCCGACTTGGCTTCGAGCAGCACGCAGATCGCACGCACCTGCTGGTGGATGATCTTGGCCACCTCCGCGCGCCGCGCCGGCCCCATGCGGCTGGAGATGGCCGCCACGCTCACCGCCGCGATCGGGTTGTCGGGCGGAAAGGCCACGCCGATGGCCGCCGCGCCGGGCGTGGCCGCGCTGTCCAGAAAGGAATAGCCCTGCGCGCGCGTCTGCGCGATGGCCTCGCGCAGAAAACCCGGCTCGAACGCACCGAACTTGGCATAGCGCGCCTCGTTGGCCGCGACGATCAGCTCCGCTTCGGCCTCGGGCAGCGCGCTCAGGATCGCAAGGCCGCCGGCGCCCACGCCCATGGGCCGGCGAATTCCCACATCGAGCGTCAGCGCCTTGATCGGGTAGGCGCCCAGCGCGCGGCTGGTGCAGATGGATTCGGGCCCTCGCCGCTCACTCAGGTAGACCGTGTCGTGCGTCTGCTCGGCGATGACGCGCAGCGCCTCGTCGCACAGCTCGCTCAGCTGGTAGTGCGGCTGGGCCAGCATGCCCAGCTCGTACAGGAGCGGCCCCAGGTGGTACTTGCGGGTGAGCAGGTCGCGCACCAGGAGCCCTTCCACTTCCAGCCTCTGCAGCATGCGAAAGCACGTGGACATGGGCAGGCCGCTCAGGCTCACGACATCGGCGATGCGCATGCCGCGCCGGCCGCGCGACGCCACCACGCGCAGCATGCCCACCACGCGCTCGATGCTCTGCGTGCCCGAGCGCGCGCCGCTGGCGGGCAGGGGCTGAGGTGCGGCGTTCTTCACGGTGGTGGTTCGGCGTTTAGTTTCCACAATGCGGCAGTAATTGGGGTTGTTCCTCAAGAGCGGGGAAAGTCGCTCGAATGTAATAGGTATCTCGAACCCACCGAACTCCCATATCGTGGAAGTGAAGAAGATGCCCCAGACGATGACAGAGAAGATCCTCGCCCGCGCCGCCGGCCGGCCGGGCGTGGTGCCCGGCGAAGAGATCACGGCGCGGCCGGACTTCGTGATCGCCTACGACTTTCCCGGCTACACCGACGTGTTCTTCAAGGAGACGCGCGAGGACTTCGGGATCGAGAAGGTGTCCAGCCCCGAGCGCTTCGTGCTCTTCATCGACCACATGGTCCCGGCCACCGCGCCCAAGGAAGAAGAACTGCACAAGATCACCCGCGCCTGGGGCAAGGAACAGGGCGTGCCGGTGCACGAACGCGAGGGCATCGGCCACCAGGTGGCCGCCGAGCTGGGCTACGCCACGCCGGGCGCCTTTGCCGTTCACTTCGACGGCCATGTGAGCCAGCTGGGCGCCTTCGGCACCTTCGCCTTCGGCGCGCGAAAAGGCGTGCTCGAATCTTTCGTGACCGAGACGCTCACCATGACCGTGCCGGCGACCGTGAAGGTCGAGCTGGTGGGCGCGCTCCAGCCCGGCGTGATGGCGCGCGACGTCTTTCACCACATGGTCCGCGTGATGGGCCCGGCCTCTTGCCGATTCAAGGTGGTGGAGCTGTGCGGACCGGTGATCGACGCGATGAGCATCGAAGGGCGCCAGACCATCTGCGGCCAGGCCATGTTCCTCGGCGCGACCACCATGCTCATCGCGCCCGATGCGAAGACGCTGGCCTACGTGCAGGGGCGCTCGAAGATCGCGCTGGACCCGGTGTACCCCGATGCCGATGCGCACTACGACCAGGTGGTGACGATCGACGTCTCGGCGCTGGAGCCCATCGTCGTGATTCCCCCCAGCCCCGCCAACACGCGGGACCTGAAGGATTTCACCGGCGTGGAGGTGCACACCGGCTACCTCGGCTCGTGCGCGAGCGGCCGGCTCGAGGACCTGCGCATCGCGGCCGAGGTGCTGCGCGGCCGGCACATCCAGCCGGGCTTCCAGCTGCATGTCGTGCCCACCTCCAAGGCCATCATGGCGGCCGCCGCGCGCGAAGGATTGATCGAGGTGCTGGTCGAGGCGGGCGCCTTCATCAGCTCGCCCAGCTGCGACTATTGCTTCGGCCGCATCGCCACCATGACCGACGGCCAGCGCGCCGTGTCCACCGGCACGCTGAACACGCCGGGGCGCATGGGCAGCGTGGATTCGGAGATCTACATCTGCAATGCGGCCGTGGTGGCCGCCTCCGCGCTGGAAGGCCGCATCGCCGATCCGCGTCCTTATCTGACGCAAGCGGCAGGAGCGCTCGCATGAGCCTCGCGAACCTGCGCGGCCGCGCGGCCTGGGTCTTCGAGGAAGACGACTACGACATCGACCTCATCGTGGGCGTGCGCAACATCAAGATCACCGACGTGAAGGAGCTGGCCGCGCTGGCCATGGCCGACTACACGCCGGGCTTCGCGGCCACCGTGCACAAAGGTGACTTGCTGATCGGCGGCCACAACTTCGGCTACGGCCACCCGCACTACCCGGCCATGCGCGCGATGCGGCACCTGGGCATCGCCGCGGTGATCGCCGAATCGTTCTCGCCCGGTTTTTTCCGCGGCGAGACGAGCATGGGCTTTCCGCTCGTGAGCTGCCCGGGCATCCGCGCAGCGACGGCGCGCGGCGACGAGCTCACGGTCGACTGGGCCGCGAGCGAAGTGAAGAACCTGCGCTCGGGCCAGACCTTGATGCTGCAGCCCTTCTCCGATTCCGAGCGCGGCATGCTGGATGCGGGCGGCCTCATTCCCTATCTGAAGCGCCGCACGGCCTGACCTTTTTTCTGCAAGCCCATGGCGCAGCGCCCATGCCGGGCCGCGGCGCACTTTTTTTCAGGAGACAAACGATGACCTCATCTCGCCAGGCACTGCGCCAGCGCATCACCCACGGCCCCACCCTCTGGTGCGGCGGCGCGCAGGACGCGTTGTCGGCACTGCTGGTGGACCAGTCGGACTTCGACGGCATCTTCAGCACGGGCTTCGGCATCTCGGCCGCGCTGCTGGGCCAGCCCGACATGGAGCTGTACACGCTCAGCGAGAACGTGGCCACAGTGAACCGCATGGCCAACGTCGTGCGCAAACCCATCTTCGTGGACGCGGACACGGGCTACGGCAGCGTGCTCAACGTGGGCCGGGCGGTGCGCGAGTTCGAGAAGGCCGGCGCCGCGGCGCTGCAGCTGGAAGACCAGGTCAGCCCCAAGCGCTGCCCCGCCGCTGCGGCGCCCTCCACGCTGGTGTCGATCGACGACGCGCTCGCGCGCATCAAGGCCGCGCTCGATGCGCGCACCGACCCGGACCTCCTGATCGTCGCGCGCACCGACGCGCAGGACCCCGGCGAGGCGCTGGAGCGCGCCGCACGCTACGCGGAGGCCGGCGCCGATTTGATCCAGCCCATCTCGCGCACCTTCAACAGCTTTCAGCAACTCGTGCAGCTGCGCGAAACCTGCGGCCGTCGGCTGTCGCTGATGCTGATGGCCGGCACCTGGATGACCGCGCTCACCCGCGAGCAGATCGAGAGCGTGGCGGCGTTTGCCAGCTATCCGATCGCCGGCCTGCTGACCACCGTGCACACGGTGCAGGCCAATCTGCGCGAGCTGGCGCGCCGCCGCTCGGGCGATTTCGCCGACCTGCCGTTTGCGCAGACATCGATGACGGACTTCAAGGACCTCATCGGCTGGCACGCGCTCGAAGAGCGGCAGGCCCGCTACGAAACCGGCGGCGGCCACTGAGCCTCGGCCCCTTCGTTACCCCAGAAAAACCAGGAGCAACAACGTGCGTACTCTCACCCTCATCGGCCGTGCCGTCGCGGCAGGAACACTGGCCCTGGGCCTGGGCACTTTCGCCATGGCGCAAGGCGACGCCGGCACCTATCCGACCAAGCCGATCCGCCTGGTGGTTCCTTATCCGCCGGGCGGCGCGACCGACGTGGCCGCGCGCATGCTGAGCCCGCGCCTGCAGGAAGAGCTCGGGCAGACCGTGGTGGTGGAGAACCGCCCCGGCGCGGGCGGCAACATCGCCATGATCAACGTGGCGCAGAGCGCGCCCGATGGCCACACCCTGGCGGTGACGCTCACGGGCATGCTGTCGATCAACCCGGTCATCTACAAGAAGGCGGGCTTCCAGGCCTCGGACTTCGTGCCGGTGTCGCGTGTGTCGCTCGCGCCGCTGCTGCTGGTGGTGCCCGAGAAGTCGCCCTACAAGAACGTGCAGGAGCTGCTGGCTGCGGGCAAGAAGGCCGGCAAGGGCGGCTTGCCCTACGGATCGGCCGGCGCGGGCGGGCTGTCGCACCTGGCATCGGAAGCCTTCAACGCCAACGCCGACGGCAACTTCACGCACGTGCCCTACAAGGGCGGCGCGCCGCTGGTGCAGGCCCTGATGGCCAGCGAAGTGACCTGGGGCCTGCTGGGCACCGGCGACGTGCGCAGCTTCATCCAGTCGGGCAAGCTCAAGGCCATCGGGCAGTTGCGCAACGGCCGCTCCGAGCTGTGGCCCGACGTTCCGACGCTCACCGAGCAGGGCGTGCCGGGCGGCGTGGACTTCGATGTGTGGTTCGGCGTGGTGGCGCCCGCGAAGACGCCCGCGCCGGTCGTCAAGCTGCTGGGCGAGAAGATCGCAAAGATCACCGCCGAGCCGGCTTTCCGCAAACGCCTGAATGAACTGGGCGGCGTGGCACCGGCGACCGGCAACACGCCCGAGGCTTTCGCCGAGGTGCTCAAGCGCGAGCTGGCCATCCTGCCCAAGGCGGCGCAGGAGGCGGGATTGCAGCTCGACTGAGCGCCGGTCCGGGCGCGGGTCGCGCAGGTCGCGCAGGTCGCGTCTATCGCTTGGGCAGCGCGTACGCGATCACATGGTCGCCCGTGCGCGTGCCGAGCGAGCCGTGTCCGCCGGCCGCCACCAGCACGTACTGCCGGCCGTCGCTGCCGCGGTAGGTCATCGGCGTGGCCTGACCGCCCGCGGGCAGCCGGCTGCGCCAGAGCTCCTTGCCGTTGCCCACGTCGTAGCCGCGCACGTACTGGTCGAGCGTGCCCGAGAGGAACGCGACGCCGCCCGCGGTCATCACCGGTCCGCCCAGATTCGGCACGCCCATCGCGAACGGCAATGGCAGCGGCGAGCTGTCGCGCACCGTGCCGTTCTTGTGCATCCAGATGACCTTGCCGCTGCGCAGGTCCGCGCCCGCCACGTGGCCCCACGGCGGCGCCTGGCACGGCAGGCCGAGCACCGAGGTGAACGCGCTGAGCTTGATCGCGAACGGCGCGCCGAAGTTCTCGTTGAGCGCGGGCAGGCTGTCGTTCGGACGGTCCTTGCCTTGCACGTACAGCGTGGTGTCGTCCGCGCGCGGCACGAGCCTGGAGACGAAGGCCAGCGACGCGGGCGTGGTGAAGGCGATCTGCCGTTGCGGATCGACCGCGATGCTGCCCCAGTTGAAGACGCCGAAGTTGCCCGGATAGATGAGCGAGCCCTGCGTGGACGGCGGCGTGAAGCGGCCTTCGTAGCGCAGCCGGTGGAACGCGATGCGGCAGGCCAGCTGGTCGAAGATCGTGCCGCCCCACATGTCCGATGGCTTCAGCGCGGGCGGATCGAACGAGAGCCCCGACACCGGCTGCGTCGGCGCGGTGCGGTCGCCCGTGGCCGCGCCCTGCGGCGCGGGCCGCTCGTTCACCGGCACGATGGGCTTGCCGTTGCGCCGGTCGAGCACGAAGAGCTCGCCCTGCTTGGTCGGCTGCACCAGCGCCGGAATGGTTTCGCTGCCCACGCGCAGATCGATGAGGCTGGGCTGCGCGGGCACGTCGTAGTCCCAGAGGTCGTGGTGCACCGTCTGGAAGCTCCAGCGCACGCGGCCGCTCGCCAGATCGAGCGCCACCACCGACGACGAATAGCGCTCCGCGCCCTCGGTGCGCTTGCCGCCCCACTGGTCCGGCGGCTGGTTGCCCGTGGGCACGTAGACCAGCCCCAGCGCCTCGTCCACGCTGGAGATCGACCAGCTGTTGGGCGAGTTGACGGTGTAGGTGCGGTCGGCCGCGATGGGCGCGGTTTCCTCGGGGTTGCCCGAATCCCAGTTCCACACGAGTGCGCCGGTGTTCACGTCGAAGGCGCGGATCACGCCCGAGGTTTCCTGGGTCGAGACGTTGTCCAGCACCGTGCCGCCGACCACGATGAGCGAGCGCGTCACCACCACCGGCGAGGTCGAGTAGTAGGAGCCTGCCTTGACGTTGGGCATGTTCTTCCAGAGGTCGATCTGGCCGCTGCCGCCGCCGAATGCCATGCAGGGCTTGCCGCTGTCGGGGTCGAGCGCGATGACGCGGCCATCGGCGGTGGGCATGAACAGCTTGGCGTCGCACGCGCCTGCCGGTGCCGGTGCCGGTGCCGAAGGTGCAGGCGATGGCGATGACGTCGCTGCAGCAGCAGGTTGCGCCGCGCTCCCCGCGTAGTAGGAGAGCCCGCGACAGGTCAGGTGCTGCAGCGCGAGCGACTTCTGGACCTCGGGCGTGTAGCGCCAGATCTGCTCGCCGGTCGTCGCGTTGAGCGCGATCACCGCCTGGTGCGGCGTGCAGAGAAAGAGCCGCTCGCCGATCTTCAGCGGCGTGACCTCGAAGGTCGTCTCCTCCGGGTCGCCGGGCTGGCCTCGCACGTCGCCGGTGCGGAAGTGCCAGGCCTCTTCGAGCTGCCCGACGTTGGCCGGCGTGATCTGGTCGAGCGCCGAGTAGCGCTGGCCGAAGCCGGTGCCGCCGTAGGCGGTCCAGTCGTCCTTCGGCGCGGGCGGGCTGGCGAGCGCGGCGGCTGTTGCGCTGTTGGACGCATCGGGCAATGGCGCGATGCCCTCGATGCGCCCGGGCTCGCGCGTCCACGAGAACACCGCCGCCAGCAGGAAGGCCGCGAGCACCACGCCGAGCACGGCGCGCGTGCGGCCGATGCCCGTCGCATCGCGCCGCGCGAGCGCGCGCGCCACCCACGGCGAAAGCAGGAACAGGCCGACCACGAAGAACACATCGCCGCGCGCGGCCAGCGGCCACCAGTCGAAGCCCACTTCCCACAACGCCCACACCAGCGTGAGCAGGACCACCGCCGCGTAGTACAGCAGCCCGATGCCGCCGCCGCGCTTGAGGAGCAGCGCCGAGGCGATGAGCCCGAGCCCCGCGACAAGGTAGTACCACGAGCCCCCGAGCACGATGAGCCATGCGCCGGCGACCGCGAGCGCGAGGCCCGCAAGGCCCAGGAGCACCGCGATCACGACAAGCAATGTGGAGGGCGACGAGGACTCGGCGGGCTGGGTGAACTGGGCGGAGGAACGCGTCATGTCTTGGACTCCCGGGGCAGAGTCAAGACGTTAGGGCATCGATCGCGCGGCGCGCGTAGGCCGAAGGCTCAGGCGGCAGCAAAAACGCGCTCGGCGCGCTCGGCGCGCGCGCGCCGCGTTCGCGCATCGGGTTGCAGCGGCCTTAAGTATTCGTGCAGCGCGAGCGCCGCGGCGCCGACCGCGGGCGCGAGTTCTTCGTAGCGCGCAGTGCGCAACTCGGGCGCCGGCATGCCCGCGCCATCGGCATGGCGCTTCACGGCCTCGAACGCGGCCTGCACGAAGCCGCGATGTGCCGCGCACGACTTGCCGCCGAGCACGATCGCGCGCGGATTGAAGGTCACCCACAGGTTCTGCAGCAGCACGCCGAAGAAGGCCGCGGCGCGTGGCATGTCCACGCCTTCGCGCTCCAGCGTGCGCGAGCCGAAGAAGGCTTCGGCGCAGCCCCGGCGGCCGCACGAGCACAGCGGGCCATCGAGCTCGAGGATGGTGTGGCCGATCTCGCCGGCCATGCCCTGCGCGCCAGTGAAGAGGCGGTCGTTCAGGATCACGCCCGCGCCCACGCCGACGTCGCAGCTCACGAAGATGAGCGGGTCCTCGCCCTCGCCCGCGGCGAATTCGTATTCGCCGAGCACGGCCGCATCGGCATCGTTCTGCAGTTGCACGGTGACGCCGGGCAGGCCCGCGGTGGCGAACGATTTCTCGAGCGCGGGCAAGAGGCTCACGTTGCGCCAGCCGAGGTTGGGCGCGAAGCGCACGACGCCGGTGCAATCGTCCACCGCGCCCGGCACGCACACGCCGATGCTGGAGAGCCGCAGGCCCAGCGCGTCGAGCTGCCTGTGCGCCGCCGAAGCCATGTGCGCGACCTGCGCGCACACGCCGGCGGGCGAGCCGTCGGTGAGCGCGTGGGTGTTGGAGTACAGCACCTCGCCCTGCAGCGAGACGCACACGAGCCGCACGGTCTCCACCGCGATCTCCACGCCCATCAGTGCGCGCACGCCAACGTCGATCTGCAGCGGCGTCGAGGGGCGGCCCAGGCCATCGTTCACGGCCGCATCGGACTCCTTGAGCCAGCCTTCGTCGAGCAGCTCCCGCACCAAGAGGCTCACGGTGGATTTCGTGAGGCCGCTCTCGGTGGCCAGCCGCGCGCGCGAGAGCCCCGGCTGCGCGCGCAGCAGCCGCAGCAGCACGCTGCGGTTCATGCGCTTCAGGAGCTGCTGGTCGCCGATGGTCTTCATGTCGCGAGGCGGGTCGGAATCAGACCGCGGTCACGGCTGCGGCCGATGCCGCGTGGTGCGCCTGCGCTTTGCCTTCGGGGCGCTTGCCCGCGATGATCATCCCGAGCACTTCGTCCTCGGTCGCGTCCTCGGTGCGGTAGGTGCCCACGAGCTTGCCGTTCTTCATGACCGCGAGGCGGTCGCTCAGCGAGAACACGTCGGGCATGTCGTGCGTGATGAGGAAGATGCCCACGCCGTCGGCCTTGAGCTGCTTCACGAGGCCGCCGACCATCGCGGTTTCTTCAGGGCCGAGCGCCGCGCAGGGCTCGTCCATGATGAGGATGCGCGCGTTGAAATAGAGCGCCCGCGAGATCGCCACCACCTGCCGCTGCCCACCCGAGAGCCGGCGCACCGGCACGCGGATGTTGGTGAAGTTCTTGTTCAGGCGATGGAACACCTTGCGCGCCTGCACTTCCATGAAGTGGTCGTCCAGCGTGTTCCAGCGCGTCATCTTCTCGCGGCCGAGAAAGAGGTTGGACACCGAGTCGAGGTTGTCGGCGAGCGCGAGCGTCTGGTAGATGGTCTCGATGCCCTGCGCCTGCGCTTCGGCGGGCGTGCGGATGTTGACCTTCTCGCCCGCGATGAGCGTGTCGCCCGAGTCGATGGGGTAGGCGCCCGCGAGCATCTTCATGAGCGTGGACTTGCCCGCGCCGTTGTGGCCCAGGAGCGCCACCACTTCGCCGGGGTAGAGGTTCACGCTCACGCCGTCCACGGCCTTGACGCCGCCGAAGGCCTTGCGGATCTCGCGCAGTTCGACGAGGGGCTTGGAGGTGTCGATGGTGTCCATGTCAGTTCTCTCCGAACTTGCGGCGATAGAGCACGTCGAACACCACCGCCACGATCAGCACCTGGCCGATGATGACCATGCGCTTGCCGATGGGCACGTCGAGCAGCAGCATGCCGCTGTCCAGCGACTGCATGATGAGCGCGCCCAGCACCGAGCCGAAGATCGAGCCGCTGCCGCCCGCGAGCGCCGTGCCGCCGATGACGGCCGCCGCGATCACGTAGAGCTCCATGCCCGTGCCCAGCGAGTTGGTGCCGGCGTTGAGCCGCGCGATCGACACGATGGCCGCGACGGTGACCAGCACCGCCAGCAGCGCGAAGAGCATCAGCGTCACGCGCTTGACCGGAATGCCCACGAGCGCGGCCGCATCGGGGTTGCCGCCCATCGCGAACACATAGCGCCCGAAGCGCGTGCGGTGCACGATGAACGACAGCACGATGGCCACCACCGCCCAGATCAGCACCGGAATCGGAATGCCCTGCGGCTCCGACTTGGACGATATCTGGTAGTTGTTCATGACCGCCGCGAAGCCGACGACCACCGCCACCGGCACGGCCGTGATGAGCACGTCCAGCCACAGCGGCTCGGTGGGCATCTCGTAGCGCTGGCGCGCGCAGCGCTTCTGCACCATGCGCCCGAAGAGCACGAGCGCCACCAGCGCGGCGATCACCCAGCTCGCGGTGGTGCCGACGCCGCCGTCGTAGCCGCCGCCCAGGCGCTGGAAGAATTCGTCGTTCACCGGCTGCGTCTTGCCGTCGGCCACGAGGAAGGCCGCGCCGCGGAACGACATGAGGCCGCCGAGCGTGACCACGAACGAGGGCACGCCGAGCACCGCGGTGAGCCATCCCTGATAGATCGACACGAGCAGCGCGACCGCAAGCCCCGCGAGGCAGGCCGTGGGCCACGACCAGCCCGAGGTGTATTGCAGGTACGCGATGAGCACGCCCACGAAGCCCATCACCGAGCCGACCGACAGGTCGATGTGGCGCGCCACGATGATCAGCACCATCACGGTGGAGACGATGCCCACCACGGCGGTCTGCTGCGCGACGTTGTAGAGATTCTCGGGCGAGAGAAACACGCCGCCCGACATGACGCTGAAGGCCACCGCCATGACCACCAGCAGCACGCACATCAATATCAGGCGCAGGTCGACGCCCGTGCGGCGCCACCATCCCGGAGTTTCATTGCTCATTTCTTGGATACCCCCTCAAAGCCGATCCAGCGGATCCAGCGAATTCAGCAGATGCGCGTGGGCGTCCCGGCCGGGCTTTGGGAGCCCGGCCTGACGCATGCATCGCGCGGATGGACGACTGGCTCGGCGCGCTTACTTGCAGGCCGCGGGCGCGCTGGCCGCCGGGACGCCCTTGCAGAGCTCGTCCTTCTTGATCCAGCCGGCCTTGACCACGACGTCCAGGTTGTCGCGCGTGACCGGCACGGGCGTGAGCAGGCGCGAGGAGAGCGCGACCTTCTTCGGGCCCGAGTTCCACTGCGCGGCCTTCTCGACCGGCTTGCCCTGCGAGAGCGCGATGGCCGCGCTGGCGGCTTCGCGGCCGAGCTCGCGCGAGTCCTTGAAGATGGTGGCCGTCTGCGTGCCCAGCGCGATGCGGTTGAGCGCCGCGAAGTCCGCGTCCTGGCCCGACACCGGCACGCCGCGCAGGCCCTTGGCCGTGAGCGCGGCGACCGCGCCGCCGGCGGTGCCGTCGTTGGCAGCCACCACCGCGTCGACCTTGTTGGCGTTCTTGGTGAGGATCTGCTCCATGTTCTTCTGCGCGACCTCGGGCTTCCAGCCTTCGGTGTATTCGTCGCCGACGATCTTGATGTCGCCCTTCTTCACGGAGGGCTCCAGCACCTCCTGCTGGCCCGCGCGCAGGAAGTCGGCATTGGGGTCGCTCGGCGAGCCCTTGATGATCACGTAGTTGCCCTTGGGCTTGACCTTGAGCACCTCGCGCGCCTCCATGCGGCCGACCTCGACGTTGTCGAAGGTGATGTAGAAGACGCCGGGCGCCTCGATCAGGCGGTCGTACGCGACCACGGGCACCTTCTGGCGCGTGGCCTTGGTGATGGCCGGCAGGATGGCGTCCTTGTCCATCGCGAGCACGATGAGCGCCTTGGCGCCCTTGGACATCAGGCCCTCGATGTCGCCCAGTTGCTTCTCGGGCGAGCCGCCCGCATCGGCGCTGATGTACTTGGCGCCCAGCTTTTCCAGCTGCGCCTTGATGGCCGCCTCGTCGGTCTTCCAGCGCTCTTCCTGGAAGTTGGACCAGCTCACGCCGACCACGGTCTGGGCCAGTGCGCTCACGGCGGTGAGGCCGAAGGCCATGGCGGCCAAAGTTTGTTTGAGTTGCATCGGTGTCTCTCCTGCCGTGTAAGAAAATAGTTAGTTTGAAGGGCGAACTAACTATCCCATCGAGGCCGGGGGATTGCATCGGGGAATTCCCCGAGCGGTGCCGTCCGACAGGCACGCGCCGCGAAAAACGGTAAATTGATGTTTCAGCGGCCGGCCGGCAAGGTCGGCTTTTTTTGAGCCCGGCACGCACCCGTGCCCTTCTTTTCGGAGCGATGGCGTGAAGTACTGGTTGGTGGCAATCGGCCTGCTTGGCGGCATGGCCCATGCGCAGTCCGCGTGGTTCACGGTGGTGGGCGATCCGCTGGACAAGGCGACCGACACCGTGCAGGTCGATCCGTCCGGCGCCGCGTCGGCCGAACCTGCGCGGCAGGGCATGAACCTGCGCGTGAGCCGCGCCACGCCGCGCACCAACTGGGACGGCGTGCCCTACCGCTCCTACGAATCGCGCGTGGTGTTCGACTGCCAGGCGCGGCGCGCCTCCTACGTGGCCGCGCGCTTCTACATCGAGCCGTTGTGGCAGGGCGAGCCGCACCATGTTGCAGACTACGGCAATGCGCCCAAGCCCATGCTCTTTCGCGACATGAAGCAGAACCCGACGGCGCGCATCGTGCGCGCCGCATGCCGGTCGAGCTAGATCCGTCCTGCCGTTCGATACTGATACGATTTTTGTCACGCGCCCATTCCAGAGGCGCTGGAGACAAGATGGACTCGAGCACATCCGGCGCCGGTGAGGCGCTCTACCGCACGATGGTGCGCATCCGCGCCTTCGAGAACGCCGCCGAGACGGCCAGCCAGGGAGGGGTGAGCGCTTATGGCCAGCAGGCCGGCGGCGCCGCCAAGGTGCGCGGCCCGCTGCACCTCTCGACCGGGCAGGAGGCCGTGCCCGCAGGCGTGTGCGCGCACCTGCGCACGAGCGACTACCTCACCTCCACCCACCGCGGCCACGGCCACACGCTGGCCAAGGGCGCGGACCTCACCCGCATGATGTGCGAGCTCTTCGGCAAGGCCACGGGCTTCAACGGCGGCAAGGGCGGCTCGATGCACATCGCGGATTTTTCCGTCGGCATGCTGGGCGCCAACGGCGTGGTGGCGGCGGGGCTGCCGATCGCGGTCGGCGCGGCGCATGCGCAGAAGCTCATGAAGGCGGCGCAGGGCCGCTCCCAAGCCGCCTTGCCCCCCTCGGGGGGAGGTCCCGGCTTGCCGGAGCCAGGGGGCCACAGTGTGGGCGACGACATCACGGTCTGCTTCTTCGGCGACGGCGCGATCAACCGCGGGCCCTTTCTCGAAGCACTGAACTGGGCGCGCGTGTACGCGCTGCCGGTGCTCTTCGTCTGCGAGGACAACCGCTGGAGCGCGACCACCGCGAGCGGCCCGATGACGGCGGGCGACGGCGCCTCGGCGCGCGCCATGTCGATGGACATCGCAGCCACGCAGGTCGATGGCAACGACGTGTTCGCGGTGCACGCGGCCGCCGCGCGGCTCGTGGACGAAGTGCGCGGCGGCGCCGGGCCGCGCCTGCTGCATGCGCTGACGTACCGCGTGAAGGGGCATGTGTCGGTCGATCTCGCGGCGTACCGCGACCCGGCCGAACTGGCCGCGGCGCTGGAGACCGATCCGATCGCGCGCACGCGCGGCCACCTGCTCTCGGCCGGCGTGAGCGCGGCCACGCTCGATGCCATCGAGAACGCGGCGCGCGACGAAGTCGACACCGCGCTGGCCGTCGCCGATGCCGCGCCCTGGCCGGAGGCGAGCGCCGCCTTCACCGACGTGCAGACCACCGGAGCAGGCCAATGGCATTGAGCAAGGAACTGAGTTATTCCGAGGCCGCCGTGCTCGCGGTGCAGCGCGAGATGGAAGCCGATGCACGCGTGGTCGTGCTCGGCGAAGACGTCGGCCGCGGCGGCATCTTCGGCCAGTACAAGGGGCTGCAGGAACGCTTCGGCGCCGAGCGCGTGATCGACACGCCGATCAGCGAGGCCGCGATCATGGGCGCCGGCGTGGGCATGGCGCTCGCGGGGCTGCGGCCGGTGGTGGAAATGCGCGTGGTCGACTTCGCGCTCTGCGGCATGGACGAGCTGGTGAACCAAGCCGCCAAGAACCGCTTCATGTTCGGCGGCCAGGGCCGCGTGCCACTGGTGGCGCGCATGCCGGGCGGCATCTGGGACGCGTCGGCCGCGCAGCATTCGCAATCGCTCGAAGCGTGGTTTGCGCACCTGCCGGGCGTGGTGGTGGTGAGCCCCTCGACGCCGCAGGACAACTACGGGCTGCTGCGCTCGGCGCTGCAGTGCGGCGACCCGGTGGTCTACATCGAGCACAAGACGCTGTGGGGCCTGCGCGGCGAGGTGGACGAAGACATCGCCGTGCCGCTCGGCAAGGCGGCGCGCGTGCGCGAAGGCAACGCGCTCACGCTCGTGAGCTGGAGCCGGCAGATGCAGGCCTGCGCCGCGGCGTGCGATGCGCTCGCGGCCGAAGGCATCGCAGTCGATCTGATCGACCTGCGCACGCTGTGGCCGTGGGACCGCGAGACGGTGCTTTCATCGTGCGCGCGCACCGGGCGGTTGCTGGTGGTGCACGAGGCGGTGCAGGCCGCGGGCTTCGGCGCGGAGATCGCGGCGAGCGCCGCGGAGGCCACGGGCTGCCGCATCGCGCGGCTCGGCGCGCCGCGCATTCCGGTCGGCTATGCGCCGGTGCTGGAGGCGCAGTCGCGCATCGGCGCGGAGGCCATCGTGGCCACCGCGAAGAAGCTGCTGGCCTGAGCTTGCGGGTCTGACCTCAGGCGGCGAAGCCGCCGTCGATGTTCAGGCTCGCACCGGTCACGAAGGCCGCTTCGGGGCTGGCCAGGTACGCCACCATGCTCGCGATTTCGTCGGGGTGGCCGTGGCGCGGCAGCGCCATCAGGCCGTGCATCGCGGCGGCGTTCGGGCCGTCGACCGGGTTCATGTCGGTGTTGACCGGGCCGGGCTGCACGTTGTTGACGGTGATGCCGCGCGGGCCGAGGTCGCGCGCCAGGCCTTGCACCAGGCCCTTGAGCGCCGACTTGCTCATCGCGTAGGCCGCGCCGCCGGGCCAGGGCATGCGCTCGGCGTTGGTGCTGCCGATGTTGATGACGCGGCCGCCTTCGCCCATGTGGCGCGAGGCCGCCTTGGCCGCGACGAACACGGCGCGCACGTTGACGGCGAGCGTCTTGTCGAAGTCTTCGAGCGAGAAGTCGTCCAGTGCGCCGCCCAGGAACACGCCGGCGTTGTTCACCAGGATGTCGATCTTGCCGAGCGTGCGGGCCGCTTCGTCGATGCCGGCGGTGAGGGCCGCGGCGTCGGCGCTGTCGATCTTCAGCGCGAGCGCGCGGCCGCCTTCGGACTGGATGCTGCGGACCAGCTCGTCGGCCGGGGCGGCGGCGCTGCTGTAGCTGAAGGCCACGGCGGCACCGTCGCGCACCAGGCGCCGCACGATGGCCGCGCCGATGCCGCGCGAGCCGCCGGTGACGAAGGCGACCTTGCCGGCCAAAACGGGGGAGGAAGAGGAAGTGGTGGTGGAAGCCATGATTTTTCCGTTGTTCAGTGGAGGAATGACTTCAGTGTCGGGATTCCACTCCTTCTCCGGTAGCCATCAATCGGTGCAATCAAATTCAACCCAAAGTTGAAGATGAGATCGAAAATGGGCGCATGGAACCGCTCAATCACCTCGAATCCTTCGTGCAGAGCGCCGAAAGCGGCAGCTTCTCGGCGGCCGCGCGGCGCCTGGGGCTCACGCCGGCGGCGGTCAGCAAGAACGTGGCGCGGCTCGAAGCACGGCTGGGCGTGCGGCTGTTCCAGCGCAGCACGCGGCGGCTCACGCTGACCGAGGGCGGGGAGCGCTTCCTGGCGCAGATCGGCGCACCGCTCGCCACGCTACAGGAGGCGGTGGCGGGTCTCTCGAAAGACGACGGTCAGCCGGCCGGCACGCTGAAGGTGAGCATGGGCCAGGCCTTCGGGCGCGAGCACGTGCTGCCGATGATGGGCGACTTTCTCGCGCGCTACCCGGCCATCCTGCCCGACTGGTACTTCGACAACCAGCAGGTGGACCTGATCGGCGAAGGCTTCGACGCGGCCATCGGCGGCGGCATCGAGCTGTCTCCCGGCGTGGTGGCGCGGGAGCTCTCGCGCATCCACGTGGTGGCGGTGGCGTCGCCGGCCTACCTGGCGGGGCGCGAGATGCCCGCGCAGCCCGCGGACCTGGCGACGCTCGACGCGCTGCTGCGGCGCTCCTCGCCCACCGGGCGGCTGCGCAGCTGGACGCTGCAGCACGCGAACGGCCAGCAGGCCACGGTGGAGCTGCCGCGGCCGCGCGCGATCTTCAACGACCCCGAGGCGATCGCGCAGGCGGCGATGCTGGGGCTGGGCGCGGCGATGCTGCCGATGCCTTTCGTCGAGCGGGGCCTTCGCACCGGCGAGCTGGTGCGGCTGCTGCCCGAATGGCATTTCGATGCGGGCGTGGTGTGGCTCTACTACCCGAGCAAGAAGCTGCTGCCGCCGAAAACGCGGGTGTTTGTGGACTTCGTGCTGGAACGATTCCACAGCGAACGGTTTTCGCAGCGAATGCAAGTGTCCTGAAGGCGTCGATTCCCGGGGTTTTCACTCGCGGCGGCGGGCGGGGTTCACCTGTACAAACACGCGCATGAACTTATCTTTCAAAACGAATCGCCGGGCCGCGCTGACGGCGTCGGCCGCTGCAGCAGCCATCGCCCTCGCGGCGCCCGCTGCCTGGGCCCAGGGCACCTGGCCGACCAAGCCCGTGCGCATCGTCGTGCCCTTCGCGGCCGGCGGCACCACCGACATCCTGGCGCGCGCTGTCGCGCCCGAGCTCTCCAAGGCGTTCGGCCAGCAGTTCATCGTGGACAACCGCGCGGGCGCGGGCGGCAACGTGGGCGCCGAGCTCGTGGCGCGCGCGCCCAACGACGGCTACACGCTCCTGATGGGCACGGTGGGTACGCACGGCATCAACCGCGCGCTGTACCCCAAGCTGCCCTTCGATCCGATCAAGGACTTCGTGCCGATCACGCTGGTGGCCGCCGTGCCGAACGTGATGGAAATGAATGCCGAGAAAGCCAAGACGCTGAACATCCACAACGTGCAGGACTTCATCAAGTACGCCAAGGCGAACCCCGGCAAGCTGAACATGGCTTCGAGCGGCAGCGGCACCTCGATCCACCTGGCGGGCGAGCTCTTCAAGAGCATGACGGGCACCTTCATGGCCCACATTCCGTACAAGGGCTCGGGCCCGGCGCTGCTGGACATGGTGGGCGGCAATGCCGACGTGATGTTCGACAACCTGCCCTCGTCGATGGCGCAGATCAAGGGCGGCAAGCTCACCGCGCTGGCCGTGACCAGCGCGCAGCGCTCGCCGGCGCTGCCCGACCTTCCGACGGTGGAAGAAGCGGGCGGCCCGACGCTCAAGGGCTTCGAGGCGAGCTCGTGGTTCGGCCTCCTGGCGCCGGCCGGCACCTCGCCCGAAATCGTGAACCGGATTCAGCAGGAAGTGGCCAAGTCGCTCGGCACGCCCGCCATCAAGGAGAAGATGCTCGCGCAGGGTGCGATCCCGAGCGGCAATTCGCCGGCCGACTTCACCAAGCTCATTGCGAGCGAGCATGTGAAGTGGGCGAAGGTCGTCAAGGACTCCGGCGCTAAAGTGGACTGACGCTTCAGGTGCTCCAGGTCACGTCCTTGTTGTCGGCCTGCGAGTCCTTGAGCATGTGAAGCAGGGGCGCTGCACGCTGGTGCAGTCCTACATGCTGCTTCTCGGCATCGCTGGTGTGGCCTTCGACGGCGTAGTCGTCGTTGTTGTGGCTGTTGCTGCCCTCGCGCGTCAACGCGGCCTCGAGCGCGGCGATGGCGCCGGGAATCTGCTCGACCGTGATGATGCCCTGCGGCGCCGGCGACTTGCCGACGATGTCGAGCAGTTGGCGCGCATGCACTTCGAGCATCACGAAATCAGGAGAGGCCCGGGACTTGAAACGATAGAGCATGTTTTTTTCACTCACTTGTAGATGTAGTCACGGGCAAAAGGGTACACCGATTGCGCACCGCGCAAGACGCCCGCGCGCCCTACATTGCCGTCAGGCTTTGTCGACAACATCTGATGCAAGGAGATCCATCCCTGCTCGAAGCTCATGGCCGAGCCCGCCAGATACAGGCGGTAGGCGCGCAGCACGCGCTCGGCGTTCTCGCCCTGGCGGCCGCCGCTGCGCTGCAGCACCTCGCGCGCGGTGTCCAGCTGCGCCTCGAGCGCGTCGGACCAGGCCCAGAGCGTGCGCGCATAGTGCGGGCGCAGGCTCTCGGTGTCGACCATCTCCAGGCCCGCGGCGGCCGTCTCGCGCAGCACGTGCGTCACGTGCAGCAGCTCGCCGCCGGGGAAGATGTACTTCTCGATGAAATCGCCCATGCCCGCGCCGAGCTGGCGGTAGTTGAGCTCGCCCGAGGTGATGCCATGGTTGAGCACCAGGCCGCCGGGCTTCAGGAGCGAATGGATCTTACGGAAGTACGTCGGCATGTTGGCCGCGCCCACGTGCTCGAACATGCCGACCGAGGAGATCTTGTCGAAGGGCTGCTCGGCCGAGAGCTCCCGGTAGTCGCGCAACTCGACGCGCACGCGGCCCTGCAGGCCCTTCTCTTGGATCAGGCGCTGCACGTAGGCATGCTGGTTCTTCGACAGCGTGATGCCGGTCGCATCGACGCCGTAGTGCTCCGCGGCCCACAGGAGGAGCGCGCCCCAGCCCGAGCCGACGTCCAGGTAGCGCTCGCCCGGCTGGAGCATGAGCTTCTTGCAGATGTGGTCGAGCTTGGCTTCCTGCGCCTGGGCCAGCGTGAGCTCGGGCGTGCGGAAGTAGGCGCATGAATAGACCCGGCGCGCATCGAGCCAGAGCGCGTAGAAGTCGTCCGAGACGTCGTAGTGGAACTCGATCTGCGCCGCGTCCTTGCGCAGCGAATGCGAGCCGTGCGACTTGGCCCGGTGCTGCAGGCGGCTCCACCAGCCGGTGTCGGTTTCGGCCGGGTTGCCGGGCAGCATGCCGACGGTGGCGTCGATCAGGTCGCGCATGGCGCCTTCGATCTGCACCTTGCCCTCGACATAGGCCTCCCCGATGGCCCCGACCTGCCGGGCGGCCAGCTTGGCCAGCACCGTCCATTCCTTGAAAGCCAGCGTGACGCGGGCTCCCGCCTGGGCAACGCGCCGGCCATCCGGCAGTTCCAGCGCGATGGGGACAGGCAGCGAAGCCAGCTGCGACTCGATCTTGGGTATCAAGTTTTGCATGGGGCCCATGGTATTGATTTTTGCAAGTGTTTGCATCCCTCCCCGCGCCGGCCTCCCGGGGCCCGTTACGAAACCAGCATTGACAGCAGATTGTTTATGTCTAAACTATTCAACCATGAACAGCCTCAGCCCGGTCAAACCCGCTCCCGCCGCGGACCTCCAACGCATCCTGTGCATCGGCGGTGGGCCGGCAGGCCTGTATTTCGCCCTGTTGATGAAGGCGCGCAACCCCGCGTTGCAGATCACGGTGGTGGAGCGCAACCGGCCCTTCGACACCTTCGGCTGGGGCGTGGTGCTGAGCGACCAGACGCTGGGCAACCTCCGGGCCGCCGATGCCGACACCGCGGCGCTGATCGGCAACGAGTTCCATCACTGGGACGACATCCAGGTCTTCTTCAAGGGCCGCCAGGTGCGCTCGGGCGGCCACGGCTTCTGCGGCATCGGGCGCAAGCGCCTGCTGAACATCCTGCAGGAGCGCTGCCTCGCGCTGGGCGTGGACCTCGTGTTCGAGACCGACGCCACCGACGACCAGGCGATCGCCGCGCAATACAAGGCCGACCTCGTGATCGCGAGCGACGGTCTCAACAGCCGCATCCGCCAGCGCTACGCCGATGTGTTCAAGCCCGACGTGGACCTGCGCAACTGTCGCTTCGTGTGGCTGGGCACGCACCAGACCTTCGACGCCTTCACCTTCGCCTTCGAAGAGACCGAGCACGGCTGGTTCCAGGCGCACGCCTACCAGTTCGACGACAAGACCTCCACCTTCATCGTCGAGACGCCCGAAGCCGTATGGAAGGCCCACGGCCTGGACCAGATGGAGCAGCCCGAGGCCGTCGCCTTCTGCGAGAAGCTGTTCGCCAAGTACCTGGGCGGCCACGCGCTCATCAGCAACGCCACGCACCTGCGCGGCTCGGCCAACTGGATCCGCTTTCCGCGCGTGGTGTGCGAACGCTGGACGCACCGCATCGACGTCGAAGGCCGCTCGGTGCCCGTGGTGCTGATGGGCGATGCCGCGCACACGGCGCACTTCTCGATCGGCTCGGGCACCAAGCTCGCGCTGGAAGACGCGATCGACCTCGCGAACGAGTTCGAGCAGGGCGGCACGCTCGACCACGTGCTCGAAGGCTATGAGGCGCGTCGCAGCGTCGAGGTGCTGAAGATCCAGAACGCCGCGCGCAACTCCACCGAATGGTTCGAGAACGTGCCGCGCTACACCGGCATGCAGATCGAGCAGTTCGCCTATTCGCTGCTCACGCGCTCGCAGCGCATCAGCCACGAGAACCTGCGCGTGCGCGATACGCAATGGCTCGGCGGCTACGAGCAGTGGCTCGCGGGCGGCAAGGCGATGGCGCCGATGCTCATGCCCTACAAGGTGCGCGGGCTCACGTTGAAGAACCGCATCCTGGTCTCGCCGATGGCCACCTACAGCGCGGTCGACGGCGTGCCGCAAGACTTTTTGCTGGTGCACCTGGGCGCGCGCGCGCTCGGCGGCGCCGCGATGGTGTTCGTCGAGATGACGAGCCCGACGCCCGAGGGTCGCATCACGCCGGCCTGCACCGGCCTCTACAACGACGCGCAGCAGGCGGCCTTCAAGCGCATCGTCGATTTCGTGCACGGCCAGTCGAGCGCGAAGATCGCGATGCAGCTCGGCCACAGCGGCCCGAAGGGCTCCACGCGCGTCGGCTGGGAAGGCACGGACGAGCCGCTCGAAGACGGCAACTGGCCGGTGCTCGGCGCCAGCGCGCTGCCCTATGGCGAACAGAACCAGTTGCCCGCCGCCATCACGCGCGCCGAGATGGACACGCTGCGCGACCAGTTCGTCGATTCGACCCGCCGCACCGTCGAGTGCGGCTTCGATTGGCTCGAGTTGCACTGCGCACACGGCTACCTGCTGTCGGCCTTCATCAGCCCGCTCACCAACCAGCGCACCGACGAGTACGGCGGCGACATCGAAGCGCGCTGCCGCTATCCGCTCGAAGTGTTCCGCGCGATGCGCGCCGTGTGGCCCGCGGACAAGCCGATGAGCGTGCGCATCTCCGCGCACGACTGGGCGCCCGGCGGCAACACCGATGCGGACGCAGTCATCGTCGCGCGGCTCTTCAAGGAGGCCGGCGCCGATTTCATCGACGTGTCGTCGGGCCAGACAACGCGCGCCGCCAAGCCGGTGTATGGCCGCATGTACCAGACGCCGTTCTCCGACCGCATCCGCAACGAGGTCGGCATCGCCACCATCGCGGTGGGCGCGATCACCGAGGCGGACCAGGCCAACAGCATCATCGCGGCCGGCCGCGCCGACCTCTGCGCCATCGCGCGCCCGCACCTCGCGGACCCCGCATGGACGCTGCACGAAGCGGCCAAGCTGCAGAGCCGCGATGTCGACTGGCCCAAGCAATACCTGAGCGGCCGCGACCAGATGTACCGCGAGATCGCCAAGCAGCAGCAGATCGCCGCGGCAAATGCCGCGATGGCCGCCGCGCCGAACCCCGAGGAGACACACTGACATGGACCTCGAAGCGCGCGCGCACAGCGAACACCCCGAAGCCCTGCGGCTCTGGCTGCGGTTGCTCACCTGCACCCAGCTGATCGAGAAGCAGGTGCGCAACGAGTTGCGCTCGCAGTTCGCCACCACGCTGCCGCGCTTCGATCTCATGTCGCAACTGGAGCGCTCGCCCGAGGGCCTGAAGATGAACGAGCTCTCGCGCCGGATGATGGTGACGGGCGGCAACGTCACCGGCATCACCGACCAGCTGGTGACCGAAGGCGTGGTCGAGCGCATCAACGTCGAGGGCGACCGGCGTGCCTGGCGCGTGCGCCTCACCGCGCGCGGCCGCAAGCTCTTTCACGAGATGGCGCAGCAGCACGAAGACTGGATCGTCGAGGCCTTCGCGGGCCTCAGCAGCAAGGAGATCGCGCAGCTGCACAAGCTGCTCGGCAAGGTGAAGCAACACTCACACAACCAATCGATGGCGGAGACCCCATGAAGCACTACATCGGCGCAGGCAATCCCATGCGCGCCCAGTTCGAGGCGAAGGCAGCCTACAAGGCCGAGCACTTTGCATGGAGCTACGAGGCCGGCGTCGGCACCGTCACGCTGAACCGCCCCGAGCGCAAGAACCCGCTGACCTTCGATTCGTACGCCGAGCTGCGCGACCTGTTCCGCGCGTTGAACTACGCAACCGACGTGAAGGCGATCGTCGTCACCGGCGCGGGCGGCAATTTCTGCTCGGGCGGCGACGTGCACGAGATCATCGGACCGCTCACGGGCATGCGCATGCCTGAGCTGCTCGAGTTCACGCGCATGACCGGCGACCTGGTGAAGGCGATCCGCGCCTGCCCGCAGCCGATCGTGGGCGCCATCGACGGCGTGTGCGCCGGTGCCGGCGCGATGATCGCGCTGGCCTGCGACCTGCGCTACGGCTCGCCGGCCACGCGCACCGCGTTCCTCTTCACCCGCGTGGGCCTGGCCGGCGCGGACATGGGCGCATGCGCACTGCTGCCGCGCGTGATCGGCCAGGGCCGTGCGTCGGAACTGCTCTTCACCGGCCGCGCGATGACGGCGCAGGAAGGTCACGCCTGGGGCTTCTTCAACGCGCTGCACGAAAGCGACGCGCTGCTCGAGGCCGCCACCAAGATGGCGCGCGAACTGGCCGAAGGCCCGAGCTTCGCGCACGGCATGACCAAGACGATGCTCGCGCAGGAATGGTCGATGACCATCGACCAGGCGATCGAGGCCGAGGCGCAGGCGCAGGCGATCTGCATGCAGACCGAGGACTTCAAGCGCGCCTACGAAGCCTTCGCGGCCAAGCGCAAGCCCGTGTTCGGTGGGGACTGAAGCCATGATGACGAAGATTCCCGCGCCGCCTTCGACCGCGCACCTCGCGCTGCCCTTCTTCGACGAAGCGCATCGCGCGCTCGCACGCGACCTGCTGCCGTGGTGCGCAGAACAGGAGATCGACGAACGCGACGACCGCGCGGCCTGCCGCGAATGGGTGCGCCGCCTGGGCGATGGCGGCTGGCTGCGCTACGCGGTGCCCGGCAGCGCGGGCGGTGCGCTGGAGCGCCTCGATTCGCGCGCGCTGGTGCTGCTGCGCGAGACGCTCGGCTACCACTCGCCGCTGGCCGACTTCGCCTTTGCGATGCAGGGGCTGGGCAGCGGCGCGATCACGCTCGCGGGTACGCCGGAGCAGCAATCGACATATCTGACCGCGGTCGGCAAGGGCGAGAAGATCGCGGCCTTCGCATTGAGCGAACCCGATGCGGGCTCCGACGTGGCCGCGATGGCCATGCGCGCCGAACCCACGGCCGATGGCTGGCTGCTGAACGGTACGAAGACCTGGATCAGCAACGGCGGCATCGCCGACTTCTATTGCGTGTTCGCCAAGACCGATCCGACAGGCGGCACGCGCGGCATCACGGTGTTCATCGTCGATGCGACGACGCCGGGCCTGGATACCTCCGAGCACATCGACGTGATGGCGCCGCATCCGCTAGCCACGCTGCGCTTCGAGAACTGCGTCGTGCCGCGCACCGCGCAGCTGGGCGACCTGAACGGCGGCTTCAAGCTCGCGATGCGCACGCTCGACATCTTCCGTGCATCGGTTGCGGCCGCGGCACTCGGCATGGGCCGTCGCGCGCTCGCCGAAGCCATCGCGCATGCGAAGAGCCGCCGCATGTTCGGCCAGACGCTCGCGGACTTCCAGCTCACGCAGGCCAAGCTCGGCGAGATGGCCGCGTTGATCGACAGTGCCGCACTGCTGACCTACCGCGCCGCGTGGATGCGCGACGACGCCGAGCAACGCGGGGCGGCTGCCGTGGGCGATGTGTCCGCAGCCGCGGCGATGGCCAAGATGTGCGCCACCGAAAACGCGAGCCGCGTGATCGACATGGCGCTGCAGATGCACGGCGGCCTCGGCGTGAAGGTTGGCACGAAGATTGAAAGCCTCTACCGCGACATCCGTTCGCTGCGCATCTACGAAGGCGCGACGGAAGTCCAACAACTGATCATTGGCAAATCCGTTCTGCGGGGATAAATACCGTGTCTGCCCAAGTCGACCGCTTCGTTCACGACCGCCTGCCGCCCGCCGCGCAGTTGCCGGTGTTTCGCTATGACCTGCCCGAGCTGCAGTTGCCCGACCAGCTGAACCTCGTGGAGGAGCTGCTGGACAAGGCCGATGCCAAGGGCTTCGGCGACAAGCCGATGCTGCGCTCGCCGGCCGGCACGCTCACGTACAGCCAGGCTGCCGTCGAGGTCAACCGCATCGCGCAGGTGCTGACCGAAGACCTCGGGCTCGTGCCCGGCAACCGCGTGCTGCTGCGCGGCGGCAACTCGGTGGCGATGGCGCTCGCGTGGCTCGCGGTGGTGAAGGCCGGATTGATCGCGGTGGCGACGATGCCGCTGCTGCGCGCGAAGGAACTCGGCGACATCATCGAGAAAGCGCAGCCCGTGGCCGCGCTGTGCGACGGCCGCCTGCTCGATGAATTGGTGACCGCGCAGAAAGAGCATCCGGTGCTTGCGACGGTGATCGCATTCAACAAGCCCGATGCGGCGGACTCGCTCTCCGCGCGCGCGGCCGGCAAGAGCGGCGTGTTCACCGCATGCCCCACGGCGGCCGACGACATCGCGCTGCTTGCGTTCACGTCGGGCACCACGGGCAAGCCCAAGGCACCCGTCACCACGCACCGCGACGTGCTCGCGATGTGCGAGACCTGGCCGCGCCACGTGCTCAAGGCGCGCAGCGACGACATCGTGGTGGGCTCGCCGCCGCTGGCCTTCACCTTCGGGCTCGGCGGGCTGCTGGTGTTCCCGATGTGGGCTGGCGCTTCGGTGTATTTCGCCGATGCGCCGTTCACGCCCGAGGGGCTGGTCAAGCTCATCAACGAAGTCGGCGCGACCCTCTGCTACACGGCACCCACGTTCTACCGCCAGATGGCGCCGTTCGTGAAGCAGCACGGCATGCCGAGCCTGCGCATCAGCGTGAGCGCGGGCGAGGCCCTGCCCGATGCGACGCGCCAGCTCTGGAAGGACGCCACCGGCATCGAGATGCTCGACGGCATCGGCGGCACCGAGGTGTTCCACATCTACATTTCCGCCGCGGGCGCCGACGTGCGCAAGGGCGCGGTCGGCAAGGCGGTGCCCGGCTTCACCGCGAAGGTGGTGGACGACAAGGGCAACGAAGTGCCGCATGGCACCGTCGGCAAGCTCGCGCTGCAGGGGCCGGTCGGCTGCCGCTATCTGGACGATCCACGCCAGGCCGACTACGTGAAGAACGGCTGGAACTACCCCGGCGACTCGTTCGTGCAGGACGACGACGGCTACTTCTTCTACCAGGCGCGCGCCGACGACATGATCATCACCGCCGGCTACAACGTCGGTGGCCCGGAAGTCGAGGATGCGCTGCTCAAGCACCCCGCGGTGGCCGAGTGCGGCGTGATCGGCAAGCCCGATGCGGACCGCGGGATGATCGTGAAGGCCTTCTGCGTGCTCAAGCCCGGCAACGAAGGCGATGCGGCGCTCGTGAAGGCGCTGCAGGACCATGTGAAGGCCAGCATCGCGCCCTTCAAATACCCGCGGGAGATCGAGTTCGTGGCGGTGTTGCCGCGCACGGAAACCGGCAAGCTCCAGCGATTCAAACTGAGACAACTCAACGGCACCACATCATGATGAACAAACTCCTGCAGCCCGAAGGCTGGCTGCCCCCCAAGGGCTATGCGAACGGTGTCGCCGCGCGCGGCACGATGCTGTTCATCGGCGGCCAGATCGGATGGAATGCGCAACAGCAGTTCGAGTCGGACGACTTCATCGACCAGTGCGGCCTGGCGCTGCGCAACATCGCCGAGGTGCTGCGCGCGGGCGGCGCGGGCCCGGAGCACATGGTGCGCATGACCTGGTACGTGACGGACCGCGACGAGTACAGCCGCCGCTTGGCCGAGCTGGGCCCGGTCTATCGCGATGCGATGGGGCGCAACTTTCCGGCGATGACCTGCGTGCAGGTGGCGGCGCTGGTCGAGCACCGCGCGAAGGTCGAGATCGAGGTCACGGCGGTCATTCCGGACTGATCGTTTCTTTTCGCCATGCCGTCAGCCGACGGCGTGCGCGTAGCGCTTGCGGTACTCCGCCGGCGTGATGCCGACCTGGCGCTGGAACGCGCGCCGCAAGGTGTCGGCATCGGCGAATCCGCATTGGGCCGCCACCTGTTTCGGCGCGGCATCCCCGGCCTCGAGCAGGCGCCGTGCGGCGGAAACTCGAATGCCCTCGACCCAGGCTGCGGGTGTCGCGCCGACCTCTTGCGTGAAGAGCCGCGCGAAGTGGCGAGGGCTCAGGCTCATGCGCCCGGCCAGGTGGGCGACGCTGTGGTCTTCCGCGGGGTTCGCCGCGATCCAGCGCTGAACTTCCTGCAAAGCCGATCGGCCCGTGGGCGCGGCTTCGCCCTTGCGGCTGAACTGCATCTGGCCGCCCGGGCGCTTGAAGAACATCACGAGCTGGGCGGCGACTTTCATGGCGACCTCTCGGCCGAGATCTTCCTCGACGAGCGCGAGCGACAGGTCCAGGCCCGCGGTCACGCCGGCGGCGGTGCGCAGTCGCCCGTCGCGCACATGGATGGCATCGGCATCGACCTGCACTGCGGGGAAAGCTTGTGCCAACTGATCGGCCACCGCCCAGTGTGTTGTGACCCGCCTGCCGTTGAGCAACCCCGCCTGCGCCAGCACGAAGGCGCCGCTGCAGACCGAGCCAAAGCGGCGCGCCTTGGGCGTGAGCTTGCGCAGCCACGCGGTGACATCGAGGTTGGTTGCCGCGCTCGCGGCATGCGGCGTGCCGGCCACCAGGAGCGTGTGGATCGGCTCGTCGATGTCCTCGCCGATGACGGCGTCGGGCATGAGCCGCACGCCCGATGAACTGCGGATCGCGCCGGGCTGGCTCGCGATGACGCGCAGCCGGTAGGCCTCGGTGCGTGCCTGCACGTTCGCCTCGGCGAACACGTCGAGCGGGCCGGAGACGTCCAGCAGCTGGACGCCGGGCATGGCGAGGATCGCGATGGTCTTGGTGGTGGGCATGGCTGTTCTCCGTGTCTCTTTCGGGGACGCAATGGCAGAATTTGCCGCCTCACGTCCATTGAAGACACTGTAGCCGACTCCTAAAGTTGTTCCCACACTCACAGGAGAAATCCACATGGCTTTGACGACGACGATCGACGGGGTCCGCATCCCCGACAGCAAGCTCGCGCGCGAGATCACCGAAGTAGTTCGCGACACGGTGCCCTCGCTGCTGTTTCACCACTCCAGCCGGGTCTATTACTTCGGCGCGCTGGCCGGCAAGCGCCGCGGCCTCACGTTCGATCCGGAGCTGCTCTACGCCGGCGCGATGTTCCACGACATGGGGCTGGTGAAGGCGCACAGCAGCACGAACGAGCGCTTCGAGGTCGACGGGGCCAATGTGGCGCGCGATTTCCTGCGCGGCCACGGGATCTCGCAGCAGGATGTCGACCTGGTCTGGACGGCGATCGCGCTGCACACGACACCGGGGATTCCGCAGCACATGGACCCGGTCGTGGCGCTGGTGACGGCTGGGGTCGAGATGGACGTGCTGGGCCTGACTTACCCGGAGTACAGCGAGGCCGAGCGTACGCAGGTCGTGCATGCACACCCGCGCACCGAACACTTCAAGGAGGACATCATCCAGGCCTTCTACGACGGCATCAAGCACAAGCCGGAGACCACCTCCGGCAACGTGAAGGCCGATGTGATTGCGGACAAGGAGCCGCACTTCCACCGCGGCAATTTCTGCAGCGTGATTCGCTGCTCGGCTTGGCACGGCTGAGAAATCGGGGAAATCGGGGAAATAAAAAAGCCCTCATTGCGAGGGCTTCATTCATTCAATTTTCCGACCCAAGAAAAAAGGCCCTTTGAAATTCAAAGGGCCTTTTAAATTGGTTGCGCGAGCAAGATTTGAACTTGCGACCTTTGGGTTATGAGCCCAACGAGCTACCAGGCTGCTCCATCGCGCGGCAAGATGGAATTATAACTTATTCTGCAGCGCCTTGGTCGGCATCTGCTTCTTTAATTTCAGGACGGTCGACCAGTTCGACGAGGGCCATGGGTGCATTGTCGCCAACGCGGAAACCCATCTTCAGGATGCGCGTATAGCCGCCCGGACGTGCCGCGAAACGCGGGCCCAGATCGGCGAAGAGCTTGACGACGCTGTCGCGGTCGCGCAGGCGGTCGAAGGCCAGGCGCTTGTTGGCGAGCGTGGGCTTCTTGGCGAGCGTGATCATCGGTTCGATGACGCGGCGCAGTTCCTTGGCCTTGGGGACCGTGGTCTTGATGACTTCGTGCTCGATGAGCGAATTCATCATGTTCTGCAGCATCGCAAGGCGGTGCGAGCTGGTGCGGTTGAGTTTGCGAAGTCCGTGTCCGTGACGCATGGTGCTTTTCCTTTACTTTATTAAACAGGCAGCCGTATCAGGTACTGCCCGGGCACGAGCCCTCAGGGGCTCAATTCAAAAAACAAAAATCAACGCTTGTCGAGACCGGCCGGCGGCCAGCTTTCAAGCTTCATACCCAAGGTCAGGCCGCGCGAAGCGAGGACTTCCTTGATTTCGTTGAGCGACTTGCGACCCAGGTTCGGGGTCTTGAGCAGCTCGTTCTCGGTGCGCTGGATCAGGTCACCGATGTAGTAGATGTTTTCGGCCTTCAGGCAGTTGGCCGAACGCACGGTGAGCTCGAGCTCGTCGACAGGGCGCAGCAGGATCGGATCGAATTGCTGTGCGCTGCGCGGTGCCGGTGCATCGAATGCAGCCAGTTCGCCGCCTTCGAGTTGCGCGAACACTGCGAGCTGCTCGACCAGGATTTTAGCCGAGGCGCGAACCGCATCTTCAGCGGTGATGGCACCGTTGGTTTCGATCTCGACCAGGAGCTTGTCCAGGTCGGTACGCTGTTCGACGCGGGCGCTTTCAACGGTGTAGCTCACGCGCTTGACGGGCGAGAACGACGCGTCCAGAACGATGCGGCCAATCGACTTGGTCGGCTCGTCGGCGTAGCGGCGCATCGTGCCGGGCACGTAGCCGCGGCCCTTTTCGACCTTGATCTGCATGTCGAGCTTGCCGCCTTGCGACAGGTGCGCGATCACGTGGTCAGGATTGATGATCTCGACGTCGTGCGGCGTCTGGATGTCCGATGCGAGGACCGGGCCTTCGCCGTCCTTGCGCAGGCTCAGCGTGACTTCGTCGCGGTTGTGGAGCTTGAACACCACGCCCTTGAGGTTCAGAAGGATGTTGACGACATCTTCCTGCACGCCGTCGATCGACGAGTACTCATGCAGAACGCCAGCGATCGTGACTTCGGTGGCCGAGTAGCCGACCATGGACGACAGCAGAACGCGACGCAGCGCGTTGCCGAGCGTGTGGCCGTAGCCGCGCTCGAAAGGCTCGAGCGTCACCTTGGCCTTGTTGGCGGCAAGTTGCTCGACCTGAATGGTCTTGGGTTTCAGCAGGGTGGTTTGCATGCAGACTTCCTCTCAATACCCCCGGCTCGTTACACCGGTAAGGCTGGTGAAGCACCTGACCCGCAACAAAGCACGGGGCAGGAACGTGAACAACAAAAACTTGTTGCCCGCACACGCCAGGTGTACGGGAACAAAAAAATCAACGCGAATAGAGTTCGACGATCAGCGATTCGTTGATGTCGGCTGCGAATTCGTCGCGATCGGGCACCTTCTTGAACGTGCCTTCGGCCTTGTCGGCGTTCACATCGACCCATGCCGGAATACCGACTTGCTGGGCGAGCTGAAGCGCTTCGACAATGCGGTTCTGCTTCTTGGACTTGTCCCGCACGGCGATCACGTCGCCGGTCTTGACCAGGTACGACGGGATGTTGACCGACTGACCGTTCACCGTGATCGCCTTGTGCGACACGAGCTGACGTGCTTCAGCGCGGGTCGAGCCGAAGCCCATGCGGTAGACGACGTTGTCCAGGCGCGATTCGAGGATGAACAGCAGGTTGGCGCCGGTGTTGCCACGGCGGCGATCAGCTTCTTCGAAGTAGCGGCGGAATTGCTTTTCCAGCACGCCGTACATGCGCTTGACCTTCTGCTTTTCACGCAGTTGCAGACCGTAGTCCGACGTGCGCTGACCCGAAGTGCGGCCGTGCTGGCCGGGCTTGGAATCGAACTTGGCCTTGTCTTGAATCGAACGACGGGCGCTCTTCAGGAACAGGTCGGTGCCTTCACGGCGGGAAAGTTTGGCCTTGGGGCCGAGGTAGCGTGCCACGAGTATTCCTTTGTGTCATCTGCCGCAGTTGCCTGCGGGAGCCATCAGCGGGACGCGGATGGCGGTGGGCTTAGTTAAAAAACAAATGCGCAGCCGCTCGAAAGCTGGCTGCGCCTTGCAGACTGACGATCAGATGCGGCGACGCTTCTGGGGACGGCAGCCGTTGTGCGGAACGGGCGTCACGTCGGCAATGGAATTGATCCGGATGCCGAGCGCAGCCAGTGCGCGCACCGACGATTCGCGACCGGGGCCCGGGCCCTTGATCTCGACGTCGAGGTTCTTGATACCTTGTTCGACAGCAGCACGGCCGGCCACTTCGGAAGCGACCTGCGCAGCGAACGGGGTCGACTTGCGCGAGCCCTTGAAGCCCTGGCCACCCGACGAAGCCCACGACAGGGCGTTGCCCTGGCGATCGGTGATCGTGATGATGGTGTTGTTGAACGAGGCATGCACGTGGGCGATACCGTCCGCAACGTTCTTGCGAACCTTCTTGCGAACGCGCTGTGCGGCGTTGTTTGCAGGTGCTTTAGCCATGCTGGTCTATCCTTATTTCTTCAGGGACTGCGCAGCCTTGCGCGGACCCTTGCGGGTGCGGGCATTGGTGCGCGTGCGCTGGCCGCGCATCGGCAGGCCGCGACGGTGACGGAAGCCGCGATAGCAGCCGATGTCCATCAAACGCTTGATGTTCATCGTCGTCTCGCGACGCAGATCGCCTTCGATCGTGAACAGAGCGATCTGATCGCGGATCTTCTCGAGATCGGCGTCGGTCAGATCCTTGATCTTCTTGGAATATTCGATGCCGCTCGCTTCGCAGATTTGACGGGCGCGGGTGCGACCGATACCGAAAATGGCGGTCAGGCCGATTTCAGCGTGCTTGTGCGGCGGGATGTTGATGCCAGCAATACGTGCCATGTGCGTCCTCTAATACTCTTCAATCAACCCTGGCGCTGCTTGTGGCGCGGGTCAGTGCAAATCACACGCACCACACCTTTACGGCGGATGACCTTGCAATTACGGCAGATGGTTTTGACCGAAGCCGAAACTCTCATTTCATTCTCCTAAAACTGTTTAACGTGGCGGTCTACCGCCCGGACTCAATACTGAAACTCACAGCCCTACGATGTCTTGAAGTTCGCCTTCTTCAGCAGCGATTCGTACTGCTGGGACATCATGTAGTTTTGCACCTGGGCCATGAAGTCCATCGTGACGACCACGATGATCAGCAGGGAGGTACCACCGAAGTAGAACGGCACGTTGTACTTCAGGATCAGGAACTCGGGCAGCAGGCAGACGAAGGTGATGTACACCGCGCCGGCCAACGTCAGGCGAACCAGAATCTTGTCGATATAGCGAGCGGTCTGGTCACCCGGGCGAATGCCAGGAATGAATGCACCACTCTTCTTCAGGTTGTCGGCCGTTTCCTTGCTGTTGAACACGAGTGCCGTGTAGAAGAAGCAGAAGAAAACGATCGCGGCAGCGTACAGCAGCACATAGATCGGCTCGCCCGGACGCAGCGCGCCGGCAATGTCCTTGATCCAGCGGAAACCACCTTCACCGGTACTGAACCAGCCGACCACCGTTGCGGGCAGCAGGATGATCGACGAGGCGAAGATCGGCGGAATCACACCGGCCATGTTCAGCTTCAAGGGCAGGTGCGACGATTGGCCGCCATAGACCTTGTTGCCGACCTGGCGCCGCGCATAGTTCACGAGGATCTTGCGCTGGCCGCGTTCGACGAACACCACGAAGTAGGTCACCAGGACCACCACCGCGATGATGAAGAGCGCAACGATCGGGTTCATCGCACCGGTGGTCACCAGCGAGCCCAGACCCGCAACGGCGCTCGGCAAACCTGCCGCAATGCCTGCAAAGATCAGGATCGAGATGCCGTTGCCCAAGCCACGTTCGGTGATCTGCTCGCCGAGCCACATCAGGAACATCGAACCTGCCGTCAGGCTCACCATGGCGGTCAGGCGGAAGCCGAAACCGGGGGCGATCACCAGACCGGCCGACGATTCGAGGGCCACTGCGATGCTGAACGACTGGAACAGGGCCAGACCGAGCGCGCCGTAGCGCGTGTACTGCGTGATCTTGCGGCGGCCGGCCTCGCCTTCCTTCTTCAATTGCTCGAAGGTCGGAAGCACGTAGGTCATCAGCTGCATGATGATCGACGCCGAGATGTACGGCATGATCCCCAACGCGAACACGGTGAAGCGCGACAGCGCCCCGCCCGAGAACATGTTGAACAGGCTCAGAATGCCGCCCTGCTGGCCCTGGAAGAGCGCCGCCAGCTGGTCCGGGTTGATACCCGGCACAGGAATGTGCGCTCCAATCCGGTAGACCACGAGCGCGAGCAGCAAAAAGACGAGCCGACGACGGAGGTCGCCGAACTTGCCTGTTTTTGCGATCGTTGCCGCGTTAGTTGCCACGAAGAACTTCTTTCAGTCCGATGGTGATCAGGCGACGCTGCCGCCGGCTGCTTCGATCGCAGCCTTGGCGCCAGCCGTTGCACCCACGCCCGTCAGCTTGACGGCCTTGGTGAGTTCACCGGTCTTGACGATCTTGACGACCTTGGCGAGCTGGCCCACGAGGCCGGCTTGCTTGAGCGCCAGGACATCCACTTCGGCCAGGCCGAGCTGCTCGAGGGCAGTCAGCGTGACTTCGGCGTTGAACTTCAGCAGGTGCGACTTGAAACCACGCTTGGGCAGGCGACGTTGCAGCGGCATCTGGCCGCCTTCGAAACCAACCTTGTGGAAGCCGCCAGCGCGCGACTTCTGGCCCTTGTGACCGCGACCTGCGGTCTTGCCGATACCCGAGCCGATACCGCGGCCAACGCGGCGCTTGGCGTGCTTGGCGCCGGCTGCCGGCTTGATGCCATTGAGTTCCATATCAGTCTCTCTTACAGAACTTTGACCAGATAACTGATCTTGTTGATCATGCCGCGCACCGCCGGGGTGTCTTGCAGCTCGCTCACGCTGTTGAGCTTGCGCAGGCCGAGGCCACGCACGGTCGCGCGATGCGATTCCTTGGTGCCAATCGGGCTCTTGACCAATTGCACCTTGAGGGTTTGTTGTTGCGTCGTCATTTGAATGCTTCTTTCGGCTTGCGCTTAAGCGAAGATTTCTTCGACGGTCAGGCCACGCTTGGCAGCCACTGCGGACGCGGTCGTCGAGTTCTTCAACCCGTCGAGCGTGGCGCGAACCATGTTGTAGGGGTTCGACGAACCATGGCTCTTGGCCACGATGTCGGTGATGCCCATGACTTCGAACACGGCGCGCATCGGGCCGCCGGCGATGATGCCGGTACCCTTCGGGGCGGGGATCATGACGACCGAAGCGGCGCCATGGTGACCCGTCACGCGGTGATGCAGCGTGCCGTTCTTGATCGAGATCTTGGCCAGGTTGCGGCGGGCTTCTTCCATCGCCTTCTGCACGGCAGCAGGCACTTCCTTGGACTTGCCCTTGCCCATGCCGACGCGACCGTCGCCGTCGCCCACGACGGTCAGTGCTGCGAAACCGAGGATACGACCACCCTTCACCACCTTGGTGACGCGGTTGATCGCGATCATTTTCTCGCGCAAACCGTCTTCAGGGCCTTCGTTCTGCGTTCTTGCTTGAATCTTTGCCATTTTGAATCTCGTGTCCGGTTAGAACTGCAGACCGGCTTCGCGAGCCGCCTCGGCCAGCGCCTTGACGCGGCCGTGGTACGCAAAACCTGCGCGGTCGAAGGCGACCTTCTCGACGCCGGCAGCCTTCGCCTTTTCAGCGATGCGCTTGCCGACGGCGGTGGCTGCAGCGGCATTGCCGCCCTTGCCCGAACCGCCGAGCGAGGTACGCACTTCGGCTTCGGCCGTCGATGCGGTTGCGATCACCTTGGTGCCGTCGTCGGAGATGACGGTGGCATAGATGTGCAGGTTGGTACGGTTCACCGTCAGACGGGCCACGCCCTGCGTCGCGATGCGAATGCGGGTCTGGCGCGAGCGGCGAAGACGCTGTGCTTTTTTGGTCAACATCATTTTGCTGCCCCTTACTTCTTCTTGGTCTCTTTGATCACGATCTTCTCGTCCGAATAACGGATGCCCTTGCCCTTGTAAGGCTCAGGCGGACGAACAGCGCGGATCTCAGCGGCGATTTGACCAACGCGCTGACGGTCAGCACCCTTGATCACGATTTCGGTCGGGGTCGCTGTGGCCACCGTGATGCCCTGGGGCATTTCGATGTTGACCGGGTGCGAGTAACCGACTTGCAGGTTCAACTTGTTGTTGGACGCTGCGGCCTTGTAGCCGACGCCGACCAGGTTGAGCTTCTTCTCGAAGCCCTTGGTCACGCCAACCACCATGTTGTTCACCAGCTGACGGATCGTGCCGCTCATCGCATTCGCTTCACGCGATTCGTTGGCCGGTTCGAAGTTCAGCTTGCCGTCATTGCTGACGACCTTGACCAGGGGGTTGCGTGCAAGGTTGAGCGTGCCGCCCGTGCCCTTGACGCTGATCTGGTCTTCCTTGATCGACACATCCACGCCTGCGGGGATGGTGATCGGCATTTTTCCTACTCGGGACATTTCAGTAACTCCTCGATGTCTCGGTTAGGCGACGTAGCACAGAACTTCGCCACCGACACCGGTAGCGCGCGCCTTGCGGTCGGTCATCACGCCCTGGGGGGTCGTGACGATCGCAACGCCGAGGCCGTTCTGGACTTGCGGGATGGCTGCGCTGGCCTTGTAGACGCGCAGGCCGGGGCGGCTCACGCGCTCGATACGTTCGATGACCGGGCGGCCAGCGTAGTACTTCAGCGTGATGACGAGTTCGGACTTGCCGGCTTCGGTCTTCACTTCGAAGCCGTCGATGTAGCCTTCGTCCTTCAGGACCTGTGCAATCGCGGCCTTCACCTTGGAAGACGGGATCGACACAGTGGGCTTCGCCACCATCTGCGCGTTACGGATACGCGTCAGCAGGTCGGCAATGGGATCACTCATGCTCATGTTGTTTGCTCCTGCCTGGCTTACCAGCTGGCCTTGGTGACACCGGGGATGTCGCCAGCGAAAGCCAGTTCACGGATCTTGGCGCGGGCCAGACCGAATTGACGGAAGGTGCCACGCGGACGACCGGTGATGGCGCAACGGTTGCGCTGACGGGTCGGGTTCGCGTTGCGCGGAAGCTTTTGCAGGCCCAGGCGGGCAGCTGCGCGTTCTTCGTCGCTCTTCTTCAGGTCGTTGGAAGCCGCCTTCAGTTCTGCGTGCTTCGCAGCGAACTTGGCAACCAGCTTGTCGCGCTTGAGTTCGCGCTGGATCAAAGATTGTTTAGCCATGGTTCGCCTCAGTTCTTGAACGGGAAACGGAAACCAGCCAGAAGCGCCTTGGCTTCTTCGTCGGTCTTGGCCGTCGTCGTGATGCTGATATTGAGACCGCGCAGGGCATCAACCTTGTCGTACTCGATCTCAGGGAAAATGATCTGTTCCTTGACGCCGATGTTGTAGTTGCCACGGCCGTCGAACGCACGGCCGGAGATGCCGCGGAAGTCGCGAACACGCGGCAGCGCGATGGTCACGAAACGGTCCAGGAACTCATACATCTGCACGCCGCGCAGCGTGACCATGCAGCCGATGGGCTGGTTTTCGCGGATCTTGAAACCGGCGATAGCCTTCTTCGACTTGGTGACCACGGGCTTCTGGCCGGCGATCTTGGTGAGGTCGGCGACAGCGTTGTCGAGAACCTTCTTGTCGGCGACTGCTTCACCCACACCCATGTTCAGGGTGATCTTGGTGAGGCGGGGGACCTGCATCGGCGACTTGTAGCCGAACTTTTCCGTCAGGTCTTTCGCGATCTTTTCGCGATAGTGTTGTTGGAGACGTGCCATGTGAGTACCTCTTAGGCGAACTTGATTTCGTCGCCGCTGGACTTGAAGACGCGAACAGCCACGCGCTTGCCGTCAGCACCCTGGGAGATCTTGATGCCCACGCGATCGGCCTTGCCGGTCGCGGCATTGAAGATCGCCACGTTGGATTGGTGAATGGGCATGGACTTCTCGACGATGCCACCGGTCGTACCCTTGAGCGGGTTCGGCTTGGTGTGCTTCTTCACGAGGTTCAGGCCTTCGATGACGATGTGCGAGTCGTCCTTGCGGAGCGACACGGTACCGCGCTTGCCCTTGTCACGACCGGCCAACACGATGACCTGGTCGCCTTTGCGAATCTTGTTCATGGCGTTGTTGTCCTTACAGAACTTCGGGTGCCAGCGACACGATCTTCATGAACTTCTCGGTGCGCAGCTCGCGCGTCACCGGTCCGAAGATGCGGGTGCCGATAGGCTCCAGCTTGGCGTTGAGCAACACTGCTGCGTTGCCGTCGAACTTGACGAGCGAACCGTCGGCGCGACGGATGCCCTTGGCGGTGCGGACCACCACTGCGCTGTAGATCTCGCCCTTCTTGACGCGACCACGCGGAGCGGCTTCCTTGATGCTGACCTTGATGACGTCGCCCACGCTGGCATAACGCCGCTTGGAGCCACCGAGCACCTTGATACACAGGACGGATTTCGCGCCCGTGTTGTCGGCCACTTCGAGCCGGGATTCAGTTTGGATCATTTCTTGATATTCCCAACTTGTACCGATGAGCCTCCAGGAGGGAGACACCGCGGTCAGTCTTGGGCCCGTCGTCCATGCCTCGAACCACTCGAGGCACTTCCGCTTTGGGCTGAAAGCTTCGCCTTTTGGAAGCGAAGCCCGCGATTATTGCAGGCACTTGTGCCGATGTCAACCGACTCATTACACCATCATGTGCTGGCACTAGACTCCGAGGCGTGCGCGCCACTGCCAGAACCCGTTTTTCGCCCCCGCTCCCCACCCGCCGCAGCCTGCTGGGAGGCGCGGCTGCCGCGCTGGCGCTGGGTCTCGCCGGCTGCGGGAGCGCAACGCCGATTCCGGGCACCGGGCGGCTGCGTCGCATCGCCGAGGCGCGCTGGGCGCACAGGCTGCATATAGAAGACACCACGGCCGGCGGCCTCTCCGGCATCGACTACGACGCCGCACGAGGTGAGTACCTGCTTATCAGCGACGACCGATCAGATCTGGCGCCTGTTCGCTTTTACACGGCGCGCTGGCCCCAACCGCAGGCTGTCCAGCCAGAGCCGACGGGCGTTGTTCAGCTGCAACGCCCCGGCGGAGGCCCTTGGCCCCACCGTCGCCACGCGGTCGACGGGCTCCCGGTTCCCGACCCCGAAGCCCTCCGCCTGCGCCCGTCCACCGGCACCCTGCTCTGGACCAGCGAAGGCGACATCGCCCGCGGTTTCGGCCCCGCGCTGTATGAATCGGCGCGCGACGGCCGCTTTCTGCGCGAATTCGCCCTGCCCGCGATGTTCACGCCCGATCCGGCCCAGCGCCGCGGCCCGCGCGACAACCTGACGTTCGAGGGCATCGCCCTCACGCCCGACGGCCGTTTCGCCTGGCTTTCGATGGAAAACGCCCTGATCCAGGACGGCGCCATCCCCACCACGCGCGCGCCCGGCGGCCCCTGCCGCTTCACCCAGGTCGACCTGGAGACCGGCCAGGCCACCCGCCAGATCGCCTACATCCCCGACGCCATCCCCCTGCGGCCCCTCATCCCCGGCAGCTACGCCGACAACGGCGTGAGCGAGGTGCTGATGCTCGATGCGCACCGCATGCTGGTGCTGGAGCGCGCGTATGCCGCGGGCAGGGGCAATTCGCTGCGCCTCTACGAGATCGACACCCGGGCCGGCGGCGACGTGCTCGCCATCGACGCGCTGGCGCCGGGCAATCACCAGCCCGTCGCCAAGACCCTTGTGGCCGACTTCGCCGCGCTCGGCCTCTCGCGCCTGGACAACACCGAGGGCATGTGCTGGGGACCGCCGCTGCCCAACGGCAACCGCCTGCTGGTGGTCGTGAGCGACGACAATTTCAATCCGCTGCAAGTGACCCAGTTCGCCGCCTTCGAATACATCGACCGACCATGACCATCGCCGTGACCTTTCTGCCCCGCACCGCCCCCGCGCCGCTGCCGCCCATCGCCTTCATCGGTGGCGGCAACATGGCCAGCGCCATCATCGGCGGACTGATCCAGCAAGGCACCCCGGCCGCCGCGTTCGAGGTGGTCGAGCCCTTCGAGGCGGCGCGCACGAAGCTCGCGCAGTCCTTCGGCATCACGGCGCAGGCCGAGGCGAGCGAAGCGCTTTCGCGCTGCGGCGTCGTGGTGTGGGCGGTCAAACCGCAGGCCTTCGCCGAGGCCGCCAAGCCGGTACGCGCATTCGCCGGGGAGGCACTGCACCTGAGCGTGGCCGCGGGCATTCCGTCCGACAGCATCGCCCGCTGGGTCGGCACCGAGCGCGTGGTGCGCGCCATGCCCAACACGCCCGCGCTGGTCGGCCAGGGCATGACCGGCCTGTTCGCGCGGCCGGACGTCACCGGCGCCGATCGCGCATTGGTCAGCCAGCTGCTGACGCCCACGGGCGAACTGCTCTGGGTCGATGCCGAACCGGCGCTCGATGCGGTCACCGCCATGTCCGGCTCGGGCCCGGCCTACGTGTTCTATTTCATCGAGGCGATGACCGAGGCCGGCGTCGAGATGGGCCTCACGCCCGACCAGGCCCAGCGCCTGGCCATCGGCACCTTCACCGGCGCCTCGGCGCTGGCGCACAGCGCGACCGAGCCGCCCTCGGTGCTGCGCGAGCGCGTGACCTCCAAGGGCGGCACGACCTACGCGGCGATCACGTCGCTGGAAGGCGCGGACGTCAAGGCGCAGTTCAAGACCGCCATCCGCGCCGCGCAGAAGCGCGCCGCCGAACTGGGCGAGGAATTCGGGCGCGGCTGAGTTCGATCAGGCCGCCAGCGCGCGCGGCCCGAGGAAGAACAGCCACTCGGCCGCCAGCGTGACGGTGCCGTCCTCCAGTTCGAGCAGCACCTCTTCCTTCAGCAGGAAACCGTCGTCGCCCTTGGGCGTCGCGCCGAGGATGCGCACCCGCGCCCGAAAGCGTGCCCCCACCGGCATCGGCCTCACGAAGCGCAATCGGTCGAAGCCGTAGTTCAGTGCGTGGTTCGCGTCGAACGGCAGCAGCGTGCGCATGGCCTCGCCGGTCAGCCTGATCAGGTGCGAGACCTGGAAGAAGCCCGGCACGATCGTGCCGCCGTAGGCCGCCTCGCGGGCCGCGCGCTCGGGGTCGAGGTGAATCCACTCGCCTTCGCCATCGCCCGACAGCACCGCGTACCGGTCGACCATCTCCTGGGTGATGACGTGCCATTCGGACAGCCCTTCGTGGCCGATCTTCTGCGTCAGGCGGTCGAGCATGCGCGCTCCTTCAGCGAACGAAATAGCCGGCCACGACCCCGGCGAACACCGTGAAGCCCAGCCAGTGGTTCAACCGGAAGGCCTTGAAGCAGCCGTCGCGCGTGCGCTCGCGGATCAACCGCCAGTGCCAGAACGCCTGCCCCGCGGCGATGGCGATCCCCGCGAAGAACAGCACGCCCAGCGACCGGCTGGCGCCGGCCCAAGCCCAGACCGCCAGGAAGATCGCATAGCTCAGCATCACGGCCGCCACGTCGAAGCGGCCGAAGGTGATCGCCGATGTCTTCATGCCGATCTTCAGGTCGTCGTCGCGGTCGACCATCGCGTACTCGGTGTCGTAGGCGAGCACCCAGAACAGGTTGCCGACCAGCAGGCACGCGGCGAACACGGGCACGGTGGACTGCACCGCCGCAAAGGCCATCGGAATGCCGAAGCTGAAGGCGATGCCCAGCACCGCCTGCGGGATCGACACGAAGCGCTTGGCGAACGGATAGACCAGCGTGATGGCCAGCGCGGCGAACGACCACAGCACCGTCACCCGGTTGGTGGTGAGCACCAGCCCGAAGGCCGCGAGCGCCAGCACGGCGCCGAGCGCGAGCGCTTCCTTGACCGAGATGGCGCCGCTGGTCACGGGCCGCTGGGCGGTGCGCTTGACGTGGCGGTCGAAGTCGCGGTCGGCCACGTCGTTGACGCAGCAGCCCGCGCTGCGCATGAGGAAGGTGCCGAGCGTGAACACGATGACCAGCTGCCAGCCCGGCCAGCCGTCGGCCGCAAACCAGAGCGCGCCCAGCGTGGGCCAGAGCAGCAACAGCCAGCCGGCAGGGCGGTTCCAGCGGATCAGGTCGAGGTAGAGCGCGAGACGGCGTGCGAGCATGCAGAAAAGATCGGAGAGAAAGGCGGACGAAAAAGAGCGGCCATTGTGCCGCTCTCGGTTTCGCTGCCCGGATTCCGGGCTGCCCGCGAACTCAGTCTTCCAGCAGCGAGCGCAGCATCCAGGCGGTCTGGTCGTGCACCGTGCAGCGCGCGGTCAGCATGTCGGCGGTCGGGTCGTCGCCGGCCTCTTCCGCCACGGGGATGAACTCGCGCGCGATGCGCGAAACGGTTTCGTGGCCCTTGACCAGGATGCGCACCATTTCCATCGCCTTGGGCGGGTTCTGGGGCACGTCGGGCACGGTGGCGATCTTGCTGAACTCGGCATACGAGCCCGGCGCGTAGTGGCCCAGGGCCCGGATGCGTTCGGCGAGCACGTCGGTCGCGCCCCACAGCTCGGTGTACTGGCCCATGAACATCGCGTGCAGCGAGTTGAAGTGCGGACCGGTCACATTCCAGTGGAAGTTGTGCGTCGTGAGGTACAGCGTGTAGGTGTCGGCCAGCACGCGGCTGAGACCCTCGGCGATGGCCGCGCGGTCCTGGCGCTCGATGCCGATGTTGATGATCGGCGCGTTGCGGCTGCCGGACTCCTGCGCGACGATGGCGCCGCCCTTCTTGGGCACCTTGCCCGAGGAGGGGGTGGACGCTGGCTTGGTTTTCTTTGGAGCTTTGGCCATGGCGAGTGGTCTTTCTTCAAGTTGAGAGGAACATGTCGATTCTCGAAGCCGGCGCGCGGCTTCGCAACAGCGTCACTCTATCCCAGCGATGAAGGATTCAAAACAACCCCCGCGTAGGCCAAGGCCGCCAATCGCGCGCCCTTTCAGGAGAGGCGCTTGACGCCCGGCAGCTCGCACGCATAGATCGCATTGCGCAGCGCCGCGATCGCCTCGTAGCGCGTGAAGGTGCGGCGCCATGCGAGCACCACGCGGCGCGTGGGCGGGTCGCGGTCGTGCGCGTCGCGCACTGGGAGGTAGCGCACCATCTGCTCGGAGTCCTTCCTGCCCTTGGCCTTGGGCTTGAGCGCCTCGGCCGGCACCGACAGGCGCGGCACCAGCGTCACGCCCATGCCCGAGGCCACCATGTGCTTGATGGTCTCCAGCGACGAGCCCTCGAAGCTCTTGCGGATGCCTTCGGCATTGCTGGAGAAACGGGCGAACTCGGGGCACACCTCGAGCACGTGGTCGCGAAAGCAATGGCCGGTGCCCAGCAGCAGCATGGTTTCGTTCTGCAGTTCTTCCGAGGTGATCGATTCGCGGCTGGCGAACTTGTGATTGACCGGCAGCGCGGCCATGAAGGGCTCGTCGTACAGCGGCGCCATCGCCAGGCCCGTGTCCGGGAAAGGCTCGGCCATCACGGCGCAGTCGATCTCGCCGGCGCGCAGCATCTCCAGCAGCTTGGCGGTGAAGTTCTCCTGCAGCACCAGCGGCATCTGCGGCGTGCGCGCGATCACCTGGCGCACCAGGTCGGGCAGGAGGTAGGGTCCGATGGTGTAGATCACGCCCAGGTTCAGCGGGCCGGCCAGCGGGTCTTTGCCGCGCTTGGCGATTTCCTTGATGCTGGCAGCCTGGTCGAGCACGCTCTGGGCCTGCTGCACGATCTGCTCGCCCAGCGGCGTGACGGTCACTTCGCCGGCGCTGCGCTCGAAGAGCTTGACCTCGAGCTCGTCCTCGAGCTTCTTGATGGCCACCGAGAGGGTCGGTTGGGAGACGTAGCAGGCCTCGGCCGCCTTGCCGAAGTGCCGTTCGCGGGCTACTGCGACGATGTATTTGAGTTCGGTGAGAGTCATAGCTTGCGTCAATTATGCGCAAGCCTCCGTGACCCGGCGTTGTCAGGGGTCGATGCGGCCGCCATCCTGTCCGCGACTGACCGCCCTGGACCGCCCCGGACCGCCCTGTCACCACTTCACGCGCATCCCCAGGCTCGCATTGATGCCGCTCTTCACCCGCGCGGCGCCACCCGAGGCGAACAGCTTGCTCGCTTCCGCATACAGGCTGGTGCGCTCGCCAATGGCCAGGGTGGCGCCGGCCGCCAACTCTGTGCTCGTGCCGCCGGTGCGGGTGCCGATGTCGGTCCAGCCCGCGGGGCCGATGAAGCGCGCCACGTCCGTGCCGCTGGAGGTGCGGTAGACGTTCAGCCGCGCATACGGCTGCAGCACGCCGGCACGGGTGGCGATCTGGCCCTTGAGCCGCACGCCCGCGCGAACCGTCCAGCCGCTGTCGGTGTCTTGCGAGACGCGGGCGCCGAAGAGGCTCACGTCGTCGATGTCCACGCGCTGGTGCACGAGCTGCAATTGCGGCTCGATGTTCCAGTTGCTGCCGAGCGCGAAGCTCTGGCCCACCTCCAGCGACAGCAGCGTGCTCCTGCCCTTGCCGGAAGCCGAAGGCGAACTGTCGAAGGGGCCCGTCGTGTAGCGGTGGCGGCCGCCCTGCAGCACCGCATCGGCGTAGAAGCCCGCCTCGCTCGTGAAGTTGCCATAGAGGCCGAGGTAGTCGCTGCGCAGGTCGTTGCTGCCGACGGCAAGATCGAACACGCCGCGCGCGAAGCCGCGGGTGCGGGCATCGCCTTCGAGCCGGCCGACGTACACGCCGGCGCGCCAGTTGCGGTCGGCCCACAGGTCGGTGCCGGCCTGCAGGCCCGTCAGTCGCCCCTCGCTCCGCGGGCTCACGGTGCCCTGCTGGCTGATGTTCAGGTTCGTGCTGATGACGCGGCCCCAGGCGCTGCGCAGCGGCGTGCCGGTCTCCTCGCCCGCATCGTTGCGGCCGCTTCGGGCGTCGTCGTCGCCCATGCGCACGCGCGAACTGCCCAGCATGGCGAGGTTGCCCTGGCGCAGTTGCTCGGGCAGCGCGGCGAGCATCGGGACCTCCGTGCGGTAGGTCGGGATCTGCGTCGCGGGGACCGTGGACCGCAGGTACCAGTTCTCGCCGGCGCCGCCGGCATCGGCCGCATGCAGCCGGTATTCGTAGGCGCCCGCGTCGACGTGGCCGTTCGCGAGCGAGAACGCGTCCTTGGTGCTTTGCGCGGTGGTCTTCGCGCCGTTGAGCGCGCTGACCAGTTCGATGCCGTTGCCGCTGGTCAGCGCGCCGAGGCCGCCGAGGTTCGTGACCTGCACCGTGGTGCGGCCGCTGGCGCTGGCACCGGCACCGTCGAGCACCAGCCGGTCGCTCGCGCTGCTGCTGTCGCCCAGCGCGGTGCCCAGCCGCAGCGCGCCGTTGTTGCCCACGTAGGCGCCGGTGATGGTGAGGGTCGTGCCCGGCGCGGCGCCGACCAGCGAGACCACGCCGCCGTTCGCCAACGACGGCAGCCTCTGGCTGAAGCCCGCGAGATCGAGCGTGCCGCCCGCGCCCACGCTGTGCGCCGATGCGCCGCTGAAGGCGTTGACCGCGCCCGCCTTGAGCGTGCCGCCGTTCACCGCGGTGCTGCCCGTGTAGCTGTTCTGGCCGCTCAGGGTCAGCGTGCCGGCGCCGAGCTTCTCGAGGCTGCCTGCGTAGACCCGTGTGCCGCGCGCGGCCTCGCGGGCCACGCCGGTGGCGTATTCGCTGCGGTCCGCATCGCTCGCGCCGCCGGGCAGGCCCGCGGTCCAGCCGCGCGTCTGCCGGGTCGTTTCCCAGGCGGTGGCTTCGGCGGCATCTTCCGCGCGGCGTGCGCGGATCGCGACGTCGGAGATGTCGTTCGACCAGGTGTCGTTCTGTCCTTGCGTATCGACCGCGAACGGCCCGATGAACTGCCCCGGCCCGTTCATCGCGCGCCGCAGGCTCGGCGTGCCCCATCCGTTCACCACATCGGGCACCTTCACCTGCTGGCCCGCCTCGGGGTTGGCCATGGTGCCGGTGCCGGCCGCATCGACGATCGTCGCGTTCTGCGTCGCGGTGGTCTTCAGCACGGTGAGCACCTGCTCGTTGGTCATGTAGCCGAAGCGCTCCATGATCAACGCGAGCGCGCCCGAGGCGTGCGGCGCGGCCATCGACGTGCCCGACAGCGACGCGTAGCCGCCGGCCAGCACGGTGCCATTGATCTGGAAGCCCGGCGCCGTGACGCAGGTCCACTTCGCCACGCCGCACTTGTTGTAGCGCTGCGTGCCCGGCACGTTGACGGAGCCGTCGGCATTGAAGGTCTGCCCGATCGTGCTCAGCGCGGAGACGGCGAGCCAGTTCGTTTCGAGCGCGGGGTTGAAGTACGGCGCGGCCGCGCGCGGGCTGGGGTTGAGCCAGCCGCCGTTGCCCGCGCTGAACACCATCAGCGTGCCCGTCTTCGCCGCGTCGAACGCGCCCTGGATCCAGGTGTTGTTGGCCACGTAGTAGCCGTTGGCCGTGTGCAGCTGCGCGAGGGTGTTGTACTGCTCGCCGGTCGGCGGACTGCCCCAGCTCGTGCTGATGATGCGCACGCCCTGCGCGTTGGCCGCGCGGTAGGCATCGGCAATGTGCTGGTTGTCCACCGTGATGACCGGCGAATCGCCGGGTAGCGGCCGCCCGAAATTGGCGCCGTCGGTCTTGGCCGTGTTGGCCACGAAGAGGTCCGCGTTGAAGGCCACGCCGTGCATGTTCGCCGTGGCCGCGCCGCCGTCGCGGTTCGCGGCGATGGTGCCGCCCACGTGCGTGCCATGGCGGTCGTTGTACGCGCCGTTGTAGGCGCCGGGAATCGCGCCCACCGGCACGCCGTGATAGCGCGAGACCGGGAACTCGGGGTGCGAGGCGTCGTAGCCCGAATCGACCTCGCCGATCTTGATGCCCGCGCCGCTCACGCCCGCCGCGTAGGCGTATTCGGTGCCCATCGCGATCAGGCCCCAGTCGCGCATGAACTCGGCCGTGCGCCAGCTGGCCGGCGCACCGATCATTCCCGGGTCTCCGGCATAGGTCTGGAGGGCCCATGCCTGGTGCGATGCGAGGCCGGCGAGGGCCATGGCGATCGCAAGTCTGTTCATCCTCTTCGAAGTCATTGCGACTTTCCTCCGTGCAGTGTGTTGTTCGAATATTCGGCGCGCGATCCGCCTTTCGAAACGCGTGCAAGACGCGGACCAGTAGCGAAAAAGTCCGAAGAAAAACGCGGCATCGCACAGCCCTCGAACACCGTGCAAAAACGCATCGCGGCGCAGTCTAGAAAACAAGTCACGCCGCAAGAACCCCGCGTAAACACCGTGGCGCTAATGCAGCGTTGTTGCATCTGCAGGCTTTCGTCGTACACATCGCGGAGGCTGCGGATAATGGCGAACCTTCGTCATCGCAGTTATCTGCGTAGCAGGATGCAACCATGAGCCTCTCTACCTATCTGTTGTTTCTTCCGGCCTGCTTTGCCATCAACATGGCCTTCGGCCCCAACAACCTGCTGTCGGTCACCAACGGTGCGCGGCACGGCGTGTCGCCCGCGGTGATCGCGGCGAGCGGCCGCCTCGTGGCCTTCGCGCTCATGATTGCCGTCGCGGGCCTGGGCATGGGCGCGGTGCTGGTGGCCTCGGAGCTGGCCTTCGATGTCATCAAGTACATCGGCGCGGCGTATCTCGTGTGGATCGGCATCCGCCTCCTGCGCGCAGCGGCGCCCACTGCCGATGTGCAATCGCAGGGCACCGTCGCACCGCCTTCGCTGCGCGCGCTGGCGCGGCAGGAGTTCACCGTGGCAGCCGGCAATCCGAAGGCCATCCTGGTGTTCACCGCGTTCTTTCCGCAGTTCGTGGTGCCCGGCGCGTACGCCTCCAGCTACCTGCTGCTGGGGGCGACCTTCCTGGTGTTCGAGCTGGTCGCGATCGCGCTCTACGCGCTGCTGGGCGCGCGCATGCGCCGGCTCGCGAACGGCAGCCGCGCGATGCGCTGGTTCAACAAGGTGAGCGGCAGCATGATGGTCGGCTTCGGTCTCATCCTCGCCTTCACGCGCCGGCCCTCGGCGTAAACAGCGCGAGGCCGCTCAGGCTTTCAGGTATTCGGCCTTGGTGCCGAGCCAGCGGTCGATGTGGCGCTGGGCCAGCTCGGCGTGCTTCTCGAGCATCACGGGCGCAAGTTCGCGGGCCCAGTCGAGCAGCAGCGTGTCGGTGGTGAGGTCGGCGAAGCGCAGCAGCGGCGCGCCCGACTGCCGCGCGCCCAGGAATTCGCCGGGGCCGCGGATCTCCAGGTCGCGCCGCGCGATCTCGAAGCCGTCGCCCGTCTCGGCCATCGCCTTCAGGCGCGCGCGCGCCGCCTCGCCCACGCGCCCGCTGTCGCCCGGCGCGTAGAGCAGCACGCAGGCCGAGGCCGCGGCGCCGCGGCCCACGCGGCCACGCAGCTGGTGCAGCTGCGACAGGCCGAAGCGCTCCGCATGCTCGATCACCATCAGCGAGGCGTTCGGCACATCGACGCCCACTTCGATCACCGTCGTGCTCACCAGCACCTGGATCTCGTTGGCGGTGAAGGCCGCCATCACCGCCTGCTTCTCTGCGGTGGGCATGCGCGAATGCAGCAGGCCGACGTGGATGGCCTCGCCGAGCGTCTCGGCCAGTTCGTCGCGCGTCTCGGTGGCGTTGCGCAGGTCGACCGCCTCGCTCTCCTCGATCAGCGGACACACCCAGTAGACCTGCCGGCCCTGCGCGATCTGCGACTGGATGCGGTCGATCACCTCGTCGCGCCGGTGGTCGGCCACCAGCTTGGTGACGATGGGCGTGCGGCCTGGCGGCAACTCGTCGAGCGTGGAGACGTCCAGGTCGGCGTAGTAGCTCATCGCGAGCGTGCGCGGGATCGGCGTGGCGCTCATCATCAAGAGGTGCGGCTCGAGATGGCCCACGGCCTTGCCGCGCAGCGCGAGCCGCTGTGCCACGCCGAAGCGGTGCTGCTCGTCGATGATCGCGAGCGCGAGGTTCTTGAAGCGCACCTTCTCCGAGATGACCGCGTGCGTGCCGATGACCAGCGCGGCCTCGCCGCTCTCGACCGCGGCCGACATCGCGTCGCGCTCCTTTTTCTTCTGGCTGCCGGTGAGCCAGGCCACGCGCAGGCCCCGCGCGGCCAGGAGCGGATCGAGCCAGCCCACGAGCTTGCCGAAGTGCTGGGCCGCGAGGATTTCGGTCGGCGCCATCAGCGCGCACTGGAAGCCCGCGTCGATGGCGCGCGCCGCCGCGAGCGCCGCCACCACCGTCTTGCCCGAACCCACGTCGCCCTGCAGCAGCCGGTGCATCGGAATCTCGCGGCCGAGGTCGCGCGTGATCTCCTCGCCCACGCGCTGCTGCGCGCCCGTCAGGCCGAAGGGCAGCACCGCGAGCAGTTGCGCATGCAGCGAAGCCGCCACGGGTTCCAGCGACGAAGGCAGCACCGGCGCGCGCTGCGCCGCGCGCTCCAGCCGCGCCTGCAGTTGCGAGAGCTGCTGCGCGAGCAGTTCCTCGGCCTTGATGCGCTGCCACGCCGGGTGGCTGTGGTCTTCGAGCGTCGCCATCGCCACGTCGGGCGTGGGGTAGTGCAGGAAGGTGAGCGCGCTGCGCAGGTCCCACGCGCCGCGCAGGCCGATCTGCACGGGAATCGTCTCGTCGAGCACGGCGCGCGCCAGGCCCGAGCGCACTTCGCGCCGCAGCACCGGTTGCGCGAGACCCGCGACGGTCGAGTAGACCGGCGTGAGCGCCTCCGGCAGCGAGGTGCCCGCGGCCTTGACCGTGGGATGCATGATCTGCCGCCCCACGAAGCCGCCGCGCATCTCGCCCCGCACGCGCACCCGCGCACCGACCGCGAGCTGCTTTTGCTGCGAGGGATAGAAGTTGAAGAAGCGCAGCTGGCAGGTGTCGCTGCCGTCGTCGATGGTGGCGATCAGCTGGCGGCGCGGGCGGAACACCACCTCGCATTCGGTGACCACGCCCTCGACCTGCGCCATGTCGCCGTCGCGCGTGTCGGCAAGCTTGACGATGCGCGTTTCGTCCTCGTAGCGCATCGGCAGGTAGAGCGCGAAGTCGATGTCGCGCACGAGGCCGAGCTTGCGCAGGGCGCGCTGCACGAGGCTCAGGCCCGTGCCGGGCGGCTGCGGCTGCGGCGGCGACGGCGCGGTGGCGGCGTCTGTGGGCGTGGAGGGGGCTTTCTTGGCGGGCACGGGCAAGGCTTCTATCGCGGCCGGCAAAGGTCCGTCAAGGCATTGCGGGCCTCTGGAAACGCGAAACGGAATCCCGTCTGCAGCAACCGGGCGGGCACCACGCGCTGGCCTTCGAGCAGGAGGTCGGCCTGTTCGCCCAGCAAGAGCTTGACGGGCGCGCCGGGCGTCGGCATCCAGAACGGCCGATGCATCACGCTTGCGGCCACGCGGGTGAATTCTTCCTGGCTGAGCGCGCCGGGTGCAGTGAAGTTGAAGGCCTGCGCGGTCGCAGCGCTCTCGCTTCCCGCCTGCTCGGCGGCGCTCCACACATGGGCCATGGCACGGACGACGTCGTGCACATGCACCCACGACAGCCACTGCCGCCCGCTCCCCAACCGGCCACCCATGCCCAGCGCGACGGGCAGCAGCAGTTGCGGCAGCGAGCCCTGGTGGCCGAGCACGAAACCGAAACGCATGCAGGCCACATGCACGCCATGCGCCGCCGCGGCCTCTGCCGCTTTCTCCCACCGCTGGCACAGCGTCGACATGAAGATGTCCTGCGGCGACGCGTCTTCTGCCAGTTCGGTGGCATCGCCTTGCGGCTGCACGCCGTAGTAGCCGATGGCCGAGCCCGACAGCAGCAGCCAGGGCTTGCGCGGGCGCGTGGCAATCCATGCCACCAGCGCGGTGGTGAGCCCCTCGCGGCTTTGCAGCAACTGCCGCTGGCGCCGCTCGCTCCAGCGTTGGCCGAGGATGCGCGCGCCCGCCAGGTTGATCACCACGTCGCACGAATCGGTCTCGGGAATCTGGTCGAGCCGCTGCACGCAGCGCACCGCGCCGCCGAAGTTCCATGCGGCCGAGCGCGCGTCGCGCGTCCACACGGTCACGGCATGGCCGTCGGCCAACAGGTGGCGCACGAGGGTCTGGCCGATGAAGCCGGTGCCGCCGGTCACCAGCACGCGCTGGGGCTTCGTGCCGAAGTGCACCGGCGCCTGAACGGCCCGCGCCGCTTCCTGCGCCGTGCGGCGAAACAGCGCACGCGCCGCGAGCCCGTCGCGCAGCCCCGAGAGGCCGACGCCCACGCCGCACAGCGCCAGGAAGGCGCCCAGCCAGCCTTGCGGTTGCCACGCCAACGCCGTCGGCCGCGCGGCCCAGTCCACCGCATTCATCGCCAGCAGTGCGATGAATGCGCCCGCGTTGATGGCCAGCACCGTGTGCGTGACGCGCTCGGTCGGCGGCAAGAGGCGGCTGCCGTCTTCGACCACGAAGTCCCACAGCGTGAGCACGATCTCCACGCCGAACACCGCCAGCAGCACCCACGCCCACGCGCCATGCCAGGCCCACGCGGACAGCCCGATGAACATCGCGCAGTAGATCGACGAGCGCACCGCATGGATCGCCAGCTCGCGCCGCGCCGTGTTGCGCTGGGCGAGCGCCTCGGTGCCTTCGTGGTGATAGAGCGTGTCGAACGCGCCCATCAGCCCCTGCGCGGCCATGAGCTGCAGCGCCAGCAGGTGCGTGTCTATCATGCGGCGGCTGCCCCCGGGTCGGCCACTTCCTCGAACACGCCGACCTGCGTGAAGGTCGTGCCCATGAGCCAGTGCCGGATCTCGATGCGGATGTTGAAGCGCTCGGGCGTTTCGTTGTGGTGCCAGAGAAAGGTCTTGCCGGGCGTGAAGACGCCGGGCAGCGGAATGCGCCAGCCGAACACGTCCCAGAAATAGCCGTCGCTCTGGAAATGCAGGCTGCCGTTCTCCACGCTCAGCACCAGCTTCATTCCGAGGCCCATGCCCACGTACTCCAGCACCTCGCCGCGCGCGCTCTCGCGCATGAAGCTGGTGAACTGGATCGGCTTGCGGCCGTGCAGGCGGTAGATGCGCTGCTTGTAGATGGCCGGGTCGTCGGGCTTGGCGTAGACCTGGATCTCGACCGGGAAATTCGTGTCGCTATAAGGGATCAGCGCGCCCTGGATCAGCGGCTGCGTCAGGTGCCCCAGCAGCTTGCCGAAGCGCGAGCAGCGCAGCTCGCTCAACGCGCCCAGGTAATGCAGCGCCTTGCCCGGCGAGGGGTTCTTGTCGAAGCGCCGGCGGATGTCCGGGTGCAGGCCCTGCCAGGCGCTTGCGAGGATCTTCTTGAAGAGCTCGCCTTCGGAGGGAGGAGGCGCCAGCGGGACGCGCGCGACGGATGAATCGACCATCCGTCGATTCTGCCTCGGCAACCCCGCACCGGGCCCCGGATTGCGGGCATGGGACAATCGCCCCTTCCCCCGGTTTTCTTTCTTCCATGCCTCCTTGGCACGGGCCCGTCCGGCCCTCAAGCACCATGCGCGCCTTCACGCTCTCCGATTTCGATTTCGACCTGCCGCCCGAACTGGTGGCGCAACACCCGGCTTCCGAACGCACCTCCTCCCGTCTCCTCGACGGCACGGGGGACGCGCCGGCCGACCGCATCTTCAAGGACCTGCCCTCGCTGCTGCGCGCGGGCGACCTCTTGGTCTTCAACGACACGCGCGTGGTCAAGGCGCGCCTCTTCGGCGAGAAGCCGACCGGCGGCAAGCTCGAGTTGCTGGTCGAGCGCGTGCTGCAGGGCCACGAGGTGGTCGCGCACATGAAGGTCAGCAAGAAGCCGCCCGTGGGCACCACGCTGGAGATGGTCGGCGGCTTTCGCGCGACGCTCCTGGGTCGTTGGCCCGAGGAAGACGGCGCGCTGTTCCGCTTCGGCTTGGAGAGCGATGCGGGCGAGGACCCGTATGCGCTGATGGCCCGCTGCGGCCACGTGCCGCTGCCGCCCTACATCACGCACACCGATTCGGCCGACGACGAGAGCCGCTACCAGACCGTGTTCGCGCGCGTGCCCGGCGCGGTGGCCGCGCCCACGGCCGCGCTGCACTTCGACGAAGGCCTGCTGGCCGCGCTCGAAGCCCGCGGCGTGCAGCGCGCCAACGTCACGCTGCACGTGGGCGCCGGCACCTTCCAGCCGGTGAAGACCGAGAACATCGCCGAGCACACGATGCATGCCGAGCGCTACGAAGTGCCCGTGGCCACGCAGCGCGCGATCGCCGAATGCAAGGCGCGCGGCGGCCGCGTCGTCGCCGTGGGCACGACCACCGTGCGCACGCTCGAGTCGTGGGCCCAGAGCGGCGAGGCGACGGGCGACACGCGCATCTTCATCACGCCGGGCTTCGCGTTCGCGCACGTCGACGTGCTCGTCACCAACTTCCATCTGCCCAAGAGCACGCTGATGATGCTGGTCTCGGCCTTTGCGGGGTACGAGCGGGTGATGGCGCTGTACGCCCACGCCATTGCGAACCGCTACCGCTTCTTCAGCTATGGCGACGCCATGCTGCTGGCACGACAAAAAGATTGAAGACGACCATGCTGAACTTCGAACTCCTCAAGACCGACCCCGCGAGCCACGCGCGCCGCGCCACGCTCACGCTCAACCACGGCAAGGTGCAGACGCCGATCTTCATGCCCGTGGGCACCTACGGCACCGTCAAGGGCGTGATGCCGCGCAGCCTGGAAGAGATGGGCGCGCAGATCATCCTGGGCAACACCTTCCACTTGTGGATGCGTCCGGGCCTGGACGTGATGGCCAGCTTCGGCGGGTTGCACCAGTTCGAGAAGTGGAACAAGCCCATCCTCACCGACTCGGGGGGCTTTCAGGTGTGGTCGCTGGGCGCGATGCGCAAGATCAGCGAGGAGGGCGTGAAGTTCGCCTCGCCCGTCAACGGCGACAAGCTGTTCCTCACGCCCGAGGTCTCGATGCAGATCCAGACCATCCTGAACAGCGACATCGTGATGCAGTTCGACGAGTGCACGCCCTACGACACCAAGGGCCACATCACGACCGAGGCCGAGGCGCGCATCTCGATGGAACTGAGCCTGCGCTGGGCCAAGCGTTGCCAGGGCGAATTCACGCGGCTGGAGAACCCCAATGCGCTCTTCGGCATCGTGCAGGGCGGCATGTTCGAGAACCTGCGGGAGGAATCGCTCGCGGCGCTGGTGGACATGGACTTTCCCGGCTACGCCATCGGCGGCGTGAGCGTGGGCGAGCCCAAGGAGGAGATGCTGCACATCATGGGCCACACGCCGCACCGGCTGCCGGCCGACAAGCCGCGCTACCTGATGGGCGTGGGCACGCCCGAGGATCTGGTGCAGGGCGTGGCCGACGGCGTGGACATGTTCGACTGCGTGATGCCGACGCGCAATGCGCGCAACGGCACCATGTTCACGCGCTTCGGCGACCTGAAGATGCGCAACGCCCGCCACAAGAGCGACCCGCAGCCGGTGGACCCCAGCTGCACCTGCCACGCCTGCGCGGGCACCTCGGGCGTGTCGTGGAACGACGGCGGACGCGAAGGCTTCAGCCGCGCCTACCTGCACCACCTGGACCGCTGCGGCGAAATGCTCGGGCCGATGCTGTGCACCATCCACAACCTGCACTACTACCTGAACCTGATGACCGAGATTCGCGCGGCGCTCGACGCGGGCACGTTCACGGAATTCCGCGCACGGTTCAAGGCCGAACGGGCGCGCGGCGTCTAGCCGGCGGCCCTGCACGTCCAACTTCGCGCTTTATTTACTTCGAGGCGCCCGGCGCCTTGATCGCGAGCGGTGTGCTGTACGGCTCGATGCGCAGCAGGTCGTTCTTGAAGACGACGATCTGCCGCAGCGGCGCCTGCACCAGCGCGCCGCCCTCGCCATGCTGCGAGGCGTATTGCCAGAGCGTGAGCTGCCCCTTGTCGGCCAGCATCGCGGCCAGACGCTGCACGGGCGGCGTCGCGCCGGCGCCGAGTTGCGCGGCCTCGATGCCCACGACGACGTCGTCGCGCGGCGAGACCACCTTGAAGAGCAGGATGGGCGCCGCCCCCTGGGCGCGCACCTGCCGCGCCACGATGAGGGCCGGGAGAAGCGCGAAGCTCACGAGGGCGCGGCGATGGAACGAGTTCATGTCCGCAAGCCTATCCACGCGAGACCATCCTGCCCACAGGCCGGAAGCCATACGCCGGGCGGAAGCCCGCGTTTCCACCATGGCGGCCGCATCCGGTACGCTCGTGGCCTGTTTCCACCGCCGTCGTCTTCATTCCCCCATGACCACAGCCTCCTCAACTTCCCCCTACACCGCCCGCTATCCGTCGCTCGCCGGGCGCACCGTCTTCATCTCGGGCGGTGCCAGCGGCATCGGCGAGGCGCTGGTGCGGGCCTTCCATGCGCAGGGCGCGAAGGTCGGCTTCTGCGACCTCGACACGGCCGCCGGCACGGCGCTCGCCGCCCAACTGCAGGGCGAGTCGCCCGCGCTGTTCAGCGCCTGCGACGTGACCGATACCGCCGCGCTCACTGCCATCATCGCTGCCGTGCGAGAGCGCTTCGGCCCGATCGGCGTGCTGCTGAACAACGCCGCCAACGACCGGCGCCACGAGATGGCCGATGTCACCAGCGACGACTTCGATCGCCTCGTGGCCGTCAACTTCAAGCACCAGTTCTTCGCCGCGCAGGCGGTGGCCGACGACATGCGCGCGCTGGGCGGCGGCTCGATCATCAACTTCGGCTCGATCAGCTGGATGATCAAGGGCAAGGGCTACCCGGTCTACCAGGCCTGCAAGGCGGCGGCGCGCGGCCTCACGCGCTCGCTGGCGCGCGACCTGGGCAAGCAGAACATCCGCGTCAACTCGATCGTTCCGGGGTGGGTGATGACCGAGCGGCAGATCAAGCTGTGGGTCAAGCCCGAGTCCGCTGCCGAGATCGATGCCGCACAGTGCCTGCCGGGGCGTGTGATGGCCGAGGACATTGCGGCGATGGCGCTGTTCCTGGCTGCGGATGATTCGAAGATGTGCACCGCGCAGGACTATGTGGTGGATGCGGGTTGGACCTGAAGCCTTCGTTCTCGATCTGCGTGCGCTATTGATTCCCCGAAGGAACCCTCCGGGATCCGGCTCAACGAGACGTCGACAGCGCGTCCATCAGATGTTCGATGAGAACGCGCACCTTCGGGGTGGTGTAGCGCGCCGCTGCATAGAGTAGATACGCGGTGCCCTGGTAGCTGGCCTGGAAGGTCCAATCCGGCAGCACACGGACAACACGGCCCTGCTCCACTGCCTCCCGGGCCACGAAGTCGGGCACGCAGCCAACGCCGAAACCTGCCGAGACTGCATCCAGCCGCATCTCGCTGTAGTTGATGGTGAAGCGCCCTCGAACCAGCACCTCGCGGGTTTCGTCATTGCGAGAGAAACACCATCGGTTGTCCCGGTCCTGCTCGCCCAACGACAGGCAACTGTGATTGACGAGGTCCTCCGGCCGCCCGATGGCATCGTGCGCCGACAGGTAGCCCGGACTGGCAACCACCCATTGCTGCACCGGCATCAGGCTGCGCGCCACCATGCCCTGCGGCGGATCGTCTGTCAGCCGGATCACGAGATCCACGTTCTCCCGCAGGCCGTCGACGCGGCGATCGACCACCATCGCGTGGACATCGACGTCCGGATAGCGCGCGAGAAAAGACAGCAGACAGGGCTGAAGCACATGGCGCGCGAACGCCTTGGGTGCGCTCACCCGCACCAGCCCCTTGGGTGCACGCATGTGCTCCTCCGCCGCCTGCATGGTGGCTTTGGCAGCGTCTACCATTTCGCGCCCACGCTCCAGCACATCCAGTCCCGCCTCCGTCAGACGCAGTTGTCGCGTAGTTCGGTGCATGAGCTTCACGCCCATGGCCTTTTCCAGACGGGATATCTGCCGGCTCACGGCCGATGGCGTCATCGCGAGCTGTTGTGCCGCCTTCGAAAAACTGCCGGATTCCGCAACCAGCACGAAGGCCACCATCTCGTGCATGAAACCGATGAAGTCATTCATTCTCACTGGGTACATGTCCTGTTCTGTGGTGGGTCTAGTTTTGCGCAAGTGCCCCCTGAACAATGCGCCACGTCAAAAAAATTCAGGAGGAAGCGGCGTGAAAAAGAGAAGGATTGGGAGCTTCGATGACCTCGATGCGATGGTGGGACAGGTCGATCATGTGCTCACGCTTTTCAGCGGGGGGCTGGACAGCAGCTACATACTCAAGGAACTGGCAGATCGAGGGTTGCGAACAACGGCTCTCTCGATCGACGTTGGCGAGGGGTGCGACCTTCACGACCTGAAAGAAATCACACAGTTCTTTGGCGTCGACCTGGTGATCGTGGATGCCAGGGAGGAATTTGCCAACGAGGCCGTGGCTCCGGCCATTCGCGCGCAGGCGTTGTACCTGGGCATGTATCCCGTCAGCTCATCGTTGTCTCGCCCCATCCTGGCGCGCTCGGCCGTTCAGGCAGCCGCACGCCTTGGCTGCGGCGCCATCGTGCACACCGCCAACACCTCGCAGAACAGCCTGAGACGGTTGAATGGCGCGATCGACCAGTTGGGCTACACCGGCTGTTATGGCACACCTTACGAGCGCTCGATTCTGAGCCGCGAGGAAAAGATCGCCGCATTGCAGCAAGTGGGGCTCACTCGCTTTCAGGCCAGAGGCATCAGTGGCGATGCCAATTTGTGGTGCAGGGAATTCGAGTCCGGCTCGATCGACAATCCCGAAAGCTTCTGGGTCCCGCCCAGCCTGTTTGAATGGACGCGCGAACCTGAACGAGCCCCTGTTCCCGAGGACATTTTCCTTCGCTTCGAGAGCGGCGTGCCGGTCGCAGTCGACGGGCAATCGTTATCGTTGGTGGACCTGATCGCACAGCTCAATCGGCGTGTGGGCGCTTTCGCCATCGGCAGATACAGCGGGCTGGAGCATCTGGAGGGTGGCCAGAAGGTGCTGGAACTGCGCGAAGCGCCGGCCGCCACCATCTTGATGGATGCCTACCGCCATCTGGAAACGGCCGTTCTCGATGCGGAACTGCTGCGCGAGAAGCGGTCCGTCGAGCAGATCTGGACACGCGAAGCCGTGGAAGGGCGCTGGTACGGGATGCTGCGCGAGAGCGCGGATGCCTTCATTCGCACATCGGCGAGCAAGGTCTCGGGCTCCGTGGGCTACGCGCTGCGCCAAGGCGCGATGGATGTGCGCGCGATACGTGCGGAGAACCCCCTGTACCTCACCGATCGTGACGCGTGGGAGAGGAATTCCGCGCAGCGCACGTTCAGCCCGATCACGTCGGGCGAGCGGACCACCCGGGAAGGGGCATGCACATGACGGGCCCGTCCAAGGCGCAGATCCCTGCGCAAGGGAGCATCCATGTCGAGCCCTTCGCTCGAAAGCTTGAAAGCGACAACTTCGTCTTCATTCCGGGAAACGCGGTGTCGTACCTGTTGGACCTCTCGGCCGGTCAGACGGAAAGCTTCGGCGCGCATTGGGACAGCTTGACGCTGGACCGACACATGGGCGATGGCGGCAACTACCGGTATCGCCGATATGGCGAATTCGAATCGTCCGCAGAGGGCCTTCGAACTCAGTTGCCCCACGGGCCGTACGAACAGCCGAAGTACATCAACGCACTCAATGGCGGCATCGCGCGGTTGTTCGATCCGCTTGAACCCTGCTTCGTCGGCCATGTGGTGCTCGCCGCTTTGCTCGATGCGCTGACGGCAATGTTCAATCACTGCGAAGGGAGGGCATGCCGCTGGAACATCCGGCTGCATCCCTACCGCATCTTCGCCAGCGAAAGCCAGCATGGACAGCCGACGCCGGAGGGCCTGCATCGCGACGGCGTGGACTACGTCGCGAGCTTGTTGATGTCCCGCCGAAACGTGCGGGGAGCCGAAACCACCGTGACCAATCATCTTGGACAGGTGCTCTGGCAGAAGACCCTGATGTACCCATTCGATGTCATCGTCGGAAACGATCACGAAACCATGCATGCGGTGTCTGCACTCACGGCCGTTCCCGGGAGCAACGTGGCATACCGCGATGTGCTTGTCGTCGCGTTCACCCAGATGCCGACATGAGCAACTCTGCCGTCGGGCTCGGTGCCCCAGCATCTGTCGGCAAGCGGCTTTGGCGTGTCCTCAAGTTCGGACACATCGAACTGCTGCTGTTGCTGGTGGCGGCCGTCTGGGGCGGAAGCTACGCCGCGGCCAAGCTGGCGACGCAGCAACTGCCCGTGCTCGAGTTCCTGCTTCTGCGCTTCGGGCTGACGTTCGTGATCCTGTCGCCCGCCTTGTGGCCACTGGTACGCATGCCCTGGCGCGGCGCCTTGGGTGGCGCCTTGATGCTGGGCGTGAACCTCCTGGCCATCTTTGTCTGCGAAACCTTCGGGGTCTCCCTCACCACGGCGTCCAATGCGGCTTTCCTGATCAGCCTGTGCGTCGCCATGACGCCTTTTTGCGAGTGGTGGCTGCTCAAGCAGAAACCCACAGCGGCCGTGTTTGGCGCCGCCGCCCTGTCCATGATCGGTGCTGGACTGCTGGCCTTTCAGCATGGTGGCGGCCCCATGCTGGCTTGGGGCGATGGCCTCATGGTGTTTGCCGCCTTTCTTCGCGGCGTGATGGTGTGCATGACCCGGAAATATGGGCAATCGCATCGACTGCCTGCACTGACCCTGACGGCCATCCAGATGGGGGTGATGACCTTGGGAATTCTTCTCGCGTTGTTGCTGGTGCGAGGCCACGCCTTCCATTCGTTGCCGGTCAGCGCTTCCTTCTGGAGCGCGATGGCATTCCTGGTTCTGATGTGCACTGTGCTCGCGTTCTTCGTCCAGAACTATGCGGCATCGCGAACCAGCCCCAGCCGCGTGGCATTGTTGATGGGAAGCGAACCCCTGTGGGGCGCCTTGGCCGCGGTCCTCTGGATGCAGGAGACGGTGACGGTTCAAGGCTGGGTGGGTGGAGGGTTGATCGTGCTGTCGGCTTGGTGGGTCACACGGCGCGCACCTGGCTCTTGAGTCGCCTCCGAGCGACGACGTTCGCGCCAGCCATGCCAATCCAGCGCTCCCCCCATAGAAAAAGCCCGGCATTGCCGGGCTTTTGTTGACCGATCGCGAAGATCAGTCGCGCAGTTCGGCCGGCAGTGTGCCGCCATTGGCTGCGATGCGGCTCATCACCTGCTTGTGCAGGCCGATGTTCCATTCGGCCGAACCCGGCTCGCCGTCGCTGTAGAGAATTTCGCTGGCCAGTTCCTTGCGCGCGGCAAGGCTGCTGTCCAGGCCCAGCAACTTGAGCAGGTCGACGATCGAAGTGCGCCAGTTCAGGCCGGCGGCACCAGGCATCGCGTCCAGGATGGCGGGCACGTCGCCCAGCGGGATCGAGGGCGGTGGTGCCGCAGCGGCCGGTGCGCCCGATGCAGCCGCCGGCGGTGCGGCGACGACTTCAGCGGCGTTGGCCGACGGAAAAATCTTGGAAAAAATCTTGCCGAAAAAGCTCATGGTAGGAGGTCCTCGTCGTGCGTGGTAGAGGCCGGGCGACGCATGAAAGTGAACGCCGGCTGCGTGCGAAATGCAGCGCAGGCCAAGGTTCTAACACCTTGCGGCGACAGCTTCGCCAAAATCGGCCACGCAGCGTGCGGAATACCCGCTTGCAATGGAAAGATGCAGCGCCTCCGCGCGGCCCTCAGGCCGGCGCTGTGCCGCCACCGGGCCCCGCATGGGCCGAGGTGCCGCAGGCATGGCAGAACTTGGAGAACGCGCTCTTGCGCGCCTCGCACACACCGCAGTGGTCGAACAGGCCGATGCCGCAGTGCGGGCAGAAATCGATCTCGCCGTTCTTCAGGTCCACCTGCCGTTCGCAGCCGGGGCACACGCCCTTGCCTAGCCGTGCGAGCGCGACGTCGTAGCTCAGCTCTTCGCGGCGCACCTGGTCGGGCTGCTGCTCGGCGAGCTTCTGGCGCGCAAGGTACGCGTTGAGCGCGACGATCGCGTAGCGCCCCACCAGCACCGTGAGCACGATGCCCACCACGTAGCGCACATAGCCGCCGTAGCTCGGCAGGTACGGCACCAGCTCCACGAAGAACGCGAACAGCGCGAAGAAGATGAAGCCCCAGACGAACGGCCAGTAGGTGCTCTTGCGCTTCCTGGCGAACAGCCAGCCGGCCACGACCAGGAGCGGCAGCGTGAGCGCCAGGCGGTACGCGAACACGCGCAGCTCGATGCGGCGGTATTCGGCATCGAGCTTCACCTGCGCATCGCGCTCCAGCTCGGCGAGCGCCGTGCGGGCGCGCTGCTCGGCCTGGCGCGCATCGAGCGTGATCTTCTGCTGCGCGTTGACCTGGCGCTGGACGGCGTCTTCCTTCTGCTTGAACGCATCGAGCGCCTTGGTGCGCGCGATGAGTTCGGTGTCCTGGTCGGGCTGCGCGGTGGCGCGGCGGGTGGCGATCCAGTTGCCGAAGGTTTCGCGCGCGTTGGCGCTGGCCTGCTGCGCGGCGGCCAGCTGCAGGCGGATCTGGTCGAGGTCGCGCGCGGCCTGCAGCTCCGTGGCTTCGGAGGCCTTGATGGTGCCCCGCAGCGGCTCGGCCGCGCGCAGGTCGATGAAGTCGTCGATGCCGCGCACGCGTTCGACCTGCGGCAGATCGCCGACGACCGTGCTGCCCAGGCCGATCAGGAAGCTCGCGAACACCAGCGCCACGAGCCAGAGGCCGCGGCGGAACCATTTTTCGGACAGGCGCAATGACTTGCTCATTTCGTTTCTTCTCCAGGAGTTTCTTTTCTTATTGCAGCTTGAACGCCACCGGCGCCCCGCCCAGCCCCGCGCGCGGCATCCACGCGAAGACCGAATCGACCGTCACCGTCTCGATGCGGTCCGAAAACCGCTTCTCGTTCGGATGGTCGTCGAAGGCGATGTTGGCCGAGCCCACGCGGCCGCCCAGCCGCGTGAGCGGGCCGAGCTTCAGCGTGGTCGGCTCGTAGCCCTTGAACTGCATCCACGCCTGCGCCTGCGCGCGGCTGTGGATGGTGGCGGGCTCCATGGCGGCGGCCAGCGTCTCGATGGCCCACTGGTTCGACTGCTGGTACTTCTGCCCCCACGCGTAGCTCACGATGCTGTAGGGCGCCACGTTCAGCCGCACGATGCGCGAGGGCGACTCGGCGAGCGCCGCCAGCAGTTGCGCCTGCACCTGCGGCGTGGGCACGACCCAGGCGGCCTCGTAGCGCCACAGGTCGTCGAGGAAAAATTCGCCCAGCCCCTGCCGGTATACCGCGGCCACCGCGGTGCCGCACTGGTTGAGCTTGTGCACCACGCGCCACGGGCCTTCGTCGGTCTTATAGGCGATGCCCAGGTGCGAGTAACGCAGGCCGTACTTGCTCAGGTCCTGCCCGGCGCGCGCCAGCAGCACGACGCGCGCGCCGCTCGCATCGAGCTGCTGCGAGGTGCGCTCGGCCAGCTGCATGCCGCGGACGATGAGCGCCGGGCTCGGCTTGACCTGCTCGCAAGAGCGCCCGGCCTGCGCCTGCTGCGCCACGAGCGCGAGCAGGCACACCGCGAGCGCGCGCTTCACGACAGCCTCTCGTTGTGCAACAGCGCGCGCCCGATGGCGTTGGGCACGAAGGCCAGCACCTCGCCCGCGGCAGAGAGCACGATGCCGCTGCCGATCACGCTGACCACGACAGCCGTGCCCACCGAGGCCGCCGCGCCGTTGGCTGCGCGCCCCATCACCTTGACGCTGGCGCGTGCGCCATCCGACGCGCGCTCCAGCACGTAGACCGTGCCATCGGCCGACGCCTCGACGGCGACCACCGCGAGCGTCGAGCCGCCCACCGACAGGGCCGCGGGCACCGCGACCACCGCCGTGGCCGATGCGCCGACGACGGACGCCGCGCCGATCACCGAGGCGACGGGCATCAGCGAGAGCGCTGCCGACGCCTCGCTCTGGGCCTGTGCATGAAGCGGCGCCGCGACACCCGCGAACGCGGTGCAGACAGCGAGAGCAAGCGTGGCAATCGACTTTTTCATGACGTTCTTTCGTTGGTTGACGATGGGTTGAAAAACAGCGGCGCTCATTCGGCCGAGGCGGAAGCCGCAGCTTCCTGGCGAGCGGCGCGGCGGCCTTGCAGGCGGGCGTCGACGAGGTCGGCTTCGTGGCGGTCGCGCAGCGTCTTGGCCAGCGTGAAGGCCGAGCTGATGAGAAAGAGCCAGCTCACGCCCAAGAAGGCCTTGTAGGCGTCGTTGATCTCCATGCGCACGAGGCCCCAGCCCGTGAGGCCCATGGCGGTGAAGAAGCTGCCCCAGACCACGAGGCGCCACATCGGCACGTCGCGGCCGGCGCTGCTGCTGGCTTCGGCCTGCTGGCTGTCGCGGATGAACTTGGCCAGCATGAAGGCGGTGCTCAGGCAGAACACGTAGCCCATCACCATGAACGCCCGGTCCAGCGCCTCGCCCGGCAGCCAGCTCAAGCCGGTCGCGCAGAGGAAGACGGCGACAGCGAAAGAAGCCCAGACCTGGAACTGCCAGGCCCGCGTGTCGCGCTGGAGCGAAACGGTGGTGGATGAGAAGGGTTGCATGAGTGCCTCGCGGCGTTGTGAAGGTGGGCGAATGATGGTTCGCCACCGCACCGCGGGACTCGAATGCTTCGACCAGTTCCGGTTTGAGCCGCTACTGGTATCTCCGAGGGATACTTTTCAGGCCGCCAGCAACCCGTTCACGCGCCGCTGCAGCGCCTCGGGCTGCACTTCGGACGGCGGCACGACCTGGCCGACGTTCAGGCCCACGCGGCTGTAGAAGCCGCGGCGGAAGGGCTTGGCCATCGCGACCTGCTGGCCGCCGCGCAGCTCGATGCGGCTGAAGTACGAGCCCCAGAGGTTGGTCAGCGCCATCGGGATCACCGGGGGCTCGATGCCCTCGGCGCGCGCGCTTTCGACGATCTTCATCACGCCGCCCTTGAAGGGCTGCAGCGTGCCGTCGCGGGTGATCGCGCCCTCGGGGAAGATCGCGAGCAGGTCGCCCTCGCGCAGCACGGCCAGCGCCTTGGCGAAGGCCGCTTCGTAGGCAGCAGGGTCTTCCTTCTGCGGCGCGATCGGAATCGCCTTGGCCAGCTTGAACAGCCAGCCGAGCACCGGCACCTTGAAGATGCGGTGGTCCATGATGAAACGGATAGGCCGCGGGCTCGCCGCCATCAGCAGCACCGCGTCGATGAAGCTCACGTGGTTGCACACCAGCACGGCCGCGCCCTCGGTGGGGATGTGCTCGTCGCCCTTGATCTCGAAGCGGTAGACGAAGCGCGACAGCACCCAGGCCACGAAGCGCAGCAGGTACTCGGGCACGAGCATGAAGATGTAGAACGCCACCACCGCGTTGGCGATGCCGGTGAAGAGAAAGATCTGCGGGATCGTGAAGCCTGCGCCCAGCAGCGCGCCCGCGATAACCGAGCTGCCGATCATGAAGAGCGCATTGAGGATGTTGTTCGCCGCGATGATCCGCGCCCGGTGCGTGGGCTGGCTGCGCAGCTGGATGAGCGCGTACATCGGCACGCTGTAGAGCCCCGCAAAGAGCGAGAGCAGCCCCAGGTCGGCCATCACGCGCCAATGCGCCGCCTGGTGCACGAAGGCGCCCAGGCCCATCTCGGCCACCGGCGGCAGCGCGCGCGAGGCGAAGTACAGGTCGATCGCGAACACGCTCATGCCGATCGCGCCCAGCGGCACGAGGCCGATTTCCACCTGCCGGCGGCTGAGCGTCTCGCACAGGAGCGAGCCGACGCCGATGCCGATGGAGAACACCACCAGCAGCAGCGACGCCACCTGCTCGTCGCCGTGCAGCACTTCCTTGGCGAAGCTGGGGAACTGGCTGAGGAACACCGCGCCGAAGAACCACATCCACGAAATGCCCAGCAGCGACCGGAACACCACCACGTTGCCGTGCGCGAGCTTCAGGTTGCGCCAGGTTTCGCTGAAGGGGTTCCAGTTGATGACCAGCCCCGGGTCGGTGGCCGGCGCCTGCGGAATGGCCTGCGCCACGCCGCGCCCGACCAGCGCGAGCAGCACGCAGGCTATGGCCACGCTCGTGTGGCCGATCTGCGGCACCGCCACCAGGAGACCGCCCGCCACTTGTCCGAGAAGAATCGCGACGAAGGTGCCCATCTCGACCATGCCGTTGCCGCCGGTGAGTTCGCGCGAATCCAGCACCTGCGGCAGGTAGGCGAACTTGACCGGCCCGAAGAGCGTGGAGTGCAGCCCCATGAGGAACACGCAGCCCAGCAACACCACCGCATTGGCGGTGATGAAGCCCCAGGCCGCGATCAGCATGATCGCGATTTCCAGGTTCTTGACGAAGCGGATCATCTTCGTCTTGTCGAACTTGTCGGTGAGCTGCCCGGCTGTGGCCGAGAACAGCAAAAAGGGCAGGATGAAGAGGGCGCCGATCGCCAGGCCCGCCATGGCCGGGGGCATCCAGCTCAGTTGCAGTTGGTAGGTCACCATGACGGTGAAGGCGAACTTGAAGAGGTTGTCGTTCGCCGCGCCCGCGAACTGCGTCCAGAAGAAAGGCGCGAAGCGCCGCTGCTTGAGCAAGGCGAACTGGTTGGCGTGGGCGTTCGCTTCGTGAGACGCCACGGGGGTGGCGGCAGCGGCGGGGGTTGTCATTCGAAGAATTCTCCTCAGGCCGTCAGTGCGGCTGCGTCGGGATTGTGCCGCAGCAGCCTGGCTTCCCAGCCCTTCTCCAGCGTGCGCAGCGCCAGCAGCACCGGCAGGCCCGCCAGCGCCGCCGTCAGGTGCTTGAGGGTGTGGCCGGAGACCAGGTGATGCGTCGCCTCGTAGATCTGGCGGTCGCCCAGCTCGAAGGCCTTGGCCAGCGCGTAGAAAAAGATCACCCAGCCCAGCTTGAGCCCGACCGCGCCGCGCATCGGCACGGCCAGCGCCAGGGTGAGCACCAGCGCCATGCCGCCGAACTGCACCAGCGCCCAGGGCATGACGTTGCCGCTTTCCTGCGCCACCTCGGCCGCCAGCAGCCCCGCCGTCAGGATGAACCACGCCGCCGGCCAGCCGGCGCGCTGGCTCACCCGCTCGCACACCGCGATGCCGATCAGCCCCGCGAAGGCCACCGCCATGCCGGCGCGGTCCGCGGCGAGCCGGGGGGCGTCGGGCATCAGGTGATAGAACGCCGAGCCGGCGGCGGTGGCGATGAGGCCGGCGAAGAAGAGCCAGGCGCAGTCCAGCGTGTTGTCCGGCGGGTCGCTGGCGGGCGGGGCGAGCGGAAATTCGGACAGCGCTTCCTGGTGCGAGCGGTCGATGCGGTTCAGGCGGTACAGCCCGAGGAAGCCGATCACCACGAACGGCAGGTTGCTCAGCACGTCCATCGCGTTCGGCAGGCCATGCCAGCCCCGGTCGTCGGCAAAGACCGCGGCGAACGCCACGTCGGCGGCCGGCAGCGCCGGGCCGAAGAAGGCGACGAGCGTGAGCAGCGCGAAGGTGAAGAACAGTGCGCGTTCACGGCGGCTGAAAGTGGGCAGGAGCATGGCGGACCTCGGTTGGGTGGGTAACGAGCCGCGGAATTTAGTTGCCAGTCGCTCTGCAGGCATCGAGAATCGATACGAGGCACTATTTCACACCCAACGGTATCTTTTTCTAATACCCGCCCAGCGCCACACACCCTTCATGAGCACCACCGTCGACCTCGTACTCGCCCTCAAGAACGAACTCAAAAGCGCCCGCATGACCTACGCCGACCTGGCCCGGTCGCTCGACATGGCCGAATCCAGCGTCAAGCGGATGCTGGCCAAGAGCGACATGCCGCTGTCGCGCGTGGACGCCATCTGCCGGGCCCTGAAGATCGATTTCGCCGAGCTCGCCCGCCGCGTGGCCGACGCCCAGCCGCTGCTCAAGGAGCTCACGCACGAGCAGGAAAAGGCGGTGGTCAAGGACAAGAAGCTGCTCCTGGTGGCCATCAGCGTGCTGAGCCAGTGGACGCTGGAGCAGATCGTGACCGCCTACCGCATCAGCGAAGCCGAGTGCATCGGCTGCCTCGCGCAGCTGGACCGCATCGGCATCATCGAGCTGCGCCCGCTCAACCGGTATCGCCTGAAGCTCGCCAAGACCTTCCGCTGGCGGCCGCACGGCCCGGTGATGGAGTTCTTCCGCGAGAACGTGGTGCTGGACTACTACCGCGGCGGCTTCGACGGCCCGGCCGAGGGCCTGCTGCTGGTGCACGGCTCGATCAGCCGCTCGCTGGCGCCCGCCTTCCTGGAACGCCTGCAGCGCGTGGCGCAAGACTTCGCGCAGCAGCACCAGACCGACCAGAAGCTGTCGGCCAAGGACCGCGAGGGCTACACGCTGCTGCTGGGGATGCGCAACTGGGAGTTCGAGCTCTTCACCCGGCTCCGCAGAGCCTGACGGCTCAGGGCTTGGCCGCTTCGAGGGCGTCGCGCGTGGCGCGCGCGGCGTTCTTGGCCGCATCGGCGAAGTCTTCGCCCGACGAGGCGTAGATGATCGCCCGCGACGAGTTCACGATGATCGGCGCATCGGCCCGCCAGCCGGCGCGCACGGTGGCGACCGCATCGCCGCCCTGGGCGCCGACGCCCGGAATCAGCAGCGGCACCGTCGGCGCGAGTGCGCGCACCCGCTCGATTTCCGCCGGATAGGTCGCGCCCACCACGAGGCCGAGCTGGCCGTTGAGGTTCCACGGGCCCTGCGCCAGCTTGGCGACGTGCTCGTAGAGGAAAGGCTGGCCTTCGATATCGGCCAGCCGCTGGCCCTGCAGGTCGGCGCCGCCAGGGTTGCTGGTGCGGCACAGCAGGAAGGCGCCCTTGCCTTCGTGCTTGAGATACGGGGCCACCGAGTCGAAGCCCATGAAGGGCGAGAGCGTCACCGCGTCGGCGCCGTAGCGCTCGAAGGCTTCGATGGCGTACTGCTCGGCCGTGGAGCCGATGTCGCCGCGCTTGGCGTCCAGGATCACGGGCACGTGGGGGGCGGTGCGGCGCATGTGCTCCATCAGCTTCTCGAGCTGGGCTTCGGCGCGGTGCGCGGCGAAGTAGGCGATCTGCGGCTTGAAGGCGATGACCAGGTCGGCCGTCGCATCGACGATGCGCGCGCAGAAGTCGTAGATGCTGGCGGCGTCGCCCTTGTATCCCCCGGGAAACCTGGCCGGCTCGGGATCGAGCCCCACGCAGAGCAACGAACCGTTTTTTTGCTGTGCGGCAGCCAGCTTGTCGAGAAAAGTCATGGGGGCCGATTTTAAGGACCCCATTCGGCAGTCCTACGCCGACGGCGTTTGTTGTTCCGCCGCGAGGCACAGATCGGCCCAGGCGCGCGCCTTGTCGGCGGGATTCCGCAGCAGGTACGCCGGGTGGTAGGTCGCCACCACCGGCACGCCGTCGGCCGACGCCAGCGGCACCGCGCGGCCGCGCAGCTTGCCCAGCGGATCGCCGCTCTGCATCAGGCTTTGCGCGGCCAGCGGGCCCATCGCCAGCACGACGCCGGGGGCGAGCGCGGCGGCGTGTTCCCCGAAGGCTTCGGCGATCTGGCGCGGGCTGCCGGGCTGGCCGGCGGCCACGCCGCGGTGCGTGCGCATGAGGTGAACCGGCGTCTTGCCGTCGTGCAGCTTGAGGGCGCGCAGCATGTTGTCGAGCAGGCGGCCGGCATCGCCCGAGAAAGGCTCGCCATGGCGGCCGTCGGCCTCGGGGGGCATGTCGGCGACGACGAGCCAGCCGCCTTGCGGGGAAGCGGGGGCGTCGGCGGCATCGGCGGCATCGGCGGCGTCGGCATAAAGGCGGCAGGGCGCTTCGACGAGCACTTCGGCGCCGTGCGTGGCGGGCGTCGGCGTCGCGGCCGGGCGCGCGACCGGTGCCGGTGCCGCCGCGGGCCTCGCCACAGGCGCCGGCGCGGCGACCGGCGCTTGCGGCACATGACGCTCGGCGACCGGTTCCGGCGCCACCTCGACCGCGTCATCCACCCCGGGCGCGGCCTCGACCACTTCGGCCGCCTCGGGCACCGGCCACCAGACCTTCACGCCCATCTCGTCGAGCATCGCGCGCTGGCGCGCATCGAGCTTCAGTGTCTGCACCGCACTCATTACTTCAAGGCTCCCCAGGCGGAGCCTGTTTCGTTCAAACGCAAACTCATCACGACCGCGTCTTCGCGCTTGCCTTCGAACGCGGGGTAGTACCCCTTGCGCACGCCGACGCTGCGAAAGCCCTGGCGCGCATAGATCTCCAGTGCGCGCCGGTTGCTCTCGCGCACCTCCAGCCAGAGCCACTGCGCGCCCTCGGCGCGCGACCAGCCGGAGAGCGCCTCCAGCATCAGCGGCGCCCAGCCCTGGCGCTGGAAAGCCGGCGCCACGGTGATGTTGAGGAGGTGCACCTCGTCCACGCCCTTCATGGCGACGAAGTAGCCGATGAGCGTTTCGCCCAGGCCGGTGACCGGCGAGGTCACGCCCTTCGCCAGCCCGGGCGCCAGCAGGCACTGGCAGTGGTAGCCGACAGCCATCGAATCGGTGAAGTTCGCGCGCGTCCAGGGGTGCGTGTAGGCCGTCAGCTCGACCGCGCAGACGGCGTCGATCCGCTCGACGGTGAGCGGCTCGAGGCGGGCTTCGACGGGCTGGAGGACGGCGCTCATGCGGTGGTGGGTGGCGTGACTGCTGCGGCAGCGGCCGCCTTGATGGCGGCGCGCTCCTCGGTGGTTTGCGCCACTTTATCGCGAACATAGAGCGGCCAGGCATGGTCTGCTGGAACGCTCCGCCCTGCCGCGAGCAGCGAGGGCGCCAGCCGCAGCATCGCCGTGGCGGTGGGCAGCACCTCGTGGCGGGCGGCGGCGGGCGCGAGACGGGCGCCGTAGGCGGCGAAGGCATTGCCGGCGAACGACCAGCCGGCGGGCACCTCGAGCGCCTCGGGCGAGAGCAGCAGCGGTTCATCGTCGCCGCCGAGCGGGCCGGCGGCATCGAAGTCGTAGCGGGCGGCGTAGAGCTGGTCCATGCGCGCGTCGAGCACGGCAACAACCTGCCGGGCGCCGAAGGCATGGCGCGCCTCCTCGGCCACGGCCAGCAGGGTGTCGACCGGCAGCAGCGGCACATTGGCGCCGAAGGCCAGGCCCTGGGCCACCGAGCACGCCGTGCGCAGGCCCGTGAAAGATCCAGGCCCGCGGCCGAAGACGATCGCGTCGAGCTCGGCCAGCTTCAATCCGGCGTCGGCCAGCAGCTGCTGGATCAGCGGCAGCAGCGTGGTCGAGGCCTGCGCGCCGCCCGCGCCGCTGTGCGCGAGCAGCTGCTCGCCGTTCTGCACCGCCACCGACAGGTGCTCGGTGCTGGTGTCGAAGGCAAGGAAGCGGGGCGCGATGGGCATCCCCCGATTATCGAGGGCACCCCGGAGGCGCGCCCAGGTTGGGGTAAATCAGCCGGCGCCGGGGTCGTCGCTGCGCAGGATGGCGAGCCCCGCCTGGCGCAGCGGCGCCAGCACCTTCGCGGGCGCGTTGGGCGATACCAGCACGCTCGTCGCGGCGCCGACCGGGTTGATCACCCAGGCCGACGCCACGCCCAGCTTCTCGGACGAGGCCAGCACCACCGTCTCGGCCGACGCGGTCATCAGCGCGCGCTTGATCTCGGCCTCCTCGATGTCGCCGGTGGTCAGCCCCGCCTCGGCGTGCACGCCCGCGACACCCATGAAAAAGGTGTCGGCGTGGACCCGCGCGATGGCGCCCATGGCCGCGGCGCCCACCGCCACCAGCGAATGCTTGAAGAGACGCCCGCCGATCAGCACCACCTCCAGGTGCGCGTGCGCCACCAGCTCGATCGCCACCGAGGGGCTGTGCGTCACCACCGTCGCCTTCAGGTTCTTCGGCAGGTGGCGCGCGAGCTGCACGGCCGTGGTGCCGCCGTCGATGAACACCACCTGCCCCGGCTTCACGAGGCGCGCGGCGGCGCGGCCGATGGCCACCTTTTCTTCGGGCGCGAGTTGCTGGCGGCTCGCGAAATCGGTGTCGGCCGGCGCCATGGGCAGCGCGCCGCCGTGCACGCGCTGCAACAGGCCTTCGGCCGCCAACTCGCGCAGGTCGCGGCGGATGGTGTCTTCGGAGAGCGCGAGCTCCTCGCTGAGCGCCTTGGCCACGACGTTGCCGTCGCGCTGCAGGACCGAGAGGATGTGTTGCTTGCGCTGGCGGGTGAGCATCGGCCGATGGTAGCGGGGCTGCACGGTTTCTGCACGAATTTTCTTGTTATTACACGAATTCGTGCCTATGCTCGCCGCCCATGACCCTCCAAGACCGCGTCCGGGTGCACGAAACCACCCTCCTTTCCGACAACTGGTACGTGCTCAGGACCACCCGCTTCGAGTGGCTGCGCAACGACGGCCAGTGGCAGCGCATGGACCGCGAAACCTACGACCGCGGCAACGGCGCGACGCTCCTGCCCTACAACCTCGCGCAGCGCACGGTGCTGCTCACGCGCCAGTTCCGCTACCCGGCCTTCGTCAACGGCCACGACGATCTGCTGATCGAAGCGGCGGCGGGCCTGCTGGATAACGCAGCGCCCGAAGAGCGCATCCGCGCCGAGGTCGAAGAAGAACTCGGCTACCGGCTCGGCACGGTGCAGAAGATCTTCGAGACGTTCATGAGCCCCGGCTCGGTGACCGAGAAACTGCACTTCTTCGTCGCGCCCTACCAGCCCTCGATGCGCATCGGCAGCGGCGGCGGACTGGCCGAGGAGGGCGAGGACATCGAGGTGCTCGAAGTGGGCATCGACGAGGCGCTCGCGATGGTGGCCGACGGCCGCATCGCCGATGCCAAGACGGTGATGCTGCTGTACCACGCGAAGCTGCACGTCTTTCCCGCGGCGTAACGCCTCAGCGCAGCCAGCCCGCGGGCACCAGGATCAGCTGCGGAAAAAGCACGAAGAGAAACATCAGCGCCGTGAGCGACAGCAGGAACGGCCACACGCCCTGGATCACGCTGTCGAGGCTCACGCGCGCCGTGCCCGCCACGACATTGAGCACCGTGCCCACCGGCGGCGTCAAAAGGCCGATCGCGTTGTTCATGATGAACATCACGCCGAAGTACACCGGATCGATGCCCGCCTTGGTGATCACCGGCATCAGGATGGGCGTCATGATCAGCACCGTGGGCATCAGGTCCAGCGCGGTGCCCACGATGATCACCAAGACCATGATCACGAACATCAGGAGGATCTTGTTGTCCACGAAGGGCTCCAGCAGCTCGGTCACCTGCGCCGGAATGTTGGCGATGGTGATGAGCCAGGCCGACACCAACGCGCAGGCCACCAGGAACAGCACCGTGCTCGATGTCTTGGCGGCGCTCAACACCAGCTCGGGCATGCGCCTGAATTCCAGCTCGCCGTAGACAAAGCGGCCCACGATGAAGGCGTAGACCACGGCCACCACCGCGGCCTCGGTCGGCGTGAACACGCCGAACTTCATGCCGCCGATGATCACGATGGGCAGCACCAGCGCCCAGATGCCGTCGAGCAGGCGGCGCCCGAGTTCGCGCGCATCGAAGCGGCGCACCGCCACGTTCTTTTCCTTCTTCGCGCACAGCCACCAGGTGGCCGTGAGCGTCAGCGCCATCATGACGCCGGGGAACAGCCCGGCCAGGAACAGCTTGGTGATCGACACCTGCGCGACCACGCCGAACACCACGATGGCGATCGACGGCGGAATCACCGGCGCGATGATGCCGCCCGCGGCGATGAGCCCGGCCGCGCGCGGCACGTTGTAGCCCGCGTTGCGCATCATCGGGATCAGGAGCGCCGCGACCGCCGCGGTATCGGCCACCGCCGAGCCCGAGATGCTCGCGACCACCGTGGCCGCGATGATGGCCACGTACCCCAGGCCCCCGCGCACGTGGCCCACCATCGCGTCGGCCACCTTCACGATGCGCGACGACAGGCCGCCCGCATTCATGAGTTCGCCCGCGAGCATGAAGAAAGGCACCGCCATCAGCGGGTAGTTGTTGACGCCCTCGAGCATGTTCTGCGCGAGGATCTGCGTGTCGAAGCTGCCCAGGTGCACCATGAGCGCCACGCCGCACACGAGCAGCGCGAACGCGATGGGCATGCCGAAGGCCATGGCCCCGAGCAGCGAGGTGATGAAGACGAAGATGGTCATGGCGGGTGTCTCGCGGCCTCGTTCATTCGCCCGCGCTGGCGGTGTCGTTCACCAGCTCTGCGCGCGTCATGCGCCCGGTGAAGAGCCGCCAGAGCGATCCCGCCAGGATCAGCGCCATGCCTGCGCTGCTCACCAGGAGGCACGCATATACGAGGCCGATCGGCACGCCGGTGACCGGCGCGCGGTCGTCCATGCCGATGACCACCAGCTTCCAGCTGCCGTGCACCAGCAGCAGGCAGCAGCCGAGCGCGCCCAGGTCGGCCACGCCGCGGCACACGCGCTGGCCGCGCTCGCCCAGCCGCGCGACGATGGTGGACATGCCCAGGTGCGCGTTGTCCTTCATCACCAGCAGCGCGCCGATGAGCGTGAGCCACATGAAGACGAAGCGCGAGGCTTCCTCGGAAAAGACGATGCCCGAGTTGAAGGCGTAGCGCAGCACGACGTTGCCGAACACGAGGGCGACCATGACGGCCATCATCGCGATCATCAGGAAGTTGGCGCCGCGCTCGAAGAGGCGGGAAAGCATGGTGGGATGTCTCCGGTTGTTGTCGTTGTTCTGTCAGCGGCCGCGAAGGCCGATGGCCTCGGCCGGATCGATGCGGTAGAAGCGCATCGCATTGCCGCGCCAGACCGCATCGCACGCGTCCTCATCGAGGGCTTCGAGGCCTTCGGCCACGGTGCGCACCACCTCGGCCATCGGCGCGCGCAGCCCCGACACCGGCAGGTTGCTCGCGAACATGCAACGCTGCGCGCCGAAGATTTCGACCGTCTCGCGCACCACGCGCACCGTGCTGGCGGCGTCCCACGGCGCATCGGGCAGGCCGAACTCCGAGAGCTTCACGTAGACCTCGGGCAGCGCCGCCAGCGCGGTCATGCCGCGCCGCCAGATCGCCAGGCCCGCATCGCTGCGGTCCCACGGCAGGCCGGCGTGCTCGACCGCCACCCGCAAGCCGGGAAAGCGCGCGATGGCCTCGGCCGCCTCTTCGAGGTGCCAGTACGGCACGCGCACATCCCACAGCAGGTCGTGATCGCGCAGGAGGCCCAAGCCACCGAGCCAGCGTTCGTCCTGCAGCGTGCCCGGCTCTCCGCGCACGCTGTGATCGGGCCCGCGCGAGATGCGCGGCTTGCAGCGCACGCCGCGCACCAGCGGCCAGTCCTTGTGCTGGCGCATCTGCGCATCGGCATCGGGCGCGAGGAACTCGACGTTCGCGATCACCGCGTTCGGAAAGCCGTGCGACGCATGCACGGCGTGCAGCCATCGCGTCTCGGCCAGCGACTCGGCGCGCGAGCGCTCGGCCTCGACGTGCACGGTCGCCACGACCGGCAGGTCTTCGACGGCCGCGCGGTAGTCGTCCACGCCGAAGTCGCGCCGCAGCACGGCGTAGTCGCCGAGGAAGAACGCATCGGCGTCGTAGCCCTCCTGCAGCCACGGGAAGTGGCCTTCGGACAGGTGCCAGAGATGGTGGTGCGCGTCGACGACGGCGCGGGGCAGCAGCGTGCTCATGACGTGTTGCGCCTCGCGTCAGGGTTGCGCATCCATCGCCTTGAGCACCGCATCGCCGTTCTTCTCGATGTAGAGCTTGCGCGTCTCGTCGCGCACCACCTGGCGGATGCTCGCGACGTCGGGGGTCTCGTTGATCTGCATGCCTTTGGCGCGCAACTGAGCGATGGCTTCCTTCTCGCCGTCGTTGTTGAGCTTGCGCTGGAAGTTCGCGGCGCTCGCGGCCTCCTCCAGCACGATCTTCTGGAACTCGGGCTTGAGCCCGTCGAAGCGCGCCTTGTTCATGATCACCACCAGCGGCGTGTAGGCATGGCGCGTGAGCGAGAGGTACTTCTGCACCTCGTACATCTTGGAGGAGAGCATCAGCGTGGGCGGGTTCTCCTGCCCGTCGACCGCGCCCGACTCGAGCGCGCCGAACACTTCGGCGAACGGCATCGGCTGCGGGTTGGCGCCCAGCAGCTGGAAGGCCTTGAGGTGCGACGGGTTGGGCGTGGTGCGGATCTTCAGGCCCTTGATGTCGGCCGCGTTGTTGATCGGCCGCTTGTTGTTGCCGAGGCTGCGAAAGCCGATCTCCCAGAACGCCAGCCCCTTGATCTGGTGCGCCGCGAGTTCGTCGAGCAGCGACCGGCCCACCGGGCCGTCGAGCGTGCGGTAGGCCTGCTGCGCATCGGCGAACTGATAGGGCAGGTCGAGCGCGTTGAGCCGCGGCGCCAGGCCCGTGACGAACGGATTGCCGGTCGCGCCGATGTCGATGGTGCCGCTGCGCACGCCGGTCACCAGCGTCACGTCGTTGCCCAGCTGGCTGTTGGCGAAGACCTGGATCTCCACGCCGCCCTGCGTGCGCTCCTTCACGCGCTTCGCGAATTCGAGCGCGGCCTTGTGCTGCGAATCGGTCTCGGGGACCGTGTGGCTGAAGCGCAGCTTCACGGGCGATTGCGCGGTTGCAGTGCTTGCCGCAAAGGCCATCGTCGCCGCCATCAGCACCGATGAAAGCGCCTTGAATTTCCTGTTCATGTCTCTTGTCTCCTGTCGTTGAAATCTGCGGGTGCGCTTCGGCGCGCGTCGGAGCACGTCAGACCGTGACCTTGGCTTCCTTCACCACCTGCGCCCACTTGTCTTTCTCGGTCGCGATGAAGGCCGTGAATTTCGCGGCCGTGCCGCCGCCGTCTTCGGCGCCGTAGCTCGCGAGCTTGGCGGCCACGTCGGGCATCGCGAGCACGCGGTTGAAGTCCTCGTTCATCCGCTGCACCATCTCGGGCGGCATCTGCGCCGGGCCGACGAGGCCGTACCAGGTGCTCGCATCGAAGCCGGGGTAGCCCAGCTCGGCCACCGTGGGCACCTGCGGGTGCGCGGGCGAGCGCTGCAGGCGCGTCTGCGCGAGCGCCACGAGCTTGCCGCTGGCCACATGCGGCGTGGCCGAGGTCATGGTCTCGAAGCTGTAATCGATCTGCCCGCCGATGAGATCGGTGAGCATCGGCCCCGAGCCGCGGTACGGCACATGCAGCGCATCGACCCCCGCGCGCAGCTTGAAGAGCTCGATGGCCATGTGCTGCGAGGCGCCCGTGCCCGAGGAGCCGAAGGTCACCGTGCCGGGCTTGGCGCGGCACAGCGCCACCAGGTCCTTCACCGTGCGCGCGGGCTGGCTCGGGTTGCAGATCAGCAGGTTGGGCGTGACGCCCACCAGCACCAGCGGCGTGAAGTCGCGCTCCACCACGTAGCCCAGCGTGGGGTAGAGCGCGGGCGCGATCGCGTGGTTGCTGATGTTGGTCATCAGCAGCACGGTGCCGTTGGCCGGTTGCTTGGCGACGTACTCCGCCGCGATCACCCCGCCCGCGCCGGCCTTGTTCTCGACCGTGACCGGCACGCCCCAGGCGGTGGCGAGCTTCTGCGCCATCACGCGCGCCATCACGTCGGTGCCGCCGCCGGGCGGAAAGCCCACGACGATGCGCACCGGCGCGGTGGGCAGCGGCGATGCTGCCGCGAAAGAGGGAACGGCCGCCGCGGCGGTTGCCGCGAGGCCCGAAGCGATGAAGTGGCGTCTTTGCATGGTGCGTTTGTCTCCGTCTTTTTTGGGGAATGAATCCGTTGGCCGCGTGCCGGCCCGCGCCTACATCGACGCGGCCAGCATCGCCTCGTAGTCGGCGGGGCTCGCCTCGCGCGGGTTGGTCTTGTGACAGTGGTCCTTGAGCGCGCCTTCGATCACGCGCGGAAAGATCCCGGGCGAAACGTCCAGCGCCGCGAGCCCGGTCGGCAGGCCGAGCCGCTGGCTCATGGCATGGACCGCGGGCGCCACCTCGTCGGCGCCGGCCAGGTCCATGGCCTGCGCCATGCGCGCGAGCCGCTCGTCCTTCTGCATCGAAGGCGCCTTCGCGTTGAAGCGGATCACCGCGGGCAGCAGGATCGCGTTGAGCGTGCCGTGGTGCAGGCGCGGCACCAGCCCGCCCATTGCATGGCTCAGGCTGTGCACGCAGCCCAGGCCCTTCTGGAACGCGAGCGCGCCCTGCATCGAGGCGCTCATCATGTTCAGCCGCGCCTCGCGGTCGCCGGGCGTGGCGGTCGCGCGCTCGATGTGGCGCCATGCGCGGCGCAGGCCATCCAGCGCGATGCCGTCGGCCGGCGGGTTGAAGGCGGGCGCCATGAAGGTTTCCATGCAGTGCGCGATCGCGTCCATGCCGGTGGCCGCGGTGAGCATCGGCGGCAGGCCGAGCGTGAGCTCCGGGTCGCACAGCGCCACGCGCGGCACGAGGTAGGGCGACAGCACGCCGACCTTGCGGCCGTCGTCCAGGATCAGCACCGCGCCGCGGCCGACCTCGCTGCCCGTGCCGGCGGTGGTGGGCACCGCGATGACCGGCGCGGTGGCGGCGGTGATGCGCGCGGCGCCGCCCTCGATCGCGGCGAAGGACTTGAGCGGCCCCTCGTGCGTGGCGCACACCGCCACGCCCTTGGCCAGGTCGATGGCCGAGCCGCCGCCGACCGCGACGATGCCGTCGCAATCGTGCGCCGCGTACATCGCCACGGCGGCGCGCATCGCGGCCTCGGTGGGGTTGGACGGCGTGCCGTCGAACACCACGAACGCGCGGCCCGCGCCGAGCTGCGCGGTGACGCGGTCGAGCACGCCCGCCGCGCGCACGCCGGCGTCGGTCACGACCAGCGGGCGGCGGATGCCGATGCGGTCGCACTCCTGCGCGAGCAGCTGCACCGCGCCGAAGTCGATCTGGATCTGGGTGATGTAGTTGATGAGGGCCATGCGGTCTCCGGTTCGCTGTGTTCCAGGTGTTCGATGTGCTCGATGTGCTCGAGGGTTCGTTGTGGGGCGCGAGTCTAGGAACGGCCCGGTGGCGCGGCAACGTGGAATTACTTGAAGTGCGGCCGAGAAAAATTCACAAGGCCAGAGGCCCGTCATGGCGCGAGTTTTTCTTGAACGCTGCCCCAGTTTTTTTCGTTTGGCTGCGCTCCGCGCGCTCCCTAGACTTCGCCGCATTCGCAACCCGGCCTCCTTGCCGCAGGCCTCCAACGAAAGAGACACAGCCGCATGACTTCCCTGATCCAGGTCGAGCGCGACGACCGCATCGCCACCGTCGTCCTCAACAAGCCCGACAAGATGAACGCCATGGACAAGTCCATGTGGCAGGGCCTGGCGGACGCGTTCGCCGAGCTCTCGGCCGACGACGACCTGCGCTGCGTGGTGCTGCGCGGCGCCGGCGGCAAGGCCTTCTCGGCGGGCGCCGACATCGAGGAGTTCCGCACCAGCCGCGCCAACGCGGCGCAGGCCGCGGCCTACGGCGAGATCACCCACCGCGCGATGCACGCGATTGCGCACAGCAAGCACCCGACGATCGCAGTGATCGAGGGCGCCTGCGTGGGCGGCGGGCTGGAGATCGCCTCGGTGTGCGACATGCGCATCTGCGGCAACTCCAGCCGCTTCGGCGTGCCGGTCAACAAGCTGGGGCTGGTGATGTCCTTCGGCGAACTGGGCGGCCTGGTGAACCTGGTCGGCAGCGCGATCGCGCTGGAGATCGTGCTCGAAGGCCGCGTCTTCGATGCCAGGGAGGCGTTCGAGAAACGGCTGGTCAACCGCGTGGTGGACGACACCGAGGTGCTCGAACAGGGCTATGCCGCCGCCAAGCGGATCGCCGCGGGCGCGCCGCTGGTGGCGCGCTGGCACAAGGAATTCGTGCGCCGCCTGGCCGAGCCCGCGCCGCTGACCGACGCCGAGAACGCCGAGGCTTACGCCTGCTTCGACACCGAGGACTTCCAGATCGGCTTCCAGGCCTTCCTGGCCAAGGCCAGGCCCGTGTTCACCGGCCGCTGAGCCGTTCGATCGCGCCCCCACACAACCCACGGAGCACCCGCGTGTCCCTTCCTCTTCCTCTCTCCCGGATCAAGGTCCTCGACGTCAGCCAGATCATGGCCGGCCCCTTCTGCTGCATGCTGCTCGGCGACATGGGCGCGGACGTGATCAAGATCGAGACGCCCGGCATCGGCGACCAGACGCGCCGCTCGATGGGCTTTCGCCTGAAGGGCGCCGACAGCGGCGGCTTCCTCGCACTCAACCGCAACAAGCGCAGCGTGGAAATCGACCTGAAGAACCCGGCCGGCCTCGAAGCCTTCTACGCGCTCGTGAAAGACGCCGACGTGCTGGTGGAGAACAACCGCCCCGGCGTGGCCGCGCGGCTGAAGATCGACTACCCCACGCTGCGCGCGCTCAACCCGCGTCTGGTGTACGCGAGCATCTCGGGCTTCGGCCAGACCGGCCCCTGGGCCAAGCGCCCGGGCCTGGACCTGATCGCGCAGGCGATGACCGGCGTCATGAGCGTGATGGGCCATGCGGGCGAGGCGCCGGTGAAGTCGGCGATTCCGCTGGCCGACCTGGGCGCGGGCCTGTTTGCGGCCTACGGCATCCTGAGCGCGGTGATCGGCCGCGGCCTTACAGGAGAAGGCCAGTTCGTCGACGCCTCGCTCTTCGAGACGGCGATGAGCCTGTCGGTGTGGGAGTCGGCCGAGTACTGGGGCACGGGCGAGGTGCCGGTGCCCATCGGCAGCGCCAACCGCATGAGCGCGCCCTACCAGGCGGTGCGCGCGTCGGACCGCCACTTCGTGATCGGCGCGGCCAACCCGAAGCTGTGGACCGCACTGTGCACGGTGATCGGCCGCGACGACCTCACCCAAGACGCGCGCTTCACCGACAACGTGCTGCGCATCCGCAACCGGGCGGTGCTGATCGAGGAGCTGGAGCGCGAGTTCGCGCGCCGCACGGCGAACGAATGGGTCGATGCGCTGCTGGCCGCTGGCGTGCCGGCCGCGCCGATCCTCAACTACGCCGAAGCGCTGGCGAGCGACCAGGCGGTGGCGCGCGAGATGGTGCTCAAGATCCAGCACCCGGTGGAGGGCGAGACCCGCGCGCTCGGATTTCCGGTCAAGCTCGGGGGCACGCCGCAGCAGGTGCGGCATCCCGCGCCGCTGCTGGGCCAGCACACCGACCAGGTGCTGGGGGAAATCGGCATGACGCCAGCGGCGATCGAAGCCTTGCGCCAGAGTGGCGCCTTCGGAGCCGTGACCGCAGTCACTGCCGAAGCCGACGCGGCAGCAGACTGAAGACACGCAAGCCGGACAGCGCACAAGAAAACACGCGACGGAGACAAAGACAAATGAATATCGCATCGACAGACCTCGCGCGCCGCCGGCTGCTGCGCGCCATTCCCTCGGCCCTGCCCTTCGCGCTCGGGCTGCCGCTCGCGGCGATCACCGGCGCCGCGCGCGCCCAGGGCGGCACCTATCCGAACAAGCCGATCGAGCTGGTCGTGCCCTGGCAGGCCGGCGGGGGCGCCGACGTGGTGGGCCGCGCGTTCGGCGCGGCCGTCGCGAAGTACCTGCCGCAGCCCATCGTGGTCATCAACAAGCCCGGCGCGAGCGGCGTGCTGGGGCTGGGCGACGTGGTGAATGCGAAGCCCGACGGCTACCGCATCGTGCTGTCGTCCACCGAGCTCACCTTCCTGAACCACCTGGGCCTGGCCAAGTTCTCGTACAAGGACCTGCGCCCCATCGCGCGGCTGAACGCCGACCCGGCCGCGGTCGTGGTGCGTGCCGACGCGCCCTACGCGACGCTGGAGCAATTCGTCGAGGCCGCGCGCAAGGCCGACGCGAACATCCGCGTGGGCAACGCCGGCCACGGCTCGACATGGCATATGGCGGCCGCGGCGCTCGCCGAGAAGACGGGCGCGAAGTTCAACCACATTCCCTATGCGGGCGGCGCGCCCGCGGTGCTCGCGCTGCTGGGCGGCCACATCGATGCGGTGACGGTGAGCACGGCCGAGGTGTCCAGCTACGTGGCCGCCGGCAAGCTCAAGGCGCTGGCCGTGATGGCCGACCGGCGCGTGGCCGATGGCTTCGAGAAAATTCCCACGCTCAAGGAGCGCGGCATCGACCTGTCGATCGGCATCTGGCGCGGGCTCTCGGCCCCACGCGGCACGCCCGACGACGTGGTCGCGGTGCTGAAGGCGGCGACGGCCAAGGCGGTGAAGGAGCCGGTGTGGCTCGACGCCCTCGCCAAGCTGCACTTCAGCACCGACACCTACGCCGACGACGTGGCGCTCGAAGCGGTGATGGCGCGCGAGAGCGATTTCTTCAAGGCGCTCGCGGGCAAGATCAACCTGTCCAGTTGAGCGCCGAGAATCCGGCGATGAATTCGATGGGCAACGTGTTCACGTTCGACGAGCCCTTCGTCGATGCGCACCAGCACTTCTGGAACCTCGACCTGCACCCCTACCCCTGGCTGCAGGGCGAGACGGTGCCGAACTTCCGCTACGGCGACTATTCGGCGCTGCGGCGCAACTACCTGCCCGCCGACCTCGCGCGCGACACGCGCGGCCACGCGCCCGCGCTCACGGTGCACATCGAGGCCGAGTGGGCGCGCAGCGACCCGGTGGCCGAAACGCGCTGGCTCACGGCACTCGCCGCGGCCGAAGGCCGGCCCTCGGCGATCGTCGCGCACGCGGCGCTGGACCGCGACGACGCGCCCGAAATCCTCGCCGCGCAGGCCGGCTTCGCGCTGGTGCGCGGCATCCGCCACAAGCCGGTGACGGCAACGTCCGCATCGGCGGCCCGTCGAGGCCTCGCGGGCTCGATGGACGACGCGCGCTGGCGCCGCGGCTACGCGCTGCTGCATGCGCACGGGCTGTCGTTCGACCTGCAGGCGCCGTGGTGGAACCTCGACCAGGCCGCGCAGCTCGCCCGCGACTTTCCGCACACGCTGCTCGTGCTCAACCACACCGGCCTTCCGTCGGACCGCAGCGACGAAGGGCTCGCCGGCTGGCGCGGCGCGCTCGAAGGCCTGGCCGCGCAGCCGAACACCGCGATCAAGATCTCGGGGCTGGGCCGGCCCGGCCTGCCGTGGACCGAGGAAGCGAACGTGCCGCTGATTCGCGATGCGATCGCGATCTTCGGCGCCGATCGCTGCATGTTCGCGAGCAACTTCCCGGTCGACAGCCTGGTGGCGGACTACGCGACGATCCTGCGCGGCTTTCTCGCCGCCATCGCCGAGCGCCCCGCGGCGCAGCGCCGGCAGCTGCTGCACGACAACGCCGTGCGCCTCTACCGCCTGGCCTGAAGCGCGCGGCGCATCAGGCCGGCGCCACGCCCGCGTCGCGCGCGATTTCCTCGTGCACCCAGGCCACGAAGGCCATGATGCGCGGGTCGGTGCGGCGGTCCTGCGGGTAGACCATGAAGTAGGAAAACTCCACCGGCAGCGCGAGCTCGAAGGGCCGCACGAGCAGGCCGTCGGCCAGGTCCTTGATCACCCAGTTCTTCTTCACCAGCGCGACGCCCAGCCCGTCGACGGCGGCGTTGATCACGAGGTGGCTGGGCCAGAACGAAGGGCCGCGCGTCGCGTCCACGTCGGTCACGCCCGCATGCTCGAGCCACACGCCCCAGTCGGGATTGCTCACGTCGCTGTAGGTGCTGTGGTCGTGCAGCAGCACGTGGTGCTTCAGGTCGGCCGGCGTCTTCAGCGGATGCGCGCCTTCCATCAGCGCGGGGCTGCACACCGGGAACACCTCCACCGGCAGGCACAGCTCCGAATGCAGGCCCGGGTAGATGCCGCGGCCGTAGCGCACGGTCATGTCGAAGTCTTCGCGGGTGAAGTCGACCATGTGCTTGGAGGTCGAGATCTCCAGGTCGATGTCCGGGTGCGCCTGCATGAAGCGGCGCATGCGCGGGATCAGCCACTTCACCGCGAAGGTCGGCGGCAGGTTGATCTTGAGCGAGGGCGAGCCCTGCGACTGGCGCAAGAGCTGCGTGGCGTAGATGACCTGCTTGAAGGCCTCCTGGATGCCGGGCAGGTACGCCTTGCCCGCGGCGGTGAGCGTGAGCGACTTGGTGTCGCGCACGAACAGCGCGATCCCCAGGTTTTCTTCCAGCGTCTTGATCTGGTGGCTCACGGCCGAGGGCGTCACGAAGAGTTCATCGGCCGCGCGCGTGAAGCTCAGGTGCCGCGCCGCGACCTCGAAGGCCCGCAGCGGATTGAGCGGAGGGATGGGGCGCGACATGGTGGGGCGGTTCTTTCGGGAGCGGATGAGGCGCGGATAAAGCGCGAATTGGAAGGGGCGGCGGCGCTTCAATATTTTCTCGGCAATCGTTCGAGAAAAACTCGTTTGCCGCGGTGCGCCGACGTTCCTAGACTGCCTCGCGGAACGACACGCAACCAGTCGGGACAACGTCAATTGACGCACCCGCTCCATCGGAACATCGCATGAAAAAAGAACTGCACCCCGGCGCCACGCTGCAACGCGGACTCGCGGTGGACCGCGCGCGCACGGTCGACTTCCTGGGCGAGGATTTGCGCATCTACGCGACGCCCGAACTGGTGCGCGATGTGGAAGAGGCGTGCCTGGACTTCCTGCTCGATCACGCGGACGAGGGCGAGTCTTCCGTCGGCACGGCCATCGCGCTCAAGCACGTCGGCGCGACCCTGCTCGGGCAGACGGTGCGCATCGAGGCGCGCGTGCGCGCGGTCGACGGGCGCAGCGTGGACTTCGACTTCAGCGTGCACGAAGGCGACGAGGAAGTCGCCAGCGGCACGCACAGCCGCTTCGTCGTGAACGTGGCGCGGCTGCGCGCCAAGGTGCATGCGAAGGTGCAAGCGAGCCGCGTGCCGACGGCGCCCGCGCACTAGGCATCCGCCGCCGTTTCCGTCTCCAACCGCCCGCGACTGCCGCGGGCCACCCCGTGTCGAACACCGGCGCGCCGGGATCGCATTCCGGCGCGCGGGCGTTCGCCTTCCGCGGCGCGAGCCGCAACCGTGCATCTGCTGAATCCCATCACAACGAAACGAGACAAACCATGTTCATCAAGAAGACCCTCGCATCCACCCTGTTCGTCCTGGCCGCGGCTTGCGCAGCGCTCTTTGCAAGCAACTCGGCCATGGCGCAGGACCTGACCGGCAAGGTCACGCGCACGCCCACCGGCTACCTCATGGTGCTGCGCAACGGCGACGACGTCATCGCGCACATCGAGAGGCTCGCGGTGGTCGAGCAGATTCCGAGCGCGAGCATCGTGGGCATCGGCTTCATGCGCGAGGCGACGTTCGGCTTCTACGACTTCGCGAAGAAGGTCTTCAACCCGAAGACCTTCAAGGACGTGGAGCTCGCCAACCTCACCGGCTCCATCGCCTGGAAGGAGGGCAAGCCCTCGATCCACGCGCACGGCATCGTGACGGACGGCACCTTCATCGGCGCGGGCGGGCACCTGCTGGGCCTCACGGTGGGCACGGGCTCGTGCGAGATCACGGTGATCCTGCATCCGCAGCGGCTGGAGCGCTTCGTCGATCCGTCCATCGGCGCGAACGTGCTGGGGCTGCATCCGGGCGCACGATGACCGCGGGGCGGTTTCGGGCGCGGCCCGCTTGCGCCGGGATAATCGCCGGATGCCTTTCGCCACCCGCCTGATCCCGTCACTCTTCATCTGTCTCTCCGCGCTGGCCTCGGCCAGCGCCTTCGCCCAGCAAGCGCTCCCCACCGAAGTCGAAACCGCCCTGGCGCGCGCCAAGGTGTCGCGCGACACGGTGACGCTGCTGGTGGCCGATGCCGACGGCGTGCGCCCGCCGCGCCTGGCCTGGCGCTCGCAGGTGCCGGTGAATCCGGCCTCGATCATGAAGCTGGTCACCACCTACGCGGCGCTCGACCTGCTCGGCCCCGCCTACAGCTGGACCACGCCGGTGTACGTCGAGGGGTCGGTGAGCAACGGCGTGCTCAACGGCAACCTCTACATCAAGGGCCAGGGCGATCCGAAGCTGGTGCTCGAGCGCGTGTGGCTGATGCTGCGCCACGTGCAGGGCCTGGGCATCACCACGGTGAGCGGCGACATCGTGATCGACCGCAGCGCCTTCGAGAACACGGTGGAGAACGACCCGAGCGCGTTCGACGGCGAGCCGCTGCGGCCCTACAACGCATCGCCCGATGCGCTCCTGGTCAACTTCAAGTCGGTCAACATGACCTTCGCGCCCGACCGCGCCGCGCAGATCGCGCGCGTGAGCTACGAGCCGCCGCTCGCGAGCGTGGCGATGCCGGCCACCGTGCCGCTCTCGCCCGGCGAATGCGGCGACTGGCGCACCGCGCTCAAGACCGATTTCAGCGACGTGAACCGCATCCGCTTCAACGGCGCTTTTCCGGCTGCCTGCGGCGAGAAGAGCTGGGCCGTGGCCTACGGCGATCCGCGCACCTACAGCCTGCGCGCGCTCGGCGGCATGTGGGCCGAGATGGGCGGGCGTGTCGGCGGCCAGATGCGCGAGGGCCGCGTGCCCGCGGGCCTGAAGCCCGCCTTCGAGTTCAGCTCGCCGCCGCTGGCCGAGGTGATCCGCGACATCAACAAGTACAGCAACAACGTGATGGCCCAGCAGGTGTTCCTCACCATCGGCCTCACGCAGAAGAACCGCGGCACCTTCGAGGCCTCGCGCAGCGCGCTGGGCCAGTGGTGGCGCGACCGCATCGGCACGGGCGAGGCGCAGCCGGTGTTCGAGAACGGCTCGGGCCTCTCGCGCGACGAGCGCATCAGCGCCGCGGCGCTGGGCAAGATGCTGCAGGTGGCGTGGCGCTCGCCGGTGATGCCGGAGTTGATGTCGTCGCTGCCCGCCTCGGGCGTGGATGGCACGCTGAAGAAGCGCGCGCTGCGCTCGGGCGGCGCCGCGCACCTGAAGACCGGCACGCTGCGCGACGCCTCGGGCGTGGCCGGCTACGTGCACGGCGCGAGCGGCCGGCGCTATGTGCTGGTGGCCATCGCCAACGGCGAGAACGCGGGCGCCACGCGCGCCGCGTTCGACGCGCTGGTCGATTGGGCCGCACAGGACAACTGACGACCACCAACGGCTGCGCCGGCCCACGGTGTACTGAAATCTTCTGTAGGCGAACGCCGCTTGCGCGCGGCCATGGCGCTGCCCAGAATCTGACGACCGTTCGATTCCACACAGCGACAGCAGGAGACACGCCTTGAACAAGCCACAACGACAACCATCCATGCCGCTGCACAAGATGGCGGCACTCGCGGGCGCCACGCTGCTCCTTGCAGCCTGCGGGGGCGGAGGAGGTGGCGGCGGCATCGGCGTGGGCTTTCCGCCGCCCGTCACCGACACCGGACGCGGCTCGGTCGTGACCAACCCGCCCGCGCAGGTCACGCGGCTGTCGGTGGACCAGTTCAAGACACTGCTGGGCGCCGACGACAAGGGCCGCGCGCTGCTGCAGGTGGCGGGCACGCCCAAGTGCGGCATCGACACGCGCTACCTCGAATACCGCACCGTCGGCGGCAAGGGCGAAGCCACCACCGCGACCGCCGCGATCATGGTGCCCTCGGGCACCGACATCGCCTGCAACGGGGCGCGGCCGGTGGTGCTCTATGCGCACGGCACGAACGCCGCGCGCGACTACAACCTGGCCAAGTGGACCGACACGAAACAGGCGGCCGCCGGCGAAGGCGTGGTGGTCGCGGCCATGCTCGCGGCGCAGGGTTTCATCGTGGTGGCGCCCAACTACGCGGGCTACGACAAGTCGACGCTCGCCTACCACCCGTACCTGAACGGCGACCAGCAGGGCAAGGACATGGTCGATGCGCTCACCGCGGCGCGCAAGACCTTCTCGGGCATCGACGCGAACGACGCGGGCTCGCTCTTCATCACCGGCTACTCGCAGGGCGGCTACGTCGCGATGGCCGCGCACCGCGAGATGCAGGCCACGGGCAAGGCCGTGACGGCCTCGGCGCCGCTCTCGGCCCCTTCGGCCATCAGCCTTCTGACCGACTACACCTTCCAGGGCTGGCCGGCGCTGGGCGCGACGCTCTTCGTGCCGCTGCTGTCGACCAGCTGGCAGCAGCAGTTCGGCAACGTCTACAACGCCACCAGCGACGTGTACGAAGCGCAGTACGCCACCGGCATCGACACCCTGCTGCCGAGCGCGACGCCGGACACGCTGTTCACCAGCGGCAAGCTGCCGCAGCTGGCGCTGTTCCCGGCAGGCGCCACGCCGGGACCGGTGAGCCCGGACCTCTCGATCTTCTACGGCGCCAACAACCTGGTGCGCCAGAGCTACCTCACGCAGGCGGCGGGCGACATCCAGTCCAACCCCTGCCCCGGCAACGCGCTGCCCGCGACGGCGGCTTCGCTCGGCGCGACGGCGCCGCTCAATTGCAGCCCCTCGACGGGCTTTCGCAAGGCGGCGCTCGCCAACGACCTGCGCAACTGGGTGCCGACCCGGCCGGTGCTGATGTGCGGCGGCGCCAACGACCCGACGGTGAACTTCGTGAGCACCCGCGCCACCGCGGGCTACTTCCGCGCGAAGGGCATGCCTGCCGCGGCGCTGTCGGTGGTGGACCTGGAGGATTCCGCCGCGATCGACGCCTACTCGGCCGCCCGCGCGGGCTTCGCGCAGGCCAAGAGCTCGCTCGCGCAAAGCACGGCGGGTAGCGACGCCGACAAGGCGCGCGCGGTCACCGCCGCGTACCACGGCACGCTGGCGCCGCCGTTCTGCCTGGCGGCAGCGCGCGGGTTCTTCCAGGGCGTGCTTGTCGCCGGGGGATAGGGCTCGCCCCCAGGCTGCGCGCACTTCGTGTCGCTTCGCCAACCCCCGACCGGGGGCAACACCTGAGGCCCGGCAAAGCCGGTTCCTCGGTGTTTCTGGATCAGGCGGCCGAGGCGCGCTGGAGCCGGTCGCGCACGCCTTCCCACTCGGGCGTGTCGGGCGGCGTCTCGACCCAGATCAGCTTGACGCCTTGCGCGTCGAACTCGCGCAGCACCGCGAACAGCTGGTGCGCGCTGGTCGCCGCGTCGTCGGGCATGCGCCGCTGCAGCACGCGTTGCGAGCGGCAGCGCAGGCTGCTGCGCGCCCAGACGGCGATGTGCGCGGCATTGGCGCCGAGCACGTCCAGGCCCGTCTGCAGCGCCTTGGCATCCATCAGCCGCAGCTTGGCGTTCGGCGCGTAGTGCGCCTCGAGCGTGCCCGAGGCGCGCGGATCGGGGGTTTCGAGCACGTCGCGATCGCTGAGCTTCTCGCCGCAGGCCGCTTCGATCTGCGCGCGCGTGATGAGGCCGGGGCGCAGCAGCACGGGCGCACCGCGGCTGCAGTCGACGATGGTGGATTCGATGCCGACTTCGCAGGCGCCACCGTCGATGACCGGCACGGCCTCGCCGAACTCGTCGTAGACGTGCTGGGCCGTCGTCGGGCTCACGCGGCCGAAGCGGTTGGCACTCGGCCCCGCGACGCCCGGCACGCCCTGCTCGGCGCAGGCCTCGAGCAGCGCCTGGGCCACGGGGTGCGAGGGGCAGCGCAGGCCGATGGTGTCCTGCCCGCCCGCCGCCGCGGCGCCCACGCCGGGCTGGCGCGTGACGATCAGCGTGAGCGGGCCGGGCCAGAAGGCCTGCACCAGCTTCTGCGCGAAGAGCGGCAGCGGCTGGGCGAAGCGCGAGAGCGCCTCGGTGCCTTTCATGCCGGCGGCAACGTGCACGATCAGCGGATGGTCGGCGGGCCGCCCCTTGGCCTTGAAGATCCCGGCCACGGCCATGTCGCTGCTCGCGTCGGCGCCCAGGCCGTAGACGGTCTCGGTCGGAAAGGCGACGAGGCCGCCCGCGCGCAGCACGCGCACGGCCTCGGCGATGGCCTCGGGGGATTGGCCGTCGAGGATCATGCGAGACCGGTCACATCCACCGCCGGCAGGCCCAGCAGCAGGGCGGCCTGCGAGGCATTGGCGCGCACGCTCTCCAGCGTGGCGCCGGTGAGCGTCAGGTGGCCCATCTTGCGGCCGGGCCGCGGCTCGATCTTTCCGTAGAGGTGCAGGTGCACGCCAGGCAGCGCGAGCACGTCGCTCCAGCGCGGCGAGACCGGTTTTTCTTCACCGGACGTGAACCACAGGTCGCCCAGCAGGTTCAGCATGATCGCGGGGCTGTGCTGGCGCGGCGGCGCGAGCGGCAGGCCCGCGAGGGTGCGCACCTGCAGCTCGAACTGCGACACGTCGCAGGCTTCCATCGTGTAGTGGCCGCTGTTGTGCGGGCGCGGCGCCATTTCGTTGACCACCAGCGAGCCGTCGGCCAGCGCGAAGAATTCGACGCACAGCACGCCCACGTAGCCCAGGCCGTTGGCGATGCTTTTCGCGGAATTGACCGCGCCCTGCGCCACCGTCTTGGGCATGTTCAGCGCGTGCACCTCGGTGACGGCCAGGATGCCGTCGCGGTGCAGGTTGCGCTGGGGCGGAAAGTGCACGATCTGCCCGTCGCGGCCGCGCGCAAGAATCACCGAGCACTCGAATTCGAGCGGCAGCATCTTCTCGAGCACGCAGGGCACGCAGCCTGTGGCCTGCCAGGCCTGGACCAGCTCGGCGCGCGTCTTCACGCGCTGCTGGCCCTTGCCGTCGTAGCCCAGGCGCGCGGTCTTCAGGATGCCGGGCAGGAGGTGGTCTTCAACGGCGGCCAGCTGGGCGGCCGTCTCGATGGCCGCGTAGGGCGCGCAGGGCACGCCGCAGCGGGTGAAATGGGCCTTCTCGGCGATGCGGTCCTGCGCGATGGCGATGGCCGAGGCGCCGGGCGCCACGGGGCGCGCCACGGCCAGGTGCTCCAGCGAGGGCGCGGGCACGTTCTCGAACTCGGTGGTCACCGCGTCGGCCAGGCCGGCCAGGCGGGCGAGGCCGTCGACATCGGCGTAGTCGGTGTGGATGTGGTGATGGCTCACCCGGCCGGCGGGGCTGTCGGCGTCGGGGTCGAGCACCGCGGTGAAGTAGCCCATGCGCTGGGCCGCGTGCGCGAACATGCGGCCCAGCTGGCCGCCCCCGAGCACGCCGAGCGTGGCGCCCGGGAGGATGGGCAGGTCGCCGTTCTTGGTCACAGGGCACCTCCGCCTTGCGGCGAGAAAGGAGAAACGGCGGGCGGGGCCGCGGGGGCCTCGCCGGCGGGGGCCGGCGGCAGCGTCATGGCTTCGGCGGCGGCGGTCTGGGCTGTGCGGAAGGCGTCGAGCCTGGCGCGCAGCGCGGGGTTGTTCACCGCCAGCATCGCCACCGCGAACAGCGCGGCGTTGGCCGCGCCGGCATTGCCGATCGCGAAGGTGGCCACCGGCACGCCCTTGGGCATCTGCACGATGCTGTAGAGGGAATCGACGCCCTGCAGGTGGCGGCTGGCCACCGGCACGCCGAGCACCGGCACCGTGGTTTTGGAGGCCAGCATGCCCGGCAGGTGGGCCGCGCCGCCCGCTCCGGCGATGATCGCGGTGAGCCCGCGCCCGGCGGCGCTTTCGGCGTACGCGAACAGCGCATCGGGCATCCGGTGGGCCGAGACCACCCTGGCTTCGTGCCCGATTCCGAATTGCTGGAGAATCTCGACCGCGTTGCGCATCGTCTCCCAATCGGAGTTCGAGCCCATCACTACACCGACCTGAATGGTTTCGTTCATGGTTTCAATTTTACGTTTCACCCCCAGCTGGTTCCGATGATCGACATCACTCTCGAAAATTTCCAGGCCGAACTGATCGAAGGCTCCGTCGCCACACCGGTGCTGCTGGACATCTGGGCCGAATGGTGCGGCCCCTGCAAGCAGCTCGGCCCGGTGCTCGAAAAGCTCGAGGTCGAATACGCCGGCCGCTTCACGCTGGCCAAGCTCGATGCCGACAAGGTGCCGCAGATTTCGTCGCAACTGTCCGAGATGTTCGGCGTGCGCAGCATCCCGTTCTGCGTGATGTTCAAGGACGGCCAGCCGGTGGACGGCTTCGTGGGCGCCATTCCGGCCGAGAAGATCCGCGAATTCCTCGACAAGCACGTGCCCGGCGCCGACGAGGCCGAGGCCGCCTCGGAAGAAGCTGCCGCGCAGGAAGCGCTGGCCGAGGGCGACACGGAGGGCGCGCTCGAGAAGCTGCAGCACGCGGTGGCCACCGACCCGGCCAACGACGACGCCCGCTTCGACTACATCAAGCTCCTGCTGCAGGAAGGCCGCGTCGACGACGCCAAGGTGGCCTTCGCCCCCGTGATCGCCAAGACCTCCCTGGTGCGCCGCTTCGATGCGCTGCAGCGCTGGATGGACGCCATCGATTTCGCGGCGCCCGTCGCGGGCCCCGCGCCCGCAATCGCCGAGTTCGACGCGAAGATCGCCGCCAACAAGCGCGACTTCGACGCCCGCTTCGGCCGCGCCCGCCTCCTGATGGCCGGGCAGCGCTGGACCGACGCGATGGACGAGTTGCTGGACATCCTGATGCGCGACAAGAGCTGGAGCGAAGAGCTCGCCCGCAAGACCTACATCGCGATCCTCGATGTGATCGAGCCGCCGAAGGTGAAGGTGGCCGACGGGCAGATTCCGCCGGACGACCCGGTCGTGGCCACGTACCGCCGGCGCCTGAGCAGCGTCGTGCTGAGCTGACACCGCAAAATGCGCAGTTTGATGCGCATTGAATTGAAAAAGCGACTCAAGGGTCGCTTTTTTATTGCCTGTTCGGTCTTAGATAGATAGCATTGCTACTCAATTTGCAGAAAAAGCGTACGCCAATGCTCCAACTCACCGAAGAACTCGAAAAAGCCCGCAAGGCCGGCGGCCTGAGCCAGGAGGCGCTGGCCACGCAGGCGGGGCTCTCGCGCATGACGGTGCAGCGCATCGAGAGCGGCCAGATCGATCCGCGCCTGTCGACGCTGCTGGAGATGGCGCGCGTGCTGGGGCTCGAACTGATGCCCGTGCCCGCCACGCTGCGCCCGCAGCTCGAAGATTTCGTGCGCTCGGGCGGCCGCTTGCTGGGCCAGCCGGCGGGCGTGGGCGCGCCGCCCTCCATCGCGCAGAGCCTGGCTGACGAAAGCCGGTGAGCACGAGCGCCGCCTTCAACACCGGCATCCGCTACCTGCGGATGTACCTGCATGCGCCGGATGGCGATGCACAAGACCCCCACGCTTCCGCACTTCGTGTCGGCGCTGCCCCCCAAGGGGGCTCGCCCGCCTCGGGGCGGCCCAGCGGCGGGCGGCGCGCCATCGGCTATCTCTCGCAGTACGGCGACATCCTGCGCGTGTCGTTCGACGAGGCGTACATCGCCGATGCGGGGCGCCCGACGCTGTCGCTCGCCTACCGCGGCGCCGACGAGGCTGCGACGCGCGCCATCCTGGCCTCGGCGCGCGACACCCGCGTCTCGCGCAGCGACGGCCACTGGCCGAGCTATTTCCAGAACCTGCTGCCCGAGGGCCACAACCGCGAGCGCCTCGCGCAGCAGCGCGGCTGCGCGGCCGACGACGAGTTCGAGCTGCTCGCCGCCGCCGGCCACGACCTGATGGGCGCGCTCGAAGTCGAGCCGGTGCCCACGGCCGAAGGCATTCCCGACACCGTGCGCCACTGGCACACGGCGCTCGGGCTCGATGTGCTGGAGCCCGGCTTCGTCGAGATGCCGGTCGAAGACGCCGCCGCCATTCCCGGCGTGGTGACCAAGTTTTCCGCGGTGCAGGACGGGCGGCGCTACGTGGTGCGGCGCCATGGGGCCGCCGGCTCCTTCATCCTCAAGCTGCCGAGCACGCGGCATCCGGACCTGGTCGACAACGAATTCACCGGCTATCGCCTCTGCGGCGCGCTGGGCCTGGATTGCGCCGAAGCCACCGTGATCGGCCGCGCCGACGCCGACCTGCCCGAGCAGGTGCGCTTCGAGCAGATCCTTGCGGTGCGCCGCTTCGACCGCACCCCCGAGGGCGGGCGCATCCACATGGAGGAGTTCGCGCAGGTGCTGCAGTACGAGCCCCGGCAGAAGTACGGCCGGGGCCTGGCGGTCGACTGGCCCGCGATGCTGCGCGTGCTCGACCGGCTCTCGCCCAATCCGGTGGCCGACGTGCGCGAGTGCGTGCGGCGCATCGTCGCCTTCATCCTCCTGGGCAACAGCGACGCGCACCTGAAGAACTGGGCGCTGCGCTACCCGGACGGCGTGGCGCCGGTGCTCGCGCCGCTCTACGACCCGGTGTGCGTGGCCGCCTTCTTCGAGGACGTGCCGGCCGGCGACTATGGCGTGAACCGCGCGATCGACGCCAAGCTGCGCGCCTTTGATTGGCCGGCGCTCGACGCCCTGCTGCGCTCGGCGGGCCTGCTGCGCCCGGCGCGGCTCATGGCGATTGCCCGCGACACGGTGCGCCAGGCGCAGGCCGAATGGCCCGCGCTGCTCGCCCGGGACGGCACGCCGGCCAGCGTGCGGCGTTGCGTCCAGGCCCGGTTGGCGGGCGGCGTGGCGCTGGCGTCATTGGCGAGCTAGGCGTCGTCGCATACGATGGCGCCCGATTTCATCTTGTTGCAGATTCAAAAGGAAAGACTGGCCATGCGTTCCTTCGCCCGCCACATTGCGCTCCCCGTGCTTGCCACGGCTGCGCTGTTGATCACCTTGACCGGCTGCGGGAGCGGCATCAGCCTGGACGAACCCATCGAAGGCCCGCTCTGGCGTCTCACGCAGCTGGGCGACGAGTCCATCACGCCGGGTGGCGATGCGCAGATCCAGTTCGACCGCAGCAGCGGCCGCGTGAGCGGCTCGGGCGGCTGCAACCGCGTCTCGGGCACCTACACCCGCAGCGGCATCACCTTGAAGATCGGGCAGCTGGCGGCCACGCGCATGGCCTGCGCGGACCCGGTGCGCGGCGCCAACGAAGCGCAGTTCCTCTCGGCCCTGCAGAGCACCTCGAGCTACAGCCTTGCGCCGGGGCGGCTCGCGCTGCTGGACGCCGGCGGGCGGACCGTGGCGACGTTGAGTTCGGGGAACCGCTGAAGGCGGCCGCCGCCGGGCCCGCCCCAAGGCGAGCCGCGCCTCCCCCTCGGGGGGTGGCGAATTACACGCAGCGAAGCGAAGTGAAAAGCCGGGGGGCTCTATCGCTCAGCCGGTGAGGCGCTCGAGTGCTTCCCGGTATTTGGCGGCGGTCTTTTCGATGACTTCCGCCGGCAGGCGCGGCGCCGGCGGCGTCTTGTCCCAGGGCTTGCCGTTGATCTTGGTGGCCTCGAGCCAGTCGCGCACGAACTGCTTGTCGTAGCTCGGCGGGTTGGTGCCGGCGGCGAGCGCCGCCTCGTAGCCTTCCACGGGCCAGTAGCGCGAGCTGTCGGGCGTGAGCACCTCGTCCATCAGCACCAGCGTGCCGGCTTCGTCCAGGCCGAATTCGAACTTGGTGTCGGCAATGATCATTCCCTTGGTGAGGGCGATCTGCGCGGCGGTTTCGTAGATCGCGATGCTGGTCTCGCGGATCTGTTGCGCGAGCTTGGGGCCGACGATCTCGACCACGCGGTCGTAGCTGATGTTCTCGTCGTGCTCGCCGGCCGCGGCCTTGGCGGCGGGCGTGAAGATCGGGCGCGGCAGCTTGCTCGCGTTGGTCAGTCCCTCGGGCAGCGGCACGCCGCAGACCGATCGGCTTTCCTGGTACTCCTTCCAGCCGCTGCCGGCCAGGTAGCCGCGCACCACGGCCTCCACCGGAATCGGCTTCAGTCGCTTGACCAGCATCGAGCGCCGGGTGACCTGGGGCACCTCTTCGGCGGTGACCACGCTCTCGGGGGCGTCGCCGGTCAGGTGGTTGGGGCAGAGCTGGCCGAGCCGCTCGAACCACCACAGCGCCATCTGCGTGAGGATCTCGCCCTTGCCGGGAATCGGCTCGCCCATGATCACGTCGAAGGCGCTGAGCCGGTCGCTCGCGACCATCAGGATGCGGTCCTCGCCGACGGCGTAGTTGTCGCGCACCTTGCCGCGCGCAAGCAGGGGCAGGCTCTGGATGGAGGAGGTGTGGACGGTGGTCATGGGAACAAGGGCAGAGATGCTGTGGGGAAAACGGGTGACGGGAAAGCGGATTGTGCGCGCAGAAAAAAGCCACCGTACGCGGTGGCCAGCGGATTTTCGGGAGACCCGCCTCATTCGGGAGGCCGCCGCGCACGGCCGCCCGAAGCGGCCGGCCTGCCCCCGGTAGGGGGTTGGCGAAGCGACACGAAGTGCGCGCAGCCTGGGGGCGAGCCTGGTTAGACGACTTCCTGGGCCAATTCGCCCTTGGCGTACTTGGCAGCGACCACTTGCAGCGTGTCGCCCTTGATCTTGGCGCCCTGGCCTTCGCAGCCGAACTCGATGTAGCGCTGCTTGCAGATCAGCCTGGCGGCTTCGCGCGCGGGCTTGAGCCATTCGCGGGCGTCGAACTTCTCGGGGTTCTCGGCCAGGAACTTGCGCACCGCGCCAGTCATTGCCAGGCGAATGTCGGTGTCGATGTTGATCTTGCGCACGCCGTGCTTGATGGCTTCCTGGATTTCCTTGACGGGCACGCCGTAGGTTTCCTTCATGTTGCCGCCGTACTGGCGAATGATCGCCAGCAGTTCCTGCGGCACGCTCGAGGAGCCATGCATCACCAGGTGGGTGTTGGGAATGCGACGGTGGATTTCCTTGATGCGGTCGATCGCCAGGATGTCGCCGGTGGGCTCGCGGGTGAACTTGTAGGCGCCGTGGCTGGTGCCGATGGCGATGGCCAGCGCGTCGATCTGGGTGCGCTTGACGAAGTCGGCCGCTTGCTCGGGGTCGGTGAGCAGTTGCTCGCGCGTCATGGTGTCGTCGGTGCCGTGGCCGTCTTCCTTGTCGCCCTTCATGGTCTCCAGCGAGCCGAGGCAGCCGAGCTCGCCTTCGACGGTCACGCCCAGGCGGTGGGCCATGTCCGACACCTTCTTGGTGACGTCCACGTTGTAGTCGTAGCTGGCGATGGTCTTGCCGTCGGCTTCGAGCGAGCCGTCCATCATGACCGAGCTGAAGCCCAGGTCGATGGCGCCCTTGCAGACGTCGGGGTTCTGGCCGTGGTCCTGGTGCATGACCAGCGGGATGTTGGGGTACTGCTCGATCGCGGCCTGGATCAGGTGCTTGATGAAGGCTTCGCCGGCGTATTTGCGGGCCCCTGCGCTGGCTTGCAGGATGACGGGGGCGCCGGTTTCCTTGGCGGCCTCCATCACGGCCTGGACCTGTTCGAGATTGTTGACGTTGAAGGCCGGAATGCCGTAGCCGTTGGCTGCGGCGTGGTCCAGCAGTTCGCGCATCGAGACGAGTGCCATGGAAATACCTCGCGGGAAATAAGGAAAGAAGAAGGCGGAAAGACGAGAGAAAACTACCGCAATTCTACCGAGCCCCCTTGTGGGACAGGACTGACGCCAACCCGAGGAAGTCCATGACCGGCGGCAGCACCGGCCCTCCGAGCCACTGGATCGGCTTGCCGAACGCGCCGATCAGCGTGACGTGGCTCAGGTTGTCGAACAGCCGCACCTGCACCGGCACCCCGGCGGCGCGCAACGCCGTGGCCATCTGGCCGGTGTTGCGGTCGGGGTAGACGAGGTTGTCTTTCGACGCCGCCATCAGCAGCGCGCGGGGCGAGGCGGCGCTCGCATGCGCGAGCGGCTGCGAGTCGCGCGGCGTGTTCGGCCAGTTGAAGGCGGCCTGCGCCTGCGGGTCGCCGATGGGCAGGAAGTCGTAGGGGCCGGCCAGGCCGATCCAGCCGGCGAGTTGCGTGGGGCTCGCGCCGATTTCGCCAAGCCAGCGATCGTCCAGCGCCACCATCGCGGCGTTGTAGCCGCCCGAGCTGTGGCCCATCACGTAGACCTGCCTGGGGTCGGCGCCGAGCTGGGCCGCGTTGTCGAGCGCCCATTTGACGGCCAGGGCGCTGTCGCGCACGAAGACCGGGTAGGTGAAGGCGGGCGAGAGGCCGTAGTCGGGGATGACGACCACCGCGCCCCGGGCCGCCAGCGCCTCGCCGACGAACTTGTAGCTCGCGCGGTCGCCGCTGCTCCAGGTGCCGCCGAAGAAGAACACCACCAGCGGCCGGCCCCCCCGTGCCGGCGGCGTGGCGGGGAGCGGCTGGTAGACATCGAGCTGCTGCCGGGGCGCGGCGCCATAGGCGATGCCGCCCTGGAACTGGTAGGTGTCTTCCGGCACCAGCCCGTTGAGCACCTTGATCGGGGAGCAGGCCGACAGCACGGCGGCTGCGGTAACGGTGAAAGCGGTAGCGATGGCGCTGCGGCGCCGGCGAAGGGACGCGAAGGTGGGAAAGCTCATCGCACCAGTACGCACGCGGGCGCGCCGCGGTTTCGTCAGATCGGAAGCTGCGTGGTCGACAGCACCTGCTTCAAGACCACGAAGGTGCGGATCTGCCGCACGCCCGGCAGGTACAGCAGCTGCTCGGCATGCAGGCGGTTGAAGCTGTCGTTGTCGCGGGTTCGCACGAGCATGAAGTAGTCGAACTCGCCCGAGACCACATGGCATTCGAGGCAGCCCGAGACCTTCTGCGCAGCTTTCTCGAAGTCGGAAAACGAGTCGGGCGTGGAGCGGTCGAGCACCACGCCGATCATCACCAGCATGCCGACCTCCAGCGCGTCCGGATCGAGCAGCGCGACGATGCCCTTGATGAACCCGGCTTCCTTCAGGCGCTCGACGCGGCGCAGGCACGCCGGGGCGCTGAGGTTCACCTTGGCAGCCAGCGCGACGTTCGACACCGAGGCGTCGCGCTGCAGCGCGCGCAGGATCGCGCGGTCGGTGCGATCGAGCTCCACCGACGGACGCAACTTTGTTGTGCTCATGAAGGCATCCTTGAACTGAAAGTCTTTTATCGGCGCATCTTGCCTTCTTTTTTCCCGAAACTGCCACGAACTTCGCAAGCACGTTGCGAGCCCTTCTTTCTACGATCGACAGCTTCAATCCCCCTCGGAGCCGCGTCGATGAACCTGAAGAAATTTCCCCGCCACGCCCTGACCTTCGGCCCCACGCCGATCCACCCGCTCAAGCGCCTGAGCGCGCACCTGGGCGGCAAGGTCGATCTCTACGCCAAGCGCGAGGACTGCAACAGCGGCCTGGCCTTCGGCGGCAACAAGACGCGCAAGCTCGAATACCTGATCCCCGAGGCGCTCGAGGGCGGCTACGACACGCTGGTGTCCATCGGCGGCATCCAGTCGAACCAGACGCGGCAGGTGGCCGCGGTGGCCGCGCACCTGGGCATGAAGTGCGTGCTGGTGCAGGAGAACTGGGTCAACTACTCCGACGCGGTGTACGACCGGGTCGGCAACATCGAGATGTCGCGCATCCTGGGCGCCGACGTGCGGCTGGATGCGGCGGGCTTCGACATCGGCATCCGCAAGAGCTGGGAAGACGCGATGGAAAGCGTGCGCCAGGCGGGCGGCAAGCCTTTTCCGATTCCGGCGGGTTGCTCCGAGCATCCGAAGGGCGGCCTGGGCTTCGTGGCCTTCGCCGAAGAAGTGCGCCAGCAAGAGGCCGAACTCGGCTTCAAGTTCGACTACGTCGTGGTCTGCGCCGTGACCGGCAGCACGCAGGCCGGCATGGTGGTGGGCTTCGCAGCCGATGGCCGCGCCGACCGCGTGATCGGCATCGACGCCTCGGCCAAGCCGCAGCAGACCTTCGAGCAGATCGTGCGCATCGCAAAGAACACGGCCGAACTCGTCGAACTGGGCCGCGACATCACCGAAAAAGACGTGGTGCTCGACCGCCGCTTCGGCGGTCCCGAATACGGGCTGCCGAACGAAGGCACGCTGGAGGCGATCCGCCTCTGCGCGCGCTTCGAAGGCATGCTGACCGACCCCGTGTACGAGGGCAAGTCGATGCACGGGATGATCGAGAAGGTGCGGCTCGGTGAATTCCCGGCCGGCTCGAAGGTGCTCTACGCCCACCTGGGCGGCGTGCCGGCGCTGAACGCCTACAGCTTCCTCTTCCGCAACGGCTGAACGGACGGAACCGCGCAACGAAAAAGGCCGGCATGCGCCGGCCTTTGCCTTGCCGAGAGCGTGCTCAGCTTGCGCGGCAGATCTTCAGCATGTTGGTGCCGCCCGGCGCGCCCATCGGCTCGCCGCAGGTGATCGCGTAGACATCGCCGCTCTGCACGATGCCGCGCTTCTTCAGATGGGCTTCGGCCTGTTCGAGCGCGGTGTCGCGGTCGGTTTGCGAGTCCATCAGGAGCGGGCGCACGTTGCGGTACAGCGCGAGCTTGCGCTGCGTGGCCAGGCGCGAGGTCAGGGCGTACATCGGGATGTGCGCGCGGTGGCGGCTCATCCACAGCATCGTGGAGCCCGACTCGGTCAGCGCCACGATGGCCTTGGCGCCCAGGTGGTGCGCGGTGAAGAGCGCGCCCATCGCGATCGACTGGTCGATGCGGCTGTAGGTCTTGCCGCTGAAATCGGCATCGAGCATCTTGTCTTCCGCGGCTTCGGCAGCCTCGCAGATGCGGCTCATCTCCTGCACGGTCTCCAGCGGGTAGCGGCCCGAGGCGGTTTCGGCCGAGAGCATCACGGCATCGGTGCCGTCGAGCACGGCGTTGGCCACGTCGCTCACCTCGGCGCGGGTGGGCACGGGGTTGGTGATCATCGACTCCATCATCTGGGTCGCGGTGATGACCACCTTGTCCATGTCGCGCGCCATGCGGATCATCTTTTTCTGCAGCGCGGGCACGGCGGCATTGCCGACTTCCACCGCCAGGTCGCCGCGGGCGACCATGATGCCGTCGCTCGCGCGCAGGATCTCTTCGAGCTTCGGAATCGCTTCGGCGCGCTCGATCTTGGCGATCATGCCGGGCTTGTGGCCGAATTCGGCCGCGGCCACGTTGCACAGCTGCCGGGCCATTTCCATGTCGGTGGCGTTCTTCGGGAAGCTCACGGCCACGTAGTCGGCCTGGAAGCTCATCGCGGTCTTGATGTCTTCCATGTCTTTGGCGGTCAACGCGGGGGCGGTGAGGCCGCCGCCCTGCTTGTTGATGCCCTTGTTGTTCGAGAGCTCGCCGCCCAGCTTGACGGTGGTGTAGACCGCCTCGCCCTTGACGCCATCGACCGTCAGCACGATGAGGCCGTCGTTCAGCAGCAGCCTGTCGCCGGGCTTCACGTCGCGCGGCAGGTCCTTGTAGTCGAGGCCCACGGCATCGATGTCGCCCAGCTCGGTGCGGGAAGCATCGAGCACGAACTTCGCGCCCGCCTCGAGCAGCACCTTGCCCTGCGCGAAGCGGCCGACGCGGATTTTTGGGCCCTGCAGGTCGGCCATGATGGCCACTTCGCGGCCCGCCTTGCGTGCGGCTTCGCGCACCATGGTGGCGCGGTCGATGTGGTCCTGCGCCGTGCCGTGGCTGAAGTTCAGGCGCACCACGCTGACCTTGGCCTGAATCATCTTCTCCAGCAGTTCGGGGGTGCTGGACGCCGGGCCGAGCGTGGCGACGATCTTGGTGGCGTGGCGGGGGATGCGATCCGTGCTCATGAAATGGGTCTCCGTTTTGTATTCGCTACTGTATACACTTTGTGTGTCTGACGGAAGTCACCCTCACGAGATTCCCCGCCGCCGGGTTCAACCGGCCGCGCGCCTGGCCAGGATCTCGAAGGCCGGCAGGGTCTTGCCCTCCAGCACTTCCAGGAACGCGCCGCCGCCGGTCGAGATATAGCCAACCTGTTTTTCGATGCCGTACTTGGCGATGGCCGCGAGCGTGTCGCCGCCGCCGGCGATCGAGAACGCGCTGCTCTGGGCGATCGCCTGCGCGATGGCCTTGGTGCCGCCTTCGAAGGCATCGAACTCGAACACGCCGACCGGGCCGTTCCAGACGATGGTGCCGGCTTCGTGCAGCTGCGCCGAAAGAATGGCGGCGGTCTTCGGGCCGATGTCCAGGATCAGGTCGTCGTCGGCCACGTCGCTCGCGTCCTTGACGGTGGCGGGCGCATCGGCCGCGAAGGTCTTGGCCGTGACCACGTCCACGGGAATCGGCACGTCGGCGCCGCGCGCGCGCATGGCCTCGATCACCGCCTTGGCCTGGTCGATGAGGTCGGGCTCGGCCAGCGACTTGCCGATCGAAAGGCCCGCGGCCAGCATGAAGGTGTTGGCGATGCCGCCGCCCACGATCAGCTGGTCCACGTTGGCCGACAGGCTCTTCAGGATGGTGAGCTTGGTGCTGACCTTCGAACCCGCCACGATGGCCACCAGCGGCCGCTTGGGCTGGGCCAGCGCCTTGGTGATGGCGTCGATCTCGGCCGCGAGCAGCGGGCCGGCCGCGGCGATCTTGGCGAACTGCGCGATGCCGTAGGTGGTGGCCTCGGCGCGGTGCGCGGTGCCGAAGGCGTCGTTCACGTAGATGTCGGTGAGCGCGGCGAGCTTGCGGGCCAGCGCCTCGTCGTTCTTCTTCTCGCCCTTGTTGACGCGGCAGTTCTCCAGCAGCACGACCTGGCCGGGCTTCACGTCGACGCCATCGACCCAGTTGGCCACCAGCGGCACATCGCGGCCGAGCAGCTCGCCCAGGCGCCTGGCCACGGGGGCGAGCGAGTCTTCGGGCTTGAATTCGCCCTCGGTCGGGCGGCCCAGGTGCGAAGTGACCATCACGGCCGCGCCTGCGTCCAGGGCCAGCTGGATGCACGGCACCGAGGCGCGGATGCGCGTGTCTTCGGTGATGTTGCCTTGGTCGTCCTGCGGCACGTTGAGATCGGCGCGGATGAACACGCGCTGGCCGGCGGCCTTGCCCTCAGCGCAGAGGTCGGTGAATCGAATGACGTTCATGGGTCTCTGGAGATAGTGGAAAACAGGTCGTCTTGCATTGTAGGTATCGCCCCGCGGCCGCTCTATGCGCCTCTTGCAGCGTTCCGATGCTTTTCAACCCTTCGGCTGCGCCTTGGCGAAGCGCTCCAGGATCTGGACGAAGCTCGCCGCGGCCGGCGAGAGCGCGCGCCGCGCCGCGCTGTAGACGCACACCTCGCGGTGGAAATCGGGCGACTCGAGCCGCACCATCTGCAGCCCGTGGGCGCGCACGAGCGGCGCGGAATAAGTCGGACACACCGTGAGCCCCAGGCCCGCGGCCACCATGCCGAGCGCGGTGGTCATGTACGACACCTCCTGCGTGCCGGCGCGCAGCATGAGCTCGCGGTCCGCCGGGGCCAGCTCGGGCAGCACGCGCTGGCGGAAGTCGCGCGTTGGCGCGATGAAGGTGTACGGGGCGAGCTCGTGCCAGCGCACCTTGCGACGTTTCGCAAAGGCATGGTCGGGCGAGCAGATCAGCCAGTGCCGGTCGCGCAGCAGCGTGCGGCGCTCGATGGTGGCGTCCACCGCCACGTCCTGCCCCACCGCCAGCTCCACGTCACCAGCGATCACGCCGGTCAGCAGGTGCTCGGGCAGCGTGTCGGCCAGGCGCACATCGACGTCGGGATACGCCGCGCGATAGAGTGCGATCACGCGCGGCATCAGCGTGCAGGCCATGAGCTGCGGCGCCGCAAGCCGTAGCAAGCCTTTCTTCTTGTCACGCAGATCGGTCACGCCGGCCACGGCGCTCGAGAGGTCGCCGAGCAGCCGATGCACCGAGGGCAAAAACTCGCGCCCCGCCTCCGAAAGCTGCACGCGCCGGGTGTGGCGGTCGAGCAGCTGCACGCCCATCTCGCGCTCGAGTTCGCGCACCAGCACGCTGAGCGCGGACTGCGTGAGGTGCAGCTGCTGCGCCGCCGCGGTGAAGCTGCCGGCCTCGGCGACAGCGGCGAAGGCGCGCAATTGGCGCAAGGTCAGATTCATATGGTTATTTCATCAATCGATGAATTAATTTCGATTGCATCATAAGACGCGGCGTCGCCCAATCGCGGTTCACTGGAGACACGCATGCCGACGACCGCCCACACCGCGCCACCTGTCCGGGGGCTGCACCACTTCGCCTGGCGCTGCCGCGACAGCGAAGAGACCCGCCACTTCTACGAAGACCTCCTGGGCCTGCCGCTCGCGCACCTCATCCAGAGCGACCATGTGCCGAGTACCGGCGAGTACTGCCCCTACGTGCACATCTTTTTCCAGATGCGCGACGGCTCGTACATCGCCTTTTTCGACCTGGGCGACGACACCGCCGCGCTGCCTTCGCCCAACACGCCCGCGTGGGTGAACCACATCGCGCTGCGCGTCGATTCGGTGGACGACCTGCTGGCCGCCAAGGCGCGGCTCGAAGGCGCGGGCGTCGAAGTGCTGGGCGTGACCGACCACCACATCATCGAATCGATCTACTTCTTCGACCCCAACGGCATTCGCCTGGAACTGACGACGCCGACGGTGACGCAAGCAGAAATGGATGCGCATGCACGGCATGCACATGCGGACCTCGACGCATGGACCGCGCGCAAGGCCCAACTGCGCGCAGCGAAGGGCACGCCGAATGTCTGAACTGCAACTCGCCGTCATCGACGTGAAGCCCGGCGCGGCGATGGAAAGCCAGTCGGGCCTGCAGCTATTGCGCCCGCGCATCTATGGCGCCTTCCGCGCGCCGCAGGGTCCGAAGAAGATCGCGGCCATCGTGATGCATCCGACCAGCAACTTCATGGGCCATTACCTCATCGGTCCGCTGGCCGAGCGCGGCATCTGCTGCATGGGTCTGAACTCGCGCTTCGTGGGCAACGACACGGTGCTCCTGATGGAGCGCGCCATCCAGGACCTGGGCGCCGGCGTGCAGTACCTGCGCGAAGCCGGCTACGAGAAGGTGTTTCTCGTCGGCAATTCGGGCGGCGCGGCGCTCGCGGCCTTCTACCAGGCGCAGGCCGAGCACCTCACCGCCACGCACCTGCCCGATGGCGATCCCACGCACCTGCACGCCAGCGATTTGCCACCGGTGGACGGCATCGCGCTGTGCGCGGCGCACCTGGGCCGCACGCGGCTGATGCGCGACTGGATCGACCCGTCGGTCACCGACGAGCACGATCCGCTCTCGGTGGACCCCGCGCTCGACATGTACGACCCGCGCCATCGCATGCCCTACGACCGCGACTTTCTCGCGCGCTTCAGCGCGGCGCAGAAAGCGCGGCTCGACCGCATCGAGCAGTGGTGCATCGACCGCCTCGCGCTGCTGCGCGGCACGCCGGGCGCGCCGCGCGACCAGACCTTCATCGTCTACCGCACGCATGCCGATCCGCGCTGCGTGGACCTCTCGCTCGACGCCAACGACCGCCTGCCCGGCAGCGTGTGGGGCGATGCGCGGCAGGTGAACTACTCGGCCAATGCAATGGGTCGCACCACCTCGCTCACCGCATTCCTCTCGCAATGGTCGTCGCGCTCGCAGGCCGACGGGCCCACCAACCTCGCGCGCACCACGGTGCCCAAGCTGCTGCTGACCTACACGGGCGACCAATCGACCTTCCCGAGCACGCGCGATGCGTGGATGGCCGCGGGCGGCGCACGCATCCGCAACGTCGACATCGTCGGCGGCAACCACTACCTGGCCGGGCAGCCAGAACTGATCCCGAAAGCGGCGGACGCCATCGCCGAGTTCGCCCACGCGCTATAGAAGAGACATGGAAACCTTCGCTTTCGCACCGGCCTACGAGCTGCCGGCCTGGCCCTTCACGCCGCCGCCCGAACTGGGCAGCGCGAAGATCGTTCGCCACCCCATCGTCATCGTCGGCGCCGGCCCCTCGGGCCTCACGCTGGCCTGCGATCTTGCGCAGCGCGGCGTGCGCGCGGTGCTGCTGGACGAGGACGACACCGTCGGCGTGCGCGGCGCCTCGTCGCGCGGCATCTGTTATGCGCAAAAGAGCCTGGAGATCTTCGAGCGCCTGGGCATCTGCGAGCGCATCGCGGCCAAGGGCATCACCTGGTCGTTCGGGCGCACCTTCTCGGGCGACCAGGAGGTCTACAACTTCAACCTGCAGGCGGCGAGCGTCTCCAGGCAACCGCCGTTCATCAACCTGCAGCAGTTCTATGTCGAGTGGTTCCTGGTCGAGCGCATCCTCGAACTCGGGCTGACCGACGTGCGCTGGAAGAGCCGCGTGACGCACGTCGAGCCGCTGGGCGACGGCGTGCGCCTCGACATCGAGACCCCGGCCGGCAGCTACACGATCGAGGCCGACCGGCTGATCGACGCGACCGGCGCCAACAGCCCGATCCGCACGCAGCTGGGCATCGAGGCGCACGCCTCGCGCAGCACCGACCGCTGGTGCATCAGCGACGTGCGTTTCAAGAAGCCGCTGCCCACCGAGCGCTGGACCTGGGTCGATGCGCCCTTCAACGAAGGCCGCGGCGTCTGGCAGCACCTGATGGCCGATGGCGTGTGGCGCATCGACTACCAGATGCCCGAGGACTGCGACACGGCCTACATCAGCCAGCCCGAAGTGGCGGGTGCGCGGCTGCGCGAACAGCTCGGGCCGGACGTGGAGTTCGAGTTCGTCTGGATCGGCCCCTACGGGTACCGCGACCACCTGCTGGACCGCTTTCGCCATGGCCATGTGTTCTTCATCGGCGATGCCGCGCACGTGGTGAGCCCCTTCGGCGCGCGCGGCGGCAACAGCGGCATCCAGGATGCGGCGAACCTCGGCTGGAAGCTGGCGCTGGTCGCGCAAGGGAAGGCGGGCGATGCGCTGCTCGACAGCTACGACGCGGAGCGGCAACCCGCCGCGGCGCAGAACCTCGAGGTGACAAGCCGATCGGCGCGCTTCCTCGCGCCGCGTTCGCCGGCCGAGCACACGCTGCGCCGCGCGGTGGTGGCACTGGCCGCGCGCTATTCGTTCGCCCGTGCGCTGGTGAACACCGGCCGCATGTCGGTCGCGAACGACTATCCGCCGGCCCCGCAATTGCCCGAAGGCGCGCGCACGGTGCAGAACCTGCCGCTGCGCTGGGCCGATGGCAGCGAGACGACGCTGATGCAGCTGCTGGCCGACGGCACGCACTGCATCGGCCTGTGGGTTGCGCCGACGCGCGACGAAGCCGCGGCGGCGATGGCGGCGACGGCCTCGCTGCCCTTGCGCCTCCTGGCCATCAGCGGCGACCGCGGCGACAGCGACCTCCCCACGCTGCAGCCCGACGAAAAGCTCGCAAGCCATCTGGCCCTCGGCGAGGCCGGCAGCTTTGCGCTCGTGCGCCCGGACGCCTACCGCGCCGCCGTGCTCGCGCACGCCACGCCCGAACGCATCGCCGCCGCGTTGCGCACCGCCCTCGCCCTGGACGACGCCCCATGAACACAGCGCCCCGCATCCCCGACCCCGACGGCTTCTACGCCGCCCTGCTGGCCGCGCACGAAGGCCTTGGCGCCGTGCAGAGCGCCGACCTCAACGCCCGCCTCGTGCTGCTGCTGGCCAACCAGTGCGGCGACCAGGCCGTGCTGCTCGCCTGCATCGGCGCCGCCGCCGAAGACCTCACGACAAACCCCACACCATGAACGCCACTGCCTCCTTCGCCTCCGCCTCCGACACCCGGGAACAGAAGCCGCAACTGCGCGAACTCGCGCCCGACGTCTACGGCTACATCAGCGACTTCGATCCGAACTGCGGCTTCGTCGTCGGCGACGAGCAGGTCGTGCTGATCGACACGCGCCCGACGCCCCGCATGGCGCGCGACTTTCTCGCGGCCATCCGCACGGTGACCGACAAGCCGATCAAGACCATCGTGCTCACGCACTACCACGCGGTGCGCGTGATGGGCACGAGCGCCTTCGACGAGGTCGAAGCCGTCATCGCGAGCAAGGGCACGCTCGACTGGATCCTCACCCGCGGGCAGGCCGACTTCGACTCGGAGGTCGGCCGCTTTCCGCGCCTCTTCGAGGGCGTGGAAGAAATCCCGGGCCTCACGTTTCCGACCCTGAGCTTCGAGCGCGAAATGAGCCTGTGGCTCGGTCCGCGCCCGGGCCTGGGCCGCGAGCTGCGCCTGATGGCATTGGGCCGCGGCCATTCGAGCGGCGACACCGTCGCCTGGCTGCCCGACTGCGGCGTGCTGTTCTCGGGCGACGTGGTGGAGAACCACTGCGGCGTGTACGCGGGCGACGCCTACATCGGCGACTGGGCCGGTACGCTCGATGCGGTGCTGGCGCTCAAACCCCGCGTGCTGGTGCCGGGCCGCGGCGCGGTGCTGCGGGACGAAGGCGCCTGCGCCGAAGCCATCGGCCTCACGAAAGCCTTTCTCTCGACGCTGCTGGCCAGCGTGCGCGAGGGCATCGCGGCCGGCGACACGCTGCGCGGATGTTTCGCGCGCGCCGACGCGGCGATGACGCCGCGCTTTGGCAGCTGGCCGGTGTTCCAGCACGTGCTGCCCTTTGACGTTTCGCGCGCCTACGACGAGCTGCGCGGCATCGAGCATCCCGTGGTGTGGACCGCGGAGCGCGACCGCGAGCTGTGGCAGACGCTGCGCGGCTGACCCTCGATTTCCTTTCAAAAAAAGACCTGGAGACAAGACGATGAAAAGAATCCTTTGCCTGCTCGCGGCCGCGTTCTCGCTGGCGATGTCGATGACCGCGGCGGGCCCGGCTTCGGCGCAGGGCGCCTATCCGTCCCAGCCGATCCGCTGGATCGTTCCCTATGCCGCGGGCGGCGGCACGGACAACCTGGCGCGCCAGCTGGCCGATGCGATGCACCCCTCGCTGGGCCAGCCCGTGATCATCGAGAACCGGCCCGGCGCGTCCACCAACATCGCGGTGGCGGCGCTGATGCAGTCCCGCCCCGACGGCTACACGATCATGCAGGCCGAGAACGCCGCGCTCCTGTTCAACGAGCACATGTTCGCCAAGCTGCCCTACAAGCCCGCCACCGATTTCACGTACATCGGCGCCATCGGCCGCTTTCCGGTGGCGCTGGTCGTGCGGCCCGACTTTCCCGCCAGGACGCTGGCGGAGTTCGTGGCCTATGCCAAGGCGAACCCCGACAAGCTGAACTACGCCTCGCCCGGCGTCGGCACGCCGCACCACATGGCGATGGAGCTGTTCAAGCAGAAGGCCGGCCTCACGATGACGCACGTGGCCTACAAGGGCGGCGCGCCGGCGCTGCAGGACATCATGGGCGGTCAGGTGCCGATGATGATGCTGGACCTCGCGGCCGGCCTGCCGTATCTGAAGTCCGGCAAGGTGCGCGCGCTGGCGATCGCGCTGCCGCAGCGCGCCAAGTCGATGCCCGACATCCCGACCTTCGCCGAGCTCGGCTATCCCGAGGTCAATGCCTTCGCCTTCCATGGGCTCATCGGTCCCGCGGGCATGCCCGACGATGTGGTCAAGCGCCTGAACGCCGACCTGCACAAGGCCATGCAGGCGCCGCGCATCGTCCAGCTCTTCGCCGAATTCGGGTTCGAGGCGCAGCCGGGCACGCCGCAGGAATTCCGCGAGCTGGCCCGCGCCGAGAGTGCGCGCTGGGGGCAGGTCATCAAGGCCTCGCGCGTGCAGCTGGACTGATTCGGGCGCCGCGCGCCGGCAGCAGGCCGTCATACGGCGGCCTTGCCAGGACAAGAAAGACTGGAGACACGTCATGGAACAAGCGCCGCTGGCTCCCGCCGGGCCAGCCTCCTTTAGCCCGGTGCCTTTCAGCACCAATGTCCTGCGCCATTGGGGCCAGCAGGTGTCCGAGCAGATCCTCTCGCTGGAAGCCCAGAACGCGCAGTCGTCCAGCCCCTTCCAGGGCCAGGCGCTGGTCGCGCGCTTTCACGACAGCGTGGTGGCCGACGTGCGGGCCAGCGCGCACCGCGTGATGCGCACGCGCGGCCTGGTGGCGCGCGACCGCGGGCGCTACTTCAAGGTGCTGTGGCAGCTCGGCGGCAGCAACCAGCTCGACCAGAAGGGCAGCAGCACCCACATCCGCGCCGGCCAATGGGCGATCTACGACACCTCGCGCCCCTACACCATCGAGACCTCGGAGGACTCGCACTTCCTGATGCTGCTGCTGCCGCTGGACGAGATGAGCCCGTGGGGTTCGGGCATCGAGCGCATCACCGGCAAGGCGTTGCCCGCGCAAGGCACGGCCAGCGTCGCCTGCGCAGCGCTGCGCAGCCTGCTGGACGAGGGCGTGGCGCTCGAGCACGACGGCCAGCGCGTGCTGCAGGACTCGATCACGGCGCTGATGGGCACGGCGGTGCGGCAGGTGGGCGCATCGGGCGAGGGCGAACAGCGCTCGACGCACCGCAAGCTGCGCATGGCGCAGAGCTACATCGAGCGCAACCTGACCGCGCCGATGCTGAGCGTGGAGGCCGTCGCGCTGGCCTGCGGCATGTCGCGCCGCAGCCTCTACACGGCCTTCGACACGCTGGCGCTCACGCCGCATGCCTACATCGTGCGGCGCCGCCTGGCGCTCGCCTGCGACCTGCTCGCCGCACCGCAGAGCCGCCGCACCATCACGCAGGTCGCCTACGAGCTGGGCTTTGCCGACGCCGCGCATTTCTCGCGCGTGTTCAGCGAACGCCATGGCGTGAGCCCGAGCCAGTGGCGCGCGCGCCAGCTCATGTGCGATTGACGACCGGCTGATTCGCCCCGCGCCGCGTCGCGCAGACGCGGGCGCACATCGGCCGCCGCGGATGCTGCATCGCAACCGCACGCACAGACAAGTCTGTGCACGCAACTGCAAGCCTGCGGACGCATCGCTTCCTACGATCGTGGCATCGATTCCGAACGCCACCGAACACGAGGAAAGCAACCCATGCACAAGCTTCTGGTGCTCTATCCCACGCCGCATTCCCCGGCGCAATTTCGCCAGTATTACGTCCAGAAGCATCTGCCGCTCGCCGCGCAACTGCCGGGCCTGCGAGCGAGCCGCCACGCCTTCGACATCGAGGGCGTGGGCGTGCCGTCGCCCTACTTCTGCATCTGGGAGGGCGAGTTCGACAGCGCGGAGGCGCTGGGCCGGGCCATGGCCTCGCCGATCGGACAGCAGGTCGGCGCCGATGCCGCGAACTACGCCACCGGCGGCGTGACGGTCCTGCACTTCGCGCTCGGCCAGTGATGGCCCCCATTCACCCAACCCAAGGAGACCCCGTGTCCAAGGAACAGGATTTCTTCCAGGCCGGACTGGCCGTGCGCCGCGAGATGTTCGGCCCCGCCGGGTCCGACGCGCAGATCGAATCGGCCACCGACTTCACCTCGGCGATGCAGGACATGGTCACGCGCTGGTGCTTCGGGGAGGTATGGACGCGTGCGCCGCTGGACCGCAAGACCCGCAGCATGCTGACCCTGGCGATCGTCGCGACCCTCGGGCGGCCGAACCAGTTCAAGGGCCACGTGCGCGGCGCGATCGCCAACGGCGTGGGCAAGGACGAGATCCGCGAGGTGCTGCTGCACACGATGGTCTACGCCGGCGTTCCCGCCGCGGTCGACAGCTTCGGCGCGGCCGCCGAGGTGCTCAAGGACCTGGGCCTCGAATAAGGAAAACCGTCATGAGCAACAAGGAAGAACCCAGGATCGGCTTCATCGGCATCGGCAACATGGGCTGGGGCATGGCCGCCAATCTCGTGAAGGCCGGCTTCGCCGTGACGGCCTTCGACACCGATGCGCAGCGCACCGAGCGCTTCGCGCGCGAACACGGCGGCAGCGGCACGACCCGGCTGGAGGACCTGGCCGGCTGCACGCTGGTCGTCACCATGCTGCCCACGGGCGCGATCGTGCGCTCGGTGCTCACCGGCGACGCACCCGACGGCAAGGGCGGCCTGGCCGCGCGGCTCTCGCCCGGCGCGATCGTGATCGACATGAGTTCGTCGGAGCCGGTCGCAACGCGCGAGCTGGGCCGTGCGCTCGCGCAGCGCGGCATCGCGCTGATCGATGCGCCGGTGTCGGGCGGCGTGGCGCGCGCCGACGACGGCACGCTGGCCATCATGTACGGCTGCGACGACGCGATCGCGCTGGAGCAGGCGCTGCCGATGCTGCACGCCATGGGCGATCGCCTGTTCGCCACCGGCGCGCTGGGCTGCGGCCACGCGATGAAGGCGCTGAACAACTACGTGGCCGCCACGGCCTTCGCCGCCACTTCCGAGGCCCTGCTGATCGGCGAACGCTTCGGCCTGGACCCCTCGACGATGGTCGACATCCTCAACGTCTCGACCGGGCGCAACTTCCACACCGACCTGGTGATGAAGCCGCACGTGGTGCAAGGCCGGTTCGCCTCGGGCTTCGCCGTGGGCCTTCTGGCCAAGGACGTGAACATCGCCGCCGAGCTGGGCGTCGCGGTGGCGCAGCCCGCGCCGCTGCTGGACCTGGTGCGCGACCGCTGGGCCTATGCGCGCGACGCCCTGGGCGCGGGCCGCGACAACACCGAAGCGTTCCTGGCCTGGAAGCAGCAGACCGCGCACTGAGCATCCCCGACCCTTCATCACGCAGGAGACAAGAACAATGAACCCGTTGCGAACCCTCGCGCGCCGCACCGCCGCCGCGCTCTCGATGTCCCTGCTGGCATCGCTTGCCGCGGAGGCCGCCGATCCGATCCGCATCGGATCGGTGCTCTCGATCACCGGTGCGGCCTCCTACATCGGCGACCCCGAGGCCCGCACGCTCAAGCTGTACGTCGACCGGATCAACGCCGCCGGCGGCGTGCTCGGGCGGCCGCTGGAACTGGTGACCTACGACGACGCCAGCGACGCGAACAAGGCGCGCACCTTCACCACGCGGCTGGCCGAGCGCGACAACGTGGCCGTGGTAGTGGGCGGATCGACCACCGGCACGACGATGGCGATGATCCCGGTGCTCGAGGCCGCGCAGCTGCCGTTCATGTCGCTGGCCGGCAGCGTGAACATCGTGGAGCCCGTGCGCAAGTACGTGTTCAAGAGCCCCCACACCGACCGCATGGGCTGCGAGAAGGTGTTCGCGGACATGAAGAAGCGGCAGTTCACCAGGATCGCGCTGATCGCCGGCACCGATGGCTTCGGCACCTCGATGCGCGAGCAGTGCCTGAAGGTGGTGGCCGGCTACGGCATCCAGATCCTGATCGACCAGACCTACGGCGCGCAGGACACCGACATGACGCCGCAGCTCACGCGCATCAAGGGCACGCCCGGCGTGCAGGCGATCTTCAACACCGGCGCATCGGGCCAGGGGCCCGCGGTGCTGACGCGCAACTACGGCCAGCTGGGCATGAAGGGCATCCCGCTGTACCAGAACCCCGGCGTGGCCTCCAAGAGCTACATCGAGCTGTCCGGTCCCGCGGCCGAGGGGGTGCGCCTGCCGGCCGCCGCGCTGCTGGTGGCCTCGAAGCTGCCGGCCGGCGATCCGCAGAAGCCCGTGGTCATGGCCTACACCGCCGCCTACGAGAAGGCCTCGGGGCAGCCGGTGTCCACCTTCGGCGGCGGCGCCTACGACGGGTTGACCATGGTGGTCGATGCGATCCGCAAGGCCAACAGCGCCGAGCCGCAGAAGATCCGCGACGCACTGGAGCAGACCCGGGGCTTCATCGGCACGGCGGGCCTGGTCAACATGTCGGCGCAGGACCACCTGGGCCTGAGCGCGGACGCGTTCCGGCTGGTGGAGGTGAAGAACGGCGACTGGAGCCTGGTCGACTGAACCCGATGTCCGAACTTCTCCAATTCCTTTTCTCGGGCCTCACGGTCGGCGCGGTGTACGCGGTGGTGGCGATCGGCTTCACGCTGATCTACGCCGCCTCGGACGTGGTCAATTTCGCGCAAGGCGAATTCGTGATGCTGGGCGGCATGACGACCGCGTTCCTGGCCGCGCTGGGCGTTCCGCTGGCCGCCGCCGCCGGGATGGCGATCGTGTTGTCGGTGGTGGTCGGCGTGCTGCTGCAGAAGCTGGCGATCGAACGCGCGCACGGCGCCTCGGCGGTGACGCTGATCATCATCACGCTGGGCGCCTCCATCTTCATCCGCGGGCTGGCCGGCCTGGTGTTCGACAAGCAGTTCCACGGCCTGCCGAGCTTTTCGGACGGCGCGCCGATCGCGCTGCTGGGCGCCACCGTGCTGCCGCAGAGCCTCTGGGTGCTGGGCAGCGCGGTGGCCATGTTCACCGCGCTGTGGGTGTTCCTGGACAAGACGCTGACCGGCAAGGCGCTGCGCGCGACCGCGGCCAACCGCCTCTCCGCGCAGATCGTGGGCATCGACATCTCCTTCATCCTGCTGCTGGCCTTCGGGATGTCGGCGGCGCTGGGCGCCATTGCCGGCATCCTGGTGGCGCCGATCACGCTCACGCGTTACGACATCGGCGCGCTGCTGGCGCTCAAGGGCTTCTCGGCCGCGATCTTCGGCGGCCTGGGCCACCCGGTGGGCGCGGTGCTCGGCGGACTGGCGCTGGGCCTGCTGGAAGCACTGGCGGCGGGCTACGTGACCTCCGTCTACAAGGACGGCGTCGCGTTCGTGGCGCTGATCCTGGTGCTGCTGGCCATGCCCAACGGCCTCATGGGCAGCAAGCTGGTGGACCGGGTATGAACCCGATTCCGCAAGCAAGCGCCGCGCCGGTGCCTCGCCGCGCCGGCCCCTTCGCCTGGCTGCGCTCGGGCCGCGGCGCCCTCGGACTGCTGGCGCTGGTGATCGCGCTGCTGCCCGTGGTGGTGGATTCGAACTACGTGCTGCGCATCGTCGCGCTCGTGTGGATCATGGGGCTGGGTGCGATCGGCCTGCACATCCTGATGGGCCTGGCCGGGCAGATCAGCCTGGGCCATGCGGGCTTCTTCGGCATCGGCGCCTACGCGGCGGCGGTGCTGCCGCTGCGCTACGAGGTCCCCACGCCGCTGGCCGCGCTGGCCGGCGTGCTCGCCAGCGCGCTGATCGCCTACCTGGTGGGCAAGCCGATCCTGCGCCTGAAGGGCCACTACCTGGCGATCGCCACGCTGGGCTTCTCGCTGCTGATCGGGCTGGTGATCACCAGCGAGGTCGCGCTGACCGGCGGGCCGGACGGCATCGACGTGCGGCGCCTGGTGGTCGGCGGTGCGCCGGTCGCGTCGCCCGCGGCCTGGTACTGGATCAGCGGGGCGCTGCTGCTGGCCGGCACGGCGCTCTCGGTGGTGCTGCGCGACAGCCCGACCGGCCGCGCGCTGCGCGCGATCCTGGACAGCGAGGTGGCCGCGGCGAGCATGGGCGTGGACGTGGCGCGGCGCAAGCTGCAGGCCTTCGTGATCGCCGCCGTCTACGCGGCGGTGGCCGGCGCGGCGCTGGCGCTGATGAACGGATTCGTCACGCCCGATGTCGCCAACTTCATGACCTCGGTGGAGTTCGTCGCGATGGTGGTGATCGGCGGCGTCGCGACGCCGTACGGCGCCCTGGTCGGCGCGGCCCTGCTCACGCTCCTGCCGCAACTGCTGGCGGCGTTCCACGACTACCAGGAGATGGCGGTCGGGCTGATCATCATGCTGTCGATGATGTTCCTGCGCCGGGGCATCGTGCCCGCGCTGGGCGCTTTGATCGCCAGGAGGACGCGATGAGCGCGGCACTCGAAGTCAAAGACCTGTCGATCGCCTTCGGCGGCGTGGTGGCCGTGGACGGCGTGTCGTTCGAGGCGCGGCGCGGCGAGATCCTCTCGATCATCGGACCGAACGGCGCGGGCAAGACCACCTTGTTCAACATGGTCTCGGGCCTCTACCGGCCGCGCAGCGGCAGCCTGCGCCTGCAGGGCGCGGACGTGAGCGGGCAGCCGCCGTTCAGGCTGGCGCGCCTGGGCTTGTCGCGCACCTTCCAGAACCTGCAGATCTTCATGCAGCAGACCGCGCTGGAGAACGTGATGATCGGCCGCTGCCGCTGGGAGCGCACGAGCCTGCTGGCCGACATGCTGGGCTGGCCGTCGGTCTTGCGGCAGAACAAGGAGACGCGCGAGCGCGCCCACGCGGCGCTGGCGCGCATCGGCCTCGCGCAGCATGCCGACACGCCGGCGGCCAACCTCTCCTACGGATCGCTCAAGCGGCTGGAGATCGCGCGCGCCCTGGCCAGCGAGCCGCAGGTGCTGCTGCTGGACGAGCCGGCCGCGGGCTGCAACGCGGTGGAGACCGGCGAGATCGAGGCCATCGTGCGCGGCATCGCCGGCAGCGACGTGGCCATCGTGCTGATCGAGCACGACATGAAGATGGTGATGCGCCTGTCGCACCGGGTGCTGGTGCTCAACCAGGGCCGCATCCTGGCGGAGGGAACGCCCGACGAGGTGCGCGGCGACCCCGAGGTCATCGCCGCCTACCTCGGAAGCCACGCCACGCAGGAGGCCGCACATGCTGCAGGTTGAAGGACTGTGCACTTCCTACGGCCGGGTCTCGGTGCTCAAGGACGTGGACCTGGAGGTGCGCAAGGGCGAGATCGTCGCGCTGCTGGGCGCCAACGGCGCGGGCAAGACCACGCTGCTGCACACGCTCTCGGGCCTGCATCCGGCCACGCACGGGCGCATCCGCTTCATGGGCGAGCCGCTGGACAAGGTCAAGGCGCACCTGCGCGTGACGCGGGGCATCGCGCATTCGCCGGAGGGACGGCAGGTGTTCAAGCCGCTGTCGGTAGAAGACAACCTGCGGCTGGGCGCCTACCGCCGGCGGGACGCGGACGTCGGGCGCGACATGGACCGCATCTACGCGATGTTTCCGGTGCTCGGCCAGATGCGCCGGCGCATCGCATCCGACCTTTCGGGCGGCCAGCAGCAGATGCTCGCCATCGGCCGCGCGCTGATGGGCAAGCCCCGGCTGCTGCTGCTGGACGAACCGTCGCTGGGCCTGGCGCCGCTGCTGATCGACCAGATCTTCGAGGTGCTGGCCCGGCTGCGCGGCGAGGGCGTGACCATGCTCGTGGTGGAGCAGAACGCCGCCGCGGCGCTGTCGATCGCCGACCGCGGCTACGTGCTGGAGAGCGGCCGCGTGGTCCACACCGGCACCGGCCGCTCGCTGCTGGCCGATCCCGCCGTTCGCAACGCCTACCTGGGCATCTGAATCTTCGAATCTGGAAGGACTCACCATGACACACGACACCGATACCCCACCCGCCGGCGCGCAGGCCCTGCGCTCGCGGATGCTCATCGACGGGCAATGGCGCGATGCCGCATCGGGCCGCACGCTGCCGGTCTTCAACCCGGCGACCGGGGAACGGATCGCGCAGGTTCCCGCCGGCGCCGCCGAGGACGTGCACGACGCCGTGATGGCGGCGCGGCGCGCGCTTGAAGCCCCTGGCTGGCGCGGCCTCACGCCGTACGACCGCGAACGGCTGATGAACTGGCTGGCCGACCTGATCGAAGCCAACGCGGACGAGCTCGCGCGGCTGGAGACGCTCAACCAGGGCAAGCTGCTGCCCTGGTCGCATGCCATCGAGGTGGGCGGCAGCGCGCAGTGGTTGCGCTACATGGCCGGCTGGGCCACCAAGATCGAAGGCGCCACCTTCGACGTGTCGATTCCGTTCCCGCCCGGCACGCGCTACCGCACCTCCACCCATCGCCAGCCGGTGGGCGTGGTGGGCGCCATCGTGCCGTGGAACTTTCCGCTCGCCATGGCAATGTGGAAGATCGCGCCGGCCCTGGCCTGCGGCTGCACGGTGGTGCTCAAGCCGGCGGAAGAGACGCCGCTCACGGCGCTGCGGCTGGCCGAGTTGGCGCTGCAGGCGGGCTTTCCGCCGGGCGTGCTGAACGTGGTGACCGGCGACGGCGAAAACGCCGGCGCGGCGCTGGTGCGCCATCCGGGTGTCGACAAGATCACCTTCACCGGCTCGACCGAGGTCGGCCGGATCATCGGCGCGCAGTGCGGACGCGACATCCGCCGCGTGGCGCTGGAGCTCGGCGGCAAGAGCCCGGTGCTGGTGCTCGACGACATGGACGTCGGCGCGGCGGTGCAGGGCGCGGCCGGCGCGATCTTCTTCAACCACGGCCAGGTCTGCACCGCGGGCTCGCGCCTCTACATCGCCAAGCCGCTCTACGAGAAGGTGGTCGAGGGCATCGCCGCGGTGGCCGATGCCACGGTGCTGGGGGCCGGGCTCGACCCGCTGGCGCAGATGGGTCCCATGGTCTCCGCCCGGCATCGAGACCGCGTGATGGGGCTCATCGCCACGGCCACGGCCGAAGGCGGCGAGATCGTGGCGGGCGGCAAGGCCGGCGAGGGCGCGGGCTACTTCGTGCGCCCGACGGTCGTGGCCAACACCGCGGGCAAGCCGCTGACGCTGGTGCGCGAGGAAGTGTTCGGGCCGGTGCTGGTGGCGATGCCCTTCACCGACCTGGACAGCGTGCTGCGCGAGGCCAACGACTCGATCTACGGGCTGGGCGCCAGCGTCTGGACGAACCGGCTGGACAGCGCGCAGCGGGCCATCGACGCCCTGGACGCGGGCACCGTGTGGGTGAACACGCATAACATGGTCGACCCCAACATGCCGTTCGGCGGCTTCAAGTCGTCCGGCGTGGGCAGAGAACACGGACGCAGCGCCATCGAGGCCTACACCGAGCTCAAGTCGGTGTGCATCGCTTATTGATTTCCGACGAGACACGCATGACCGACTCCTCCAGTTCCTTCAAACCCCGCATCGGCTTCATCGGCCTGGGCGTCATGGGCGGGCCGATGGCCGCCCATCTCTCCAAAGCGGGCTACGCCGTGTCGCTGTGCGACGCCACGCCGGGCCTGGCCGCCCAATGCGCGCAGCCGCTGGCGCAGGCGCGCGCGTGCGGCTCGCCGCGCGAAGTCGCGCAGCACAGCGACATCGTCATCACCATGCTGCCCAACGGCCGCGTGGTGCGGGACGTGGTGTTCGGGGACGACGGGCTGGCCGCCGGCTGGACCGAAGGCGCGCTGCTGCTGGACACCTCCTCGGCGGAACCCTGGATCACGCGCGAGACGGCCGAGCGCCTGCGCGAGCGCGGCATCGGCATGGTCGATGCGCCGGTGTCCGGCGCGGCCTGGGGCGCGCAGGCGGCCGAGCTGGTCTTCATGGTCGGCGGCAGCCAGGACGAGGTGGCGCGCGTGCGGCCGCTGCTCGACGTGATGGGGCGCGCGGTGTTTCACCTGGGCGGTCTGGGCGCCGGCCACACGATGAAGTGCCTGAACAACCTCATCACCGCGGTGACGCTCACGGCCACGGCCGAGGGCCTGGCGATCGGCACCCGCGCCGGGCTCGATCCCGCGGTGATGACCGACGTGCTCAACGAGGCCACCGGCGGTTCGTGGATCACTCGCACCCACATCCACCAGCGCGTGCTCAGCCGCAGCTTCGACGATCCGTTCAAGCTCGAGCTGATGCTCAAGGACATGGGCATCGCCCTGGACCTGGCGCGCGAGATGGGCATGCCCGCGCCCGTCAGCGGCGTGAGCCAGCAGCTCTGGCAGGCGGCCCACCTGGCGCGCGGCGAAGGCGTGAGCGTCAGCGAGCTGGTGCGGTGGGTGGAAGACCTCACGCACACGGAGATCCGCTCGCCTTCGCCCAAATAACAGCGGAGCCGGCGGGCCTTACCAGCCCGCCCAGAGGTGCAGCGGCAAATACACCGCCATGCCCGCCAGCATCGTGCCGAGCACGCCGCGCCGCCAGTAGTAGTAAGCGCCGCCGACGACGGCCGCGTACAGGCGCGCGTCGTGCAGCGTGGTGATCAGGTGGCCCTGCGTCATGACGATCTCGGGCGCGATCACGCCGGCCAGCGCGGCCGCTGGCGCGTAGTGCAGCGCGCGGTGCGCCCAGTCCGGCAGGCCCCACGGGCGGTCGAGGATGAAGAAGAAGCAGCGCGTGAGCACCGTGACCAGGGCCAGGCCGGCGATGACGCCCAGCGTCCAGAGGTCGGTGGTGCCGGTCACTTGTCGTCCTCCGCGTCGGGGTCGAGCCCGAACTGTTTTTCCAGCCAGAAGCACAGCAGCACCGCGGCGCCGATGGCCACGACGATGTTCAGCTTGAGCGGCAGCGCATAGGCCGCGACCGCGGTGGCGCCGGCGATCAGCGCGGCCAGGATGCGCAGCGGCGTCGTCGCCATCGAGCAGACGATCGCCACCAGGCTCAGCACGCCGGCGAAGCCCAGGCCCCAGGTCTGCGGAATGAAGTTGGCCAGGGCGATGCCCAGGAGGCTCATGCCCATCCAGGAGCACCAGGTCACGAAGTAGTTGCCGGTGAGATAGGCCTCCTGCGACTGCTGCTCGGCAATGGTCAGGGGCGGCGCCGGGTACTGCCGGGTGAAGAGCGCGTAGCTCAGGTCCGCCGTCAGGTAGCCGTGGGTCATACGCCGCCAGCGCGGCATGTGCATGAGGTAGGGCCGCAGGTGCAGGCTGAAGACCACGAAGCGCAGGTTGACGCAGAAGCCCGTCGCCAGGATCACCCAGGCCGGCGCACCCGCGAACAAGAGCGGAATGGCCGCCAGCTGGGAGCTGCCGGCGTACACGAACAGCGTCATGGCCACCGCCTCGACCACGCTCATGTTCGACTTGACCATGGCCACGCCGGTCATCAGGCCCCAGGCGCCGATGCCCAGTGCGGCCGAGGACATGTCGCGGATGCCCTTGTGGAATTCGGGGCGCTGGCGGATTGCCGATGAAAGAAACATCAGCCGAACACCTGCCCGGGCTTCAGGTCGAAGCCGCGCAGGAAATCGGCCACGGGCAGGCGCTTGCCGCCCGGGCGCTGGAGCTCGGTGAGCACCACGCCGGCATTGCCGGTGGCCACCGCGACGCCGGTGTCGTCGACGGCCAGGATCGTGCCTGGCGCCGCCGCTTCATCGGCGGGCACCGTGTGCGCGGTCCAGAGCTTGATGGTCTCGCCGTCGAGTGGGCTGTTGGCGCCCGGGAACGGATCGAACGCCCGGATGCGCCGCACGATGGCGTCGGCGGGCTGGGCCCAGTCGATCTGCGCTTCGTGCTTCTCGACCTTGTTGGCATAGGTGACGCCTTCGGTCGGCTGCGGCGTGCGGGCGAGGTTGCCGAGGTTCGCCAGGGCTTCGACGATCATCCGGCCGCCGAGCGCGGCCAGGCGGTCGTGCAGGCGGGCGGTGCTGTCGTCGCCGATATCGAGGGCTTCGCGCAGCAGCATGTCGCCAGTGTCCAGGCCCGCGTCCATCTGCATGATGGTGATGCCGGTTTCGGCGTCGCCGGCCTCGATGGCGCGGTGGATCGGCGCGGCGCCGCGCCAGCGCGGCAAGAGGCTCGCGTGGATGTTCAGGCACCCGTGCGCCGGCAGGTCGAGCACCCACTGCGGCAGGATCAGCCCGTAGGCGGCGACCACCATCACGTCGGGCTGGGCCTTCTGCAGGGCATCGCGGCCGATGGCGGCTTCGTCCGGGTACTTGCCGTCGAGGCGAAGGCTGCGCGGCTGCGCCACCGGCCAGCCGTTGGCGACCGCGCACTGCTTGACGGGGGAGGCCTGCAGCTTCATGCCGCGGCCCGCGGGCCGGTCGGGCTGGCTTAGTACCAGCACGACGTCATGGCCGGCGGCGGCGATGGCCTCCAGCGCGACGCGCGCGAACTCGGGCGTGCCCGCAAAAGCGACCTTCAGCCGGCTCAATCCCGGACCCGTTCGAATTCGAGGTCATCCCCCGTGTGATAGCGGCGGACCACGCCGGTGGGGTCGATGTAGATATAGAGCATGCGGCGCTCGTTCACCGCCTTGTAGCGCCAGGTCCAGACCTGGCCGTCGAAGGAGCTCACGCGGTCGATCTGGTACGGCCGGCCGTAGAACGCCATGACGTCGTTCTGGCGCCACTCGTTGACCTTGATGTCGTAGCCGAAGCGCGCCTCGCTGAGCACCTGGGTCACCGAGACGACCTTGCCGGATGCGTCCACGTCGATGTCGGTGACCTCGAAGCCGGCCGGCATGCGCGAATACTGCAGGCGCTCGCCGCCGTTGTTGAGCGGATAGCGGCCCGTGGGGGCGCCCAGGCGCTGCAGGGTGTCGGCGGCGGAGGCGCCGGGCTGGACGCGGGTGGGCTCGTTGGCGCAGCCGGCAATGGCCGCCAGAACCGCGAGAGCCGCCAATGCCGCGAGGGAGCCGAGGCTGCGCGAGGTCATGAGATTCAGGCCCGTTCGCGCGTTTCTTCGCGCTGTTGCTTGAGCAGCTTGCTCTTGATGCGGTTGCGCTTCAGCGGCGAGAGGTATTCCACGAACACCTTGCCCAGCAGGTGATCGAGTTCGTGCTGGACGCACACGGCCAGGAGGCCCTCGGCCTCGATGGTGCGCATGTCGCCGTTCTCGTCGAGCGCCTGGACCTTGACCGAGGTGGAACGCATCACGCCGTCGTAGATGCCCGGCACCGAGAGGCAGCCCTCTTCATTGAGCACCTTTTCGTCGCTGGCCCAGGTGATTTCGGGGTTGATCAGCACGATCGGCTTGTTGCGCTCCTCGGACACATCGATGACGACGAGCCGCTCGTGCACGTCGACCTGGGTTGCTGCCAGGCCGATGCCTTCGGCGTCGTACATGGTCTCCAGCATGTCGGCAACCAGGGCCTTGATGCGCGCATCGACGCCCTGCACCGGCTTGGCCACCGTGTGCAGGCGCTTGTCCGGGTAACTCAGAATGATTCGTTTGGCCATGAAATCGGGGGGAAGTTGTGGCTATTTTCGCCAATTCCGCGACGCCGGGCGCCCCGCGGGCCCGAAAACGTTGCCCTCTCAAGGGCTTCGGGCGCAGAATTCGTAGCAAATTGTGAGATTCGTATGCGCAACGATACGTCGTGCGCTCACCCATCCAGACATGAAAAAGCTCAGATCCACCGAACGCCAGCGCCCCAATCTCTTCGCCACGCTGACCGCCCTGGCGGTAATCGGCAGTTGCGGCGCCACCACGGCCTGGGCACAAAACTACCCCGTCACGCCCCAGCAGCGCGCCACGGCCCAGCAGACCGCCCAGGCGGGCGTGCCGCTGAGCGAGCTGTCGCCCAAGGCGCCGGACGAATACACGATCAAGCCCGGCGACACCCTCTGGGCCATCTCCCGCCTCTACCTGCTGCGCCCCTGGCGCTGGCCGGAGCTGTGGGGCATGAACATCAACGAGATCGCCAACCCCCACCGCATCTATCCTGGCCAGGTCCTGTACCTGGACAAGAGCGGCGGCCGGGCGCGCCTGACCACCCGCCGCGGCGGTGTGAGCGGCGACGGCGGCACCATCAAGCTGTCACCCCGCACCCGTTTCGACTCGCTGGCCGGCATGGCATTGCCCACGCTCAACCCGAGCCTGATCGAGCCCTTCCTGAGCGAGCCGATCGTCGTGGACGCCAACACGCTCGAGAGCGCGCCGCGCATCGTTGCCGGCAACGACAGCCGCGTGCTGCTGTCGCGCGGCGACCGGGCCTACGCCCGCGGCAACCCCGAATCGCCGCTGGTCGAGGTGCCGGGCCCGGTCCAGCATTTCCGCATCTTCCGCAACGCCACGCCGCTGAAGGACCCGGGCACGGGCGAAATCCTCGGCTACGAGGCGCAGTACCTGGGCAAGGCCCAGCTGCAGCGCGGCGAATCGACCACCATCGAGACGGTCGACGACAAGGACATCATCACGGTCGTGCCGGCCAGCATCGACATCGTGGCCTCGCGGGAAGAAATGCGCGCCGGCGACCGCCTGCTGCCCGAGCCGCCGCGCCAGCTCTTGAGCTATGCGCCGCGCGCGCCTTCAACGCAGGTCGACGGCCGGATCATCTCGGTCTACGGCAATGCGGTGCAGTTCGCGGCGCAGAACCAGGTGGTGGCCATCAACAAGGGCACGCGCGACGGCATCGACAGCGGCCACGTGCTGGCGATTCTGAAGAACGGCGAAACCATCCTGGACCGCACCGGCGCGCGCAAGGAAACCATCAAGCTGCCGAACGAACGCATCGGTCTTTTGATGGTGTTCCGCACCTTCGAGAAGGTGTCGTACGCCCTGGTGCTCGAGATCAACGACACCCCGAAGGCGGGCGACTTCCTCGTCAACCCCTGACCGGCTTTTCGGCGCACACGTCCTCGCCCGTACCCGTTTGGAACGCGCAGAACTCGCAGGCTGGCTGCGGCTTTCACTGACGCCGGGCATCGGCGACGGCGCCGCGCGCAAGCTGCTCGCGGCCTTCGGCCTGCCCGAAGGGATTTTTGCGCAGGGCAATGCCGCGCTGCGGCAGGTCGTGAGCACCGCGCAGGCCGAGGCGCTGCAGCAGCCGCCTCACGGCCTGCAGGCATCGATCGACCTGGCCTGGCAGTGGCTGCAGACGACCGATGCCGGCGGGGTCACCCGCCGCCTCGTCACGCTCGGCGATGCCGGCTACCCCGCATCGCTGCTCGAAATGGCCGACCCGCCGCTGATGCTCTACGTGCTCGGCGCCGCGGACTTCGACCTCACGCAACTGCAGAACAGCATCGCCGTCGTCGGCAGCCGTAATCCGACACCGCAGGGCGCCACCAACGCGCGCAGCTTTGCGCGCGCGCTGGGCGATGCGGGCTTGCCCGTGATCTCGGGACTGGCGCTGGGCGTGGACGGCGCAGCGCACCAGGGCGCGCTCGACGCCGCCGGCGATGCGCCGCGGCTCGCCACGGTCGCCGTGGTCGGCACAGGCCTTGACCGCGTGTACCCCGCGCGGCACCGGGACCTCGCGCACCGCATCACCTTGCAGGGGCTGATCGTGAGCGAGCTGCCGCTCGGCACGCCGCCCCTCACGCAGAATTTTCCCAAGCGCAACCGGCTCATCGCGGGGCTGGCGCGCGGCACGCTGGTGGTCGAGGCGGCGCTGGCGTCGGGCTCGCTCATCACCGCGCGGCTCACCTCGGAGCAGGGCAAGGAAGTGTTCGCCATTCCGGGCTCGATCCATTCGCCGCAATCGCGCGGCTGCCATGCGCTGATCCGCCAGGGCGCCAAGCTGGTCGAGTCGGTGGCCGACATCCTCGAGGAGCTGCCGCCGTTGCGCACGAGCGTTGCGGCAAACGTGACACCCTCGAACGGCCACGCAGCCAACGACACCTCCGCGCCTGAAGACCCGCTGCTCGACGCGCTCGGCTTCGAGCCCGTGAGCCTCGACGCGCTCAGCGCACGCACCGGATGGAGCGCCGCGGCACTGCAGGCGAAGATGCTCGAGCTCGAACTGGACGGGCACATCTCACGCCTGCCGGGCGGGCTCTTTCAACGAATGGCATCCACCTAGCCCCGCTTGCATGTTCGTGGGCTATATTGGGCTCATGTTCGAAGTGCTTGTTTTTGTCTACGAAAACTATTGGCGCGGCGATGCCTGCCCCGAACCCGAACAACTGGGCCGCAAGCTCAGCGCCCACGGCTTCGAGGCAGACGAGATCCGCGATGCCCTTCACTGGCTCGACGGCCTGAGCCTCGCAACGCAAGGCATACAGCTGGAGCTCGATCCCGACGACGATGCCACCGCCACGGTGAGCTTCCGCGGCGCGCCCGAAGCCTCGTTGCCCCAGTCGGACGACGCGATGCGCGTCTATTCCCAGGCCGAGCAGGAACACCTGGGCGCCGAGTGCCTGGGCTTCATCCGCTTTCTCGAATCGTCGGACGTGCTGTCGTGCGGATTGCGCGAGATCGTGATCGAACGCGCGATGGCCGCGCCGGGCGATCCGGTCGCGCTCGACGAGCTCAAGATCATCGTGCTGATGGTGCACTGGAGCACAGGCATCGAGCCCGATGCGTTGGTGCTCGACGAGCTGTGCGAAAGCCGCGAAGGGCGCACCGCACACTGAGCCGGCCGCAGCGGCCGGCTGCTAGTTCAGCAAACGCTCGGGGTTCGCATCGAGCTTCGCCAGCGCTTCGCGCGTGGCGCGCACCGTGAGCGTCTCTTCCTCGGCCGGCACCAGGAGGCCCGCCTGCAGGTACGTCGCGAGTCGGCCTGCCTGGATCAGGAAGCTGCGGCCGTCCGCCGTGGCGAACAAATGCAATTGTTTCCGATCGCTGCGCCAGACGAACTGCACCTGGCTCACGCGGTCGTTGTGGTCCAGCATGAACCAGTTGCCCACCTGCAGCTCGTGCGCCCAGGCCAGCATGTCCTCGGGCACCTGCACGCCGGCGGCGTCGGGCACCACCTCGATCGAGGCGGCATCCACGCCCAGCAGCATTTCGATGCTGTGGGCATCGAGCGGCAGGTCGGCGGTGCCGCCGATGTCGCTCACGAAATCCTCCAGGTGCGCCAGGCGCTCGGCCATGGCTTCGATCTTGGCCTGCGGAATGGCCTCGGTCTTGGAGAGGAACGCATCGGACAGCGTGGCGCCGATGGTCTTGATGTGCGCTTCCTGCGGCTCGTCGACGATGCCCAAGAGCGCCATGCCCTGGCGCAGGCGCTGCAAGAGCTGCGGCAGATCTTGAATCACGCGCGCGCGGTCGGTGCGGTTGGGCTTGGCGCTCGCGGCCCAGACCAGTTCGGAGGCCACGCGCTTCAGCATCACCGTCTGCTCGCCCTGCGCGCCGTAGCGCAGCGCGGCGATCGCCAGCACCTCGGCCCAGACCTTGAAGAGGAACTCGCGGATCTCGTCGCGCACCGGCATGTCGTTGAGCATCTTGCGCAACTCGATGGTGTACTGGATCGCCATCGTTTCCTTCTGCTCGACCTGCTGCGCCACGCTCATCACGCGCTGCGTGCTGTCGCTCTGCGTGAGGTAGCGGCTGAGGAAAGCGACGAACTCGTCGAACACCAGCTTGAACACGCGCTGGCCGGTCTCGGGGTACTGCTCGATCACCTGCACCACGCGGCGGATCTCGCCTTCCAGCGCGCTGCCGGTGATGGCGGCCGCGTCGAACCCCATCACGCAGGAGCCCATGCGGTCGATCAGCATGCGCGCGGGGTGCTGCAGCGTGCCGAAGAATTCAGGCTCGGCAATGGCCACGCGCAGCACCGGCATCTGCAGCCGCGCGAACCACACGCGCGCCGAGAACGGAATCCGCTCCTCGGCGAGGATGGCCTGGAACATGAGCGCGACGATCTCGACCGTGGCCTTGTCGGCCGTGGTGGGCGCGCGCTTCTTGAGCTCGGCGCTGCGCCGGCGCAGGTCGACCGCGGTCTGCTGGATCATCGTGGCCTGTTCGCCCGACGCTTCCATGTACTGCGTGGCCGCCATGCGGTAGGCCGCCTCGGCATCGGCGATGGCGCCGGCGAAGGTCCTGGAGAACGCACGGGGCGCGGTGGTGCCGCCGACCCCACCAACAACCCCACCAGCCGCATTGCCGCCGCCCGAGCCGGGGCCGGTCGCGCGTCCCGCCTGGGCCGTGGCCGCGATCGAGTTCTGGGCGGTGACGATGGTGGTGTCGCCGCCGATGCGCGCGGTGACGAAGCGCTTGAGGCTCAGGAGCGCGGTCTGCGCGCGCTGCCGTGCGATCGTGAGCGGCGAGCCGCCGATCGTCGATGACGCGGGCATCGGCACGGAGGCCTGCTGCTGTTGCGGCGCCTGGGCACCGAAGCCGGGGCGTTGCTGCTGCCCACCGTTGTCCGCCATAGGCGCGGTCGCCGAAGCGCCTCCGCTCGCGAACGAACTGTTGAAGCCGCCACTGCTGCCGCCGCCGCCGGCATTGCCGGTGCGCCGCACGAAGCTCTTGAGGTCGATCTCCTGCATCACGCCGTTGGCGATCAGGAAGGCATTGGCGCCCTCGTAGGCCTTCACGACCACGTCGAGCAACTGCTGCTGCACCGTGTCCTGCACGCGGCTCCAGAGCTCGCGGCTCAGGCCCGCCGCGAGCCACTGCTCCACCAGCAGCTTGGCCAGCGTCTCGGGCTTGAGCACGTCCTTCGAATCGAGTTCGCTCGTGCCTTCCAGGTGCTGGATGCGCAGGCGCAGGTCGCTCAGCTCGAAGCTGGCCTTGTCGTGGATCACCTGCGCCAGGCGCGAGGCGAGGATGTTGGATTCGACGACCTCGTCGCCGATGAGCTCCAGCCGCAGCGCCGTGGGAAAGGTGGTGAGGCCGCCGGTCTGGGTGCCGGCGCCCAGGGCCTTGCGCCAGCCCGCTTGCGCGAGCGTGACCCATTGCGTGGCCTGCCCCTGGAACGCCACGAAATCGTCGCGGTGCTCCTGCATCGCGCGGGCGTTGCTCACCTCGGAAGCCAGCTGCGTCAGCCGGTCGCGGATCGCGCGGGCCAACGGGACGATGGCCCCTTCCGTGGCCAATACGAAACGCTCACGCGTCTCGCGTGCGAGCTGCAGGGAAGAGGCGGACCGCGCAATGCTCATTGAAAGATCGGGAAGGCCAAGGGGAACTCAAGGGGAACTGTTCGTCAGCAACAACCGCGAGCTTGCATCGGGAAACGCCACCGCACAAGTGCGGAGAATGCCCGGCGTTGCATACGAACAGCGGTGCAGCCGTGCCGCCCGCTTTGTTGAACCCTGAAGTATCCGTCAGACCACGGCGCCGGCGTTCGGGTCGTCTTCCGATTCGCCGTCGCGCTTGGTCGGGCCGCCCTTGATCAGGTCTTCGCGCTTCACGCCCAGCCACATCGCGATGGCCGCGGCCACGAAGCACGAGGAGTAGATACCGAAGCAGATGCCGATCGTCAGCGCCAGTGCGAAGTAGTGCAGCGTCGGGCCGCCGAAGAAGAACATCGACAGCACCACCAGCTGCGTGGAGCCGTGGGTGATGATCGTGCGGCTGATGGTCGAGGTGATCGCGCTATCGATCACTTCGGCCGTCGTGAGCTTGCGGTAGCGGCGGAAGTTCTCCCGCACCCGGTCGAAGATCACGACCGATTCGTTCACCGAGTAGCCCAGCACCGCCAGCACCGCCGCCAGCACCGCCAGCGAGAACTCCCACTGGAAGAAGGCGAAGAAGCCCAGGATGATCACCACGTCGTGCAGGTTGGCCAGAACGGTAGCCAGCGCAAACTTCCATTCGAAGCGAAACGCCAGGTAGATCATGATGCCCACCACCACCATGGCCAGCGCCTTCAAGCCGTTGCTGGTGAGCTCGTCGCCCACCTGCGGGCCGACAAACTCGTTGCTGCGCAGCTCCACCGTCGGCTCGACCGCCTTCAGCGCGCCCATCACCTGGTCGCTCTGCTGGGTCGAGGTCATGCCCTTTTGCACCGGCAGGCGGATCTGCACCGAGGTGCCGAAGCTCTGCACCTGCACCTCCTGGTAGCCCAGCTTGGCGACGACGTCGCGCACCTTGCCGACGTCGGCCGACTGCTTGTAGGCCACTTCCATCACCGTGCCGCCGGTGAACTCCACCGACAGGTGCAGCCCGCGGTGGAACAGGAAGAACACGGCCAGCGCGAAGGTGACGAAGGAGACGATGTTCAGCACCAGCGCGTGGCGCATGAACGGGATGGTCTTGTGGATCCGGAAGAATTCCATGGCTCTGTGCTGCCTCTTACTTGGTTTCGGCCACGGCCACGGCGTCGGCGCCGTCGGTCTTGGGGCGCCAGACCGTGCCGATCGACACGCTCTTGAGCTTCTTCTTCTGGCCGTACCAGAAGTTCACGAGACCGCGCGAGAAGAACACGGCCGAGAACATCGAGGTGACGATGCCGATGCAGTGCACCACCGCAAAACCGCGCACCGGGCCCGAGCCGAAGGCCAGGAGCGCGATGCCCGCGATCAGCGTGGTCACGTTGGAGTCCAGAATCGTGCCCCAGGCGCGCTCGTAGCCCGCGTGGATCGCCGCCTGCGGCGAGGCGCCGTTGCGAAGCTCTTCCCGCACGCGCTCGTTGATCAGCACGTTGGAGTCGATGGCCACGCCGATCGCCAGCGCCATGGCCGCGATGCCGGGCAGCGTGAGCGTGGCCTGCAGGATCGAGAGAATGGCCACCAGCAGCATCAGGTTGACCGCCAGCGCGATCGACGAGAACACGCCGAACAGCGCGTAGTAGATGCACATGAACACCATGATCGCGGCGAAGCCGTACATCACGCTGTCAAAGCCCTTCTTGATGTTCTCGGCGCCCTGCGTCGGGCCGATGGTGCGTTCCTGGATGATCTCCATCGGCGCGGCCAGCGAGCCGGCGCGCAGCAGCAGCGCGAGGTCGTTGGCTTCGGAGACGGTCATCGCGCCGGACACCTGGAAGCGGTTGCCCAGCTCGCCGTTGATCGAGGGAGCGGTGAGCACTTCGCCCTTGCCCTTCTCGAAGATCAGCATGGCCATGCGCTTCTTGTAGTTCTCGCGGCTCACGTCACGCATGATGTTGCCGCCCTTGGAGTCCATGGTCAGGTCGACCTTGGGCTGGTTGGTCTGCTGCTCGAAGCCGGGCTGCGCGTCGGTCAGGTTTTCGCCGGTGACCAGCACCTGCTTCTTCACGATCACCGCGCGGCCCGAGCGGTCCAGGAATTTCTCGGAGCCGAATGGCACCGGCCCCGTGCCCTGTTCGGCGGCGCGGCCTTCGGTGCTTTCGTCCACCAGGCGCATCTCCAGCGTGGCGGTGCGGCCGATGATGGTCTTGGCCTGGGCCGGGTCCTGCATGCCGGGCAGCTGCACGACGATGCGGTCGATGCCCTGCTGCTGGATCACCGGCTCGGCCACGCCCAGTTCGTTGATCCGGTTGTGCAGCGTGGTCACGTTCTGCTTGAGCGCCGCGTCCTGGAAGCGCCGCGCCGCCTCGGGCTTGATGCTCGCCACGATGCGCGACTCGCTGCCCTGCTGGCTCTCCACGATGCTCAGGTCGGGCATCTGGTCCTGGATCAGGCGCCGGGCGATCTCCAGGCTGTCGGCGTCGCGCAGCGTCACCTCCACGGTCTGGCCGTTGCGGTTCACCGCGCTGCCGCGCACCTTCTTGTCGCGCAGGCCCGTGCGGATGTCGCCGGCGAAGGACTCGGCCTTCTTGTCCAGCACGCCGCGCATGTCCACCTGCAGCAGGAAGTCGACCCCGCCGCGCAGATCGAGGCCCAGGTACATCGGGAACGCATGCAGCGCCGTCAGCCAGTGCGGCGAGCGCGACACGAGGTTCAGCGCCACCACATAGGAGGCTTCGTCTGCGTTGGGCACCAGGGCCTGCTGCAGCGCGTCGCGCGCCTTGATCTGGTCGTCGGTGGAGACGAAGCGCGCCCGCACGGCGGTCGGCTCGAGCGTGAGCAGGTCGGGCGCGAGGCCCGCCGCCTTGAGCACGCCCTCGACCCGGGCCTGCGTCGACGCATCGATCTTGATGGTGGACTTGGCCGCCGACACCTGCACCGCAGGCGACTCGCCGAAGAAATTGGGCAGGGCGTAGACGAGCCCCACGAGCAGCACGATCACGATGATCGTGTACTTCCAGACCGGGTAACGGTTCATGAGAAAGCGCTTTTCAAGAAACGGGACACGGCGTGAATTGGGGCCCTGCGCCGCAAAGCGCAAGGATCAGCTCACGCTTTTATTTGACGGCGCCCTTGGGCAGGACCTGCACCACGGCGCTGCGCTGGATCTTGATCTCGATGCCGTTGGCGATCTCCAGGCCCAGGTACTGGTCGCCGATGGAGGTGATCTTGCCGAGCACGCCGCCGGCCGTGGCGACTTCGTCGCCCTTGGCCAGGGCCTCGATCATGGCGCGGGCCTCTTTCTGGCGCTTCATTTGCGGGCGGATCATGACGAAATACAGCACCACGAACATCAGCACCAGGGGCAGCATGCTGCCGAGCGACGACAACATGTCGCCGCCGCCGGCGGCTGCGGGCGCGGTCTGGGCGAAAGCAGAGGAAATGAACAAGAGCGTCTCCAGGAGAGAGAGATAGGGAATAGAAAGCGAGAGGAGCGCGGGCCGGGCCTGCCGTTCCATCTCTGTGCGGCCACGGGACGCGGGCCGCAAGTCAAAGCTCGGCGGGGCTTGGCGCCGCGCACAGCACCGGGCATTGTATTCGGGGCACGGCGCCCGCCCACCGGCTTATCCGGCGCGGTGGGGAGGGCTTTCCGGGTATCCGGCGCGGCCGTTATTTGCTACGTTTTGAATAGCAAAGAGCGCCCAATGGGCGCTCTTCGAAGGCTGAAGCGGCTGAAAAATCAGGCCGCCGCGCGCTGCCCCTGCGGATTGCGCCACTTGGCCATCAGCTCGCTCCAGCGCGTGCGGGCCGCCACCAGGTTGCGCTCCTTCACGTGCCCGTAGCCGCGGATCTGCTCGGGCAGGCTCGCGATTTCCAGCGCCAGCGCGTGGTTGTCGGCGCGCAGGGCGCCGATCACCTCGTCGATGCTCGCGCGGTATTCAGCGATCAGCGCGCGCTCGGTCTTGCGCTCTTCGGTGCGGCCGAAGATGTCCAGCGCCGTGCCGCGCAGGCCCTTGAGCTTCGCGAGGAAGCGGAAGCCCGTGAGCATCCAGGGGCCGAACTTCTGCTTTTGCAGCTGGCCCTTGGCGTTCTTCTTGGCAATGATCGGCGGGGCCAGGTGGTAGTTGAGCTTGTAGTCGCCTTCGAACATGCCTTCGACGCGGTCCAGGAACGAACGGTCGGTGTGCAGGCGCGCCACTTCGTATTCGTCCTTGTATGCCATCAGCTTGAAGAGGTAGCGCGCCACCGTTTCGGTCAGCGCCGTCTTGCCCGGCAGTGACGATTCGGCCTGCTGCACCTTGGCGACGAACTGCTTGTATTGCTCGGCGTAGGCGGCGTTCTGGTAGCCGGCGAGGAACTCGGCGCGGCGTGCCACCAGGCTCTCGACGGTCTCGCGCTTCTTGAACTCGATGACCTGCCCAGGGCGCACGCGCTTTTGCAGTTCCTCGGGGCGAACGGCGGCCTGGCGGCCCCATTCGAACGCGGTCTTGTTGTTCTCGATGGCCACGGCATTGAGCTCGATGGCGCGCATCAGCGACTCGTGCGCCAGCGGCACCCAGCCCTTCTGCCAGGCGTAGCCCAGGATCATCGGGTTGACGTAGATGCTGTCGCCCATCAACGTGGTGGCGGCCGCATCGGCGTCGAAAGTGCCGATGCCGTCGATGCCCACGGCGCGCGCAATTTCGGCGGCGCAGGCGTCTTCGGGGTTCTGCCAGTTGGCGTTGCGCACGAAGGCCGCTGTCGGCGCGCTGTGGCTGTTGAGCGCCACGTGCGTGCGCCCTTCGCGCATGCGCGCCATGGTCTCGCCGTTGACCGTGACCAGCGGATCGCAGGCCAGGATCAGGTCTGCCGCCGCCGTGCCCACGCGCGTGGTGCGAATGTCGTCCTGCGTGTCGCCGATGAGCACGTGGCTCCAGGTGGCGCCGCCCTTTTGCGCGAGACCCGCCGCATCCTGCGTGACGATGCCCTTGGCCTCGATGTGCGCGGCCATGCCCAGCAGTTGCCCGATGGTGATGACGCCGGTGCCGCCGACACCCGCCACCACCACGCCCCAGACCTTGCCGCCCGCGAGCGACGGGATCGTGGGCTCGGGCAAGAGGCCGAATTCGGCGGGCGTCGCGCCCTTGCTCTTGCTCTTCTTCTTGAGCTGGCCGCCCTCGACGGTCACGAAGCTCGGGCAGAAGCCCTTCAGGCAGCTCATGTCCTTGTTGCAGCTGCTCTGGTTGATGGTGCGCTTGCGGCCGAACTCGGTCTCCAGCGGCTCCACCGAGAGGCAGTTGCTCTGCACGCTGCAGTCGCCGCAGCCTTCGCACACCAGCTCGTTGATGACCACGCGCTTGGCCGGATCGACGGCCGTGCCGCGCTTCCTGCGGCGGCGCTTCTCGGTCGCGCAGGTCTGGTCGTAGATGATGGCCGTGGTGCCGGCCATCGCGCGGAACTCGCGCTGGATGTCGTCCAGCAGGTCGCGGTGCTTCACCTGCACGTGGTCGCCGGGAATCGAGACGCCCTCGTACTTCTCGGGCTCGTCGGTCACGATCACGACCTTCTTGGCACCCTCGGCATGCAGGCTCTCGGCAATCTGCAGCACCGAGTGGCCTTCAGGGCGCTCGCCGACCTGCTGGCCGCCGGTCATGGCAACCGCGTCGTTGTAGAGGATCTTGTAGGTGATGTTCACGCCGGCCGCGATGCTCTGGCGAATGGCCAGCAGGCCGCTGTGGAAGTACGTGCCGTCGCCCAGGTTCGCGAAGATGTGCTGGTCGGTCGTGAAGGGCTGCTGGCCCACCCACGGCACGCCCTCGCCGCCCATCTGCGTGAAGCCGATGGTGGAGCGGTCCATCCAGGTGGCCATGAAGTGGCAGCCGATGCCGCCCATCGCGCGCGAGCCTTCGGGCACCACGGTGCTGGTGTTGTGCGGGCAGCCCGAGCAGAACCACGGCTGGCGCGTGGCGTCGGCCACGCTGGTGGAGGCCTGCTGCACCACCATCGAGCGCTCCTTGGCTTCCAGGATGGCCAGTTGCGCGTCGATGCGCGCGGTCATTTCGGCGCCGGCCGCGGCCAGGAGACCCGTCTTCTTCAGGCGCGCGGCAATGGCCTTGGCGATCAGCGCGGGGTTCAGGTCGGCGTTGGCGCGCAGCAGCGTGTGCGCGGTCGGGTTGGGCATCGACCATTCGCCGCCCGAGTAACCCTCGGCCGCGTGCACTTCGCCTTCGTCGAACTTGCCGACCACGTTGGGGCGCACGTCGGGGCGCCAGTTGTAGAGCTCTTCCTTCAACTGGTATTCGATGACCTGGCGCTTCTCCTCGACCACCAGGATTTCCTGCAGGCCGGTGGCGAATTCGCGCGTGAGCTGCGCTTCGAGCGGCCACACCACGCCCACCTTGTGCAGGCGGATGCCCAGCTGGCGGCAGGCCGCGTCATCCAGCCCCAGGTCCAGCAGCGCCTGGCGCGTGTCGTTGAAGGCCTTGCCGCTGGCCATGATGCCGAAGCGATCGTTCGGCCCTTGGATCACGTTGTGGTTCAGCCGGTTGGCGCGGATGTACGCGAGCGCGGCGTACCACTTGTAGTGCATGAGCCGCGCTTCCTGCTCCAGCGCATGGTCGGGCCAACGGATGTGCAGGCCGCCGGGCGGCATTTCGAAGTCGGTGGGAATGACGATCTCCACGCGCTCGGGATCGATCATGGCCGTGGCGCTCGACTCGACGATCTCCTGGATCGTCTTCATGCCCGACCACACGCCCGAGAAGCGGCTCAGCGCAAAGGCGTGGATGCCCAGGTCCAGGATTTCCTGCACGCTGGTCGGAAAGAACACCGGCGTGCCGCAGGCCTTGAAGATGTGGTCGCTCTGGTGCGCGGCGGTGGAGCTCTTGGAGATGTGGTCGTCGCCGGCCACCGCGATCACGCCGCCGAATTCGGTGGTGCCCGCCATGTTGGCGTGCTTGAAGACGTCCGAGCACCGGTCCACGCCCGGGCCCTTGCCGTACCAGATGCCGAAGACGCCGTCGAACTTGTTGGTGCCCTGCGGCGAGAAGCCCAGCTGCTGGGTGCCCCAGAGCGCGGTGGCCGCGAGCTCTTCGTTCACGCCCGGCTGGAAGACGATGTTCTGTTCCTTCAGGAACTTGCTGGCCTTCCACAGCGCCTGGTCGTAGCCGCCGAGCGGGGAGCCACGGTAGCCGCTGATGAAGCCGGCGGTGTTCTTGCCGGCCTGCTTGTCGCGCAGTTGCTGCAGCATGGGCAGCTTGACGAGGGCCTGGACGCCGCTCATGAAGGCGCGGCCGTAATCGAGGGAGTATTTGTCGTCGAGCGTGACGGTCTCTAGCGCGCGGCGAATGTGCTCGGGCAGCGGGGCGTTCATGTTGTCTGTCTCCGTATTGGCAGGGCCTTGTGGGCCTGGCTGGATTGGCTGTGGGTCTGTGCCCGGTAGGGCGCGAGCCCATGATCACGCAAAGTGTATGCCGGGGTCCGCGACAGGTGTTTGCGTTCTTTGCCCTGAAAAACGCGGTTCCAGAAAGAATCTTGCTTAATATCCATCCCCATGGAAAGCATTGACAAGTTCGACCTCGCAATCCTGCAAGAACTGCAGGCCGACGGGCGCCTCACCAACGCCGAGCTTGCGCAGCGCGTGGGCCTCTCGGCCGCGCCCTGCTGGCGCCGCGTGCGGGCGCTGGAGGAATCGGGCTTCATCAAGGGCTACCGCGCCGAGATCGACCGCCACAAGATCGGGCTGGGCGTGCTCGCTTTCGTGCGCGTGGACACCGAGCGCGTCACCAACGAGGCCACCCGCAAGCTGGAGGACGCGATCCGCAAGATGCCCGAGGTGGTGGCCTGCCACTACATCAGCGGCACCGGCACCTTCGAGCTGCAGGTGGTGGCGCAGGACCTGAACGGCTTCTCGGCCTTCGCGCGGCAGCACCTGATGAACCTGCCGAACGTGAAGGACCTGCACACGAGCTTCTCGCTCGGCGAGGTGAAGGCGAGCAGCGCGTTGCCGCTGGGGCACCTGGCGAAGTAGCCGCGCGCTCGGCCCGACCCATGACTTTTGCCCGCTTCCCGCGGGTTTTGTGCGCCCCTCGCCTGCGGGGGTGACCATTGTTTGCAGTGCGAAATCGGTGAGCCGACAAGACTGTGGAGACCCGGCTGGGACGCGCCCGGCCTTCCACTTTCTTCACGGTTCGCATGATCCTCAGCCCACCCTTCCTGCCTGCACGGACCTCGCAATCCGAAGCCGCCTGGCTCGACGCCGCGATGGCGCAGCCGACGTCCCGCCTCTCGAGCACCAACGCCCCCGAGGGCTCCTTTCCCCTGAGCCTCCAGCTCGCGTGGCACAACGGCCTCCACATCCAGGCGCCGCAGGCGGCCGGTGCGTACCTGCCGGTGCGCGCCATCGCCGACGGGACCGTCGTCTTCGTGCATCCGCCGACCGCGCCGAACAGCGACGTCACCCACCCGCTCAACTACAACCCCTTCCACAGCGACACGCCCAGCGCTGCGTGGACCAGCGATGGTTGCGTCGTCATCGAACACAAGGGCGAGATCGGCGCGGCGGGAACGGTGGCCACCGAGTTCACCTACTACAGCGCGTGCATGCACCTGGGCAGCATCGCCCGGCACGCCGGGACGCATGCGCCGCTCAAGGCCGGCGATCGGGTCTGTCGCAAGGAGACGCTGGGCACGCCGGGGCAGATCTACGGTCATGAGGGACAGATCCATTTCGAGATCTGCTGCGACGCGGCGAACCTCGAGACGCTCACCACCCGACAACGGAACTGGGTCGATCCGCTGGCGCCCCCGCCACCGACCGCGAACGGCCGCACCGACAGCGTCTTCGGAAGCCTCTACATCTATCTCCCCGCGGGCACCCCGACCAGCGCGCGGCAGCCGACGAGCCACCTGCGCTCGGCCATCCACACGGGCGGCGCGGCGAGTGCCGCCACCGACCATTTCCCGCCCGACACCTTGCGCGCCGCACAGTGGGTGCAGATCACCTACGAGTTCGGCAGCGCGACCCTGACCAGCTGCGACAGGCTGGGCGCGCCGATTGGCCAGCCCCGCAGCGACAGCCGCTACGACTACATCTCCACCGCCGCCCGCCCCGGCGCCTCGCAGAGCTTCGAGTACGACCTGTCCGCCGTCGCCAACGACCGGCACGGCTCCCTCGATGCGGCCGCGCAAGCCACAAGCAGCCCGAGCGGCTGGTACGAGCTTCTGCGCTTCGGCCGCAACCTGGGGCCCGACGCCCTGCCGGCCAACGCCGCCCATTGGCGAAAGGTCGTCACGCCGGACGGCGGACTCTGGGTCGACCTGCACGCGCCGGGCACCTTCCAGTTCAGCGATGCCGATTTCCTGCCCGTCATAGGTTGGAACTGCTTCGACGACGACCCGACCACCAACGATCAGCGCTGCGATTCGCTGCATCTGAAAACCCTGATCCGCGACCCGGACCGCACCAACGACCAGCGCATGGAGCGCGCGCAACTCGCGCGGCGCCTGGGAGAACCCGAGGTGCGCAACAAGCTGCGCCGGACGATTTGCAAATTTCCGAGCGAGTGGGACCGGAAGGATGTGGAAAAGCGCTATGGCTGGCTGGAGACGGAGGACTTCAAGCCGACGGACGACGACGCGACGGGTGCGGAGAAGTGGGAGCGGTTCGTGAAGCATGCGAACGCGGTCACTTTTTCCGATCTACCGGCGGCGTTTTTGAAAGCCGACTGGCGATTTCACCCCAGGGAATTCGTGGGGCATATGCGCAAGTGCGGGTGGTTGAGCCGCAACGAAATGGAGCAAATATATAAAAACCACGATGACTCCGAAAATCCTTCGATATTTTCCGAAATTGACAAATACCAACCAACTTTCAATCGAATGACGCAGAAATATTTTTTAAACACGAGAAAGAGATTGCCCCACATTCTCGGCCAAGGCGCAATCGAGTCGAATTTCCTGAGAACCATGCAGGAAACCGCCATGAGCGGCGCCGCCGTCAACGGGGAAGTACATGGAAATTCCGGAATTCACCCTCAATCCAAAATCAATGAAAACCAAATTGGACATTGGTGGGGACTTAATCCAAGCGAACGAGTCGATTGGTACGGGTCGAAGAAATACAACAGCGCGGGCGGCTTGATTTCCAGCTCCTACAACTGGCGAATGGGAAACCTTGGAGATCCCGATGCGCAAAAATTCCGCGGGCGAGGATTCAAACAACTCACTGGCAGAGACAATTATGTGCAATTCTGGGTCTATCGAGGATGGTTGGCCGCCGCGAGTTTCGACCAATACTGGTGGAGCGACCCACAATACATAGCGAAAAATGTTCGAGGAATGCATAAAACCCCTGGCACCGTCGATAACCCTGAAATCGTCGGCACGCTGCCTTACAACTGCATGGACGCAGGAGGCTGGTATATGACCTTTCAGCGCGCCGCCGTGCTGCATGCGATGGACAGCGATCTGGATTACGTGGCCGTCGGCAGGAGCGATCAAATGCAAGAAACCGACATATCCAAGGCGGTCACTCGTGCCATCAATGGCGGTGACATTGGCTGGGATCAGCGTTTAAAAATTACAAGAGCCGCCAAGAAAATTCTTCTCGACGACTGAAAACACAATGACTAAAAAAATCATTCTTGCCATTCTGCTTTGCCTGGCTTTTTCCACTTGCTTTTCGCAAGAAATCGCCGCATCAAAAGCCAGTGGCCGGACCGTAATTCTCAGACAAGGCGATAAATCCCTGAACTGCACGAGCGAACTTTCTTTCGAAAGTTTTCGATATTCAGGTGACCGTCGCTTTTTGCTTTTTAAGTACTTCGACAAAAAACTGCAGCTTCCTCTCTTTTTGGGTTTCGTCAGGCTCTCGGATGCGTACGAGGAGTGCAGCAAAAACACGAAGATGAAGATCAGGCGCGAGCCTGCGGGTGACACTATTCTGGACATCAGCGATGCAGGGCAGATTTATCTGACCTATCAAGAGGATATGTACAGCATCGGCGGCAGTGCACTGCATTCACGGACATCGGTCGCGGTCAAACACCTGAGCACGTCAAAAGAAGTAATTTTCCCGTTCAGCATCAAAAAGCACGATTCCGAACGACTGATCATGAAGAAAATAGATCTTATCGGCGGGCCACAGCTAATTGATACAGAAGACATTCCGGAAAAGCTTCGCCTCATCTCCAGAGACGGAAAGTACATCGCGCCGCTCGGAACCTCATGCGACATTGAAAAGTTCTACGCCGGCATCTGGAACGTCCAAACAAAAAAGGAGATTTCCGCAAAGGAAATCGGCGGTCTGATCCGAAAAGGCATTAGCTGCAAGGACATGTTCGGCTGATGCGCTTCTGCGATATGCGAGCATCCGCACCATCACCGAGACAAGAAGAGGGAGCCGCATGCATCTCGACCCCAGCCGCCGCGCAATGGACCATCTGCAGCAAATCCGCCTGCTGACCGACGCCGAACACACAACAGCCACCAACGATCCGGAGTTGGGCAACGCCACATTTCGCACCCCCGCCGAAGCCCTCGCCTGGACCGTGGCGCGCGAGATCGTTCCGCAAGCGCAACTCGCCGGCCTCCCCGCCCGCGCCGCCGCGGGCCAGGAGAACGAAGCCCAGACCATCGTCTCCGAAGCCACCGACCTCCTCAGCGGCGAATTCCCGCTGCCGCCCTGGGCGCAGTTGCACATCCGCCTGCTGGACCGCCGCATGCAGGACGGCGTCAGCGCCAACGCGCTGGACCAGTTGCTGAACCTGCAATTGATCGACGAAACGCAGCACGCGCACAGCCTCTCGATGCTGCCCACCCACCAGGAGGCCTGGGCCGCGCCCGATTCGCTGCCCGCCACGCTCGCCTGGACGGTGCTCCGGTCGGGCGCGCTGAGCGAGGGCGAACTCAGGGCGCTGGCCGGGCGGACGTCGCACCCCGACATCGTCGCGGACGCCATCGCGCGCATCGACGGCGCGACGACGGTGACGCGCAAGACCTCGACCACGACGACGTTCTCTCTCGATTCGCTGGACTTCAGCACCTCGTCGTCCTCCTCGTCCTCATCCTCGACGTCCTTGCCGTCCGGGTCGTTCGTCCTGCCCCCGTCTTCATCGTCTTCGTCGTCCCCCGCCTCGCAGACGCGGACGTTCACCTGGACGTCGTCCTCGACCTCAGAGGCAGCCCCGGCGAGCCGCTGGAAGAAGACGATCGTCGTCGTGGTGATCGCGCTGGTCGCGCTCTACCTCCTCTTCGGCCGCTGAAGAGAAGGTACCCGAAGGCAGGCGCGCCTGGTCAGCGCCGCTGGCCGCGGCTCGCCTCGCGCGTAGCGCGGAATTCCGAGCCCTGCCCCCATTCGGGCCAGCGCTTGCTGTTGGCCAGCGTCTCGCCCACGCGGTAGAGCAGCGGCAGGTCGTGCGCCATGCCGGTGAAGGACCAGTCGGCGCGCCATTCGTCGGCCGGCTGGTGGTAGCGGTCGGCGGTGTAGGCCTTGCTGGCCGCTTCGCCGGCCGCGAGGCCGCCTTGCACCCAGTCGTCGCCCGAGTCGAACGAGAGCGCCGGCACGCCGCGCTTGGCGAACGAGAAATGGTCGGAGCGGAAGAAGTAGCCGGCCTCGGGGTGCGGGTCCGGCGCGTAGGCGAGGCCAAAGCCCTTGGCCTCGTCGACCAGCAGGTCCTGCAGCTGCGAGGCAGCGCTGCCCGAGGTGCTGAAGTTGCGCGACGGGCCTTCGGGGCCGAGCGCGTCCATGTTGATCACCGCCACGGTCTTGGCGAGCGGATACAGCGGCTTGGCGCCGTAGAACTCGGAGCCCAGCAGGCCGCGCTCCTCGGCGGTCACGGCCAAAAAGACGACGGAGCGCTCGGGCTTTTTCGGCGCGCTCGCGAAGGCACGACCCATCTCGATCAATGCCGCGAGGCCGGTGCCGTTGTCGACGGCGCCGTTGTAGATCTTGTCGCCCTTCGCATCGGGCGCGCCCACGCCCAGGTGGTCCCAGTGGGCGCTGTAGATCACGGTTTCGCCGGGGCGCCGGCGGCCCTCGACGCGGCCGACCACGTTCTTCGAGACGATCACCTCGCGCGCGATCGCGTACTCGGCCGTGAGGCTCGCGTCCTTGAGCAATTGCGGCTGGAATTCGCGCGTCTGCGCGAGCTTCTTCTGCGCCTCGAAGTCCAGGCCCGCGCGGCGCAGCAGTTCGACGGCCACGTCGCGCTGGATCCAGGCCTCCAGCTTGGGGTGCACGGCCGCCGGCTGGTCGCGCTCGATGTCGAGCATGGTCGCGGTGTTGGAGTTCTTGACCGTGGCCCAGCCATAGGCGGCCGGCGCGGTCTCGTGCACGATCAGCACGCCCAGGGCGCCGCGGCGCGCTGCCTCCTCGAACTTGTAGGTCCAGCGGCCGTAATAGGTCATGGCCTTGCCGCCGAAATCTCCGCTGCCGTTTGCACCGGTCTCGAAATCGGGGTCGTTGACCAGCACGACCGCGATCTTGCCCTTGAGGTCGACGCCCTTGTAGTCGTCCCAGCGCCGCTCGGGCGCGCTCACGCCGTAGCCCACGAAGACCAGCGGCGCCTGCTGGATCGACACCGAGGTGGAGCCGTCCATCGCGGCGCGCACCGCGATCTGCTCGCCTTGCACCAGCGCATCGCGCTGCGCGCCCACCTGCAGCGTGAGCTGCGGCGCGCCGCGGAACTCGGTCTTCACGAGCGGCACCGATTGCGTCCATGCGCGCTTGCCGCCCTGCATGTCGCCGCCGGGCGCGAGGCCCGCGGCCTTGAACTGGGCGACGAGGTAGTCCACGGTCTTCGACTCCGCCGGCGTGGCCGGTGCGCGGCCCTCGAAGTCGTCGCCGGAGATGGTCTTCACGATCTGCGACAGGCGCTGCGGGTCGAAGCGCGGCGCCGGGTCGGCGGCCAGCGCACCGGTGGCGCTCCATGCGAGGCCGATGCCACAAAGAAAAAAGGCAGGTCCGAGTCGCCGGGTCATGCAGAGCTCCTGAGAAGGGAAGCTCCGGATACTAGACAGCCCACCATTGCCGCCGATCGATGCCCCCGGCCCCGCCCGGAGAACCTTAGTTAGCCCGCGATCGGAAGCGCGACAAGGACTGAGTCGAAGCACTCACATCCCGTCTCACGAAGCGCACAAAAGGGTGCCCGATAGCGCCAGCCTAAAATCCTCGCCCACCACCTGCCGCCTTCCGCGGATCGAAGAGGACCCCCGAATGAACCCCATCCGCCGCGCCCTGGCTCTTGGCCTTGCAGGCCTTGCTGCCGCCACCCTCGCCTTCGGTGCCCAGGCACAGAACCGCGAACTCACCGTCGCCTCCAGCGCCACCTACGCCCCCTTCGCGTTCGAGAACAAGGACAAGCAGATCGTCGGCTTCGACATCGACATCATCAACGCCATCGCCAAGCAGCAGGGCCTGAAGATCAAGATCGTCAACACGCCGTTCACCGGCATCTTCGGCGCGCTGAACAACGGCGACGTGGACCTGGTGATCTCGGGCGTCACCATCAACGACAAGCGCAAGCAAAGCTACGACTTCACGCCGCCCTACTTCGCGGCGCGCCAGCTGATCGCGCTTCCGAAGAACAGCACGGTCGCCTCGCTGAAAGACCTCGCGGGCAAGAAGATCGCCGTGGTGAGCGCCTCCACCGCCGACGACATCGCTTCCCGCGAATTCGGCAAGACCAGCCCCAACATCCGCCGCTTCGAGAGCACGCCGCTCATCATTTCGGAGCTGGCCGGCGGCGGCGTGGATGCGGCCATGGGCGACAACGGCGTCATCGCCTACCGCGTGGCGCAGCATGCGGACCTGAAGACCCTGGACGACAAGTCCTTTGCCGAAGAAGGCTTCGGCATCGTCGTGAAGAAGGGCGACAAGGCGCTGCTGGACAAGCTCACCGCGGGCCTGGCCGCGGTGCGCGCCGACGGCAGCTACGTCACGATCTACAAGAAGTGGTTCAACAAGGACCCGAACGTGCGCTGAGCCGCACGGCACCTGTGACCCGATCACGGCCGCCCTCGAAGCGGCCGTTTGTTTTTTCGAGAGTGATGACGCGAAGGCGATGAATATGGAACAACCGATCCTCTTGTTTGGATGGTTTCGCTGGGACATCCTGGTGGAATACAAGGACCTGTTCTGGCAAGGCGCGTGGATGACGCTGCGCATGACGGTGGTGTGCGTGCTGCTGGGCTCGAGCTGGGGCCTGTGCCTCGCGCTCGCGCGCCTGGCGCAGCCGCGCCATGCGCCGTGGACCTGGATCGCGCGCTTCTTCCTGCGCTGGCCGGCCACGGTGTACGTGAGCTTCTTCCGGGGCACGCCGCTCTTCGTGCAGATCCTGCTCATCCACTTCGCGGTGATGCCGGTGTTCATCCATCCGGCGAGCGGCATCCTCATCGACGGCGAGCTCGCGCGTACGCTGAAGCAGGAGCACGGCGCGCTCATCTCGGGCGTGGTGGCGCTCACGCTCAACTCGGCGGCGTACATCTCGGAGGTGTTCCGCGCGGGCATCCAGTCGATCTCGCGCGGGCAGTTCGATGCGGGCCGCTCGATCGGCTTTTCGCCCGCGCAGGTGATGCGCTACGTGGTGCTGCCGCAGGCCTTTCGCCGCATGCTGCCGCCGCTTGGCAACAACGCGATCGCGCTGCTGAAAGACACGTCGCTCGTCTCCGCCATCGGCCTCGCGGAGCTGGCCTACGCGGCGCGCACCGTCGCTGGCGCGTATGCGCGCTACTGGGAGCCGTACCTCGCGATCTCGTTGATCTACTGGGTGATGACGCTGGTCCTCACGACCATGCTGCGCAGGCTCGAACACCGCCTCGCACGCAGCGACCGCGGTTGAGAAAAACCCGCGCGCGACAATAGCGCCACATGCCACCCATAACGACCGAAGAGACGCCCCTTCCGCCCACGCGGCCGCAACCCTCGAAGTTCGCGGCCCTGGAGCCCCTGAAGCTCCCCGTGTTCCGCATGCTGTGGAGCACCTGGCTCATCGCCAACATCTGCATGTGGATGAACGATGTGGCGGCGGCGTGGATGATGACCTCGCTGACCACCTCGCCGATCTGGGTCGCGCTGGTGCAGTCGGCCTCCACGCTGCCCGTCTTCTTGCTGGGCCTTCCGAGCGGCGCGCTGGCCGACATCCTGGACCGCCGGCGCTGGCTCGTGGCCACGCAGTTCTGGCTCGCGGGCACGGCCATCGTGCTGTGCGCGGCATTGGCGCTCGACCTCATGACCGCGCCGCTTTTGCTCGCGCTCACCTTCGCCAACGGCATCGGCCTCGCGCTGCGCTGGCCGGTGTTCTCGGCCATCGTGCCCGAGCTCGTGCCGCGTCCGCAGCTGCCGGCGGCGCTGGGCCTGAACGGCATCGCGATGAACGCCTCGCGCATCATCGGCCCGCTCACGGCCGGCATGCTGATCGCGAGCGCGGGGACCATCTGGGTGTTCGCGCTCAACGCGGTGCTGTCGGTGGCCTCGGGCTTCGTGGTGCTGCGCTGGCGGCGCGAGCACACGCCCAATCCGCTGGGCCGCGAAAAGCTCGTGAGCGCGATGCGCGTGGGCGTGCAGTTCGTGCGGCAGTCGCAGCGCATGCGCGCGGTGCTCACGCGCATCTCGATCTTCTTCTTTCACTCGACGGCGCTGCTCGCGCTCTTGCCGCTGCTGGCGCGCAACTTGAAGGGCGGCGATGCGGGCACCTTCACGCTGCTCCTGGCCGCGATGGGCTCGGGCGCGATCGTCGCGGTGCTGTTCCTGCCGCGGCTGCGCCAGGCGATGGGGCGCGACCAGCTGGTGCTGCGCGGCACGCTGCTGCAGTCGGGTGCCACGGCGGTGATGGCCTTCGCGCCCAACGCGTGGGTCGCGGTGCCGGCGATGTTCTTCGGCGGCATGGCGTGGATCACGGTGGCCAATTCGCTCTCGGTGTCGGCGCAGCTCGCATTGCCCGACTGGGTGCGCGCGCGCGGCATGTCGATGTACCAGATGGCCATCATGGGCGCGAGCGCGATCGGCGCGGCCATCTGGGGCCAGGTGGCGACCATGACGGCGCTGAACCTGAGCCTGGCGGTGGCCGCGGTGAGCGGCACGCTGCTGATGCTCATCGCCCTGCGCTGGGTGACCGACGTGACCGGCGAGGACGACACCAGCCCCGCCGAAGCCGGCTGGGCCGCGGGGCCCCCGGCCGAGGCGCCGCAGGAAGAAGGGCGCGTGGTGATCACGGTCGAATACCTCATCGAGCCGGCGCGCGCCGCGGCCTTCCACATCGTCATGCAGCAGACGCGCCGCGCGCGCCTGAGCCAGGGCGCGATCGGCTGGGAGCTGCTGCACGACATCGCACAGCCCAGCCGCTACGTAGAGCAGATCGTGGACGAATCGTGGACCGATCACCTGCGCCGCTTCAACCGCGCGACGGCCAGCGACATGGCGCTGCGCGAGCGCCGGCTGGCCTTTCACATCGGCGAGAGCTCGCCCGTGGTCACGCGCTACATCGTGCGGCGCTGAAGGCGCGAACACCGGGCTTCGCCCCGGTGAGTACGGAAGTTTTCGGGTTTCCGAATTGTGAATTGCACTGAATAATGGGCCGATGCAAGGCCCCGCGCCGTGCAAAAAACAAGAAGGAACAAGGACATGCGTCTGGAGCAGCGCGCCCGATCTTCCTGCCGGATTCCGGCATCTCCTCTTTCATGGTTCGTGGCGGCCCTCGCAGGGCTCGCGGCCAGCACCGCCCAGTCGGCCTGCGGCCCGACCGCAACGCCGGGTACGGGCCAGAGCGTGGTCTGCAGCGACGCGACCACCGGCTCGGCCAGCGTGATCGCAGCGCCCGGCAGCACCGGCGTCGCCATCACCGTGGACAACGGCGCCACGCTCACCACCAACGCCACCCAGGCCCTGCTGGTACGCGATGCGAGCAGCATCACCAACAACGGCACCCTCGCCGTCTCGGGCGGTTCGGGCTCGGCGCGCGCGGCAATGGTGGCCACGGGCAACGACAACACGATGACCAACAACGGCGCCATCCGCACGACCAGCGGCGGCACCTCGGGCATGCTGGTGACGTCGAACAGCAGCACGCGCACCCTCATCACCAACAACGGTTCCATCGCGACCACGGGCGGCAGCTCGCACGGCATTTCCACGCTGGGGCCGGGCAACACGGTCGTCAACAACGGCACGATCACCACCAGCGGCAACTCGGCCAAGGGCGTGTACCTGCAGGGCGGCAACCTCGCGGCCAACCTCCTGGTCAACACCGGCACCATCGCGACCACGGGCGCCAATTCGCCCTCGGGCGGCGCTGACGCGGTGCATGCCAACACGCTGGGCCTGAGCTTCTTCTCGCGTGTGGAGAACCGGGCCGGCGCGCTGCTCTCGAGCGCCAACGGCTACGGCTACCGCGGGCAGAACGGCAACGACACGCTGGTGAACGCGGGCACCATCGAAGGCCATGGCGGCACCGCCAACACCGACGCGCTCTACATGGGCGCGCTGGGCAACGGCACGTTGATATTGCAGACCGGCTCGGTCATCCGCGGCGGCGCCGACGGCGGCAATGCGATCGCGAACGCCTTTCTCGAAGGCAGCGGCACGGTGGACAACGCCTTCCGCAATTTCCAGAATCTGACGATGCGCGGCGCCGAATGGTCATGGCTCACCGATGCGACTTTCTCGGATGGCATCCGCATCGAATCGGGCCGCTTCAACCTGCCCGCGACGCTGACAAGCCCGGTCATCGCCGTGCTCCCCGGCACCACGGTCGCCGGCACCGGCACCTTCGCGGGCAACGTGACGAACCAGGGCACGCTTCTGCCCGGCCCGAACGACGGCGTGAACTTCGGCGCCTTCACGGTGCGGGGCAATTACCTGGGCAACGGCGCGCTGATGCAGATCAACACCGTGCTGGCCGGCGACAACGCGCCCTCCGACCGGCTGGTGATCGACGGCGGCACGGCCTCGGGCGGCACTGCGATCCGCGCGGTCAACCGCGGCGGCATGGGCGCGCCGACGCTGGCGGACGGCATCCTGGTGGTGCAGACGGTCAACGGCGGCACCACGGCAACCCACGCGTTCTCGCTCACGCAGCCGGTCGAGGCCGGCGCGTACACCTACCGCCTGTTCCGCGGCGGCGCGGCGGGCAACAACCCGGACAACTGGTACCTGCGCAACAACGGTTTCCTGGTCGGCGGCGTGGTGGTGGGGTCGCTCGCCGAAGCCTACGAAGTCATCGCGGAAACGCCGGGCGTGCCGGGCGCGCCGGCACCTGCCGTCGAGCAGGTCAAGCTGTACCGGCCCGAGGTCGCGCTCTACAGCAGCGTGCCGCTGGTGGTGCGCCAGCTCGGGCTCGCGCAGCTGGGCAGCTTTCACGACCGGCAGGGCGACCAGCAACTGCTCGCGGAAGGTGAACAAGGCGAAGGCCGGCAGGCCTCGTGGGGCCGCGTCTTCGGCGAGAGCACGCGCCAGCGCCTGCGCGGCGATGCGAACCCGCAGTTCGACGGCAACATCCACGGGCTGCAGCTGGGCCATGACTTTCTCGTCGGCACCGATGCCTCGGGCGGACGCCACCGCGTCGGCGTGCTCGGCGGCTACACCCGCGCGAGCGGCGACACGAGCGGCATCGCCGGCGGCGCCACCAACGCCGCCACGGGGCGCCTGAGCGTCGAGGGCTACAGCCTCGGCGCGTACTGGACGCGCGTGGCAACCAGCGGCTGGTACAGCGACGCCGTGCTCATGGCCACGCGCTTCAAGACCGAGGCGCAGTCCACGCTCGGGCGCGGCGGCCGGCCGCACGGCAAGACGATCACCGCTTCGCTCGAGGCCGGCTATCCCTTCGCGCTGAGTGACAGCGTCTCGCTGCAGCCGCAGGTGCAGCTGATCTGGCAGCGCAGCTCGGTCGACGATTTCGACGACGGTCTTTCCACCGTTCGCTTCCAGCGCGACAACGCCGTCACCGGGCGCGTCGGCGCGCGGCTGGAGGGCAGCTTCAGCGCCGCGGGCGGCACCTGGAAGCCCTACCTCAAGGCCAATCTCTGGCACACCTTCAGCGGCACCAACGCGCTCTTCTTCGGCCCGACCGACCAGGTCGGCAACCGCCGCACCGCGAGCGCGCTCGAAGTGGGCGCGGGCGTGGTGGGGCAGGTGAGCAGGACGGTGGCGGTGTACGGCGGGCTCGCGTACACACGCGCCATCGGCAACGACGGCGAGCAGTCGGGCATGCAGGGGCAGGTGGGGATGCGCGTGCGCTGGTAGCCGCGCGCCATTGACCAGTTGATCTGGTTTGGATGGCGTTTTCGGGTGGGTGCGCAGGCGTACGGGTAATTGCTGAGCCACTTTTTTTGACCGATTGGATGATTTAAGTCATCATCCGGCCGTCGCATCACGAGGACCACCCCGATGAATCCGCCCACCCTGCGCAGCCGCTTCTGGTCCGACCTGACCAGCGAAGAGTTCTCCCGCCTGGACCGCGAACGGCTCATCGCCGTGCTGCCGGTGGGCGCCACCGAGCAGCACGGACCGCACCTGCCGATGTCCACCGACACGGCCACCATCGACGGCATGGTGCGCGCCACGCTCCCGCACCTGCCCGACGATTTGCCGGTGCTGTTTCTCCCCACCGTGCCCTACGGCAAGAGCAACGAGCATTCGCGCTACCCGGGCACGCTCACCGTGTCGGCGAGCACGCTGATCTCGCTGTGGAAGGACATCGGCGCCTGCGTCGCCAAAGCCGGCGTGCGCAAGCTCGTGCTCTACAACAGCCACGGCGGCCAGATGAGCGTGATGGACATCGTGGCGCGCGACCTGCGCGAAGAACACGACATGATGGTCGTGGCCGCCAACTGGTACACGCTCGGGCTGCCCGAAGGCCTCTTCACCGCGCACGAGGGCAAGCACGGCATCCATGCGGGCGACCTGGAAAGCTCGGTGATGCTGCACCTGACACCCGACTACGTGCGCCGCGACCAGTTCCAGAACTTCAGCTCGATGACCGAGCAGCTGGCCGAAGAAAACAAGTTCCTCTCGATCACCCCCAGCGGCAAGCTCGGCTGGCAGATGCACGACATCAACCCCTCCGGCGCGGCCGGCGATGCCACGCGCGCCACCGCGGAGAAGGGCGCCGCGGTGCTCGACCACGTGGGTCGGCGCTTCGTCGAATTGCTGCACGAGGTGGACCGCTTTCCGCTGTCGCGCCTCGCCAACGAACCCGCCTGGCGCTAGGCTCGCTCCACCATGGAAAGCACCACGCCATCCACCCCGCCGCTGGTCAGCCTGCGCCACGTCAGCAAGCGTTTTGGCAACGGCACGCTCGCGCTGCAGGGCATGACGCTCGACATCGGCGAGCACGACTTCATCAGCTTCCTGGGCCCCTCGGGCTGCGGCAAGAGCACGGCGCTCAGGCTCATCGCGGGGCTCACGCGCCTGAGCTCGGGCGACATGCACTGGTCCGGCGCCAACACCGGAAAGACGCAGAGCGACCGCGACCTGGGCTTCGTGTTCCAGGAGCCCACGCTCATGCCCTGGGCCAAGGTGTTCGACAACGTGTGGCTGCCGCTCAAGCTCGCCGGCCAGAGCCGCGATGCGGCCGCGCCCGTGGTGCAGCAGGTGCTGGAGATGGTCGGCCTCTCGCGCTTCGCCGACGTGTACCCGCGGGAGCTCTCGGGCGGCATGAAGATGCGCGTGTCCATTGCGCGCGCACTGGTCACGCACCCGCGCCTCTTGCTGATGGACGAGCCCTTCGCCGCGCTCGACGAAATGACGCGCATCAAGCTCAACAACGACCTCCTGGCCATCTGGCGCGAGCACCGCTTCTCGGTGGTGTTCGTCACGCACAGCGTGTACGAGTCGGTGTACCTGTCGAACCGCATCGTGGTGATGGCGGCGCGACCGGGCCGCGTGATCGACGAGATCCGCATCGACGAGCCCTATCCGCGCGGCGAGGAATTCCGCACCTCGAGCCGCTACAACGCGCACTGCACGGCGGTGTCTCAATCCTTGCACGGAGCCCTGCATGGCGTCGACATCGATCACTGAACCCGTCGCCCTCGCCGACGTGGACACGGCGCCCTCCGAGGCGTCGCTGCGCGCGCACGAAGACAAGCTGCGCCGGCGCGAATCGCTGCTGCGCATCGTCGTGCCCGCGGCCATCGTCGCGCTGCTGCTGCTCGTGTGGGAATGGACGGTGCGCGCCAACAACATCCCGCACTACATCCTGCCCGCGCCCTCGCTCATCCTGAAGACGCTGTTCGACAACTGGGACACGCTCTCCAGCGCGCTGTGGTTCACGGTGAAGCTCACGCTCCTCGCATTGCTGGCCGCCATCGTCGGCGGCGTGCTGCTGGCGATCGCGTTCGCGCTCTTCAAGTGGGTGGAGATCGGCCTCTTTCCGATCGCGGTGATCCTGCAGGTGACGCCGATCATCGCGATCGCGCCGCTGATCCTGATCTACGTGTCGAGCACCACTGCGGCGCTGTTGCTGTGCGCGTGGATCGTGGCGTTCTTTCCGATTTTGTCGAACACCGTCATTGGCCTGAAAAGCGCGGACAGCAACCTGCGCGACCTGTTCCAGCTCTACAAGGCCTCGCCGTGGCAGACCTTCCGCTACCTGCTCGCGCCGAGCGCGCTGCCGTACTTCATGGCGGGGCTGAAGATCGCGGGCGGCCTCAGCCTGATCGGCGCCGTGGTGGCGGAGTTCACCGCCGGCACGGCGGGCAAGGAGACGGGCCTGGCCTCGCGCATTCTCGAGTCGAGCTTTCGCACCGAGATCCCGATGATGTTCGCGGCGCTGCTCCTGGTGTCGTTGCTCGGCATCGTGATCTTCATCGTGTTCGCCGCGTTATCGCGCATGGTGCTCGGCCACTGGCACGAGAGCGAGATGCGCCGTGAACGCTAGGGCGATGCACACGGCCACGGACTGGGATGCGGTGCGCGAAGACCTGCGCGGCCTGAACCTCGTCACCGCGCCGAGCCAGCGAAAGCAACTGTCGAAAGACTTCTACTGGTACAGCCCCATCCTCACCGCGCAGCTCGCGGGCTGCGTGGCCGACCTCGTGGTGAAAGTCAGCACCGAAGACGACGTGCGCCAGGCCGCGGCCGTGGCTGCGAAGTGGAAGCTGCCGCTCACCGTGCGCGCGGGCGGCACCGGCAACTACGGCCAGTGCGTGCCGCTCGAGGGCGGCATCGTGCTGGACGTGACGCAGATGTGCCGCGTGCTCGACATCCAGGACGGCCGCCTGCGCGTGGAGGCCGGCGCGCGCATGCACGACATCGACCTGGCCGCGCGCGAGACCGGGCAGGCGCTGCGCATGTGGCCCTCGACCTGGCATGTGGCCAGCATCGGCGGCTTCATCGCGGGCGGCTTCGGCGGCATCGGGTCGTTTCGCCACGGCATCCTGCGCGACCCCGGCAACCTGCTGCGCGCGCGCGTGATGACGGTGGAGCGCGCGCCGCGCATCATCGAATTGCAGGGCGACGAGATCCAGCAGGTGCACCATGCGTACGGCACCAACGGCGTGATCCTCGACGTCGAAGTGGCGCTGAGCCCGGCCGTCGAATGGGTGCACTGCACGGTGCTCTTCGAGACCTACCGCGGCGCGCTGGACTTCGGCATCGCGGCGCAGGCGCCGACGCTCGACATCTTTTTGCTCTCGACGGTGGAGGCGCGCTTCTCGCCGTACTACACGGCGATGCGCGACCGCTTTCCGATCGACCGGCATGCGGTGTTCACCATGGTCTCGCCCGAATCGATGGCCGAGTTCCGCGCGCTCGCCGATGCGCACGGCGGCACGATCTCCGTCGCAGGCACCGAGGCCGAGCTGCTCGCCGAGGGCCTCCCGCCCGCCTACGAGTGCGCGTTCAACCACACGACGCTGCAGGCGCTGAAGGCCGACCGCGGGTGGACCTATCTGCAGGTCGCGTATGCGCAACCGTTCGATCCGTCGGTGGTCGAGCGCCACCTGCAAATCTTCGGCGACGACGTGCTGCAGCACCAGGACTTCGCGCGCGCGGGCGGCGAGTGCGGCACCTTCGGCATCCTGCTCGTGCGCTGGAAGGGCGAGGCGCACCAGTACGAGTTGATCCGCGAAATCGAGTCGCAGGGCGGCTGCCAGATCTTCAACCCGCATGTGGTGACCATCGAGGACGGCGGCATGAAGACCATCGACACGCAGCAGATCGAATTCAAGAAGCGCAGCGACCCGATGGGTTTGATGAACCCCGGAAAAACGCGCGGATGGCACCCGGACATGGCCGTCGAGCGCTGAGAAAAAGATTTAGTCTCCGCATCCCGTACTTTCAAAACCTCCACAGGAGCACGTCCCCATGCGCATCCCCGCTTTCAATCTCCGGCCGCTTGCCTTCGGCCTGGCGCTCGTCGGCGCCGCCTTCGCCGCGCAGGCGCAGGAAAAAGTGGTGTTCGCCACCAACTGGAAGGCGCAGGCCGGCCACGGCGGCTTCTACCAGGCGCTGGTGGACGGCACGTACAAGAAGTACGGCCTGGACGTGGACATCCAGCAGGGCGGCCCGATGGTCAACAACCGGCCGATGCTGCCGGCGGGCAAGGTCGATTTCCTCATGACCGGCAACCTGCTGCAGTCCTTCGACAACGTGAAGAACGGCGTGCCCACCGTGGTGGTCGCGGCCTTCTTCCAGAAGGACCCGCAGGCCATGTTCGCGCACCCGGGCCAGGGCTTCGATACCTTCAAGGACATGACCAAGGCGCCCGTGGCCTTCATCGGCAAGGACGGCCAGTTCAGCTTCTGGCAGTGGATGAAGTCCGAGCACGGCTTCAAGGACTCGCAGCTCAAGCCCTACACCTTCAACGTCGGCCCGTTCCTGGCGGACAAGAAATCGATCCAGCAGGGCTATGCGATCTCGGAGCCGCTGTCGATCAAGGCGCAGGCCGGCTTCGATCCGGTGGTGCAGCTGCTGGCGGACAACGGCTTCTCGACCTACTCGACCACCGTGGAGACGCGCGCGGACCTCATCAAGACCAAGCCCGAGACGGTGCGCAAGTTCGTCGAGGCCTCGATCATCGGGTGGAACAACTACCTCTACGGCGACAACAAGGCCGCCAACGAGATGATCGCCAAGATCAACCCCGACTCGCCCGTGGCCGCCTCGCAGGGCTCCATCGAACTCATGAAGAAGATGGGCATCGTGGACAGCGGCGAGTCGCTCACCAAGGGCATCGGCGCGATGGACGAAGCCCGCGTGAAGGACTTCTACGACAAGATGGTCAAGGCCGGTCTCTACAAGACGGGCGAGGTCGATCTCGCGAAGGTCGTGACCACGCAGTTCGTGAACAAGGGCGTCGGCGTCGACGTCCGCAAGAAGCTCACCGGCAAGTAATTCGCATCGCTGTTTTTTCCCGTGGGTCGCGCGGGGCTTGCGCCGGGGTCAGATGCCGGCGCCTGGGTTGCCATAAGGCACCGCGCGGCCTTTTGTTCCTTGGGCTCTGACCCCGTCTCGCCGACAGGCGAACCGGCCCTCCCATGAAAACGCTCGTCGTCCATTGCCATCCGAACCCTGACAGCTTCAACCACGCCCTGTATCGCACCGCGCTCGAAGCACTCGAGCCGCGGCATCCCGTCAAGGCCATCGACCTCTACGCCGAGGGGTTCGATCCGACGCTCACCTGCGAAGAGCGCATCGCCTACCTCGAGAACCCCGAGCTCATCCGCGAACGCGTGAAACCGCATGTCGAAGCGCTGCTGTGGGCCGAGCACCTGGTGTTCGTCTACCCCACCTGGTTCCACGGACCGCCCTCGATGCTCAAGGGCTGGCTGGAGCGGGTGTGGCTGCCGGGCGTGGCCTTCCTGCCCGCGGAGCGCAAGGGCCAGCTCGCGAAGTCGGGCATGCGGCACATCCGGCGGCTGACGGTGGTGACCACCGGCGGGTCGCCGCGCTGGTTCGTGCAGGTGATCGGCGACCCGGGGCGGCGGCTGTTCACGCGCGGGCTGCGCGCGCTGTTCGCCTGGCGCTGCAAGGTGACGTGGCTGCAACTGCACGACATGAATGCCGTCACCGCGCGCGACCGCACGCATTTCATCGAGCGCGTTTCGCGCAAGCTGCAGGCGCTCTAGACAAATTCGATCCACGCGAGAACAACAGATGCCAACCACCGTTCGGGCTGAGCTTGTCGAAGCCTGCGTCCATTGGGCACAACCCTTCGACAGGCTCAGGGTGAACGGCCGAAACGGTTGGGCAACGGGAGTTGCCCGATGAGCACAGAAAGGAAAACACCATGAGCCTCGAACGCACGCTGACCGTCCGCGTCGAACGCATCTCGCGCGAGACGCCGGAGATCCTGGCCTTCGAGCTGGCGCATCCGTGGGGGCGCGCGCTGCCGGGGTACGAGGCGGGCGCGCACATCGATGTGCACATGCCGGGGGGGTTTTCGCGGCAGTACTCGTTGGCGCGGGGACCGTCGAATGCGCCGTCGTATGTGATCGGCGTGAAGCGCGAACTCGCGAGCCGCGGTGGGTCGGCCTCGATGCACGAGCGCGTGCGCGAGGGCGACCTCATCGCGATCAGCACGCCGCGCAACACCTTTCCACTGCGCGAAGAGGCCGCGCACCACCTGCTGATGGCGGGCGGCATCGGCATGACGCCGCTGCTCGCGATGGCGCAGGCGCTCGCGGCGCGCGGCGCGTCGTTCACGCTGTGCGTGTTCGCGCGCAGCGAGGAGCACCTGGCGTTCGCCGACGCGCTGCGCGATCCCGCGCTCGCACCGCACCTGCGCCTTCATCTGGACCAGGGCGATGCATCGCAACGCATCGACCTGCAGGCGCTGCTGGCCGAGCGCGCGCCGGATACGCACCTCTACGTCTGCGGTCCCGGCGGCTTCATGCAGGCGGTGCGCGACGCGGCCGCAAAGACCGACTGGCCCGAAGACGCGCTGCACACCGAGTACTTCGCCGCGCCCACCGATGCCAACACCACCACCGGCCTGCCTTTCACGCTGAAGCTCGCGCGGCGCGGCATCTCGGTGCCGGTCGCGGCCGACCAGACCGCCGTCGATGCGCTGCACGAAGTGGGCATCGACATTCCCGTCTCGTGCCAGCAGGGCCTGTGCGGCACCTGCGTGGTCGAGGGCGACGGCGAAGCCGCGGAGCACCGCGACTTCTGCCTCACGGGCACCGAGCGGCGCAGCAAGGTGGCACTGTGCTGCTCGCGCGCCAAGGGCCTGGAACTGGTGCTGCAGCTGTGAGCGTCGAGGAAGCCGACAGCGAAGCACCGGCCACGCGCGGCCGTTCGCGCAAGTACACGCAGGTGCTGGGCGTCATCTACCAGGCCGCGATCGAGGTGTTCGCGAGCGAGGGCCTGGCCGGCGCCACGACACAGGCCATCGCCGACAAGGCCGGGCTCTCCAAGGCGCAGCTGCACTACTACATCGACAGCAAGGAGGCGCTCTACCGGCTGGTGCTGCAGGACATCCTCAACGACTGGATCGTGGTGTTCGGCTTCAGCGACGAGGCCTTCGGTCCGCGCAAGGTGCTGAGCGACCTGATCCACCGCAAGATGGTCTTCTCGTTCCAGCACCCGCTGCGCTCGCGCATCTTCACCGCCGAGATGATGCGCGGCGCGCCGGTACTCAACACCATGATGGACACGAGCAAGGCGCGCACCGACCAGGCCGCCGCGGTGATCCAGAACTGGATGAACCAGGGCCTGATGGACGAGGCCGATCCGATGCTGGTGCTGTTCCACATCTGGGCCGTGACGCAGTTCTACGCGGACCACGCCACGCAGGCCGCGTACTTCCGCAACGTCGCGCAGGACGGTGATGACAAGGACAGGGGCTACCTGATCGCGCAGGTGACGGAGTTCCTGCTGAAGGGGGCGGGGGTCAAGTAGCCGGCCGGGGCCTGTCCTCTCCCCATCCATTCACACCGAGCCCCATCCGTTCACGCTGAGCTTGTCGAAGCGCTGCGCAAGGCTTCGACAAGCTCAGCCCGAACGGGAGGGAATCGTGTCCATCATCCGTTCACGCTGAGCCTGTCGAAGCGCCGCGCAAGGCTTCGACAGGCTCAGCCCGAACGGTTCTTCGCAGATGGCCCGCTCACCGCTTCTGCGGCAGATACATCGTCGCTTCGACTTCCACCAGCACCTCGTCCCCCGGCAGGAAGCGCGACACCTCCACCACCGTGCTCACCGGCGGCTCGCCCGGATAGAAGAGCCCGCGCACGCGGTTGTAGAACGCGTAGTGCGGCAGGTGGCGGAAGTACTGCACCAGCTTGACCACATCGTCCATCGTGCCGCCATGCTCTCCAGCGATCTGGCGGATGCGCTCCAGCACGAACCAGCTCTGCGCGACGATGGCGGCTTCGAACACATCGACCGACATCTGGCCGGTGGCGTAGCCCACGCCCTGCAAGGCGGTGCGCGCTTCTTCGGGGATGTCGTCGTAGCCCGCGACCGCGCGGCGCTTGGCCGGATCGACCGCGACCACGCCGCTCATGAAGACGAAATCGCCGACGCGTTTCGCGGCGGCGTAGTTGGCCATTGGCTTGCCCATGCTCATTTAGTTTTCTCCAGAATTCGACCAGCACGGATGACCGTGCATTCGCGCCCGCGCGCACCGACCAGCTCATGCTCATCGGTCGCCGCCAGCAGCACCAGGTCCGCGGGGCAGCCCGGCGCGATGCGGCCGTCCCACGCGAGGCCGAGCGCCTTCGCGGGGCTGACGGTGATCGCATCGAGCCAGTCGCCCGCGGGCGCGAGGTGCGCCATCTGCACGCCCAGGCCGAAGGTCTCCAGAAGATCGTAGCTGCCGTAGGGATAGAAGGCGTCCTGCACGTTGTCCGTGGCCAGGCTCGCACGCAAGCCCCGTGCCGCCGCCTCGTGGATGCGCGTGATGCCGCGCGGCACGGGCGTGCGGTCCCAGGCGCCCTGCAGGTAGAGGTTGGTGGTCGGCAGCGCGACGATGTGGATTCCGGCACCGGCGCAGAGCGCGAGCGTCTCGTGGGCGACGGCGTCGTCCTGCACCGAGAGCGAGCAGCAGTGGCCGCAGACGACGCCCCGCTTGAAGTCGCGCGCACGCACCAGCTGGGCGATGCTGCGCAGGCCCGTGGCGTCGGCATCGAGTCCTTCGTCCACATGGAAGTCGAGGCCGAGGCCGTGCTGCTGCGCGAGGTCGAACACGCGGCCCAGCTTGTGGACGATGCCTTCGTTGCGGTAGACGAACGCGCCGAGCACACCGCCCGCGCGTTTGACTTCGCTGGCGATGCGCTCGCCGGCCGCGAGGTCCGCGAACACGTCGAGCGGCGTGAGCGAGACGAATTGCAGCTCGATGCGGCCGCGCCATTCCTCGCGCAGCGCCTCGAACACGGCCAGCGCGGCCGGCGGCTCGGGCTGCACCCAGTCGATGTGCGTGCGCAGCGCGCGCGTGCCCGATTGCCAGGCGTCGTGCAGCGCGCGCTCCATGCGCAGGCGCAGCGTTTCGGCGGTCCAGCCGGCGCGGTGTTTCTCCATGCGTTCGATGGCCGCGAACAGGTTGCCCTGCGCCGCGCCCACCTCCTGCACGGTGTAGTTCTTGTCGATGTGCGCGTGGGCCTCGACCAGCGCGCTCAGCAGCGTGCCGCGCGCCTGCGTCTGCGACGCGCTGGGCACGATGGCCGCGACCTTGTCGCCCTCGAGCGTGATGTCGAAGACCTGCGCATCGCCCGCCGCGAAGCCGCGCAGCGGCGCCGGAATGCGCAGCGCCTGGAGCTTCATGCGCGCTGTTGCAGTGCGCGCAGCCAGCCGAGGCCCGCGGAAGTGCCGCCGGGCTCCGAGCCGCGCTTGGGCCGGTACTCGCAACCCACCCATCCTTGCCAGCCACTTTGCTTCGACACCTCGTCGATCACGTCGAAGAGATAGCCGTAGTTCTGCTCGCCGATGTCCGGCTCGTGGCGCTCGGGCACGCCGGCGATCTGCAGGTGGCCGACGCGGCCGGTCGGCAGGTACTTGCGGATCTTCATCGCCACGTCGCCCTCGACGATCTGGCAGTGGTACAGGTCCATCTGCACCTTGAGATTGGGCGCGCCGACGGTCTCGACGATCTCGTGCGCGTGGTCCTGCCGGTTGAGAAAGAAGCCGGGGATGTCGCGCGTGTTGATCGGCTCGATCAGCACGTCGCGGCCCGCCTTCGCGGCCTCTTCGGCGGCCCAGCGCAGGTTGTCCAGGTACACGGGCTGCACCGCATCGCGCTGCAGGTCCGCGGGAACGAGGCCGGCCATGACGTGGATGCGCGGGCAGTCCAGCGCCACGGCGTAATCGATGGCTTTCGCGATGCCGTCGCGGAACTCGGCGTCGCGCCCGGGCAGGCACGCGAGGCCGCGCTCGCCGCCCTCCCAGTTGCCGGGCGGGCCGTTGAAGAGCACCTGCTGCAGGCCGTTGTGCTTCAGGCGCGCGACGATGTCTTCCTTCGCGAAGGCGTAGGGGAAGAGGTACTCGACGGCCTTGAAGCCGTCTTTGGCGGCGGCATCGAAACGGTCGAGGAAATCGAGCTCGGGATAGAGCATCGAGAGGTTGGCGGCGAATTGGGGCATGGCTTGTTTCTCTTGCTTCTGTCACCAGCGCGCACCGAAGGTGGTGCGCAGTTCATCGATCTGTTGGGCATCCAGCGGCGCGGGCCTTGCGGCGCCGGTGAGCATCTGGAGCCTGGCGGTTTCCTCGAGTTCCTCGAGCACGGCCATGGCGGCGGCCGGGCTCTCGTGCCACACGTTGGGACCGAGGCGCTCCAGCATCACGGCGCGCAGCGGCGTGCCCGCCGCACCGAAGTGTTCGATGGCCTGTGCCACCTTCTCTGCCGCTTCCGGCGCACCAGGGCGGTGGTACGGAATGAGCGGCACGTGGCCGACCTTCATCACGAAGTACGGCGTGAGCGCGGGCAGCAGTTCGTCGCCCGGTGCGTTCAGCGTGAGCGCGACGCAATGCGTGCTGTGCGTGTGGATCACGCAGGCCGTCTGTGCATCGAACCTGCGCGCGGCCGCGTAGATGCGCGTGTGCAGCGCGATGGTCTTGCTGGCGCGGTCGCCGCCCGTCTGCTTGCCATCCGCATCGAGCCGCGCGAGCCGCGCCGGATCGAGAAACCCGAGGCACGCATCGGTCGGCGTGATGAGAAAGCCGTTGTCCAGCCGCACGCTGATGTTGCCCGCCGTCGCATGCACGTAGCCGCGGTCGAACAGGCTGCGGCCGACGCGGCAGATTTCTTCGCGTGCTTGGTTCTCGGTCATGCCAGCACTGTAAAGGCCTTGGTGAAGAAATCGTCGCCGCCGAAGTTGCCGGACTTGAGCGCGATGTGCAGGCCCGCGCCACCAGCGGCTTTGGCAGCTTCTGCGCGCGCGTGGCACCACGGCACGCCGGGGTCGATCTGCGGGCCGATCTGCATCTGCGCGATGCCCAGCGCCTGCACGCAGGCGCCCGAGGTTTCGCCGCCCGCGACGACCAGCTGGCGCACGCCCTGGTCGACCAAGCCGCGCGCGATGGCGGCGATGGTGCGCTCGACCATCGCGCCGGCCTCTTCCACACCGAGTTGGCCCTGCACCGACTTCACGGCGCCGGCCTCGGCGGTGGAATAGACCAGCACCGGTTGCTTCTCGACCAGCGGCGCAGCCCACGCCAGCGCTTCGGCCGCGACATCGACGCCCGCCGCGATGCGCAGCGGATCGATTGCCAATGCCGCGCCGCCGCGCTGGATGAAGTCGAGCACCTGCCGGTTGGTGGCGAGCGAGCAGCTGCCCGACACGATGGCGCGCAGCCCGCCCGCCGCCGGCAACGCGCTGGCCTGCGAAGAAGGCGCGAGCCCGAAATTGGCAGGCAGGCCGATGGCCACGCCCGAGCCGGCGGTGACCAGCGGCATCGTCGCGAGCGCCGGGCCGAGGCGCAGCAGATCGTCGTTCGACACCGCATCGACGATGGCGATCGACACGCCCTCGCCTTTCAGTTGAGCGATGCGCTCGGTGATGGCCGCGTCGCCGCGCGCCACCACCGTGTGATCGATGAGCCCCACCTTGCGCGTGCACTGCGCCTGCAGCACGCGCACGAGGTTCGCATCGGTCATCGGCGTGAGTGGATGGTTCTGCATGCCGCTCTCGTTGAGCAGCACGTCGCCGGCGAACAGATAGCCCTTGAAGACGGTGCGCTTGTTGTCGGGGAAGGCGGGCGTGGCGATGGTGAAGTCGCACTTGAGCGCATCCATCAACGCCTCCGTCACCGGACCGATGTTGCCTTGCGGCGTGCTGTCGAAGGTGGAGCAGTACTTGAAGTAGATCTGCCGCGCGCCCTGCGCCTGCAGCCAGCGCAGCGCGTCGAGCGATTGCGCGATGGCCTCGGCCGGCGCGATGGTGCGCGACTTGAGCGCGACCACCACGGCATCGACATCCGCATCGAGCGGCGTGGCCGGCACGCCGATGGCCTGCACCACGCGCATGCCGGCGCGCACGAGGTTGTTGGCGAGGTCGGTCGCGCCGGTGAAATCGTCGGCGATGCAGCCGAGCACTAGCTTGCCCATGGGTCAGTCCTTGGTGGCAACAGAGAGGACAGGCAGTTTCACAGCCTGCGGGTTCTCGCGCACGTAATCGCGCAGGATGGCGTCGAAGCTCGCATCGGCCGCGAGGCCCAGCGCCCCGGCGCGCGCGGCGTGGATGCGGCTCGGCCAGCTGGTGACGATCCTGGCGACCTGCGCGTCGGGCGTCCAGTCGATCAAACCCGTGGCGTCCTTGCCCGCGAGGCGTTCCAGCGCATCGGCCATCTCGCGCACGGTGGTGGTCAGCGCGGGCAGGTTGATGGCGGTGCGGGCGCCCCATTCGGCCGCGCTCGCGGTGGCGGCGCGCACGAGGCCCGCGACGGTGTTGCCGGGCGAGGCCAGCGCGACCGGCGTTTCGGGCGCGACGGGGCAGCGTGCGCGCTCGCCGGCCAGTGGTTCCCGCAGCATGCCGCTCAGGAAGCTGGAGGCCGCGCCGTTGGGGCGGCCGGGGCGCACGGACACCGTCATGAGCCGCACGTTGCGGCCCTGCACGAAGCCCTTTCGCGTGAAGTCGGCCACCAGCTGCTCGCCGATGAATTTCTGGATGCCGTAGCTGTTCTGCGGCGTCGGCAGCGTCGTGTCCTCGATCACTGCGGGCAGGCGCTGCCCGGGCGAATCGCCGAACACCGCGACCGAGCTGGAGAACACGAACACCGGCGCATGGCCCGCGCGGCGGCAGGCATCGAGCAGCGCGCGGGTGGTGTCGAGGTTGCTGCGCATGCCCAGGTCGAAGTCGGTCTCGCATTCGCCGCTCACGGCGGCTGCGAGGTGGAACACGGCATCGGTGTCGGCCAATGGCAGCGCGCCGTTGCCGGCCTGCTCGTACAGGTCGCCCTGCACGAACTGGATGCGGGCGTCGGCTGCGAGGTCGGCGGGCGGCGGCACGCGGTCGGCCAGCGTGATGCGTGCGATGTCTTTGGCAGCGCCGCCGGCCAGCGCGAGCGGGCCGCCCGCGAGCAGCGTGCGCGCGAGCCGTGCGCCGAGGAAGCCGCAGCCGCCGGTGATGAGGATGTGCATGGTCGGGTGATTCCTTCTTCAGGCTTTCTTGTTCGGGGTGGGCAGTTCGATGCCCGGGAAGATCTTGATGACCGCGCTGTCGTCCTCGCGCGCGAAGCCCGCGGTCGATGCCTGCATGAACATCTGGTGCGCGGTGGACGAGAGCGGCAGCGGAAACTTGCTCGCACGCGCCACGTCGAGCACGAGCCCCAGGTCCTTCACGAAGATGTCGACAGCCGACAGCGGCGTGTAGTCGCCCGCGAGCACATGCGCCATGCGGTTCTCGAACATCCAGCTGTTGCCCGCGCTGTGCGTGATGACTTCGTAGAGCGCGTCCGGGTCCACCCCTTCGCGCAGGCCCAGCGCCATCGCCTCGGCGGCCGCGGCGATGTGCACGCCGGCCAGCAGCTGGTTGATGACCTTCACCTTGCTGCCCGCGCCGGCCGAATCACCGAGGCGATAGACCTTGGCGGCCATCGCATCGAGCAGGCCGCCGGCCTTCGCATAAGCGGCGGGCGTGCCGGCGGTCATCATCGTCATCTGGCCGCTTGCGGCCTTCGCGGCACCGCCGGAGATCGGCGCGTCCAGGTACAGGATGCCCTCTGCCGCCAGCCGCGCCTCGAGCGCGACCGACCAGTTCGGATCGACGGTGGAGCACATCACGAAGAGGCTGCCGGGCTTCATCGACGCCGCGCAACCGGGCGTAGTGCCGTCGCCGAACAGCACCGACTCGGTCTGCGCCGCGTTGACGACGACGCTGACCACGATGTCGCACTGCGCGCCGAGCGCGGCCAGCGTGTTGCATGCCGTGCCGCCGTCGCGCGCGAAGGCCTCGGCCACGCCCGGGCGCACGTCGAACACACGCGGCGCATGGCCCGCGCGGCGCAGCGATTGCGCCATGCCGCTGCCCATGGCGCCCAGGCCCACGAGGCCGACGACGGGGGTGTTGTCTTGGTTCATTGGCTCGGGCTCCATCGGGTTTTTGAAAGGTTGGACAACACGCAATTTGAAGTTCAGGAATTTCCGCGAGGACCGGCTTTGCAGGCGCTGCTCCGGGGAGGAAATTCGCGGAGCGACTCCGGTGCGCAGGGCGCAGAAAGGAGGCAGATACAGGGAAGCGAGGTCGCGTGCCAGCATCCCGTTCGGTTCTCTCGATTTGTCAGGTCATCATACAAGTTGAGACCCCATCCGTTCAGCCGGGGCAAACCCGCAGGGAACACTTCGCTCCCCCTGCTGGCTCACCGGCCGGCCTTCGCGCAGCACCGAATTGCGCGCCGTGAATGCGAGCCCGCGCCGCATCTCACGCCGCGTGAAGGCCGGTCCACGTGGCGTGCAGCACGTTTCAGGAATGCGAGTAGACCAATGCGAGCCTGCGCTCGTATTCTTTCGACACCCGAATCATTCAACGATGTGACTGGAGATCGAACGCATGGAAACCCGATTCAAAGACCGCCCTCATTCCCGCGAGGCGGGCACTGCCTGAACACGCCGATGCTGTACACGACTGCCCTGATGATCCACACCGGCGCGACGCTCGCGGCAATTCTTTCGTTCATGGCCGGCGAACTGCTTTTTGCCATGGCCCGGAACGGCCGATGGCGGCCCGCGAGGATGGCGCTGCGCGCCGGCCGCTCCGCGCACCTGCTGCTCAACCTGGGGGTGCTCGCCGGCATCGTCCTGGTGTTTCTCGGTGGCTGGCCGCTGTGGACACCGTGGCTGCTTGCGGCATTCGCCGTCATTGCCGTTGCCATGGCGGTGCGGCACGGATTCGTCGCCCCCTGGGAGTTGCGGGTCGAATCGGCGCTCGGCGGCGAGGCTTCGGTTGCGCAGATCGGGGCGTTCGCGAGCGAAAAGTTTGCCCTCGCTGCGCGCGTGAGCGTGATCGCCCTCTTCGGCGTCGTCGCGGCCTTGATGACGATGAAGCCGAGCTTGCCGCTCCTGTTCGGCGGTTGATCCCGGCGCCCACGCGCGAGGCCCGCACGGATCGATGGACCCGTGCGGGCCGCAGCCGCTAGCATGAGCGACGGCTCGCATTTTTTCATTCGTCTTCAGGAACGCCGACATGCCACGCAAGGCCATCACCCGACCCCGAAAGCACGCCACGCAGGAGCGCTCCAGAGTGACCGTCGATGCGCTGGTCGAAGCAACGGCCCGCATCCTGGTGAAGGAAGGTTTCGACAGGGCCAGCACCAACCGGATCGCCGAGGCGGCGGGCGTCAGCGTCGGCTCGCTCTACCAGTACTTTCCCAGCAAGGAGGCGCTCGTGGCGGCCGTCATCGAACGCCACAACGAGGAGATCGCGCAGCTCGTGCGCGGGGCCATGGTGGAGGTCGCCACGCAGCCGGTGGCCAAGGCGGTGCGCAGGCTCGTTGCGGTGGCCATCGAGGCGCACCGCATCGATCCCAAGCTGCACCGCGCCCTCGCCGAGCAGATTCCGCACACGGGCCGCTTCGAGAACGCGGTGGGCCTCGTTCGCGAGAGCCACTCCTTCTTCGTCGGCTATCTCGAAGCCCATCGCGATGAGCTTCGCGTGACCGACCTCGAGCTGGCCGCCTTCATGTGCGTGACGGCCATCGAAGCACTGGCGCACACCGCGGTGCTGCACCGCGCGGAGATGCTGTCGGACAAGGCATTGAAGAAGCTCACCGACGAGACCACGCGCTTCGTGGTCGGCTACCTTCAATAGGCGTTCGCCCGGGAGGGCTCGGCTTCGAGAAAGTCCGTGATGCCATCGCGGCTCGGCGTGATGTCCCTCAGTTGCAGAAGGGCCCCGGCATTGCCCCGGTGGTAGCTGCCGTGCAGGCACACATGCAGGATGATTTCGCCGCGTGTCATGCGCGCGGGCTTTCCGCTGGTGAAGACGAAGTCGACCGGCTCGTCGGCATCGCCGGCCGCGAGGCCGCCCGCGTAAGCGACATACCAGTCGTCGACTTCGCGGGTGCCGCTCGCGAGCGCGCCGATCTCGGGCAGTTCTTCGGAGCGTGCCGCCCGGAACGTGTGGGACAGCCCTTGCAGGTGATGCTGGAAGATCCGGTCGACCGCATGCATGTGGTCGAGGACGCGCCGCATGAGGACAGCGTCCTGCGGACTCAGCTTCCCGAGATTGCGGTCCGCGGCTTCATAGAGGCCACGATCGGCCCAGCGCTTCATGGCGACCAGCTGCGCGTAAGGGTGCGCAGCGCCGGCGGTCGCGTGCATGCGGTGTGTGGATGCGATTTTCTCGACGCTCATGATGACTCCTGTTCGTTGTGTCGTCAGGAAAATAATATGAGCGGAGACTCGCTTTAGATACTCGCGTTCGGAACGCACCCGCGGCCCGTTCTTCCTCAGGCGGAAAGCGGCGCTCGTCTTTTCACAACTCGCATTTCGCCCGGAAAAGAAGGCCGCAACCGACGCGCCGGAGGCGCGTCGGCGCTCAGGAGGCGGTGCCGAGTGCGTACCGTGCGGCCCGCGCGATGCTCGCCGCGTCCACGTTGAAGAACGCGCGCAGCGCGGCGCGCGTGTCGCTGCGCCCGAACCCGTCGGTGCCGAGCGTGAGGTAGCGGCGGCCTTCGGGGAGGAAGGCGCGCACGCTCTCGGGCACGGCGCGAACGTAGTCGGTGGCCGCGACGATCGGCGCCTTGCCCTTGCCCAGTTGCTGAGCGATGAACGCTTCGCCGGCGACCTCGCCTGCGATCGCTCGCTGCTCGCATGCGAGGCCATCGCGCGCGAGTTCGCTCCAGCTCGTGACGCTGAACACCTCGGCCTCGATGCCCTCTTCAGCCAGCAGCTGCGCGGCCTTCACGACCTCGGTGAGGATCGCGCCCGAGCCCATCAGCGTGACCTTCTGCTTGGCCTTGCCCTTGGCGGACGCATAAGTGCCGAAGCGATAGCAGCCGCGCAGGATGTCGGCCTCCGCGCCCGCGGGCACATCGGGCTGCGCGTAGTTCTCGTTCATGAGCGTGACGTAATAGAAAACGTCCTTCTGCTCGACCATCATTTCGCGGATGCCCGCGTCGACGATCACCGCCATCTCGCCCGCGTAGGCGGGGTCGTAGGCCTTGCAGTTTGGAATGGTCGCGGCCACGAGGTGGCTGCTGCCGTCCTGGTGCTGCAGGCCTTCGCCGCCGAGCGTGGTGCGGCCCGACGTGGCGCCCAGCAGAAAGCCGCGCGCGCGCTGGTCGGCCGCGGCCCAGATCGCATCGCCCACGCGCTGGAAACCGAACATCGAGTAGTAGATGTAGAAGGGCAGCATCGCCAGGCCGTGCACGCTGTAGCTGGTGGCCGCGGCCGTCCAGCTCGCAATGGCGCCGGCTTCGCTGATGCCCTCTTCGAGGATCTGCCCGTCGGTGGCTTCGCGGTAGCTCAGCACCGAGCCGATGTCTTCCGGCGCATAGCGCTGGCCCACGCTCGAATAGATGCCCACCTGCTTGAAGAGATTCGCCATGCCGAAGGTGCGCGCCTCGTCGGCCACGATGGGCACGATGCGCGGGCCCAGGGCCTTGTCCTTCATGAGGTTGCCCAGCATGCGCACGAACGCCATGGTGGTGCTCATCTCCTTGCCGGCGGCCGCCGTGGCAAACTGCGCGTAGCTCGCGATGTCGGGCTTGGGCACCACGTCGCACGCGGTCTCGCGGCGCGGCATGGCGCCGCCGAGCGCTTCGCGGTGCTGGCGCAGGTACCGCATCTCGGCGCTGTCTTCGGCCGGACGGTAGAAGTCCATCGCGGTGGCCTGCGCGTCGGTGAGCGGCAGGTTGAAGCGGTCGCGGAATTCGATGAGGTCCACGTCGCCCATCTTCTTGTGCGAGTGCGTGGTCATCTTGCCCTGCGCGGCGCTGCCCATGCCGTAGCCCTTCTTGGTGTGGGCGAGGATCACGGTGGGCTGGCCCTTGTGCTTGGCGGCCGCCGCATAGGCGGCGTGGATCTTCACGAGGTCGTGGCCGCCGCGCTTCAAGCGATCGATCTGCTCGTCGGTCATGCCTTCGGCCAGGCGCGCGAGTTCGGGGTTCTGGCCGAAGAAATTGTCGCGGTTGAAGCGGCCGTCCTTCGCGGCGAAGGTCTGCATCTGGCCGTCGACGGTGTTGGCGAACACGCGGGCGAGCGCACCGCTCACGTCCTGCGCGAAGAGGCCATCCCAGTCGCTGCCCCATACGAGCTTGACGACGTTCCAGCCTGCCCCCGCGAAGAGCTTTTCGAGTTCGTCGATGATGCGGCCGTTGCCGCGCACCGGGCCGTCCAGGCGCTGCAGGTTGCAGTTGACGACCCACACGAGGTTGTCGAGTTTTTCGCGCGCGGCGAGCGTCAAGGCGCTCATCGATTCGGGCTCGTCCATCTCGCCGTCGCCGAACACGCCCCACACCTTGCGTCCCTCGCAGTTCAGGAGGTTGCGGTGCGTGAGGTAGCGCATGAAGCGCGCGTGGTAGATCGAGCTGATGGGGCCGATGCCCATCGAGCCCGTGGGGAACTGCCAGAAGTCCGGCATCAGGTACGGATGCGGGTAGCTGCTCAGGCCCCGCGCGCCGCTGCCTTGCGTGAATGCCGGCGCGGTGAGTTCCTGACGGTAGTGCGCGAGGTCTTCTTCGCTCAGGCGCCCTTCGAGGAACGCACGCGCATAGACGCCCGGCGCGCTGTGCGGCTGGAAGAACACGAGGTCGCCGCGGTGCTGCTCGCTGCGCGCGTGGAAGAAGTGGTTGAAGCCGGTCTCGAACAGGTCGGCCGCGCTCGCGTAGCTGGCGATGTGGCCGCCGAGTTCGCCATAGGCCTGGTTGGCCTTGGCCACCATCGCGAGCGCGTTCCAGCGCATCAGCGACGCCAGGCGCTCTTCCACCGCGAGGTCGCCGGGGAACGGCGGCTGGTCTTCGGCGGCGATGGTGTTGACGTACGGCGTGGCCAGCTCGGGCTGCCAGCCGATGCGCTGCTGCCGCGCCACGCGGGCCAACTCGACCAGCATCTGTCGCGCGCGCTGCGGGCCGTGCGTTTGCGCGAGCGCGAGGAACGCGTCGCGCCATTCGGCGGTCTCTGCGGGATCGGGGTCGTGCGACATGGAGCTGTCGAGCAACAGGGCGCGCATCTGGTCGGCGGAAATCGGGGCGTTCATGACGGCACTTTAAGCCGACATGCGGAAAATTAGCTACCGGCGCACGCAAGCCCACGCGGGCATCGCAGCATAAAATTCCGCCATCTTTTGATTTCGAAGCATTTCATGCAACTCGATGCCATCGACCTGCGCATTCTCGACGAGCTGCAACGCGACGGCGCGCTGTCGAACGTGGAGCTCGCGCGCCGCGTGCACCTGTCGCCCTCGCCGTGCCTGGCGCGCGTGAAGGTGCTCGAAGCCAACGGCGTGATCGACCGCTACGTGGCGCTCGCGAGCGCGAAGGCGCTGGGCCTCGGGCTCAACGTGTTCATCTCGATCAGCCTCACGACGCAGAGCAAGCAGTCGCTGGCCGACTTCGAGCAGCGCATCGCCGAGCACGACGAGGTGATGGAGTGCTACCTTATGACGGGCGACAGCGACTACCTCATCCGCATCGCCGTGGCCGACATGGCGGCACTGGAGCGGTTCATCATGGAACAGCTCACGCCGATTCCGGGCATCGAGAAGATCCGCTCGAGCTTTGCGCTCAAGCAGGTCAGATACAAAACGGCGCTGCCGTTGCCAGCAGCGCCGTCCTGAAATCGGGGTCAGCCCGAAGGCCGGCTTACTTCTTGAGCTTCGGCTGGATCGGGTCGGCCGTGAGGTAGCCGACGACGGCGCTGAAGCCGTCCTTGTAGTTGGTCTTGATGAGCGGGCCGACCGCGTCCTTCACGCCCTGCGCCGTGGTGCCGATGAATTCGCCCGCGTGCTGGAAGTTGCTCATGATGTACGTCCAGCCGTTGATCTCGTCCACGGCATGCAGGCCCGTGCACTCGGCGCCGGCCGGGGTCGAGAGAATGCGGCTGAGCTTCTTCGTGTCGACGTTGTAGGCCCACAGGAAGTTGTTCACGTGGTTGCCGCTGTCCTCGCCGATGAAGAGGGTGCGCATCTTTTCCGAGAACTTGATGTTGTCGGGGCTGGCGATCTTGTCGGGGTTGGCGGTGTTGCCCAGGGCGTCAGCGGCGATGTCTTCACCGACGATCAGCGCCTTGGTCGAGAAGGGCACCCAGTCGCTGTTGATCGCGGTGCCGCCGATGTCCTTCTTGCCGCCGGCCATCGAATGGGCCAGCACGCCGCCGGCCTTCAGGAGCTTGTCGAGCGAGACGTTCATCTCCGCGCGCCAGGCCTTGCCGTTCTTGACCATCGAGTCCTGGATGTTGGCCAGCGCCGAGTAGGCGACCTTGTCCTTGGCGTTGACGGTGGTGCCTTCCATCTTGGTGAAGGCCATGCTGGCGCCCACGAGGTTGGCGTAGCGGTGCGTCTCCAGGAAGGCGGCCGCCTTCTCCATGCCGGGCACGAGCTTGACCCACTGCGCGGTGCCGTCGGCGAAGATCTTCGTGTAGCTCGCATCGAGCGGGTCGGCGAACTTCACGTCCATGATGTCGGTCGGGGCGATGGTGTTGGCCAGCGTCTCGATCTCGGCGCTGGTGGCGTGGCCCAGCTTGATCCAGGTGAGCTCCGCGCCGGCGGCGGCCGGGTCGATCGAGAAGCCGGTGCCCACCTTGGCGACGTACAGCGTGCCGGCCGAGAGGTCCTTCTCCTTGTCGGCCACGAACATGAAGAGGCCGCCGTTGGTGTAGTCGTCGCCCATGAGCGCCGTGCGGTTGTCGGGCATCACCTGTATCAGCTCGTGCGAGATGCGGCCGAGGCAATAGTGCTTCTTGACGCTGCCGGTGCCGTCCGGGTTCACGGTGACTTCAGGCAGGTGGCCGTAGTGGTAGGCGCGGGCCGCGGTCTCGCTGCCGAACACGTTCTTGCTGTAGGCCTTGAACTGCGCGTTGGTCGAGGCGGTGAAGGCATCGGGCTCGTACTCTTCGCTGGAGAGGTGCGTGCCCCAGGGCGAGAGGCTCGCGCCGCAGGTGATCCACAGGCCGTGGGCGCTGGACATGTCCACGTTGTGGTACTTCACCAGGCTCAGCTTGCCGGTGGCCTGGTCCTGGTCGAGCGTGAGCACGGCGATCGGCGAGGGCAGCTGGCCGTAGGTGCTGTCGCCCTTCTGGTTCTTGGTGGTGTATTCGAACTGGACCACGGCGAACACCGGCTTGCCCTTGACGCCGGGCACGCTGGCGTTGGGCAGGCTCAGGAGCGAGCTGCCGTCGGGTGCGTCAGAGAAGAACTGGCGCTCCTTGCCGACCACGGAGGCGTCGACGATCGGCTTGTTGTTGATGTCGACGTAGCCGCCGGCGAGCACCTTGCCGCCGTTGCCGTCGGACACCATGTCGCCCGTCAGGAAGAAGGGCTGGTAGGCCAGCTTGTATTCGGTGGAGCTGCCGTTGTCGAACGACACCTTGAGCGTGGAGCCCACGGTGGTGGTGGCCATGGCGGCGGCGTCGGTGAGCGACGGTGCGGCCATGCTGCTGAATTCGGCCGAGACGAAGTTGACGGCGGGCGCCGGCGCGGGCGGTGCCGGCGGGGGCGCGGGCGGCAGCACGATGGGCGGGAAGGCCTGGCCGCCGCCGCCACCGCCGCCGCAGGCGGTGAGGAAGGCGACGCCGCCCAGCGGCAACATCGGGGCCGCGCCCAGCAGTTTGAGGGCGTGGCGGCGGGAGGCCGTGGGGGCCTTGGTGGAATCAGTCATTTTGTTTTCCGCAGATCGTGGGGTGGTTGCGGTGAGGCCAAAAGTCAGCCTCCCGTCAGACCGTGGACCTTAAGAGGCGCCCGTGACGAATCTGTGCATCGCCCATGACAGAACGATGACGCCGCGCGCCCTGAAAGCGCTCGCCGGCGGAAAAAGGAAAACGGCGCGGCTTACTTCGGCCAGAGCGCCCACAGGCGCAGCGGCTGGTTCATGCTCGCGGCCAGCCGGCCCGCATCGGGGCCGGTGCCTGCGAAGTAATCGGCGCGCACCGCGCCCAGGATCGCGCTGCCGGTGTCCTGCGCCACCACCAGCTTCTGCAGCTGCGCCGCCGGCCCGCTCGAGGCGAGCCACACCGGCGTGCCGTACGGAATGCTGTCGCGATCGACCGCGATGGAGCGCCCCGCCGTGAGCGGCACGCCCTGCGCGCCGCGCGGGCCGAAGGCGGCGTCCACCTCGCTCATCGTTTCCTCGCGGAAGAACACGTAGCGCGGATTGCTCCACAAAAGCTGCGACACGCGCTGCGGGTTCTGCACGGCCCAGGCCTTGGTGTCGTCGGGCCACTTGCCCACCTTGCTCACGCCCTGGCTCATGAGCCACTGCTGCACGCTGCGGTAAGGCTGCTCGTTGGTGGCCGAGAAGGCCACGCGCACGGTGTGCTGGTAGCCGTTGGCCTCGGTGATGCGCAGGCGCCCGGAGCCCTGGATGTGCAGCATCAGCGCGTCGATGGGGTCGGCCATCCACGCGATCTCGCGGCCGCGCAGGGCCGCCTGGGCTTCGGGCAGCGTCTCGATTTCCTGGCGCGTGTACCAGGGGCGCTTGGGCACGAGGCCATCGGGCGCCTGGTAGAGCGGCACGCTGAAGGTGGCATTCGGAACGCGCGAGGCTTCGTACACCGGCTCGTAGTAGCTGGTGAGCTTGCCTTCGCTCTGGCCTGCGAGCGATTCGACGCGGTAGGGCTGCAGCCGGTCGGTCATCCACTGGCGCTGCTCTTCGGGCGTGGCGATGGCCAGCTGGCGCACCTCGCGGCACAGCGGCGCGAAGGCAGCGTTGGGGCGCGCGCAGTTGGCCAGGAGCGCGATCCAGGCTTCGTGCAGCGGGTCTTCGCCGAAGCCCGGAAGCTCCGCCCAGCCGACGGGCACCCAGCGGCTCTTGGGGTGCGCGAGCGATCCGGTGAGCGGTCCGAGGTCGCGCGGCGGGGTGGCGGCGGGGCGGGTGGGGGCGTCGGGCACGCGGGGGCCGACGGAACAGCCGGCAAGCGTTGCTACGATCGCAAGCCCGACCAGCCACTGGAGTCCATTTCTCATGGGTTTGATTCTGCTTGAAGCCCTCGCCGCGGGACTCGTGTTCATCTTGATCATCTGGTGGACCATGTTTTCCGGCCGCAGCAAGGGCGAATTGCACGACGACGCCGAGCCCGAAGCCGACCGCGCCGCCGATGATCGGGACCCGCCGCCGAAAGCGTGAATTGCTTGTGTAGCCGCAGGCCGCGCGCGCATGTCGGAGAAGCACCTTGTCGCTATTACTTTAGTAGCAATCATCGCAGCAAACATGCGGAACGGCGAAGGTTTTCTTATTTTCCGTAGGGCCTTGAGCCCGTACCATCGCGTACTCTCCCGGGGCTAAGCTCTGGCCCGCTTGATTCAACATCGAAAGGGATCGCCATGAAAAAGTTCGTACTCGCCACCTGCGCCACCGCCATCGTCCTGTCCGGCTGTGCCGGCGGCATGACCGACACGCAGCGCAACACCGGCATCGGTGCCGGCATCGGCGCATTGGGCGGCGCCGCCATCGGCTCGGCCACCGGCGGCAACCGCGGTGCCATCGGCACGGGCGCGGTGGTCGGCGCGGCAGCCGGCGCGCTCGGCGGCTACCTGTGGTCGCAGCGCATGGAAAACCAGAAGCGCCAGATGGAAGCCGCCACGCAGGGCACCGGCGTGGCCGTCACGCAAACGCAGAACAACGAGCTGAAGCTGGCCATTCCGAGCGACGTGTCGTTCGACGTGGGCCGCGCCAACATCAAGCCGAACTTCGCGCCGGTGCTCGACCAGTTCGCGAGCGGCCTGCGCAACAACCCGAACGCCGAGGTGCGCATCATCGGCCACACCGACAGCACCGGCTCGGACGCCATCAACAACCCGCTGTCGGTCGACCGTGCCACCAGCACGCGCGACTACCTGGTTGCGCGCGGCGTGAACGCGGCGGCCTTCCGCATCGAGGGCCGCGGCTCGCACGAGCCGGTGGCCGACAACAACTCCGACGCCGGCCGCGCGCAGAACCGCCGCGTCGAAATCTACGTGGGTGAGCGCGGCCCGCGCGGCTGAGGCCCATCCACCGGGGAAACCGGCCGCGTCGAACGGCCGGTTCCCCTCACCGTTTTTTCAATGGTCCATTAGAGGGAAATCTCATGAGGAAGCTTCTTGTCTCGGGTGCAGCAGCAGCGGCTGCGTTGATGTTCATTGCAGGTTGCGCTTCGCAGTCCGCACCGCCGCCGGCACCCGCGCCGGCCGCACAGCCGGCACCGCCCGCCAACAGCTGGACCGCGCGCCTGGCAGCCCTGAAGACCGACCTGGAAGCCTCCACCAAGGGCACGGGCGTGGTGATCGAGCAGACCGCCGACAACCAGCTGCACGTGGTCATTCCGAATGAGCTCTCGTTCGACACCGGCCGTGCCAACGTCAAGCGCAACCTCGCGCAGGTGCTCGACAAGGTCGCCGAAGGCCTGAAGACCGCCACCGCCGCCAGCGTGCGCGTGGTCGGCCACACCGACAACACCGGCAGCGAAGAAGGCAACGAGCGCCTCTCGGTGAGCCGTGCCGACAGCGTGCGCAACCACCTGGTGGGCCGCGGCGTGTCGACCACCGCCATCACGACCGACGGCCGCGGCTCGCGCGAACCGCTGGCCGACAACGGCACGCCCGCTGGCCGTGCTCAAAACCGCCGCGTCGAGATCTTCGTCGCGGAAAAGGCCTGATCTCCTAGAGATCCCGGAGTCGGTTCGCCAATTCGACGGCCGACTTCACTTCCATCTTCTCGAACACGCGCGCCCGGTGGACCTCCACCGTGCGCACGCTGATGGCCAGCTGGTCGGCGATCAGCTTGTTCGGCAGTCCCTCGACCACGAGCCGCATCACGTCGCGCTCGCGGTCCGTGAGTTCGGCGATGCGCCCGGCAAGACCGCGGCGCACGCTCTGCACCTCCAGCGCCCGCAGCGACGCACCGAGCGCCTGCTCGATGCGGTCGACCAGCGCGTTGTCCGAGAACGGCTTCTCGCAGAAATCGAAGGCGCCGCGCTTGACGGCATCGACCGCCGTCGGCACGTCCGCATGGCCGGTGAGGAAGATCACCGGCATCGCGTCCAGCAAGCCGCGCTCGGCCAGGCGGTCGAACAGCACCAGCCCGCTGGTGCCGGGCATGCGCACGTCCAGCAGCAGGCAGCGCGGCTGATCGGGCAGCGGGCCTTGCGCCAGCAGCTGCTCGAACGCCTCGGCGCTGCCGAAATGCTCGCTGGCCAGGCGGCGCGAGCGCAGCAGCCAGGCCAGCGCCTCGCGCACGCTGGCGTCGTCGTCGACGATATAGATGAGTCCATCGATCAGCGGTTGCATATCAATTTCCAAAACAAGCGTGTTCCCTTCCAGGGACACCGCGGAACCGGCTTCGCCGGGCCGCAGGTGTCGCCCCCGGCGAGGGGGGAGGAGAAGCGACACGAAGTGCGCGAAGCCTGGGGGTGAGTCATGTGCTCGGCAGGGTGAAGCGGAAGATCGTGCCGCGCGGCCGGTTGGGTTCGTGCATCAAGGCGCCGCCATGCTGCTCCACCACCGTGCGGCACAGGCTCAGGCCCAGGCCCATGCCGTCGGCGCGGGTGGTGAAGAAGGGCGTGAAGAGCCGCTCGGCCACGTCCTGGCCGATGCCGCAGCCCAGGTCGGCCACGGAGAACTCGAGCCAGCGCCGCGCGTCCTCGGTGCCCGGGCCGCCCACCGCCACGGCGCGCGCCACGCGCAGCCGCAGCACGCGGCTGCCGACGTTGTCGGGGCTGTCCATCGCCTGCATCGCGTTGCGCGCGAGGTTCAGCAGCACCTGCTCGACCAGCGTGCGGTCGCACATGGCCGCGGGCAGCCGGTCTTCCAGCACCACCTCGATGATCACGCCGAGCTTGCGCGCCTGCAGCCGCACCAGCGGCAGTACCGCATCGATCAGCGCTTGCGGCGCGACGGCCTCGCGCGTGCGGTCGCGCCGGCGCACGAAGTCGTGCACGCTGCGGATCACCTGGCCCGCGCGGTCGGCCTGCTCGGCGATGCGCCTGACCGCCATCGCGACTTCGCCCTGGTCGCCCTTGGCGTTCGGCCCGAGCAGGTTGAGCGAGCCGCTCGCGTAGCTGGCGATCGCGGCCAGCGGCTGCGTGAGTTCGTGGCTCAGGAGCGATGCCATCTCGCCGACCGTGGCCAGCCGGGCGCTGGCCTGCAGGCGCTCCTGGCTCGCGCGCGAGAGCTCCTCGATGCGGCGCTGCTCGCTCACGTCGATGAACGCGCTCATCCAGCCGGTCTGCACGCGGTGCGCGTTGATCAGCGGCGCCTCGAAGATCAGCACCGGAAAGCGCGTGCCGTCCTTGCGCATGAAGACCGATTCGAACCCTTCCCGCGGCGGCATGCCGCCGGCCAGGCGCCGCGCCTGGCGCTGCTGGTATTCGTGCGCGAGTTCGGTAGGCCAATAGGGGGCTTCGGGCGCATCGGCGATGTCGGCCATGAGCTCCTCGGGGGTGAAGCCGACCATCTCGCAGAAGGCCGGGTTCACATAGGTGATGCGCCCCTGCAGATCGCGTGCGCGCAGGCCCGTGATGACCGAGTCTTCCATCGCCTTGCGGAAGGCGAGCGCATCGGCCAGGTCGCGCTCGGCGCGCAGGCGCCGCCGCGTGTCGCGCGCGAGCAGCACCAGCACCGACACCAGCGCGATCGAAATGGCGGTGACCAGCGCCGTGAGCATGTTCGGGAACAGGTCGGGCGCGGCGCGCCAGCCATCCACGCGCAGCATCAGCGCGGTGCCCGGCAGGTCGATCAGCTGCTGCGAGGTGAAGACGCGCGTGCCCACGCGGCGCGAGCTGCCCAGCGCCACCAGCCGCGTGCCGTCGGCCTCGGTGAACGAGACCTCCTGGCCGCGCGTGAGCGTAGGGCCGACCAGCTCGATGAGGGCGTCCCGCAGCGAATAGCTCGCCACGAGAAAGCCCCCTGCGTCGATCGGCACGCAGAACTCCAGCACCTCCACACCGCCGCCGCCGGCGATCGGCACGTAGTGGCTCGGCGAGTACGCGCCCGCGCCGAGCTTGCGCGCGGCCGCGCAGGCCAGCATCACGTCCGACTGCTCGGGGCCGCGGCTGGTCTCGTCCAGGATGCGCATGCGGTAGGGCGTGTTGACCGCCTCGAGCGGCCGCAACGCAGCGTCGCGCCATTCCAGGCGCAGCCACTCGCGGTGCTCGCGCAGCAGGGCGGCCGCGGCATCGTTCCATTGCGCGCGGTCGGTGCCCGGCAGCTGCGTGGCGCGCAGGCTCTGCGCATTGCGCTGGAAGCCGCTGCGCAGGTCGGAGACGGCATCGGCGGTGTCGCGGTCCATCTGGACCTGCATCTGCTCGACCTCGTGCCGTCCCGCGAGCCACACCACCGTGACCAGCAGCACCGACACCAGCACCGCCAGCAGCAGCCACAGGAACCAGCGCTGCCACAGCGAGCGCAGCCGCACGAACGCGGAGCGCGCCCACCGCGGCGGTGCGACGGTCAACGCATCAGGCATCGCTAGAGAACGCAGTGCGACAGCACCGGCAACTGCGTGCGCGTGCGCTCGATCTGCCTGGCGTCGATGTCGAACAGCACCACACCTTCGTCCGTCGCCTGCTGCGCCACCACCGTGCCCCACGGGTCGATGACGAGCGACTGGCCCCAGGTCTGGCGGCCGTTTTCATGCGTGCCGCCCTGCGCGGGCGCCACCACCCACGCGAGGTTCTCGATGGCGCGGGCGCGCAGCAGCACCTCCCAATGGGCGGCGCCCGTCGTGCGGGTGAAGGCGCTGGGCACCAGCAGCAGGTCGGCGCCTTGCCTGGCGAGCGCGCGGTAGAGCTCCGGAAAACGCAGGTCGTAGCAGACGCTCATGCCGATGCGCCAGCTGTGGCCGTCGCGCGAAGGCAGATCGAACACGACCGGCTGCGCGCCCGGTGCGATGACGCGGCGCTCGTCGTAGCGCTCGGTGCCGTTGTCGAAGAAGAAGAGATGGATCTTGTCGTAGCGCGCCACGCACTGGCCCTCGGGCGAGAAGGCCAGCGAGCTGTTGAAGACGTGCTCGGCATCGGTGCTCTCGATGGGCAGCGTGCCGCCCACGATCCACAGGCCGAACTCGCGCGCCGCATCGGCCAGGAAGCCCTGCACCGTGCCCGCGCCGGCCGTCTCGCGCAGGCCCAGCTTGTCGGTGTCGCGCGCGCCCATCATGCAGAAATACTCGGGCAGCACCGCGAGTTCGGCGCCCGCCGCGGCCGCCTCGGCGAGCAGGTCGTGGGCGCGCGCGAGGTTGGCTTCGCGGGCGATGGCCGACACCATCTGGATGGCTGCGACTTTCATTGCGTGGTCTCCGTTTTTCTGCCTTCGTCCGCGGTCGAGGAACCCGTCTGGCCGCCTTGGCCGGGGAGACCCGGCAGCTGCAGCGTGCGCGGCACCTTGGCGATCTTGGGGTCGGCCCAGGTGCCTTCGATGTGGAACTCCTGCGTCGCGGCGGCGGCGAGCGGCTTGCTCAGCACCCACTGCGCGAGGAAAGTGCCCAGGCCGATGGCCGGGTTGATGGCGGTGGCCACCAGCGCGGCGGTGCCGGCGTTGATCTCGGGCACCACCACCACGCGCAGGTTCTGCGTCTCGCGCACGATGTCGGCCGAGCCGTCCATCAGCGCCGCGGCGTTGACGCCCTTCATCTGCAGGTTGTTGGTGCTCGCAATGCCTTTGTTGATCTTCGCATCGCCGCGGATGAAGTCGAAGGCGAAGCCCTGGCTGAACACGTCGCGGAAATCCAGCGTGAGCCGGCGCGGCAGCGCCTGCAGGCTCAGCACGCCCAGGAGCTTGGCCAGCCCCGGGTCGGCCTTGAGGAACTGGCCCGATTCCACATCGACCTGCAGATTGCCGCCCAGGCTCGGGTAGTCGAGCGAGAACGGCGAGCCGCGCCAGTTGACGTCGCCTTCCAGCCGCCCCTTGCCGCGCCGCAGCACGCCGGGCATGCCGAATCGCGCGAGCAGGTCGCCGGCATCGGCGATGTCCAGCTTGAAGGTCATGGCCGTGCGGCGCTGGCCGGCCGCGGCGCCGGGCACGGCGGCCCAGGTGCCCTTGGCCGCAAAGCTCGCCTCGGGCATGGTGAAGGTCAGCTTGTTGAGAAGCCACTCGCGGCCCGCGCCGCCGCGGTTGACGGCATCGATCTCGGCGCGGCCCAGGCGCTTGCCGAGCAGCTCGAAGTCGTCGATCACGATGTCCAGCGCGGGCAGCGTGCCCGGCTGCTCGTCGAGCAGGGCCTCCACCTGCGTCGCCTCGGACGGCGCGATCTTCAGGCGCGCGAGCCGCGCATAGAGCCGGCCGGCCTGCGTGTGGCGGTACTCGGCGTAGCCGCTCAGTTCGGTGGCGTCGATGTTGGCGCGCCAGAGCGCGCCCTCGCGCGTGCCGCCCAGCACCACGTTGTGCAGCGTGCGCCCGGCAATGCCCAACTCCTGCGCGCGCACCGCGATGCGCGTGGGCACGTAGGCCTGCGCGGCGTCTTCGCCGGCGCCGGGGGTTTCGCTCGGGGTGCTGCTCGCGGCGGCGCCCAGGAGGGCGTCCCACGCGGCGATGTCGAGCTTGGCCACGTTGACGTTCGCGAACACGCCCTTGTCGGGCAGGCTCGCGGTCTCGCCGGCCGAGAGGCCGACGCCGATGCTGCCGCGCAGCACCCGCGCCTCGGCGCCCGAGATGTCGCGCACGAATTGCACGGAACCGACACGGCCCAGCTCCAGCGAGAGCTGGTCTTGCGTTGCCACCGCGACGCCGCCCTGACGGGTCTCGCGCGCCAGCACTTTCTTCTCGATGCGCAGCGGCATCTGCTCCTCGGCCGTCTTCACGAGCGGCGTCGGCAACTGCAGGGCGAGGCCTTGCAGGCTGCTCGTCAGCAGGAGTTCGGAGGCGCCGTCGCGCACCGAGAACGTGGCCGCATACGGCGTGCTGCCGGTGGCCTTGCCTGCGAGGCGCGCGAGCCAGTCGGCCTCGCGCGCGCCGCGCAGGCCCTCGGCCGTGGCCGTGCCCTGCGCCTTGAGCGCGACCTCGCGGTTGGGGCCGGTGAAGCGGCCCTTGCCTTCGATGCGGATGTCGCCGCCGAGGAGCCTGGCCTGCACGCCGGCCAGCGAAAAACCGGTCTCGGTGAAGTTCAGCGTGCCCTTGCTGTGCGTGAGCGAGGGCGCCTCGGGCACGAGTTGAAGTTCGTTGTCGGCCAGCGCGACGCTGGCCTGCACCTTGGCGTTGTCCATCGCCGCGAGCGGCAGCTCCAGGTGCAGCTTGTAGTCGGCCGAACCGGTGGCGCGCGCCTTCAGCATGAGTTCGCCGGTTTCGCCGGCCAGCGGCGCGCCGACGCGCAGCACTTCGCCCAGCGGCCCCCTGGCCTGTGCATCGACGCGCAGCAGCGAGGCGTGGTGCGACATGTCGGCGATCTGCGCCTCGGCCTTGGTCACCTCCACGCCGTTGGCGCCGGCCAGCTTTCCGCGCGCATTGCGCACCAGCATGCCGGCGCGCTCGAACACCAGTTCGCCCGACAGGCCCGTGAGCGCAGGCCACGCCGGCGCCGGCGTGCCGGTGCGCGCGGGGATGGCGGTGGCGGTCTGCGGCACGTAGGCGTAGTTGACGTCGGCCACCTTGGCCGCGATGCGGAAATCGCCCTGCTTCGGGTCCATGAACGGCATGTCGTGCAGGTCGCCGCGCACGCGGAAATCGACGGTGCTGGCGGTGCCCTTGGTGACGGCATCGCGCACGTAGTCGCGCGTGTGCTGGGGAATGTCCAGCGGCAGGTAGCGGAACACGCGCGTGCCGTCGGCGCGGGTGAGCTTGCCCTGCAGGTCGAGCACGCCCGGAAAGCGCCCCTTGCCTCTGGAGACGGCCGGATCGCTGGTGCGCCATGTCGCTTCGGCATCGCCCTCGGCATCGGTGTTGGCGAAGCGCAGCTTGGAGACCTGCACCTGGGCGTTGCCGTTGTCGAGCTTCCACTGGACCTGGGTGGAGAGCCGGTCGATCGGGATGACGGGCTCCTCGAACACCCCGGGGAATTCGAGCGTGCCCTGCGCGATGGCCAGCGTGGCCGTGCCGCCGGTGTGGGTGGCGTCGAAGTCGACGGTGGCGCCGCTCAGGCCGGGCGTGCCGGGGTGGGCGTGCGGCGGCGTTGCGGCGGCCGTCGCGGAGGCGGGCGTTGCGGGTGCCGGTGCCGGTGCCGGTGCCGGCGTGGGCGGCGCCGGCTGCGAGGCGACGCGCAGGCCGCTCACGCGGCCGCGCGCCTGGTACTTGTCGGGTGCGCCCAGCGAGCCCTGCCAGTTCAGGTCGATGTGCTCGACCAGCCCGCGCGGCGCGTAGCTGTCGAGCACGCGGTGCGTGGCTTCGCCCAGCGGCAGCCGGTCGGCGATGAGCGCGAGCGCGGCCAGGTCGAGCCGGTCGGCGCGCAGGGCGCCCTTCTCGGGCGTGCGGCCCTTGGCCGGCGTGTGCTGCAGCCAGAGATTGCCGCCAGGCCAGCGCAGACCGTCGGAGGTGTCGAACTGCAGCGCGGTGGTCGAGAACTCGAAGGTGTCGTCGTTCAGCTGGCCTGCGAGACGGCCGGTGACCGAGCGCAGCACCAGCGGCTGCAGCCCCTTGCCCAGCGAGGCATCGACGCGGTCGAGCCCCAGGTCGGCCGCGCCGCCCACGAGCTGGCCGTCTTCCACGTCGGCCCAGAGGCGCACCGCGCCGTTGCCTTCGCGGATGCGCGCGTCGAGCGAGACGTATTGGCCCAGTCGCGTGACATCGATGTAGGGCAGGTCGGCGTAGATCTGGCCGTCCCAGGTCTGCCAGCGGCCGGTGCGCACCGACAGGAGCGGCTGGCGGAACTGCCCGCGCAGCGTGAAGCGCTGGCCCCAGCCGGCCGGCGGCGTGGCGTCGAGCCGGAGGCCGTGGCGGCGGCCGCCGTTGCGCGCCACGAAGCGCACGTCGGTCAGAAGGAGCGGCTCGGCCTGGCGCTGCCCGTCGGTCCAGCGCACGGTGCCGCCTTCGATGACCAGTTCGCGCTGCGCGAAAAACCAGTCGGCGGCGCGGGTCTCTCCGGTCGTGTCGGTGTCCATGTGCAATCCAGCCACATGGAGTTTTCCCTGAGCATCGCGGCGCACATCCAGCTGCGGGCCCTCGATGTAGAGCTGCTCGAAGTTCAGGCGCCAGAGGGATCGCGGCGACACGCTGGCCACCACGCGCACGAGGCGAAGAGCCTCGCGCTGGTCGGCATCCTGCAGCACCACGTCGCGCAGTTCGAAGGCGGGGAAAAGCCCCTCGGGGCGGGCGGTGATAGAGCCGATGCGCACCGGCACGCCGATGGCCTTGCTAGCCTGTGCCTCCAGTGCGCCGCGAAAATCACCGATTCGCGGCACAATCCACGCGTGTAGGACAACGACTGACAGCGCCAGCAGAAGCCATGCAGCGATCAGCAAACCCAACAGCCAGCGCGCCGTCACAGCGGTGATTTTGAGCAGACGTGAAGGGGTAGACGCCGTGTCGTTCATTGAGGATCGCGCTGTGTCGGGAATTATGACCGCCAGCATTCAGAGGGGTTCCACGGAAACCGATAGCAGTGTGAACCAGTTGCCAGCCACTTCGACGCAGACCGCGCAGATCGCGTTCTCTTCCTACTCCCGTTTCGTCCAGCGCCTTCGCCGCAGGTATGCGGCCGAGCTTGCATTGCTTGCCCCGGGCGAGCCGCGGCGCGAATCGATGGCCGTGGCCTTCGAGGCATTGCGCCAGCGCGGTGACGCGGTGGGCGATGCCTTGCGCATTGTCAGGCAGCTGGTGATGGAGCGGCTGGTCACGCTCGATTGCGACCAGCAGGCCCCCCTCGCCGTGGTGACCACCGCGGTCACCGAGCTGGCCGAATTCGCGCTCGACATCGCCTGCGCCGACGCCTGCCACGAACTCGATGCCGTGCACGGCGCGCCGCTCGGCCCCGAGGGCCAGCGCGCGCAGCTCTGGGTGATCGGCATGGGCAAGCTCGGTGCGCGCGAGCTCAACGTGTCCAGCGACATCGACCTCATCTACCTGTACGACCTGGACGGCGAGACCCAGGGCGACGCCGACGGGCGCGGGCGCCTCGCCAACCAGGAGTACTTCTCGCGCGCCGTCAAACGCATCTATGCGCTGGTGGGCGACACCACCGAGCACGGCTTCGTGTTCCGCGTCGACCTGGCCCTGCGGCCCAACGGGAACTCGGGGCCGAGCGTGGTCTCGCTCGATGCGCTCGAAGAGTATTTCCAGGTGCAGGGCCGCGAGTGGGAGCGCTTCGCGTGGATGAAGAGCCGGGTGGTGGCGCCGCGCGACATCGTGCTCGGCGGCCACGCCCAGGGCCTGCGCGGCGCGGTGCTGCCCTTCGTGTTCCGCCGCTACCTGGACTACAGCGTGTTCGACTCGCTGCGCACGCTGCACCGGCAGATCCGCGAGCAGTCGGCGCGCCGCAGCGCCGGTCGGCCCGAACGAGCGAACGACGTGAAGCTCTCGCGCGGCGGCATCCGCGAAATCGAATTCACCGTGCAACTCCTGCAGGTGGTGCGCGGCGGGCAGTTCCCCGAACTGCGCACGCGGCCCACGCTCGATGCGCTGCAGCGCCTGGCGCGCGCCAACCTCATGCCGCAGGAAACCGCCGACGCGCTGGCGCTGGCCTACGAGTTCCTGCGCCGCGTGGAGCACCGCATCCAGTACCTGGACGACCAGCAGACGCACGTGCTGCCGGTGGCCGACGACGACCTGCGCTGGATCGCGCAGTCGATGGGCTATGCCGACTGCTGCCCCTTCCTCGCGCAGCTGGACACCCACCGCGAGTTCGTCGCGCAGGAGTTCGACAAGCTGCTGGGCGGCGAGAAGCCCTGCAACGGCAAGTGCAACGGCAAGAAGGCCGCGGCGCCCACCGACCTGGCGGACCTGCTCGACGACCTGCCGCCGGTTTTCGCCGATCGCATCCGCGACTGGTGCGAGACGCCGCGCGTGCTCGCCCTGCGCGAGGAGACACGCGGACGGCTGCGCCAGCTGGTGCAGCGCACCGGCCAATGGCTGAAGGAACCCGACGGCGATGGCGCAGGGCAGACGCCGCGCCACGTCGATGCCGCGATGCGCTGGGCCGATTGGATCGAGCCGCTGATGCGCCGCGAGAGCTACCTGGCGCTGTTGGTCGAGCGGCCCGCCGTGCAGGAGCGCCTGCTGCGCCTCCTGGGCGCGGCGAAATGGCCCGCGCGCTACCTGATGCAGCACCCGGGCGTGATCGACGAACTGGCGAGCGACGAGATGCTCTCCGGCCGCTTCGTGGCCGAGGAATTCGAGCGCGAGCTCGAGGCGCGCCACGCATCGCTCACCCGCACCGGCGAGGCCGACGAAGAGCGCCTCCTGAACCTGCTGCGCCATGCCCATCACGCCGAGGTGTTCCGCACCTTGGCGCGCGACGTCGATGGCCGCATCACCGTCGAGCAGGTGGCCGACGACCTGAGCGCGCTGGCCGACACCACGCTGCGCGTGACCGCGCGCTGGTGCTGGCCGCATGTGCGCAACCGGCACCGCGAGGTGGCGCAGTTCGCGATCATCGGCTACGGCAAGCTGGGCGGCAAAGAGCTGGGCTACGGCAGCGACCTGGACATCGTGTTCGTCTACGACGATGACGACGAGCGCGCCGGCGAGGTCTATGCGGCCTATGTGCGCAAGCTGATCAACTGGCTCACGGTGAAGACGCGCGAGGGCGACCTGTTCGAGATCGATACGGCGCTCAGGCCCAACGGCAATTCGGGCCTGCTCACCACGAGCTTCCAGGCCTACGAGAAGTACCAGCTCGGACGCGGCAGCAACACCGCATGGACCTGGGAGCACCAGGCCATGACGCGCGCGCGCTTCGTGCTCGGGAGCGCGGACCACGGCGCCGAACTGGGCGCGCTTTTCGACCAGGTGCGCGAGGCGGTGCTGGTGTCGCCGCGCGACCGCGAGGCGCTCAAGGCCGAGATCATCGCGATGCGCGACAAGCTGCGCGGCGCGCGGCCGGTGAAGGCCGACCGCTTCGACGTGAAGCACAGCCCCGGCGGCATGGTCGATGCCGAGTTCGCGGTGCAGTTCCTGGTGCTGTCGTCCGCGGGCGAGCACCCGGAGCTGATCCCCAACGTGGGCAACATCGCGCTGCTGTTGCGCGCCGAACTGGCCGGACTGCTCCCCGAAGGCATCGGCCGCAGCGCGGCGCGGGCGTATCGCGAGCTGCGCCGCGTGCAGCATCGCGCGCGGCTGAATGAGGAGCCGACGCAAGTCACTCCGCCGGCCCTGGCCGCCGAGCGCGACGCCATGCTGGCGCTATGGAAGGCCGTATTTGGTTGAACTGGCTCTCCCCCAGGCTTCGCGCACTTCGTGTCGCTTCGCCAACCCCCTCACCGGGGGTAACACCGGAGGCCCGGCAAAGCCGGTTCCTCGGTGTTTCTGGCGTGGGCCGTATCTAGAAGCAGCGGGGGTGTGCGCAGTGGCAGTCGCCGTCCTTCTGGCCGGCTGTGCAAGCGGCCCGCGCAGCGGCGGCGGCGTGGCCAGCGGCCGCGACGGCCCCGGCACGAACATCCCCTCGGACCTGGACCGCGTGCCCGACGCCGAGCCACGCATCGAGCCCATCCGCGGCAGCGGCGGCACCAGCAAGCCCTACACGGTGCTGGGCCGCGCCTACCAGCCGATCACCGACGATCGGCCGTTCCAGGAGTCCGGCATCGCCTCGTGGTACGGCCGCAAGTTCCATGCGGCATCGACCGCGAGCGGCGAGCCCTACGACATGTACGCGATGACGGCCGCGCACAAGACGCTGCCGCTGCCCAGCTACGTGCGGGTGCGCAACCCGGCCAACGGGCGCGAGGTGATCGTGCGGGTGAACGACCGCGGGCCGTTCGTCGACGGCCGCATCATCGACCTCAGCTACACGGCCGCGCTCAAGCTGGACCTGCTGCGCGGCGTGGCGCCGGTGGAGATCGAGCGGATCACGAACGAGGACATCCGCACCGGCGCATGGCGGCGGGATTCGGGGACGGCGTATGCCGCCGCTGCCCCGTCGGAGCCGCAGGGCGCCGTGGCGGTGTCGGTGCCTGTGCCTTCGGCATGGGTGGCGCCCGTGGCGATGAGTGCGCCGGTGGCGTCGACGATGCCAGTGGCGCCCCAGTCACCGACGACACCCGTGGCGCCGATCGGGCCTGCGGAGTTGCCTGCTGCACAGGCAGCGCCGCCGGCCGTCGAGCCGGGCGCTGCGCCGTCTTCCGCCGCGGTGGCGGGCTTCTGGGTGCAGCTGGGCGCCTTCCGCGAACGCGACGGCGCCGAGACCATGCGGGGCCAGGCCGCGCGCGGATTGCCTTCGCTGGCGCCGCAGCTGCGCGTGTTCAGCGAGGCCGGCACGCACCGGCTGCAGGCCGGGCCATTCGCCTCGCGCAATGCCGCCGGCGAAGCCGTCACGCAGTTGCGCGAGAGCCTGCGGATCGCGCCGATGGTGGTCGAGCGCCGCTGAGGACGCTCAGTCCAGCGCCTTGACGGCGACGGGCACGCGCATGCCGACGTTGATGCGGTTCCAGGTGTTGATCTGCGCGACCGCCACGGTGAGCTCGGCGATCTCGACGTCGCTGAACTGCGCCTTCAGGGCCGCGAATTCGACTTCGCGCTCGTCGTGGTCGTCGGCCAGCCGCGTGAGCGATTCGGCCCAGGCCAGCGCCGCGCGTTCGCGCTCGTTGAAGAAGCTCACTTCGCGCCATGTGGCCAGGCTGTTGATGCGCTGCCAGCCTTCGCCCTGTTTGCGCAGGTCGCGCACGTGCATATCGAGGCAATAGGCGCAGCCGTTGATCTGCGAGACGCGGGCGAAGACGAAGTCGAGCGTCGTCTTTCCGACGGTGCTCGCGTCGATGCTGGCGCTGACGGCCAGGATGGCTTCGAAGGTCTTGGGGATGGTCTTGAACCAGTTCAGGCGGGGGGTCGTGTTCATGAGAGGACTCCAGTGAGTGGGTTGAAAAATCTGCTTCCTACCCACTGAAGACGGGCCAGCCATCGGCCCTGTGACACGGCGCGCGAACTATTTGGAGGCAACGATCTGCGCGATGCGTGCGAGCTTGTCCGGGTTGCGCTGCACGCGGATGCGCGCGATACGTTCGTCCTCGATCTCGAAGGTCTGCGCCGATTCGAGTTCGCCGTCGATGAAGCGCAAGAGGCCCGGCTCGCCGTTGATCTCCACCAGCTCCATGCGCACCACCGGGCCCATGCGGCGCCAGAGCGAGAAGTAGAGCTGCGCGAGGCGCTGGTTGCCGGTGAGGACCTTGCTGAAGGTCTGCACCTTGCCGCCGCCGTCGCCGATGAGCTCGACCTCTTCGGTCATCAGCGCCTTCAGGTCCTGCATGCTGCCGCGCGCGGCGGCGTCGGCAAAGGCGCGCAACAGGCGCTGGTGGGTTTCGCGCGAGACCTGGTAGCGCGGGCGGGCGTCCTGCACCTGCGCCTTGGCGCGGTGCACCAGCTGGCGGCAGGCGGCTTCGCTCTTGCCGAGCGTGAGCGCCACTTCGTCGTAGTCGGCGTCGAACACCTCGCGCATCAGGAAGGCCGCGCGCGCCTCGGGCGCCAGGCGCTCGAGCACGGCGAGGAACGCGACGGAGATGTTGTCGGCGCGCTCCAGCGATTCCTCGGGCGTGTCGGGCGACTCGGTCAGCGTCGGCTCGGGCATCCAGGCGCCGATGTAGTGCTCGCGCTGGACCTTGGCGGTGCGCAGCCGGTCGATCGACAGGCGCGTGACGACGGTCACGAGCCAGGCTTCGGCGCTGTCGAAGCCGGCCTTGTCGGCCTCATGCCAGCGCAGCCAGGCGTCCTGCACCACCTCTTCGGCCTCCGCGACGGAGCCGAGCATGCGGTAGGCGATGCCCTGCAGGCGGCGACGGTGGCTGTCGAAGGTGAGGGTCGGGTCGTCCATGCCCGATTAGACGTTCGGCGCCCGCAGGTTGTGACACCGGACGCCCAAAAAAAATCGCCCCGGATGGCGGGGCGAAGTTTCAGTTCAAGCGCCTTGGTACTCAGGCCTGGGGCCGAGCGTCGCGGCGACTTCCTTGCGGTAGCGGTTCAGTTCCTGCACGGTCTTGAAGCTGCGGTTCATGAGGAGGCTCAGGTTGTGCAGGATGCGCTCGCCGACCTTGGTTTCCCAGACGGCGTCGAACTTGATCTGCTTGTCGAGCCAGTGTTCCAGCCAGTCCGGATCGGGCATGCGGCTCTGGATGGTGTCGTTCGGGAACAGCGCCTTGTTCACGTGCAGGTTGGTCGGGTGCAGGGCCTGGGCGGTGCGGCGGGCGCTCGCCATCAGGACGCCGACCTTGGTGAACGCGGCACGGGCCTCGTCGCCGAACTTCTCGAGCGCGCGCTTCATGTAGCGCAAGTACGCGCCGCCGTGGCGGGCTTCGTCCTGGCTCAGCGTGGTGTAGATATGCTTGATGACCGGCTCGGTGTGCCATTGGGCGGCGCGGCGGTACCAGTGGTTCAGGCGAATCTCGCCGCAGAAATGCAGCATGAGGGTCTCCAGCGGGGGCGCCGGGTCGAAATCGAAGCGCACTTCGTGCAATTCGGCTTCGGTGGGAGCGTGCTTGGGGCTGAAGCGCTTGAGGTACTCCATCAGCACCAGGGAGTGCTTCTGCTCCTCGAAGAACCAGATCGACATGAAAGCGGAAAAATCGCTATCGTGGCGGTTGTCGCGCAGGAACATCTCGGTGGCCGGCAGCGCCGCCCACTCGGTGATGGCATTCATCTTGATGGTCTGGGCCTGCTCTTCCGTCAGCAAGGAAGCATCGAACGACTGCCAGGGAATGTCCTTGTCCATGTCCCAGCGGACGGATTCGAGTTGTCTGAAGAGTTCCGGATAGAGCATCAAAGTCTTTCTATGGCCGCCGATTTTAGTCGGCCCGTTTGGCGCGCCCATGACAGACGCGCGATGATGCGGATACGTGCGCCGTGGCGGCACGGATGCACACCCCCCTTTTTGAACCAGGAGCCCGCCATGCGAACCCTTTTCTTATTGTCGACGCTCTGGCGCTGCGCACCGGCTGTTTCCCTCGTGGCGGGGCTGGTTACAGCGCTTCCGGCGAGCGCCCAGACGACGCCCGCCGTGCCCGCTCCGGCCGAGGCTGCCGGGTGCCCAGTCATTCTTCAACACACCTTCCCGCGCCTGCAGGATGAAAAGCCCCAGACTTTGTGCCAGTACTCGGGCAAGGTGGTCCTGGTGGTCAATACGGCGAGTTTTTGCGGGTTCACGCCGCAGTACAAGGGCCTGGAGGCGCTGGACCTGAAATACCGCAACCGCGGGCTCGTGGTGCTGGGCTTTCCGTCGAACGATTTCTCCCAGGAATCGGGCTCCAACAAGGAAATCGCCGATTTCTGCGAAAGCACGTTCGGCGTGAAGTTTCCGATGTTCGCCAAGTCGTCGGTGCGCGGAACGGACGCCAACCCGCTGTTCAAGCAGCTGGCGCAGGCCTCCGGCACCACGCCGAAATGGAATTTCTACAAGTACCTGATCGGGCGCGACGGCAAGGTCGTGCAGGCCTGGTCGAGCATGACCGCGCCGGACGAGAACGGCTTCGTGAACGTCATCGAGAAGCAGCTCGGGACAAATTAAGACTGATCAGTTCACAAAAAAACGAATCGGTAATATTATTTACCGATGCGTCCATATCATCGTGAACTGAACGTCACAAACGCTTACCACTGCACAGGGAACCGGTCCGGCGAGGGCGTGCTCATAATTTGCGTGGGCGGTAAAAGCCCACCGGTTTTCATGTTGCGAGGTCTTCCAGGCGCTTGTCGTCTGGTCGAAATCCCGAGGCGATTCTTCTCCTCCTCCCTCCCTCCCTCCTTCGCGTCGGGGCGCCTCGCAGCATTTTTGTATTCCCGCCGGAACGGGGGCTCGCGATGACGCAGCCCCCTCGCGTCGCCATCGTCGGCGCCGGCATCTCGGGACTGGCCGCAGCGCACGCCCTGCGCGACGCGGCCCGCATCACCCTCTTCGAAGCCAGTGACTACTTCGGCGGCCACGCGCACACGGCCACGATCGAGCTGCCGCGCTCCCCGAGCGATCCGACCCGCGTCGCCCACGGCGTCGACACCGGCTTCCTGGTCTACAACGACCGCACCTACCCGAACCTGATCCGCCTGTTCGCCGACCTCGGCGTCGAGACCGCGCTGTCGGAAATGTCGTTCTCCGTCCAGGCCACCCGCGACAGCGGCGGCCGGCTCGAATGGAGCGGCAACAACCTCTCCACCGTGTTCGCCCAGCGGCGCAACCTCGCCGACCCGCGCTTCCTCGGCATGTTGGCCGACCTCCTGCGCTTCAACCGCCTGACCACGCGCATCGCCCAGGCCGGCACCGAGGGCGAACTGGCCCAGCCGCTCGGCGAGTTCCTGGCCACCCACCGCTTCGGCGCCGCCTTCCGCGACTGGTACTTCCTGCCGATGATGGGCTGCATCTGGAGCTGCTCGACCACGCAGATGCTGGCGTTCCCGGTCGCGACCATGATCCGCTTCTGCCACAACCACGGGCTGATCCAGATCGCCAACCGGCCGCAGTGGCGCACGGTGCGCGGGGGCTCCCGCCACTACGTCGAGAAGATCGTCGCGGGCATCGAGGACAAGCGCTTGCGCACGCCGGTACGCCGCATCACCCGCACAAGCGAAGGCGTGCTCGTCGCCACCGACGCCGGCACCGAGCGCTTCGACCACGCGATCCTGGCCACCCATTCCGACCAGTCGCTCGCCATGCTCGGCGACGCGAGCCCCGCCGAAGCCACCGTGCTCGGCGCGATCCGCTACCAGCCGAACCACGCCGTGCTCCACACCGACGCCTCGGTGCTGCCTCAGCGCCGATCGGCCTGGGCTGCCTGGAACTACGAGCGCGCGGCCGCCGGCGAGCGCGAATCGGGCCGCGTCTGCCTGCACTACCTGCTGAACAAGCTGCAGCCGCTGCCCTGGGCGCAGCCGGTCGTCGTTTCGTTGAATCCGGTGCGCGAGATCCAGCGTAGTCAGGTCATGGCCGAATACGACTACGACCACCCGGTGCTCGACCTTGCCGCGATCCGCGCGCAAGCCGAGGTTCCCGCCCTGCAGGGCCAGCGCAATACCTGGTTCGCCGGCGCGTGGATGGGCTATGGCTTCCACGAAGACGGCCTCAAGGCCGGCCTGGCCGCCGCCGCGGGCCTGCGCGCTGCGAGGCCCGCGGCATGAGCCAAGCGCATCCGCTTCCGCTGATGGGCTTCGGCGACGTGCGCCACACGCGCCTGCGCCCCGCGCGCAACGCCTTCGTCTACCCGACCTATTTCCTGATGCTGCCGATGCGCACCCTGCGCGCGAACGGCAGCAACGCGCTCGCGCTCAATCGGCGGGCGGCCCTCTCGTTCCACGACGTCGACCACGGCGACGGGCGCACGCCCGCGCAAGGCGGCGCGCTGGCCTGGCTCGACGACCTGCTGGCGGCCCACCAGATCCACGATGCGATCGGCGAGGCCTGGCTGCATTGCTATCCGCGCGTGTTCGGCTACACCTTCAAGCCGGTGAGCTTCTGGTATTGCCACACGGCCGAAGGCGCGCTGCGTGCCATCGTGGTCGAGGTGAACAACACCTTCGGCGAGCGCCACTGCTACCTGCTGGACCACCCGGTCTACGGCCAGGAGCTCAAGGCCACCAAGGCCTTCCACGTCTCCCCGTTCTGCCAGGTCAGCGGCGGCTACCGCTTCCGCTTCTTCGTCGATGCCGAATTCGCCCACACCGTGGTGCGCATCGACCACGACGATGCCGACGGCCCCCTGCTGCAGACCAGCGTGAGCGGCGAACTTGGCCCGCTCACGGCGGCCAGCGCACGGCGCGCGCTCTGGCGCTATCCCGCCATGACCTTCGGGCTCATCGCGCGCATCCACTGGCAGGCCGCCAGGCTCTGGCTCAAGCGCGTTCCGTTCGTCGCCAAGCCCGCGCCGCCCCGCCATTTCGTGTCCAGCGACCATCCGCACCAGCAGCAGGCGAACCCATGACCCCGACCACCACCGCCCCCCAGGTTTCGCGCTTTTCGTTGCCGCAGGACGCCCCCGGCGCCGCGCGCACGGTGCTGGGCCTGTTGCAGCGCCTCGCCCACGGCTCGCTCACCGTGCGCCTGCCCGACGACTCGGTGCGGCACTTCGGCGCCGCGCCCGGCAGCAGCAACCTCACGGCCTCGCTCACGCTGCGCAACTGGGAGGTCTGCAAGGCCGCGCTCAAGTCGGGCGACATCGGCTTTGCCGAGAGCTACATCGCAGGCGACTGGACCACGCCGAACCTGGTGGAGCTCATCAAGGTGTTCATCGCCAACCGCCGCGCGATCGAGGACGTGGTCTACGGCAGCTGGTTCGGCCGGCTCGTGTACCGCGTGCGGCACCTGATGCACCGCAACAGCAAGGCCGGGAGTTCGCGCAACATCCACGCGCACTACGACCTGGGCAACGCGTTCTACAAGCTCTGGCTCGACGAGACGATGAACTATTCGTCGGCCTGGTTCGAGGGCAACTTCGACAAGCCCATGCCCGACGCGCAACGCGCCAAGGTGCGCCGCGCGCTCGACATGGCGGGCGTGAAGCCCGGCGACCGCGTGCTGGAGATCGGCTGCGGCTGGGGCGCGCTGGCCGAGATGGCCGCCTTCGATTTCGGCGCCTCGGTGACGGGCGTGACGCTCTCCACCGAACAGCTCGCCTTTGCGCGGCAGCGCACCGCGGGCCTTTCGGCCGACCTGCGCCTGCAGGACTACCGCGACATCGACGACGCGCCGTTCGACGCCGTCTGCTCCATCGAGATGGTCGAGGCCGTGGGCCGCGAATACTGGCCGACGTACTTCCAGAGCGTGAGCCGCCTCCTCAAACCCGGCGGCCGCGCCTGCGTGCAGAGCATCGTGATCGACGACCAGCTCTTCGACCGCTACATCGACTCCACCGACTTCATCCAGCAGTACATCTTCCCGGGCGGCTGCCTGCCCTGCCCGCGCGAGTTCCGGCGCGAGGCCGAGGCGGCGGGCCTCGCGGTGGTGGACGAATTCGCCTTCGGCGCCGACTACGCCGAGACGCTGCGCCGCTGGCGCGAGCGCTTCCTGGCCGAGCGAGGTCAGATCCTGCAGCACGGTTTCGACGAGCGCTTCATGCGCATCTGGGAGTTCTATCTCGCGTACTGCGAGGCGGCGTTCTCGCAGGCCAACATCGACGTGGTGCAGTACACGCTGCAAAAGCGCTAGCCCTTCGTGTCCACCTTCGGCCCTCTGGCTGGCGTGCGCTACGGGCTGCTCGGGCTGCCGCTCGCGTTCGTCGCGCTGCCTCTTTACGTGCTGCTGCCGAACCACTACGCGCGCGCCTTCGGCGTGCCGCTCGCCACGCTGGGCGCGGTGCTGCTGGGCGCGCGGCTGCTCGATGCGGTGATCGATCCGCTGCTCGGGCGGCTGAGCGACCGGCTGCATGCGCGTTCGGCGCAGGCGGTGCTCGGCTTCGGCGCCGTCGCCGCGGGCGTCCTGCTGCTGGGCTTCGGGCTGCTTTTCTTTCCGCAACTGCTGGTCGACCCCGCGCGCCATGGCGCGCTGCTTGTGGCTGCCGCCGTGCTGCTCGCGCTGACCTACGCGGGCTACAGCATGCTGAGCATCGCGCACCAGTCGTGGGGCGCGATGCTGGGCGGCGACGCCTCGCAGCGCAGCCGCATCGTGGGCTGGCGCGAAGGCATGGGCCTCGTCGGCGTGGTGTTCGCATCGGTCGTGCCGACGCTGGCGGGACTGCCCGCGATGGTCGCGCTGTTCGGCGTGCTGCTGGTGGTGGGATGGATCTTCTGGACGCAGGCGCCACGGCCGGTGCGCGCCGCCGCGCCGCATGCGTCGATGGACCTGCGCCTGCCGCTGCGCCGTGCGCCGTTTCGCCGGCTGCTCGCGGTGTTCGTGCTCAACGGCATCGCGAGCGCGGTGCCGGCCACGCTGGTGCTGTTCTTCGTGCAGGACCGGCTGCGCGCGCCGGCCGCGATGGAGCCCGCGTTCCTCGGCCTCTACTTCGTGGTGGCCGCCGCGTCGATCCCGGCGTGGCTGCGCATCGTGCGCCGCTGGGGGCTCGCGCGCAGCTGGCTGGGCGGCATGTGCATGTCGGTGGCGGTGTTCGCATGGGCCGGCGCGATGGGCGCGGGCGATGCGGTGCCCTTTCTCGTCGTCTGCGCGCTGTCGGGTTTCGCGATCGGCTCGGACCTCGTGCTGCCGAGCGCGCTGCTCGCCGGAATCATTGCCGAGGCCGGCGACCAGCCGCACGCCGGCGCGTACTTCGGCTGGTGGAATTTCGCGACCAAGCTCAACCTCGCGCTGGCCGCCGGCCTCGCACTGCCGCTGCTCGGGCTGGCGGGCTACGTGCCCGGCGCGCGCGATGCGTCGGCACTGCAGGCGCTGTCGCTCGCCTACTGCCTGCTGCCCTGCGTGCTCAAGGTGATCGCGGGCGTGGCGCTGTGGGCGCTGGTGATTCGATCGCCCGCTTCCGCGCCGCCCGTGTCGCTTCCGGCGAAGGCTGCACCGTGAAGCCCTTCAATCCGCCGCTCGCCGACTGGCGCGGCAAGACGGCGTGGATCGTCGGCGCCTCCTCGGGCATCGGCCGCGCGACTGCGCTGGCGCTGCTCGAAGGCGGCGCGCGGGTCGCGGTGTCGGCGCGCAACGGCGAGGCGCTCGAGGAACTCGCGGCGCTGCACAACGACGCCGCGCGGCCGCCGCGCGTGATCGTTCTGCCGCTGGACGTGCGCGATGCCGCCGCGGTCGCCGCGGCGTATGCGCAGCTGCAGGCGATGGCCGGCAGCGTCGATCTCGTGCTCTTCAACGCCGCCACCTACGGCGTGCTGCGCGCCGACGCGTTCGCGCTCGACGAAATGCTCGCGCACCAAGAGGTCAACTACGTCGGCGCGTTGAACGTGCTGGCCGCCGTGCTGCCCGGCTTCGTGGCGCGCGGCGCGGGCCACGTGTCGCTCACGGCCAGCGTCGCGGGCTTTCGCGGCCTGCCGAAAAGCCTGGCCTACGGCCCTACCAAGGCCGCGCTGACCCACCTGGCCGAGGTGCTCTACATCGACCTGCATGCGCGCGGCATCGGCGTGAGCGTGATCCAGCCGGGCTTCGTGACCACGGCGCTCACCGCGAAGAACGACTTCGCGATGCCGGCGCTGATCACGCCCGCACAGGCGGCGGAGGCCATGCTCGAGGGCTGGCGCCGCGGCGCGTTCGAGATCCACTTTCCGCGGCGCTTCACGTTCTGGATGAAGCTGATGCGGCTGCTGCCGTACCGGCTCTACTTTCCGGCGGTCGCCAGGTTCACCGGACTCTGAAAAAGAAAAAGGCGCCGCGTGGCGCCTTTGTTCGGGGCTGTGCCGTCTCAGGGCTTCGTGTCGATGAAGCTGGGGCGCAGCATGAGCTTGTCGTAGAGCTTGGCCAGGTTGCCGTGCTCGTCGCGCCAGTCGATGTCGGGAAAGCGCAGGCTCAGCCAGCCGAGCGTGCAGCCCACCGCGATGTCCGACAGGCTCAGGTGAATGCCGCTGCAAAAGGGCTTGTCGCCCAGGCCCTTGGACATGGCGGCCACGCCGTCCAGGACCTTGGTGCGCTGGCGCTCGATCCAGCTCGCACTGCGCTCGTGGTCGTTGCGGCCGGTCCAGGTGGCCTCCAGACGCCAGAGCACGCCGGCGTCCATGACGCCATCGGCCAGCGCTTCCCAGGTCTTGACCTCGGCGCGCTCGCGGCCCTGCTGCGGAATGAGCTTGCCGACGGGGGACAGGGTGTCCAGGTACTCGACGATCACGCGCGAATCGAACATCGCGTCCCCGCCTTCCATGATCAGGCAGGGCACCTTGCCCAGCGGATTGGAGTTGGAGATGGTGGTGTCGGCGGACCAGACGTCCTCGATCACGAACTGGTAGTCGAGCCGCTTCTCGGCCAGCACCACGCGCACCTTGCGCACATAGGGGCTGGCGGCGGATCCGATCAGTTTCATGAAGGCTCTCTCCCTTTGCTCTTGGCTGTATGACACTTGTTCATAATCATTTTAGGTGAACGGGAAAACCGCAGGTCCGGATCCACCCCAATGTGTCGGTACGGCCCCACGAACCGCCGGCCGCCTAAAATTCGGGCATGAGCTTTTCCACCGTCTCCGCCCTCTCCCCCCTTGACGGCCGCTATGCGGCCAAACTCGCGGCGCTGCGTCCGCTGATGAGCGAACAGGGCTATATGCACCGGCGCGTGCAAGTCGAGGTGGCGTGGTTCATTGCGCTGTCCGACTGCGGCTTCGCCGAATTCAAGCCCCTGACCGGCGGCGCCCGCAAATACCTGCTGGGCCTGGTCGCCCACTTCTCCGAGGCCGATGCACTGGCCATCAAGGAGATCGAGAAAACCACCAACCACGACGTGAAGGCGGTCGAATACTGGATCAAGTCCAAGTTCGAAGCCCGGCCCGAGCTCCTGGCCGCCGCCGAGTTCGTGCACTTCGCCTGCACCAGCGAAGACATCAACAACACCAGCCACGCCCTGCAGATCCAGGCCGCGCGCGAAAAGGTGGTGCTGCCGGCCATCGACGGCCTGATCGCCAAGCTGCGCGAAATGGCGCACCAGTTCGCGGGCGTCTCGATGCTCTCGCGCACCCACGGCCAGACCGCCAGCCCGACCACCGTGGGCAAGGAAATCGCCAACGTGGCGGTGCGCCTGTCGAAGGCCCGCGCGCAGATCGCCTCGGTGCAATTGCTCGGCAAGATGAACGGCGCCGTCGGCAACTACAACGCCCACCTGGCCGCCTGGCCCGACTTCGACTGGGAAGCCTTCAGCCGCAAGGTCATCGAGACGCCCGCGCCGCTCGGCCTGGGCCTGAGCTTCCAGCCGTACAGCATCCAGATCGAGCCGCACGACTACATGGCCGAGCTCTTCGACGCGGTGGCGCGCGCCAACACGATCCTGGTGGACTTCTCGCGCGACGTCTGGGGCTACGTGAGCCTGGGCTACTTCAAGCAGCGGCTGAAGAAGGGCGAGATCGGCTCCTCGACGATGCCGCACAAGGTCAACCCGATCGACTTCGAGAACGCCGAAGGCAACCTGGGCCTGGCCAACGCGGTGCTGCGCCACCTGAGCGAGAAGCTCCCCATCAGCCGCTGGCAGCGCGACCTGACCGACAGCACGGTGCTGCGCAACATCGGCGTGGCCTTCGGCTACGCGACGCTCGCCTATGCGAGCCTGGCCACGGGCCTGGGCAAGCTGGAGCTCAACGAAGAGGCGTTGGCCGACGACCTCGACGCCTCGTGGGAAGTGCTGGCCGAGCCGATCCAGACCGTGATGCGCCGCTACGGCGTGCAGGGCGCCTACGAGCAGCTGAAGGAAGTGACGCGCGGCAAGACCGTCACGGCCGAGGCGCTGCACGGGCTGATCCGCTCGCTGGCCATTCCGGAAGAGGAAAAGGCCCGCCTCCTGGCCATGACTCCCGCCAGCTACGTCGGCAAGGCCGCGGAGCTCGCCCGTAGAATCTGACGCGCTTGTGCATCGATCTACCAACCGCGGCGAGCGGTTGGCGCGGTCCGCACACAGACCCCGACTTCCCAGCCAACGCACCCCGCCGCGGGCGCGCCAGCCAACAACCATGACGGGACTCCTCGAGGTCCCCGTGATTCATGCTGCGCGCTCCGCTGCGACGTCTCTGGCTGAAGATCCACCGCTGGACCGGGCTCACGCTCGGCCCGATCCTGGCCCTCACGGCGCTGCTCGGCGCGGTGCTGGTGGTGTCCCGGCCGATCGATCGCCAGGTCCATTCCGACTTCTTCGTCGCGCGCACCGCGGGTGATGCCATCGCGGCCACGGCCGCGTTGCCGCTGGAGCCCCTGCGCCAGCGCATCGTGGCCGAGTTCGGCCCCGACACCAGCTTCACGCTGCGCCCGCCCCACCACCCCGACGAAACGCTCTGGGTGCTGGTGCGCGGCAAGTGGGACGGCACGCTCTACCTGGACCCCGCCACCGGCGCCGAGCAGGGCCGGCGCGGCACCGAAGAGGGCTTCTACAACCTGGCCTACAAGGTCCACAACAGCCTGCTGCTGGGCAGCACCGGCAAGGGCATCCTGGCGTTCGTGGCGCTCTCGTACCTGTTCCTCCTGGTGACGGGCCTGGTGCTGTGGTGGCCCACGCGCTGGCCGCCGTCGCTGCGCATCGTGCTGGACCGCGGATGGCTGCGCGGCCTCTTCGACCTGCACCGCACGGGCGGCGCGGTGCTGGGCCTCCTGATCGCGGTGTCGGTGGCCACGGGCGCCTACATGGCGTGGCGGCCGCTGGGCGGCTTCATCTCCGCCGCCGTGGGCCAGAAGCCGGTCAAGGCGCCGACGATCCCCAAGGGCAGCGCGAGCGGCCCGCGCATGCCGCTGGACGAACTCGTGGCGCGCGCGCAGCAGGTGTACCCGGGCCAGCCGATCGGCTACCTGCTGGTGCCCGGCAAGGCGGACCGGCCGGTGCGCGTGCGCTTCCGGCTGCCCGACGACCCGCACCCGAACGGCATCAGCTCCGTGTGGCTGAACCCGGTGAGCGGCGAAGTGCTCGCCGCACGCAAGTGGCAGGAGCTGGACGCCGGCAACGGCGCGGTGGCGGTGATCTTTCCGCTGCACACGGGCGAGCTGGGCGGCGTGGCCCACCAGGTCGCGACCGCGCTGCTGGGCCTGGCGCTCGGCGGCCTGGGCTTCAGCGGCATCTGGCTCTGGTGGCGCCGCCGCGCGATGGCCGCCGCGGCGCGCAACAACAACGCGCTTTCCAGCCGGACGACGTCCTGAAGAAGACGCCCCACGTCCCGCGCACACGGTTTTCCTGCTTTTTTTCATTCCCGGAGGAGTCCCCTTGTTCCCGCACAAACGCACAGCCATTGCGATGGCGCTGTTACCCCTGAGCCTGCAGAGCTTCGCCGCCGACGCAGACCCCGCGACCGATCCGTCCAAACCGTCGCTGGACGCCATCACCGTCACCGGCGACTGGCTCGCCAACCCCAACGAGAAGAAGGTGCTGGAGCACGCCGGTGCGCGCAGCATCGTGGAGCGCAAGCAGATCGAGGAAAGCGGCGCCTCCAGCGTGCGCGACGTGCTGCGCCAGATCCCGGGCGTGCAGGTGCAGGAGAGCAACGGCACCGGCGGCAGCGACATCTCGCTGAACGTGGGCGTGCGGGGCCTCACCTCGCGGCTGTCGCCGCGCTCGACCATCCTGCTGGACGGCGTGCCGCTCGCCTACGCGCCCTACGGCCAGCCGCAGCTGTCGCTGGCGCCACTGTCGCTCGGCAGCATCGAGACGGTCGACGTGGTGCGCGGCGCGGGCTCGGTGCGCTACGGCCCCCAGAACGTGGGCGGCATCATCAACTTCGTGACGCGCGCGATCCCCAAGCAGTTTTCGGGCGAGGTGGGCGTGGGCATCGAGAGCGCCGGCCACGGCGGCGGCACCAAGACGACGCCCACGCTGTTCGTTGGCGGCACCAACGACAAGGGCCTGGGTCTCGCGCTGCTGTATTCGGGCACGCACGGCGACGGCTTTCGCCAGAGCAACGACCACACCAGCATCGACGACCTGATGCTCAAGGGCGCCTACCGCATCTCCAGCACCGACGACATCGCGGTGTCGCTGCATCACTTCGAGGGCAGCGGCCGCATGCCGGGCGGCTTGACGACGGCGCAGTTCGCGGCGAATCCGTTCCAGTCGGACCGCCCCTTCGACGAATTCACCGGCCGGCGCACCGACGGCTCGATCAAGTACACGCACAACGACGGCGTGAACAAGTTCGAGATGCTGGGCTACTACACCGACTCGTTCCGCGGCAGCCACCTGGAGCAGGAAGGCACCGGCGCCAATGCCGGCAAGCGGCGCCTCACGAGCGCGCCGCGCAACTACAAGACCTTCGCCATCGAGCCGCGCTACTCGCGCCTGATCGATTCGGGCGACGTGGTGCAGGAAGTGAGCGTCGGTTTCCGCTACCTGCGCGAAGAGGCCTCCGAGGTGGCGACGCGCAGCGCCTACTACACGCCGCGCCCGGGCTTCGACGCCTACGGCCTGGCCAACCCGGCCTACCAGACCAGCAAGGGCGGCACGGTGGCGCACGCGTTCTACATCGACGACCGCATCGACATCGGCAACTGGACGATCACACCCGGCGTGCGCTATGAATCGTTCCGCTCGCACAACGACGTGTTCACCGTGGCGAACAACCGCATCACGAACGCGATCTATCCGACGATCGATTCCAACGAAGTGCTGCCGACGCTGTCGGTGCTCTACCGCATGAACGAGCGCTGGTCGCTGTTCGCGAACGCCGGCGTGTCGTTCGGACCGCAGCAGTACGCGCAGCTTGCGCAGTCCACCACCAGCCTGCACCCCGAGAAGGCCAAGACCTACGAAATCGGCACGCACTACAAGGGCGAGGCCTGGAGCGGCGAGCTCACGCTGTTCAACATCAACTTCGACAAGGAGCTGCTGCTCGCGCGCTCGATCACCGGCGACGTCGGCCAGTGGACCGACCTGGGCGCCACGCGCCACCGCGGCGTGGAATCAGCGCTGCGCTATGAGCTGGGCGACCTGAGCGCATCGCTCAAGGGGCTGTCGGTGTCGGGCACGTACACGTACACGCAGGCCACCTCCAAGGCCGGCAATTTCGCCGGGCGCGACCTGCCGTTCTATTCGCGCCAGATCTTGACGCTCGGCGCGCGTTACGAGCGCGGCCCGTGGACGCTCAATGCCGACGTGTACGCGCAGTCCAAGCAGCGCTCGCCCGGCTCGCCGGACGACGGCGCGCAGTACGTGACGCTGGAAGATTCGACCGGCCGGCTCGGCAACATCCCGGGCTACACCACGATGAACCTGCGCGCCGCGTACGACTTCGGCCCGTCGATGAGCCACCTGAAGCTGGCCGTCGGCGTGAAGAACCTGTTCGACCGCCGCTACTACAACCGCTCGGTGGACAACAACGGCGGCAAGTACGTGGGCCAGCCGCGCACGGTGTACCTGCAGGCGTCGGTGGCGTTCTGACGGCCGTCGTGCGCGGGCGGTCGTGGACGTGCGCGGCAGGCATACTCGCGCACCCATGGCCCTCAAATCCACCATCTTCAAGGTCGCCCTCGCGGTGGCCGACATCGACCACGGCTACTACGCCGACCATGCGCTGACCCTGGCGCGCCACCCGAGCGAGACCGACGAGCGGATGATGATCCGCCTGGTCGCGCTCGCGCTGAACGCCCACCAGCTGCAGGACATCTGCCAGGGCGACGGCACGCTGGCGTTCGGCGCAGGCCTCTCGAACGTGGACGAGCCCGACGTGTGGCTGCGCGACTTCACGGGCGAGACCAAGATCTGGATCGAGGTCGGCCAGCCCGAGGACAAGCCCATCATCAAGGCCTGCGGCAAGGCGGACGAGGTGATCGTCTACTGCTTCAACCACGCGGCCGAGATCTGGTGGCGCGGCATCGAGAACAAGCTCACGCGCCCGCAGAACCTGAAGGTCTACCGCGTGCCGACCGAGGCCTCGCAAGCGCTGGCCGCGCTCGCGCAGCGCAGCATGCAGCTGCAGGCGACCATCCAGGAAAACACGCTCACGCTGGGCGACGGCACGAACAGCATCGACGTCGAGCTGCTGCGCTGGAAGTAGCGCTTCGCCCCCGCAGCGCTAGGCGGCCGGCATCATCTCGCCGCACTGCCAGCACTGCTCGAAACCACCCTCGATCCGCTCGCCGCACACGCACTGCCAGTTGCGCTGCGGCCGGTGCTGCGCCGCGTGCAGCAGCTCCTTGGCGCGCTCGAACTGGGCGTCGTCTTCGATCCAGATTTCGGGCAGGCACTGGTCGGGCGGCAGCTGGCCCATCACGGCACCGAGGAATTCGCGCTGCACCGAGGCTTCGACACCGTCCTCCCGCAAGGCGTGAACCCACAGCGTCGCGATCGCGAGATTGGGCGCTTGGGCGAGGCGACGCATGGGCTGCCTCTCAGGGCGCGTCGTCGGGGCCGAGAGGCTCGGCGGGGTCATCGGGCCACTGCGGCGGCTCAGCTTCGCGCGCCCGCTCGGCGTACTTGTTGAAGCGCCAGGCCGAGTCTTCCATCGTGATGCGGCGCCACGTCACGCGCTTCTCGACAGGGGTCATGGCAGGCCAGTGCTGCACTTCATCGAAGCTGCGCCCGCAGCCCTTGCATTCGTCGTCGCCCTGGCTGGTGGAGCAGATCGCGATGCAGGGCGTGTCGGGGGTGCTGTGGTACCAGTCGAGCCAGGCGGCCCAGGCCTTGGGCGGAAAGCCGACCTCGTCGACCTCGTCCTCGTGGTGGTACACCATGAGCGCGTAGACCTCGGCGAGCGCCCGCAATTCGGGTGCCAGCGTGACGCCGTCGGGCGAAGGACTCTTGGCGCGCCAGTGGTTGATGGCGGCCTCGATGTCGGTGATGTGGATGGCGGCCATGGGAGAGTGAAAAAGCAGCGAGCGGCGATCATAGTCCGCCAATGTCCCGCGGCCGCGAAGGGACATGAGTGCTACAAACAACATAGCGAGAGAGCCCCTGTTTACGGGCCATGCCGGGCGGTTCCTTTTAAATCGCTGAAAACTTTCGGTTGCCACGCCGCGGCCTTCGATGCTCTAATTCCGCCCACGAAGGGGAGTAGCTCCCGACCGCTGTGGACAACGGCGGACATCGACAGGTCGTCAATACGAAGCACAACACTTCCGGCCTTTCGGACAACGCATGCGCACTGGCGCAGGCGCTGTCGAGCAAGACCTTCGATTTGAACCTGTGCAGGTTTGGTCGAAGCGTTCACCAAGTCCCCGGAGTCTCCGGCGTCTTCGTTTCTTCGCTTTCGACCAGCCCCGCGCGGGATGAATCGAAACGCATCGGTATGCGCCTGTCCGTCGTGATCCACACAAGGAGCGGCAGGAACGGCGCGAAGACAAAGAGGAAACTATGGAACTGTTCATGACCCCGGAGTTCTGGGTCGCTGTCGGTCAGATCATCATGATCGACATCCTGCTGGGTGGCGACAACGCCGTCGTCATCGCGCTGGCTTGCCGCAAGCTCCCGCCGGCCCAACGCACCAAGGGCATCCTGTGGGGCACCGCCGGCGCGATCATCCTGCGCGTGATCCTGATCTTCTTCGCGCTCACGCTCCTGGCCATTCCGTTCCTCAAGCTCGTGGGCGCGATCCTGCTGGTGTGGATCGGCATCAAGCTCCTGGCGCCCGAGCATGACGACGCGCACGGCAACATCACCGGCAGCGACAAACTGTGGGGTGCCGTGAAGACCGTGATCATTGCCGACCTGGTGATGAGCGTGGACAACGTGATCGCCATTGCCGGCGCCGCACAGGGTGCGGGCGAAGGCCACCAGATGCCGCTCGTGATCTTCGGTCTCCTGGTGAGCATTCCGATCATCGTCTGGGGCAGCCAGCTGGTCATCAAGCTGATGGACCGCTTCCCGCTGATCATCACGCTGGGCGGCATGCTGCTGGGCTGGATCGCCGGCACGATGGCCGTCTCGGACCCGGCGCTCGCGAACCCCGCCAACTGGACCTGGGTGCCCAAGGTGCCGCAGACCGACACGATCAAGTACGCAGCCGGCATCGGCGGCGCACTGCTGGTGCTCGCGGTCGGCAAGTGGGTGGCCATGCGCCAGGCCCGCAACAAGCCGGCTGCGGCCGTGACGACCGGCTGATGAGCACTGGCTTACCCCATTGATCGCCCGAAGCTTCGCTGAGAAACTTTCCTGTCCAAGCCAGTCTCTGCCACTCTAACTATCCGAAGGAGCACTCATGGAAAAGATCATTCTTTATGTCGACGACGCCGTGTATGCCAGCGAGCAGTTCGCCGAACTCGCACCGGACGCCAACAGCGTCGTGGCGCGCCATTGGGTGCTCGTGGCCTGCGCGCCGCGCATGACGCATCGCATCAGCAAGTGGGTGAGCCACAGCGCGCGCGAGAACTGGCGCGCCAAGTGGTTCAGCAAGGTGCAGGCACAGATGCTGCCCCTGCTCGAGCGCAACGGCGGGCAGGTGACGGCGGTGCTGGCCAAGGGCCCGCTGGCCGAGCTGACGCAGCAACTGAAGCGCGAGCACGCGGCCACCCACGTGGTCGATGCCCGCCGCCCGAAGATCGGCGTCGACCTGGAACCGGTCACGCCCGAGCAGACGCCGGCCCACCAATCGGGCTGGGCCTTTCCCGGCGCGGTGATGGGCATGGGCGCATTGCTGGTGCTGGCGAACGAACTGGCTGAATAATCAAGGCAGACACTCCCCATCGAGCCCCGGCGCGGCAACGCTCCGGGGCTCGTTGTTTTGAGGGCTCTGGGGTATCCTGCGCCGCATGCGCATCATCATCAAATGGCTGCTCAGCGCTGTCGCGCTGCTCGCGGTGGCTTATCTCTACCCCGGTGTCCAGGTTGCGAGCTTCGGCTCCGCGCTCATCGCGGCCGCGGTGATCGGGCTGCTCAACATGATCGTGCGGCCGGTGCTGGTGGTGCTGACGCTGCCGGTCACCATCGTCACGCTGGGGCTGTTCCTCTTCGTGATCAACGCGCTGCTGTTCTGGGCCGCGTCGGGGCTCTTGAGCGGCTTTCACGTCAACGGCTTCGTGGCCGCGCTGATCGGCTCGCTGATCTACTCGCTGCTGGGCCTTCTCATCGAGACCGCGCTGGGCGGGCTGCTCTCCAAGCGCTGAGCATCACCCGCGCCGCTGCCGCTACTTCAGCGGCGGCTCTTCGGCCTGCTGCTTGACCAGCACATCGACCGCCCGTGCGCGGGTGTCGATGATCGACGCCTCGTAGTGATCGATGGGGCCACCCGACTTGCGCACCAGCTCCTGCGCCGCCTTGAAGCGGTCGCGCGCCGCGGGGTAATCGAGGATCGCCACGTTGGCTTCGGCATCGGCGCGCACCGCGCGCAGCGTGTCGTTCTGCGCGCCATAGAGGTTCCCCAGCGCGCGCCACACCGTGGCATCGCGCGGATTGGCGGCCACCCAATCGCGCAGCACGGGAATCATCGGCGCGGGCTGGCGCGTGGCGGTTGCGGCCTCGGCCGCGAGGATCATCTCGGGGCGCTCTTTCGACTTGGCGTCGAGCAGCGCGGCGGCCTTGGCCGGCGCGCCGGCGGCCAGTTCGATCTCGGCGCTGAGCCAGCGCGCCTGCTTCGCCGCGGCCGGGTCTTCCGCGGTGCGTGCCACGAGCCGCTCGGCCAGCGTGCGGGCGGCCTTGTAGTCGCGCAGCTCCTTGGCCGCGAGCGCCGCCGCGTAGAGCGTTCCGGCCTGCTGGGCCGGCGTGCTCCGGGCGAATTCGCCGCTGCCGGCCGAGTCGATCCACAGGCGCAGCACATCGACGCCCGGCCGCGTCAGCACGCGGGCGCGCGAGGCGATCATCGCGTGGTCCATCGCGAGCGGCAGCGCGGGGGCGGTGTCCATGCGGAACTGGAAGCGGCCCTGCATGTCGGAGATGCGCTCGGTCGTGAGTGGATGGCTCCGCAGATACGGGTAGGAGCCGTTGTCGTTCAGGCGAGAGGCGTACTGCAGCTTCTCGAACATGGCCGCCGCCCCCTGCGGCGAGAAACCCGCCTGCGTCATCACGCCGAAGCCGATGCGGTCGGCCTCGCGCTCCATGTCGCGCGAGAAGCTCAGCTGGTTCTGCATGAAGAGCGCCTGGCTGCCCATGATCACCGCCTGCCCGGCGTCGCCGTTGCGGCTCTTGCTGGCCGCGATCATCCCGAGAATGAGGCCCGCGATCATGAGCGGCATCTGCTTGCCCTGCTTGCTCATGATCCGCGAGATGTGGCGCTGCGTGACGTGCGAGAGCTCGTGCCCGAGCACCGTCGCCAGCTCGTCGCGGCTGCCGACCGCGGCCACCAGCCCCAGGTTCAGCCCCAGGTAGCCTCCCGGCAGCGCGAAGGCATTGATGTTGCGGTCGCGGCCCAGGAGGACGGTCCAGGCGAAGCGCTCGTCCAGCTCGGGCGTGAGCTCGCCGCGCGCGCGGGCGGCGGTCAGGAGGCGTTGCCAGATTTCCTGCACATAGGCGGCGATCACCGGATCGTCGATGTAGTCGGTATCGCGGTAGAGCTCGCGGGCGATCTGGTCGCCCAGGCTGCGCTCGGCGCTGGCGGTCATTTCGCCGCCGTCGCCCAGGCCGGGCAGGATCTGCTGCATCTGCGCGCTGGCGGGTATCGGCATCAGGGCCTGTGCCGCTATCAAAACGGAAGCGCAGATCGCGCGCAGGGCGGGCGTTGCGGTGGTCTTTGGCTTTGCGGAGGGAGTCAAGCGCAGCATTCCTCGTCCATGGCTCGGGCTCGTATGATGCATCTTCAAAACGAACGTTCACCCATGAGCGCCGCGCCGGGCCGCTGCCCCTAGCAAGCCGGGCATCGCGGTGCGAAGCACGAAGGTATCTCCATGAGCACACTCACCCATTTCGACGCCCAGGGCCAGGCCCACATGGTCGACGTGGCCGCCAAGCCGGCGACCCACCGCGTGGCCGTCGCCACCGGACGCATCGAGATGCAGGCGGCGACGCTGGCGCTGATCGAATCGGGGACGGCGAAGAAGGGGGATGTGCTGGGGGTGGCGCGGATCGCCGGTATTCAGGCGGCGAAGAAGACGAGCGACCTGATTCCGCTGTGCCATCCGCTGGCGTTGACGCGGGTGGCGATCGGGTTTGCGCTGGCGGAAGGTGGGGGGGCGCCGCAGGTGGCTTGTACGGCGACGGTCGAGACGGTCGGGCCTACCGGGGTGGAGATGGAGGCGTTGACGGCTGTGCAGGTGGCGCTATTGACGATCTACGACATGTGCAAGGCGGTGGATCGGGGGATGCGGATCACGGATGTGCATGTGTTGGAGAAGCATGGGGGGAAGTCGGGGAGTTGGGTGGCGGGGTGACAAAAAGGAGACCCAAAGGCCTCTGAGCAGCCAGAAATAGAGGGGATGAGCGGCACATCGCCCCTGACAAGCGGTTTTTGCGGCGCGCAAACAGTTGGTGACAATCTGTGACTAATGTCAACAGATTGCTCCCGCTCGGATCGAGCTGGAAGCACCTCAGGAAAGCCCGCCGTGAATCACTCGCCTTCTTGCAGTCGCAACCCGTCTTCCCGCCATCGCGTGCGGGGCTTCACCCTGATCGAAATCATGATCGTGGTGGTGATCATTGGCGTGCTATCGGCCATTGCATTGCCGTTGTACGGGGACTATGTGCTTCGCGGGCGCATTCCGGATGCGACGTCGAATCTGTCTGCGCTGGCGGTGCGCATGGAGCAGGCATTCCAGGACAACCGCACCTACCGCCTCACGGGCTCGGCAACCAAATGCGCGGTGGATGCGCAGGCCGCTGCGATCAAGAGCAATAGCTTCGACTTCACTTGCACGACGGATACACCGACGACCTTCACGCTCAGTGCCAAGGGCAAGAGCACGATGGCAGCCTTCGAATACAGCCTCGATCAGGCGGGCCTCAAGAAAACCGTGTCGGCAAAAACGGGATGGACTGCCGGTACCAACTGTTGGACCACCAACAAGGGCGGGTGCTGAATGCGCACGCGTCGACTCCCTCGCCCGCCGAGGGCATCCGCCATCCGTGGCGTATCGCTGATCGAGCTGATGGTAGGCATCGCCATCCTGGGAATCGCCATAGCGATCGGCGCGCCCGCATTCACGGAATGGATCAGCAACTCGCAGATTCGCAGCACCGCTGAGTCGATTCAGAACGGCCTGCAGCTCGCGCGTGCCGAGGCCGTGCGGCGAAACACTTCTGTCCAGTTTCAACTGACAACGACACTCGACAACGCCTGCACCGTCGACAAGACCGGCACGAACTGGATCGTCAGCATCTCGTCTGCAACCACGCCCCCCGCGAGCCATTGCGGCGACGACATCAGCGACACCTCGTCCTCGATGTTGCTTCAAAAGGGCACCCCGGTCGCAGCCCAGGCAAGCGCCACGATCAATGCATCGCAACCAGCCTTCGGTTTCAACGGTTTCGGACGGCTCGCCGCCACGACCACTCCCGCGACGACGGTTGGTGCTTCGACCATCGACATCAAGTCAAGTCGCGGCACCTGCTTGGGGGAGACCGGCGGAACGCTGCACTGCTTGCGGCTTCTGGTCGCAGCCGGCGGCCAGATCCGGATGTGCGATCCCAACCGTCCCAGCGGGGATGCCATGGCCTGCCCGTAATCCTGACTCATCCATCATGCACTCAACTTCTCGTCGCCTCACTCGCCCTCTCAGAGCCCGAGCCAAGCAGCGCGGCATCGTGTTGCTGGAAGCGCTTGTTGCGCTGCTGATCTTCGCAGTCGGTGTCCTCGGTCTCGTCGGATTGCAAGCCACATCAGTCAAGCAGGCGGCTGCCGCCGAATACCGCTCCACCGCGGTGCTGCAAGCCAACGATTTGATCAGCCGCATGTGGATCAGCGATCGCTTCGCCACCGACTGGAGCAACCAGTTCGATAGCGCGTCCTCGGGCGCCGGCTACACCGCCTGGAAAAGCGCGTGGGCCAATGCGCTGCCCGGCTCGGATATTTCGGGCAACGAGCCGCAGGTCAGCTTTGTGACAGTACCGGGCGGCATCGCCGGTACGCGCGGCACCATCCTTGCCACCATCGTCATCCGGTGGAAGACGCCCAGCGACGACGAGCAAAGAAACTACACCGTCGTTGCGCAGTTGGACCAGCCCCAGAAGTAAGCGCGCAGTGAAAAATTCCACTTCCCTCTCCAGCGGACGCCGCGCCGCCTCGGGCTTCAGCTTGATCGAGATCCTGGTCGGACTGCTGATCGGCATGCTGTCCGTCGTCGTGATCATGCAAGTCTTCGGCGCCTTCGAAGGCACCAAGCGCTCCACCACCGGTGGCGACGACGCCCAGATCAACGGCACCATCGCCCTCTACGGACTCGAGCGCGATGTGCGCGAGGCCGGTTACGGCATCAACACCTTCAATCTGCTGGGCTGCAGCCTGAGCTACACGACCACGGGCGCTGCGAAGTCGACAGTCAAGCTCGGCGCGCTGGCTCCGGTGGTCATCAACTCGCCCAATGTTCCGGCGGGCGACGCCAACACCGACACGCTGCTGGTCTTCTTCGGCAGCAGCAGCAGCCCGGCCGAGGGCGACCTGATCAGCACGGCTCCTTCCTCGGGGAGCTATCCGGTCACGACGCCAAAATCCTTTGCGGTCAACGACACCGTGATTGCACAGCCCGCCGTGCGGCCCGCAGATTGCGCATTGACGGTCGACAAGGTGAAAGCCGTCTCTGACACCGTTCTGACTGTGGATCCGGGCACGACCAGCGGCCTCGCGCTGGGCAGCGTCGTCTTCAACCTTGGGCAAACGACCGTCCCTACACAGCCGTTTACCGTCAGGGCTTATCGCGTGCTGTCCGGCAACCTCACGGTGTGCAACTACGTCGAAGTCAACTGCGGAGATGACGCGAGCAAATCGGACCCCACGGTCTGGGTGCCGATCGCCAGCAACATCATGAGCCTGCGGGCTCAGTATGGCCGCGACACGACGGCCACCAATCTCTCCGGCAACGTGGGCCGGTACGACCAGACCACGCCTGGCAAGGATGACGGCCTGGGCTTTGCTGTCCAGTGCAGCTGGGCGCGCACGCTGGCCGTTCGACTGGCCATCGTGGCCCGCAGTGGGCAGTACACCAAGTACGACGCCGCCAACGGAGAAGCGCCTTCTACCAACAAGGCGCCGACCTGGGCCGGCTCGGTGGCCGATGCCACAGGCGTTCCGAGCAATCCAACGGCCGTCGCGATCGACCTGAGCGCAAACGGCGACTGGAAGAACTACCGATACAAGAAGCTGGAAACCACGGTGCCTATCCGCAACATGGTCTGGCAAGGATCTCAGGGCACGATTCAAGGGGGGGCTGGCGGATGTTGAGCAACTTTTTTTCCCAGGCACCCAAGCCGCTCTCGGCGCAGCGGCGTCGTTCCTCCGAACGCGGTGTGGTGTTGATTCTTGCGCTCATCGTGCTGGTTGCACTCACGCTGGCCGCGGTGGCACTGACCCGCTCGGTCGGGACCTCCAATGTCATCGCCGGCAATCTCGCCTTCCAGCAAGCCGCCACGCATTCGGCCGACCGTGGTGTCGAGACTGCCGTTGCATGGATCGAGAAGAACAGCATTGCAACGGGAACCGGTGCTTGCGCGGCGACGACACCGCTCGGCTGCACGTCGACGGCCGACGGCTACCAGGCCGTCAGAGTCGACCCGACGAGTTCCCAGGACTGGGGAGCCTTCTTTCTGCAGAACGTCAAGGACAGCAAGGTCAAGAAGCTTGAAGTCGACCCGACCACCGGCAACACCGTGACCTACCTGGTCCAGCGCATGTGCGAAAAGGAAGGCGAGGCCAACACCGACCTCAACTCGTGCGCGACATCGCCGACGGCTGCTGCGGGCAGTTGTCCCGGCGGAACCACTTGCACCGGCGGCGGTGGTCGCGGCGGTACCGGCAGCAACGTCAATGCCTCCAAGCAAACCTACTACCGCATCACTGTGATGGTGAGCGGTCCGCGCAATACGCAGAGCCTGGTGCAGGCCATGGTCGCGCTCTGAGCACATACCCCCTCCGGTCACAACGATCCAGTCTTTCTCGGGCGCCGCGAGCACGCGGACTCACATGGGACACACACTATGAAACGCACTATCAAGGCCATCTCGCAAAGCGTCGCCTGTGCCGCGGCGCTGCTGGTTGCCATCTACAGCGCGCAGGCGGCTACGACCGACCTCGCGCAATCGCCCCTGGAGACTTCGAGTCCGGATGTGGTCAAGCCCAACATTCTTTTTGTGCTCGACGACTCCGGCAGTATGGATTCCGACTACCTTCCGGACTGGGCCAACAGCAGCAACAACGCGCTGCGCCGCAACAGTCGGTACAACAGCATTTACTACACCCCGGAGACGCTCTACAAGCCCGCGTCCAACTTCGACGGAACGCCGTTCCCGCAGATGACTTCGGGCGAAACGTCCGCCTGGACCAAGGTCCCCGACGACAAGTACCGCATCCAGACCACCGGTACCAGCGATCTGTCGGCCACCGCTGAGTACTACACGTTCACCCCCGGCGAATACTGCACGGGTATCGACCAGCGCAACTGCGCCGTGCAGTCGACGCCTTCCGATACGTACAAGTTTCCCGCCTACGTGCGCTGGTGCAGCGACACGGCGCTGACCGACTGCCAGGCCGTGCGTATCGAGACGGCGCCCACGGGCGGCAAGATCTACACCAACCCGCGCTATCCGGGCCTGCTGACCACGCCGTCTAAGTCGACAGTGACGCTCAATGGAAGAGGCGCAGCATCGGCCAACGGCATCAAGGTCAACAACCAACAGATCATGTCGGGCGCCGCGTCGATCACGCGCACCGGCAGCTTGGCCACGCTCGCCAGCGCGATCGCCGCGAACATCAATGCGTGCACGGCGGCCATCCAGGGCAGCTGCACCGTGGCTGGCTACAGTGCCGTGAGCTCCAACAGCAGCGTAGTCATCTCGGCTCCGAATATCGGATCGGCGATCACCTATACGCCCGTGGTGGACATCACCGGGAGCGCGAGCGGTTCAGCCGCGGCGTTCGACGGCAAGTACGTCGGCGCGCCCGGCAAGAATACCCGCACGATCGTCGACCCCTCCAGCGCGGCCGGTTACACCAAATATACGGCGCGCACCGACTGCGCCGGCACGACGTGCACGGGCGCGGAGGAAATGACCAACTACGCCAACTGGTGGGCGTACTACCGCACGCGCATGCAGATGACCAAGACGGCCGTGAGCCTCGCGTTCAAAGACCTGAGCACGAGCTACCGCTTGAGCTACATGAGCATCAACAACGGCACGGGCTCCGACTTCCTGGACATGGCCGACAACACGCTCGAAGCCAAAGGCCAGAAGAACAAGTGGTACGACAAGCTCGTGGCGGCCAATCCGGGCGGCACGACTCCGCTGAAAAAAGCCTTGTCCACGGCCGGCCGCTACTACGCCAACAAGGTCACCAAGGTCAACAACGTGAAGTCCACGGATCCGATGCAGTACGCCTGTCAGCGGAACTACACCCTGTTGTCGACGGACGGTTACTGGAACGAAGACACCGTGCCGACGGACATCAACGGCAACACGATCAGTGACGTGGATGGCAAGACAGGCGTCGACCGCCCCAATTTCGACGGCAATGCAACCGCCAGCACATTGGCTGACATTGCCCAGTACTTCTACACGACGGACATTCGGTCCACAGCGTTCAACAACACGAACGGCATCCTGGGCACAGACGTCGCTAACGACAAGACCGCGACCGGTCCGCAGCGCATGACGACCTTCACCATCGGCCTCGGCGTTTCCGGGTACATGCAGTACCAGCCGGACTACAAGGAAGCAACGAGCGGCGATTACTTCGACGTGTTGAAGGGGAACACGGCCGACAGCACGCACTGCCGCTGGCAAAAGGATGGCGCATGCAACTGGCCTGTGCCGAAGAACAATACCCAGACGGCGGTGGACGACCTGTGGCACGCGGCAGTCAATGGCGGCGGCGCCTACTACAGCGCAGGTGACCCGAACGCGTTGAAGAGCGGCATCAACAAGTTCCTCATCAATGTCGACGCCCAGAACAGCGCCAGCGCGGCAGTGACGCCCAGCACGGCCAATGTCACGCCGACCGACAACTTCCTGTTCGACTCGAGCTTCTGGTCGGTGCAATGGTTCGGCGAACTGGCCCGCTACACCATCAATCCCGATACGGGCGTGGCCTCGACCGTTCCTGACTGGGCGCAGTCGGGAACGGCGACGACCTCCTCGACGACACCCCCGACACCGCTGTTGGACAAGGCCGCGTACGCGAGCCGCAAGATCTACACGCACAACGGCAGCGGCGGGCTGATCGATTTCACGTGGGATGCGCTCACCACGGACCAGAAGAGCTACTTCAAGGTCGCGACCATCGGCACGTCGCTCTCGCAGATGTGCACCGACGCCGACAACTGCATTCCCGAAGCCCAGAAGAAGGACAGCACCACGGAAGGCACCGACACGGGCTTCGGCGGCGTGAACCTGGTCAACTTCCTTCGCGGCGATCGCCGCAACGAAGATGGAACCGGCGGCAAGTTCTACTTCAAGCGCACGCACGTGATGGGCGACATCGTGGGCTCGCAGGCGGCCTACGTGAAGAAGTCGACCTTCAAGTACCCCGACCTCAACTACGCCAAGTTCAAGGCGGACAACGAAACGCGTCAGGGCATGGTGTACGTTGGCGCGAACGACGGCATGCTGCACGCCTTCAACGCCGACAACGGCGCGGAGAGCTGGGCCTACATTCCCTCCATGCTGCTGCCCAAGATGTACAAGCTGGCCGACAAGAACTACGGCAGCAACCACACCTACTTCGTGAACGGATCGCCGCAGCAGGGCGAAGCGTATTTCGACGACAAGTGGCACACCCTGCTCGTGGGCGGCCTCGCCGCCGGCGGCCGTGGCTACTATGCGCTGGACGTGACCGACCCCGCCTCGCCGAAGGTGCTGTGGGAGTTCACCTCCGACACCAGCAAGGGCGCGCCCTATATCCGCGATGCGGACCTGGGCTATTCCTACGGCATTCCGATCATCACCAAGCTGTCGGACGGCACGTGGGCAGTGCTGGTCTCCTCTGGCTATAACAACGTCTCGCCAGGCAATGGCGGCGGCCACCTCTGGGTCCTGAACGCCAAGACGGGCGCCATCATCAAGAAGATCAGCACCGGCGCAGGCAGTGATTCCGCAGTGGTTGCTGGCTCTGGCTGCACGGAAGCACCTTGCCCGAGCGGGCTGTCGCGCATCAGTGCCTGGATGGACAACGTGAACATCAACAACACGGTGACCCAGGTCTATGGCGGCGACCTGTTCGGCAATGTCTGGCGCTTTGATCTGAGCAAGCTCAAGGCGACCAGCGGCGATGCCACGGTGCAATTGCTGGCCACGCTGCAAGGCCCGACCAACAAGCCGCAACCCATCAGCAGCTGGATCGAGCTGGGCTACGCCAACAGCAGCCACGTCGTGTACGTAGGAACGGGACGCTACCTGGGCGTGCCGGACATCAACAACAAGGACGTGCAAACGATCTATGCCATCAAGGACCCGCTCACAGGCAGCAGCCCGACCGTCAGCCTCTACGGCAGCCCTCGCGCGACGGCCTGCAGCGCGACGCTGAAGACCAACTGCTTCATGAAACAGTCCTTCACCGATACGAGTGGCGTGCGGACAGTGGCCAGTTCGATGACATATGCGACGAACCTGAGCGCCATGAACGGCTGGTTCATCGATCTGCCCGAAGAAGGCGAGCGCATCAATACCGACTCCACGCTGCAGCTCGGCTTGCTGGTCTTCGTCTCCAATATTCCCAACAACAAGAACGCGTGCGGCACGGGCGGATCGGCGTATCTCAACTACCTCGATTACAAGACCGGATTGACAGTGCGAACGGCGACGGATGCCGGCATATTGCTTGCCGGCGGTGCCGGTCTCGGCAGTGCACCCGCGGTGTTCGCCTCGAAGGGCGGCAAGCTGATCGCCAGCGTGAAGTTGACCTCTGGCCAGCGCATCGATGTGCCGCTGCCGCCTGGTGCCGGCGGCCTGGGCACGCGCCGCGTGTCGTGGCGGGAGCTTATCTCGCAGTGATCGATCGGCACCGGCCCTGCTAAGGGGCTGAAGGATCGACCGATTTACCGTCGAGCCAAAGTGCGTACTCCTTCGGAAAGGCCCTGCTGAAGCGCTCCGCTTCTGTCAGGGCCTCTTCATTCAGGCCCAGCAATTCGGCGCTTTCGATCCGTTTGACGATGACCCGTGGCTCAGGGGAAAAATGAAGGATGCGCTGAGCAAGCGCATGTACTTCGGCTGCGTTGCTCCTGGTGACGGACGTCAACGTGAGTTCGGCGAAACCCACTTGGTTGGCGAACAGCCATGAACCCCGGGCTTTGTCCAAGGTGTTCTCTTCATAGGCTTGCAGGCGTTCGTCGTGCGGCATGTAGAGCTGGCTGATCCGGATGTAGTCCCAGCCCGCATAGCCGACGATTGCGATCAGCGCGACGGCCGATGCTGTGGAGAGTTTCCGAGCCCAATGTCTTGCGTCGCTCTCATGTCCATTCGCGGCGGGCCACAAGATGCCGAGGCACAAACCGAAGACCATCTGGAAGGGGCCGTACCACAGCGGATATTCGAGCAGGCTGTGCAACACGATCACGCCGAGCAGCCCCCAAGTCATGAGTCGAAACGGCTCACGCTCGCGCCAAGGTTTGGCGGTGACCACCAACAAGAGAAAGCCACCGCAAATCAATGTGGCTGCAGGGATACCGAGTTCTACCGCGAGGTGCAGGGGCAGGTTGTGCGCGTTGTCGAGGATTTCGACGAAGCGTTGGCCGGGGTAGAGCGTGCTGTGCATGTAGTGCGCGAAACTCAATTCGCCCCATCCCCAGCCGGCCCATGGATGTTCGGCGATCAGGGTGAGAACGTTGCCCCAAAGAATCATCCGGCTGTGCCCCGCAGGCGCGCCATCGCTCAAGCGCTGCATCATGCTGTCGACGCCGCTGCCGGCGAGTTGAGGCAGGAGCCAGGCGATGGCGAAGTACAGCGGGATCCACGACAGGAGAACCTGGGGCGCCGGCAAGCGGAGTGCAGACTCTGGATCGACGCGGCGTGCCAGCCGTTCGCGTCGCGCGATGAACGCCGCAACTCCGACGATGGCGAGAACCTCGAGCAAGCCGGTGCGCGATGTCGAGGCTGCGGCGGCGACCAGCAGAAGCGCGACGATGCTTACCCAGAGCAGGCGTCGCTGCAGCGGCCCGGTGCGATATTGCGCGTAGAGCCACAACGCCGCGATCAGCGCCATGCTGACCAGGCTTGCGAATTGGTTGCGTTGCCGCAGGTTACCGAACGCCTGGCCGGGGCCGGGTTCAGTGGTCCACGGGTGGAGAAGGCCGGCGAGGTCGTAGTACTGGAGCAGTCCCAATACCGCACTGATGGCGCCTGCCCACAGCAGGCCATGCGCCAGAGCAGTCTGAATCCGGACGCGCTCCTGCTGTACAAGACCGGCGCCGACAAAGGCCGCCATACCAGTAACCAAGATCACTACAACAGCGGATAGCCAAGGTGCGGCTCCGAGATGATGGCTTTGCAAAGCCGCGATAAGCACCGCGCTTGCCGCGAGCCACACAACGACAGACGAATGGGGCCTGCAATGCTTCGCCTCTGCGACGAGAAACAAAGCCGCGATGCACAGCCAAGACGCCAACTGCTGGCACACGTTGACCGAAGGGCCGGCTGTAATCGGAAAGAGAAACGGCAACGCGATCAACGCGCAACAGATCGGAGGAGAAAAGTTTGGCTTGGCGGTGTCGTCAGCGCTGGCGTGCGTTGCGAAGAAACTCATCCAGATGATTCTGCCAGCCCGCTTCGGGCCAAGGCAGGTCACTCATCACAGCGGGCAGGCTACCGAAACGTACCTAGCATCGATGTTGGCAGCCTTGCAACTCCATGAGCCGTTCAAGTCTCGGGCCCATGTGATCGTTCCGGCAATTGCACCCTGTAATGGTGCTCCTGCGAGATTTCCAAATGTCGCTACGATTTTCGAGGGAACAATGGTGGACAAAGAAACCTGCGGAACCCCTGTGCCCGCCGTTGTCCATGTTTCTGCAATCGTGGGCGCAGCGTTACCTGCGGTCGCTTGAAGATTTGAACCGGTCGCTTGAGGATCGCAGTTGTCTGCGACCGCGGGATCTCCAACGTTGGTCTTTCCATTCAGAAGGCAATTTTCAACGGCGGTCTTGATAGACCCCGATTCACTGACCACGCGCTGAACTTGCGAACGAAAAACATAATTCTGATATTGCGGAATCGCGATCGCTGCAAGTATTCCGATGATCGCGACGACCACCATGAGCTCGATCAGCGTGAAACCGCCGGCGTTCAACCTGGAATGAGACATGGAACCCCCGAGAGGAATAAAAAAGCCGCCCGAAGGCGGCCTTGCAGGAATCGCAGGAAATTACGGTGCCACAGCGAGCGGGCAAGCCGAAGTCGTGAACTTAGCTTCCACACCAGCAGCCGTGCACTTCCACGAGCCGTCCTTGTCACGCGTTTGCGTAATCGTGCCGGGGGTTGCCTTGAGCGTCGTCGCTGCGCTGTTGCCAAACGTGGCAACGATCGTCGAGTCACCAGCCGCTGCCAGCGTCACCTTGGGCACAGCGGTGCCAGCGGGCAGAGCGGTGATAGTGGGAGCTGCATTGCCGCCAGTGCCGCCTTGGATGTTGGAACCAGTTGCTTGCGGGTCGCAGTTCTTGCTGTCGGTCTTGGGGTCGCCAATGTCAGTCTTTCCATCCAACAGGCAAGCTTCGACGGACGTCTTGATCGACGCAGTTTCAGACACTACGCGCTGAACTTGCGACTTGGCCACATACGTTTGGTACTGGGGAATCGCGATAGCGGCCAAGATGCCGATGATCGCCACAACGATCATCAATTCGATAAGGGTGAAGCCGGCCTGTGCGCGGCGGGCAATCTTGCGAACGTTCATGAGAAAAACTCCAGGTTGGTTTGTTAAAGCCCGGGAACCAGCCCGGAGCGCAGTACCTTCCGCAGCATCTGTGCCACCCGGTTTCCTACCCTTGCAGTGACCGAATACGTCACCTTTGATCACATTCGCGTTACAGGAAGTGACACAACTTGCTTCAAGATGCTACAAGCAGTGACAAATTTGTCATGCCGCGCACCCGGCTAGGCATCAGAAAGTCAGGATCCCATCCGCCTTCAGCCAGCGAATATCCCGCTGCGCCAACCCTGCCACCTGCCGCCCGGCCAGCGTCTCGATCTGGCTCATGATTTCTTCGGTTTCCGCCGGCTTGGTGTGGGTGATGTAGATCGGGTATTCCTTGCCCGGATCGATGTGCGCCAGCTCATCGGCCAGTACTGCGGGCGACAGGTGCAGGCTGCGCTCGGCCAGCGCCTGCTCGCGGCTGCTGAAGGCCGTCTCTATGACCAGCATCGCCACGTCGAGCGCGTTGACGCGATCCCAGAAGGGCGCGTTGCGCTCGGTGTCTCCGCTGAAGACCCAATGGGCGCCGCCGGTGGCGCGGCGCACGGCGAAGCCGCAGGCCGGCACGGTGTGCACGGCCGGCAGGACCTCGATCAGCTTGGGGGCGACGGTGCCCAGTTGCAGCATCTGCCCGACCGAGATGTCGTGGAAGCTCACGAACGGCGCCTCGGGGCTCGGGATGCTCTCGAAATCGGGCCAGATGACGTTGTTGAACACGTGCGCGCGCAGCGCCTCGATGGTCGCGCGCAGCGCATGCACGCGCAGCGGCTGGGTGCGGCGGCTGCCCACGGCGTCGAGCATCAGGGGCAGGGCGGCGATGTGGTCCAGGTGGCTGTGCGTGAGGACGACGTCGTCGATGCGCGCCATCTCGTCGAGGGTGAGATCGCCGACGCCGGTGCCCGCATCGACGAGCAGGTCCGTGTCGACCAGGAACGAGGTCGTGCGGCAGTCTTTGGCGATGGCGCCTGAGCAACCCAGCACACGAACCTGCATTGTGAGAGACCCCTCGTCTGCGTCTGTCGTCATTTGGTTTCGAACCGGGTTGCGCCGTCCCAGCTCGGGTCTTGCGGACGCAACGCCATCGAGGCTAATCGCTGCGCGTAGAGCTGGTAAAGGACTTTTTTCGCATCCGCGGCGAGCAGGGGGGCGAGCAAGTTCCGGCCCATGGCCCAATCCTGCCGGCGGTAAGCCGCGAGCACCTGCGCCCACCGCTGGAGCTGCCCCGTGCGCTGCGCCGCAATGGCTGCTTCCGTGGTGAGCGGCGTAAAAACGGCAACGGCTTGTGCCTTGCCTTTGACGAGCACGCTGTCCAGCTCCTGCCAGGTGTAGTCGGGGGTCAGGTCGCGCGTCGTTCCGCTGGCCACGATCTCCACCCCGTAGTGCCCGCTGAGGCCCTCCAGGCGCGACGCGAGATTGACCGCGTCGCCCACCACCGTGTAGCTGCGGCGCGCGGCCGAGCCCATGTCGCCGACGCTCATCACGCCGCTGTTGATGCCGATGCCCACGCTGATTTCGGGGCGTCCACCCGCGCGGTGAAGGTGGTTCATGTCGCGCACGGCATCGGCCATGTCGAGCGCCGCGCGCACGGCCAGCGCGGCGTGGTCGGGGGTGTCTATCGGCGCGCCCCAGAAGGCCATGACGCAATCGCCCATGTACTTGTCGACGGTGCCGCGGTGCGCGCTGATCACGTTGGTGAGGCGGCTGAAAACGGTGTTCAGGAAAGCCTGCAGTTCAGCCGGCGTCATCTGCTCCGAGAGGCGCGTGAAGTCGCGCATGTCGCAGAACAGCACGGTCATTTCCTTGCTCTCGGCGCGCATGCTGTAGCGGCCGGGGCGCTGGAGCATTTCGTTGACCAGTTGCGGCGGCACGTAGGTGCCGAAGAGCCGCACCAGCCCGCGCCGCGTGCGCGACTCGATGAAGTAGCCCCAGCTCATGTTGAGCGCGAAGGCCAGCGCCACCATGACGAGCGCCGACGCGAGCGGCAGCACGAGGCTGTGGCTCGCATAGAGCCAGGTGTTGAGCGCAACCAGCACCGCGGCCGTTCCCGCGCCCAGCAGCACGGCCCGCGGTGCCGACAGCAGCGACAGCCCGAGCACCAGCACAAGCCCCGCGACGAGCACCGTCAGCACCTCGTAGCCGGGCGCGTAGTCCGGCACGGCGAGCAGGCGGTGATCGAGCAGGCCCGAGACGATGTTGGCGTGCACCTCGACACCCGGAAACGCCGCGCCGACGGGCGTCGCGCGCAGGTCCTGCAGGCCCGGCGCGGTCGCGCCCATGAGCACGATCTTGTCCTTCAGCTCGCCGGGCGCGAGCCGGCCTTCGACCACATCGGCGGCGGCCACGTAGCGGAACGAGCCGCCGTTCGCGCCGCCGGGTCCGCGAAACGGCACCTGCATGCTGGCGGTCTGGTCGACGGGGATGCGCAGGCGCCCGATCGCGAGCGATTCGAGCTGCGGCGCGGCGCCCGGCGCCAGGAGCGGGCGCACCGGCGGCGACCCGTTCGCGAGCCTGTAGACGGCCAGGCCCAGCGATTCGTAGTAGCCCGGCTGCGCGTGCTCGCCCTCGTAGCGCGCGATGAGCGGCGCGCTGCGAATGGCGCCGTCGCCGGTCTCGCCGACCAGCGTGTTGAGGAATCCCGCGGCGGGCGCGGCCTGCGCCAGCATCGGCAGGCTGGCGCCGAAACCGTTCCAGCCCGTGGCATAGACGGCGCCTGCCGGGAAGGTGTCAGGCGGCAGCAGCGGCGTCGCCGGCAACTGCCCTTTCGCGCTCGGCACCGGCGTCCGGGTGAAGTAGTAGCCGAGCGCGACGCGCCGGTTGCGCAGCGCCCCGGCGAAGGTGATGTCGTGGTCCAGCGTGGGCGCGAGCCGTTCGATTTCGGCGGCCAGCCCCGGCATGTTGCGCAGCGGCCCGCTCGCGATCTGGCGCAGCCTGTCGGTGCTGGAACTGCGGTCGGGCTCCAGGAACATGACGTCGAATCCGAGCACGGCCACCTGCTGGCGGACCAGGAGCTCGGTCGTGAGGCGCGCCATGGTGTCGCGCGCCCAGGGCCATTGCCCCTGGCGCGCGAGGCTCGCATCGTCGACGTCGACGATCACCACGCGCGTGTCCAGCGTCCGAGGCATGGTGGCGCGCAGGCGGATGTCGTAGATCAGGTGATCCAGGCGCTCCAGCGCCGTCAGCGGCCAGATGCCGGTGGCGTGCGCCAGCGCCAGCAGAACCGGCAGCAGCGTGATGGCAATGCGCGGCCAGTGCCGCCGCAGCGCGTTCATGCGGTCTCGCTCAGGCGGCCTGCGCTGCGCCGGGAAAAGGGAAAAGGCTCAGACCCGGACGAACTGCATGCGCGTGGCGCCGCCGAGTTCGAGCACGTCGCGCTCCTGCAAGGCGACGGCGTCGGTGCCGAGCACCGCGCCGTTGAGCGTGACGTTGCCCATGACGCTGGCGGCCACGTAGCCCTGCCGGCGGCGCGTGACGACCGCGACGGCCACGCCGGGCTTGCCGATGGTGGTGACCACCTTCTGCAGGGGCACGTCCTGCGCGTCCTGGCCATCCGGGTTGTTCCCGCTACCGGAGAGTACGCGAAGCATTGGGATGCCCAGCTCGATGAGCGCGCCCGATTCCGTGGGCGCCGACGAGAGCGGAATGGCGGTGGAGAACTCGCCCGGGGCACTGCGCGCGGAGCCGGGGCCGATGGCCAGGTTGCTGCGGGCGCGAAAGTGGATGCGGCAACCACCGACCTCGACGACGTCGTTGTCCTTGAGCGTCTGCTTCTGGACGGCCAGCGCGTTGACGTAGGTGCCGTTGGTGCTGTTGAGATCTTCAATTTGGACTTCGCCACCGCTCATGTGCAGCACGGCATGCTCGCCGCTGACCGCCAGATTGTCGATCACGATGTCGTTGTAGGCGCGCCGGCCCAGCGTCGTGCGGTCCTTGGCGAGCGCCACTTGTCCGATGACCACGCCATCGACCGAAATGATCATCTTCGGCATTGCCGGCTCCCCAAGTGCAAAACTGTATCGAGCGCAAGCGGGACGGCTGGTTGCCGCCGAGGCCTGCTACCTGGCCATCCGGGACGTGTCGCCAACGTCCGCCCTTGCCAGAACAACCGAAATGTTGTCCCGGCCGCCATTGTCGTTTGCAATTGCAACCAAAAGTTGTGCTTTTTTCTGAAGGCCGACATCGTGTCCTAAAAGCGTGAAAAGCTGCGCATCCGTGATCATCTCGCTCAGCCCATCGGAGCAAAGCATATAGAGATCGCCGGGTCTTGCAGTGTGTTCATGCATCTCCAGCAAGACTTGGGCCTCCACGCCGACCGCCCGGGTCACGAGGTTTCGGGTGGGCGAATTCAGCGCTTCCTCGGGGGTGATCGCGCCGGCATCGAGCTGCTGCTGGCGCAGCGAATGGTCGCGCGTGAGCAATTCCAGCTTGTTGTTGCGCAGGCGATAGCAGCGCGAGTCGCCGATGTGACCGACCAAGACGCGCTGCGGCCGGAAAGCCGCCAGCACCAGCGTCGTTCCCATGCCCTGCAGTTCCGCGTTGGTCGTGCCGGCATGCAGGATCGATGCGTTGGCCTCGTCCGTGGCGGCCTGCAGCGCACGGCGAACCACGCGCGCCGGCGCCTGGAGCCCGGCCTGGGCGAACCAGCGGGCGAAGCTGGCGTGCAGCAGCGAGACGGCCATGGCGCTGGCCACCTCGCCGCCCTTGTACCCGCCCATGCCGTCGGCCAGCACGGCCAGCCCGAGTTCGGGGTCGACGTGCACGGCGTCTTCGTTGTGGGCACGCACGCGCCCGGTGTCGGTCAGCGCCGCGAACTCCCAGCACAGCGCCGGGCGGCTCGAAAAAAGGGAAGCGCCGACGCTCGCCATGGTCTGAAGGCGTCGGCCGAGCGAACGCTCAGTGGGCAGCGGCGTGGGAACGCCGTTGCAGCAGGCGGCCCACGGCCACGACGAACACCGCACCGGCCGCAGCCGCTGCATAGTGCAACCAGGGGTTGGCCACCAGCACGTCGCGCAACGCGACGTCGCTCACGATGGTTTCGCCGCCGACCCAGCCGATCAGTGCGGCACCCAGCATGACGATGATCGGAAAGCGTTCCATGAGCTTGATCATGAGGGTGCTGCCGAAGATGACCAAGGGAATGCTGATCGCCAGGCCCAGGATCAGCAGAACCATGCTGCCCTGTGCGGCGGCAGCCACGGCGATCACGTTGTCCAGGCTCATCACCAGGTCGGCCAGGAGGATGGTGCGCACCGCGGCCATCATGCTGCCGTATTCCTTGGATTCGCCCTCGCCGTCGTCTTCTTCGCCCAGGAGCTGCAGGCCGATCCACAGCAGCAGGATGCCGCCGATGACCTGAAGGTACGGCAGCGCCAGCAGCTTGGCGGCCACCACCGTCAGCACGATCCGCAGCACCACGGCCGCGCCCGAGCCGAACAGCACGGCCTTTTTCTGCTGCGCGGGCGGCAGCGAGCGCGCCGCCATGGCGATCACCACGGCGTTGTCGCCCGAAAGAATGATGTTGATCCAGATGATCTTGACCAGACCGATCCAGAAATCTGTGCTTTGAAGGAGTTCCATGTCTCTGATCCCACTGTGTTTTATTTGAAAAAAGCGCCCGCAATCGAGTGCGGGCGCTTTTTTATTTCTGTGGTCCTCGCATGACCCGGCTCTGTGGCCGGTGTCCTGCAGCCGTCTCTTACAGCTTGGCCTTGAGCAGCTTGGCCAGTTCGGAGAAGTTGCGCGTCACGGTGAAGCCGCACTCTTCCATGATGGCGAGCTTGGCATCGGCCGTGTCGGCGCCGCCCGAGATCAGCGCGCCGGCGTGGCCCATGCGCTTGCCGGGAGGGGCGGTGACACCGGCGATGAAGCCGACGACCGGCTTCTTCATGTGTTCCTTGCACCAGCGGGCTGCGTCGGCTTCGTCGGGGCCGCCGATTTCGCCGATCATGATGACGGCGTCGGTGTCCGGATCGTCGTTGAAGGCCTTCATCACGTCGATGTGCTTCAGACCGTTGATCGGGTCGCCGCCGATGCCCACTGCCGACGATTGGCCGAGGCCGATTTCGGTCAGCTGAGCCACGGCTTCGTACGTCAGCGTGCCCGAGCGCGAGACCACACCGATGCGGCCCTTGCGGTGGATGTGGCCGGGCATGATGCCGATCTTGATTTCGTCGGGCGTGATGAGGCCGGGGCAGTTCGGGCCCAGCAGCAGCGTCTTCTTGCCGCCGGCCGCTTCCTTGGCCTTCATCTTGTTGCGCACTTCGAGCATGTCGCGAACCGGGATGCCTTCGGTGATGCAGATTGCCAGGTCCAGGTCGGCCTCGACGGCTTCCCAGATGGCGGCCGCGGCGCCTGCCGGCGGCACGTAGATTACCGAGACGGTGGCGCCGGTCTGCGAAGCGGCTTCTTTCACCGAGCCGAAGATCGGGATGTTGAAGATCGACTCGCCGGCCTTCTTCGGGTTCACGCCCGCCACGAAGGCGTTCTTGCCGTTCGCGTATTCCTGGCACTTCTCGGTGTGGAACTGGCCGGTCTTGCCGGTGATGCCTTGCGTGATGACTTTGGTGTCTTTGTTGATATAGATCGACATGACTTGTTCCTTAGGCCTTCTTGACTGCTGCGACGACCTTCTGGGCCGCGTCCGCCATGGTGTCGGCGCTGATGATCGGCAGGCCCGAATCGGCCAGCAGCTTCTTGCCTTCGACTTCGTTGGTGCCCTTCATGCGCACGACCAGCGGCACTTGCAGGTTCACGGCCTTGCAGGCCGCGATCACGCCGGTGGCGATGGTGTCGCACTTCATGATGCCGCCGAAGATGTTCACGAGGATGGCTTCCACGTTCTTGTTCTTCAGCATGATCTTGAAGGCTTCGGTGACCTTCTCGGGGGTGGCGCCGCCGCCCACGTCCAGGAAGTTGGCCGGCTCGCCGCCGAACAGCTTGATGGTGTCCATGGTGGCCATGGCCAGGCCCGCGCCGTTCACCAGGCAACCGATGTTGCCGTCCAGCGAGATGTAGGCCAGGTCGAACTTGGAGGCTTCCACTTCGGCTGCGTCTTCCTCGTCCAGGTCGCGCAGCGCGACGATGTCGGGGTGGCGGAACAGCGCGTTGCTGTCGAAGTTGAACTTGGCGTCCAGCGCCATGACGTTGCCCTTGCTGTCACGGTTGAGCGGGTTGATCTCGACCAGCGAGGCGTCCGTCTCCATGTAGCAGGTGTAGAGCTTCTTCAGGATGTCGACCGTCTGGGCGGTCGAGTCAGCCGGCATGCCGATGCCGTCGGCGATCTGCTTGGCCTGTTCGTCGGTCAGGCCCTTTTCGGGGTCCGCGAACACCGTGATGATCTTCTCGGGCGAGGAGTGGGCCACTTCCTCGATGTCCATGCCGCCTTCGCTCGAAGCGATGAAGGCCACCTTCTGGGTGGCGCGGTCGGTCACGGCCGAGACGTAGTATTCCTTGTTGATGTCGGCGCCATCTTCGATGTAGAGGCGGCGCACCTTCTGGCCTTCGGGGCCGGTCTGGTGGGTCTTGAGCTGCATGCCGAGGATTTCACCGGCGAGCTTCTTGACGTCTTCGATCGACTTGGCGACCTTGACGCCGCCGCCCTTGCCGCGGCCACCCGCGTGGATCTGGGCCTTGACGACCCAGACCGGGCCTCCAAGCTTCTGGGCGGCTTCGACAGCCTCCTGAACCGTATAGGCCGGGATGCCGCGCGGCACCGGCACGCCGAACTTGGCAAGGATTTCCTTGCCTTGGTACTCGTGAATCTTCATGAGGGATGTCTCTCGGAAGGAGGAGGTTGAGAACGGGAGATCTGGGGTCTGAGGCTTCTTTGGCTCTGTTGCTCGCGGGCGACGGCAGCCTGACGGCTGGGGGCGGCGAACAACCGCGGACTGTATCATGGTGCGCCGCACCAATACTCGACGTGCGGTTGCGGTCAATACGTACTTTCTTCTAGTCACTCTACGCACACTCCGATATGGCCAAGGTTTTCATCGACGGCGAAGCCGGCACCACCGGCCTTCAGATTCGCGAGCGGTTGCAGACGATGCCGAACATCGAGCTCGTGAGCATCGCGCCCGAGCTTCGAAAAGACGTGAACGCCAAGCGCGAGCTGATGGCCGGCGTCGACCTCGTGGTGCTGTGCCTCCACGACGACGCGGCCCGCGAGTCGGTCGCCCTGATCGACCAGCTCTCTGGCAAGAAACCCAAGATCATCGACGCCTCCACCGCGCACCGCGTGGCGCCCGGCTGGGTGTTCGGCTTTCCCGAACTGGTCCAAGGTCACTGGCAGGCCGTGGCAAAGGCCGACCGCGTGGGCAACCCCGGCTGCTATGCGACCGGCGCCATCGCCATCGTGCGTCCGCTGGTCGACGCGGGCATCCTGCCCGTCGACTTCCCGGTGTCGCTCCCTTCGGTGAGCGGCTATTCGGGCGGCGGGCGAGCCATGATCGAGGAGTACGAGGGCGGCAAGGCGCCGCTGTTCGAGACCTACGCGCTGGGCCTGAAGCACAAGCACATTCCCGAAATCATGAAGTACACCGGCCTCACGCGCCGCCCCGTCTTCATTCCCTCGGTGGGCAATTTCAAGCAGGGCATGCTGGTGCAGTTGCCGCTGCATCTGGACCTTCTGCCCGGCAAGCCGAAGTCCGGCGACCTGCAGGACGCGCTCGCCGCGCACTACGCGCGCAGCAACACGCCCGAGCAGTTCGTGAAGGTGCTGCCGCCCACCGAGAACGGCAAGCTCGATGCGCTGGCGCTAAACGACACCAACGAGCTCGAGATCCGCGTGTTCCCGAACGAAGACCACCGCCATGCCGTGGTGATCGCGCGCCTGGACAACCTCGGCAAGGGCGCCAGCGGCGCCGCGGTGCAGAACCTGAAGCTGATGCTGGCGCTCTGAGCGCCACGCACCTTTTCCGTCTTACCTGACGAGCCAGAGGCCCACGCCCAGCAACACGGCGTGCGCGCCCAGCGCGATGTAGAGCGGCTTGCGCGACGGCGTCGACATCTCCTGCAGCGTCTCGTTGATGCGGCGCGTGAGCAGTGCGCGCAGGGCCGGGTCTTGCGCCGCGCCCTCCCCCGCCACCGGCTCGCCATGTTCGACGCGGCCTTGCTGCCACTCGGCCAGCATGTCGCTCAATGGCAGGCGGTTCACCACGAACGCCACCACCGACCGCACCGCCCTGCCCTCGCCCAGCACCGGTGCGAGCTGCTTGGTCAACGCATCGACCGACAGCCAGTCGGCCGTGCGCTGCAGCGCGCCGTGCGTGCGCGGCATCGCCTCGATGCGGCCCGCGACAGCGCCCGCCAAACGCTGCGACACCGCCTCGCCACGCGCCGCGACCAGGTGCTGCATCGCCTTGGCGCGCCCCTGCTGCACGCCCAGCATCGCGTAGACGACCACGAACAGCAGCAGCAGCACCGCGACCAGCACCGGCGGCGAGGTGACGAGCGCCACGATGGCGCCCGCACCACCGGCCCGCGCCGCCGGATTGCCGGGCCCGTTCAGCTGGCTCAGGTAGAAAAAGAAGACACCGCCACCGAGCACGATGCCCAGCAGCACGCCCTTGATGACCGAGCCGGCGAAGCTGAGGCCGGCCTTGGCGCCGGTGCGGACGAGAGACGGTTGGCTGACAGGTTCAGATGGCATGAGGGCTCCTCCGGGATTTTTTTGGAAAACCGGCGCATGCGACGCCGGTCGCCGCAGATCATGCCATCGCCGCCCTGCCGCGCCGCACCGCAGGCGTGATCGGCTCAGCCCGCTTCGAGCAGCCGCTTGAGCGACTGCAGGTCGCGCGCGATCCACGCGGCATCGCGCTCGAAGGCCGCATCGTCCATGTGCGGCTGGCGCAGCAGCGTGAACTGCAGCTCGCAGGCATCGGGCGCCACGCCGATCACGCGGAACGGCAAATAGACCTCGGGCACGCCCTCGGGTGCGACCCAGTGGTCGAGCACGCCCAGGTCATTGGCGGGCGCGAAGCGCATGCGGGCATCGCCGCTCTCGGGCGTGCGCACGATCCAGTGGTCGCCCTGCGGCAGCAGCGCGCTCTTGGCGAGGCCACTGGCCCAGTCGGGCAGGCGCGCCGGATCGGCGGCGACCCGGTAGGCACGGCGCCACTCGCAGGCCACGCGCTGCACGATGACGCGCGACTGCGCGCCGCGGTCTTCATTCGTCTGCTGTTGGTTCATCGAAATCGCTCCTGAGCACCTTGGACACGACGGCGCCCGAGAAACCGCGCGCCATCAGGAATCGCATCTGCTTGCCCCGCTCCTTCGCATCGGCCGGCGGCGCGTCGAAGCGGCGGCGCCAGAGGGCCGTGGCGCGTTCGACCTCGGTGTCCCGCAGGCTGGCCACCGCCTCGGCGATGGCCTCGGGCGCAATGCCCTTGGCCTGCAGTTCCTGCCGCACCCGCAGCGCGCCCGACCGGGCCGCGCGCTGGTTCAGCACCGAGGCCACCACGCGCGGCTCGCTGATGAAGTCCTTGGCGACCAGTTCGTCGAGCGCCTTGGCCAGCGTGCCGGGTTCTTCTTCGTGCTTCGCGAGCTTGCGCTCCAGCTCCGCGCGCGAGTGCTCCCGCTGACTCAGGAGCCGCAGCGCGCGGCCTTTGAGGGAAGGAGCACCGAAAGCCATTCGAAGGACCAGGACCGCTCGCGCGGCCCCTGAAAGGCCGCCCGATCGAACTTACTCAGCCGCCTTGTCGGCCTTGGGCGCCTTGGCGGGCTTCTCGGCCTTCTCGGGCTCCGAGCCTGCATCGGCGGCCAGCAGCGGAATGCCCAGCGACTCGCGCACCTTGTTCTCGATCTCGCGCGACAGCTCGGGGTTCTCGCGCAGGAACTCGCGGGCGTTGTCGCGGCCCTGGCCGATCTTCTCGCCGTTGTAGGCGTACCAGGCGCCCGACTTGTCGACGATCTTGGCCGTGACGCCCATGTCGATGATTTCGCCTTCGCGGCTGATGCCCTCGCCGAACAGGATGTCGAACTCCGCCGTCTTGAACGGGGGGCTCACCTTGTTCTTCACCACCTTCACCTTGGTTTCGTTGCCGATGGCCTCGTCGCCCTTCTTGATGGTGCCGATGCGGCGGATGTCCAGGCGCACCGAGGCGTAGAACTTCAGCGCGTTGCCGCCGGTGGTGGTTTCGGGCGAACCGAACATCACGCCGATCTTCATGCGGATCTGGTTGATGAAGATGACCATGCAGTTGGTCTTCTTGATCGTGGCCGTGAGCTTGCGCAGCGCCTGGCTCATCAGGCGAGCCTGCAGGCCGGGCAGCGAGTCGCCCATTTCGCCTTCGATTTCGGCCTTGGGCGTGAGCGCGGCAACCGAGTCGATGACGATCAGGTCCACGGCGCCCGAGCGCACCAGCGAATCGACGATCTCGAGCGCCTGCTCGCCGGTGTCGGGCTGGCTGATCAGCAGGTCCGACAGGTTCACGCCGAGCTTCTGGGCGTACTGCACGTCGAGCGCGTGCTCGGCGTCGACGAAAGCGCAGGTGCCGGCCTGCTTTTGCATGGCGGCGATGACCTGCAGCGTGAGCGTGGTCTTGCCCGAGGATTCCGGGCCGTAGATCTCGATCACCCGGCCGCGCGGCAGGCCGCCGACGCCCAGGGCGATGTCCAGGCCGAGCGAGCCGGTGGAGACGACCTGGATGTCTTCCAGCGCCTCGCCTTCGCCCAGCCGCATGATCGTGCCCTTGCCGAATTGCTTTTCGATCTGGGCCAGCGCGGCTTGAAGAGCCTTGGCCTTTTCACTGTTGGCGACCGAGATGCTTGCGCCCTTGACGACTGCGTCCATGTGGAAATCTCCTTGAAAATCAACGGTTTGTGTCTGGTTTCAATCCATCTGCTTTTAATCACAGGCTGGATGCTTGAACAGTAGTGTAGGGGTTGATGGGTTTCCGTAAACCCATTTTTTAGTCAGTTTGATTTACCATCTGGTGCCATGGCCGAAGCCGCTTTCCCGACCGATCCCGACGCCTGGCGCCAGACCCACCTGGGCCGCCTGCTGGGCCATGCGATGCGCCGTTTCGACGAGCGCGTGCTGGAGCTGATGGCGCACGACGTCGATGTGCCGCTCGCCCTCTCGAACCTCGCCGCGCGCGCCCAGGTGAGCGCCGCGCACATCCACATCACCCGGCATCTGGCGCGCGAGGGTTCGCGCCTCACCGAAATGGCCGAGCGCGCCGGCATGACCAAGCAGGCGATGGGCGCGCTGGTGGACCAGTGCGAGGCCTGGGGGCTGGTCACGCGCGGGCCCGACCCGCTCGATGCGCGCGCGCGGCGCGTGCTCTTCACCGCCGACGGCCTGGCCTGGCTCGACGCCTTTCGCAGCGCCGTGACGCAGGCCGAGCGCGAGTTCCGCAGCAGCGTCGGCGACGAGATCGCCACCGTGGTAACCATCGGTCTGGAAGCCTACACAGCGGGCTAGACTCGCCCGGAGAGACAAATGTGAATGGCGCCCGCACGGCGCCCGAACCGGCCGGAGGTGGCTCATGCGAATACTGATTGCCGAAGACGACCAGGTGCTCGCCGATGCCCTGCTGCGGAGCCTGCGCACCTCGGGCGCGGCGGTCGATCATGTGGCCAACGGCTCGCAGGCCGACACCGCGCTCATGACGCACAGCGAGTTCGACCTGCTGATCCTGGACCTGGGCCTGCCCAGCCTGCACGGCATCGAGATCCTCAAGCGCCTGCGCGCCCGCGGCTCGCAACTGCCCGTGCTGGTGCTCACCGCGGCCGACAGCGTGGAAGAACGCGTCAAGGGCCTGGACCACGGCGCCGACGACTACATGGCCAAGCCCTTCAGCCTGCAGGAACTCGAGGCGCGTGTGCGCGCCCTCACTCGTCGCGGCATGGGCGCCACCAGCAACGCGATCCGCCACGGGCCATTGGTCTACGACCAGGCCGGCCGCGTGGCCACCATCGACGGCAAGATGATCGAACTCTCGGCGCGCGAGCTCGGCCTGCTCGAAGTGCTGCTGCAGCGCGCCGGCCGCCTCGTGAGCAAGGACCAATTGGTCGATCGCCTCTGCGAATGGGGCGAAGAGGTGAGCCTGAACGCGATCGAGGTCTACATCCACCGCCTGCGCAAGAAGATCGAGAAGGGCCCCGTGCGCATCGCGACGGTTCGGGGCCTGGGCTACTGCCTCGAAAAGATCCAGTGACGGTGGCGCAGCCGCCCCGCATGCGCCGAATGCACCACGTGCGCGATTTGCGCCACGTGCGCGGCATGCCGAAGGGCTCGGTCCGATGAAGTTGTTCCAGCGCGCGCAGCGCTCGTTGTTCGGCGAGATCCTCGACTGGATGCTCACGCCGCTCCTGCTGCTGGTGCCCGTGAGCATCGGCGTCACCTGGCTGGTGGCGCAGGGCATCGCCAACGCGCCGTTTGACCGCGCGCTCGAACACAACGTGAAGGCGCTGGCCGAACTGGTGACGGTGAAGGACGGGCAGACGCAGTTCGTGCTCTCGCAGCCCGCGCGCGAGATCCTGCGCGCCGACAACGCCGGCCACGTGTACTACCAGCTGCTCGACGGCCACGACACGCTGCTCAGCGGCGATCGCGAGCTCCCGATGCCCGGCCTGGACGAGCCGCTGCCCCCCGGCCAGGTCTTCCTGCACAACAGCGCCCTGCATGGCAAGGAAGTGCGCGTGGCCTCGCTGTGGATCGCCAGCGGCGTCGAAGACGTGCCGCCCACGCTGCTGCAACTGGCCGAGACGCGCGAGAAGCAGTCGGTGCTCGCCATCGAGATCATCAAGGGGGTGCTGCTGCCGCAGTTCGCGATCCTGCCGCTCGCGGTGCTGTTGATCTGGCTCGCGCTGGTGCGCGGCATCAAGCCGCTGTCGGTGGTGGAAGCGCGCATCCGCGAGCGGCGGCCCGGCGACCTGAGCCCGCTCGATGAATCGTCGGTGCCGCTCGAAGTGGTGCCGCTGGTGTCGTCGGTCAACGAGCTCTTGAACAAGCTCAACGATTCCATCGACACGCAGAAGCGCTTTCTCGCCGACGCGGCCCACCAGCTCAAGACGCCGCTCGCGGGCCTGCGCATGCAGGCCGACCTGGCGCAGCGCGAAGGGGCCAACGCCGATGAGCTCAAGCAATCGCTCAAGCAGATCGGCCGCGCCAGCGTGCGCGCCACGCACACGGTGAACCAGCTGCTCTCGCTCGCGCGCGCCGAGGGCAACAGCGCCAACACGCACCGCCAGCCCTGCGACCTCGCGCGGCTCACGATCGAGGTGGTGCGCGAAGCGGTGCCGCGCGCGATCGAAAAGCGCATCGACCTGGGCTACGACGGCGCCGAGGCCGGCGCGCCCGGCGTGATGTTCGAAGGCAACCCGACGCTGCTGAAGGAGCTGGTGCGCAACCTCGTGGACAACGCGATCAACTACACGCCCTCCACGCCCGATCACCCCGGCGTTATCACCGCGCGCGTGCTGGCCGACCCCTTCGGCCATGTGCTGCTGCTGCAGGTGGAGGACAACGGCCCGGGCATCGCCGAGTCCGACCGCGAGCTGGTGTTCGAGCCCTTCTACCGCGTGCTGGGCAACGAAGCCGACGGCTCGGGGCTGGGCCTGCCGATCGTGCGGGAGATCGCGAACCAGCACCACGCGCAGGTGAAGCTGGAGGATGCGCACCCCGGCAAGCATCCACCGGGTGCGCGCTTCACGGTGCGCTTCGAGAGCGGGGCGCTTCCGTAAGAGGGGACGGTCCGGTCAGGGCGCGGGCGCGCCCGCCTTCGCGTCCTTGCGCACCTGCACCCACTCGGGCTTGATCTGCCGCGCCATGCGCTGCGGCTCGCGCTCGTTGAGGCTCGCCGGCGCGAGGCCGAAGCCCACCAGGTCGCCGCGTGCCCACAGGAAGTAGCCGGCGTTGGCCAGCAGCAGGACGATCAATGCCAGGCGCAGTTTCATGGGTGTTGTTCAGAAAGCCATGCCGCGAGGGCGCACGCTCACTTCGTCGCTCGTGATGGTCTGCAATCCCGCGTCCGTGCGCACCTGCAACTCGCCGCTCCAGGCCACGCCTTCGCAGACACCGGCCGTGCCGTCGCTGAGCACCACCTCGCGGCCGCGCAGCACGTCGCGCGCCGCAAAGCGCTCGGCGAACTGCGCGAAGCCCTGCGCCTGGAAGGCCAACACATCGCGCACCAGCGGCTCGGCCAGTTCGCGCAGCACCTCGGGCGCGGTCGCGTCGGGGCGCCACTGGTGCAGCCAGGCGGGCGGCGTGCGCATGCCGTCGGACTCGCGCGCGCCGATGTTGATGCCGATGCCGATCACCACGTAGCGCTGCGCAGCGGGCCCGCCGGCGTGCGGCAATGCGGTTTCGATGAGGATGCCGACCAGCTTGCGGTCGTTCACCCAGATGTCGTTGGGCCACTTGAGGCCGACCTTGTGCGCGCCCGACGGGTCGAGCCCCTCGGCCACGCTGACACCTACGGCGAGCGACAGGCCCGACCAGTCGGCCGGCGCGAGCGGCAGGCCCAGCGAGAACAGGAGCGATGCCTGCGCGTCGCCCGGCTGCGCGCTCTGCCATGCGCGGCCCAGGCGCCCGCGGCCCGCGGTCTGCCGCTCGGCCACCAGCAGCACGGGCTCGGTGCGGCCGGCACGCGCGCGGCGCATCAACTCGGTGTTGGTGGAATCGATTTCGGCCACCGCCTCGACCGCGAACCCGGGCAGCAGCGGCGCCACGGACGCGGCGATCCGGTCTTCGTGCCAGGCGACCGTGGTGTTGCCCATGCTCAGTCCTTCTTGGACTTCTTCTTGTCGGTTTTTTTATCGGCCTTCTTTTCGGATTTGGCGTCCGATTTCTTATCGGCTTTCTTGGCCTCTTTTTTCTCGGCCTTTTTCTTTTCGGCCTTCTTTTTGGCCTTCTTCTTTTTTTTCTTTTCTTCGTCCTCATCCTTGGGAGTCAGCAGCGTGCCGCGGCACTGCTCGGAGCCGCACCAGCAAGGAAATTCGGACAGGAGCTTTTCCGTGTAGGGCTCGTCGATGATCAGGCCGTAGTCGTAATTGAGCTCTTCTCCTGCAGCGATGTTGCGCAGTGCCTTGATATAAACGCGCCCATCGACTTCGTCGGCCTCGCAATTCGGCTCGCACGAGTGATTGATCCACCGGGCGTCGTTGCCCTTGACGTTGCCGTCGATCACGCGGCCGTCGTCGATGTGGAAATAGAAGGTGTGGTTCGGCTGGGCCGGGTCGTGCGGATGGCGGCGCAGCGCCTCTTTCCAGTTGATGACCTCGCCCTTGTATTCGATCAGCGTTTCGCCTTCGGCCAGGTCCTGCAGGGCAAAGACGCCGTTGCCGTGGACATCCGAGCGTCGCATCTGGATGCGGCGGCCGGCGGAAAGTGGGGATTTGGAAGGCATCGCCGAAGTCTGTTAGTTTGAATATGCACACATGCGCGTGTGCGCGTGTGCACGCGGGAAGCCGCAGAGTATAGAGAGCCCTTAGATGACAAAGACGTTGGTAATCGCAGAAAAGCCGTCGGTGGCGCAGGACATCGTCCGCGCACTCACGCCCGTGGCCGGCAAATTCGACAAACACGACGAGCATTTCGAGAACGACAGCTATGTCGTGACCAGCGCTGTCGGTCACCTGGTCGAAATCCAGGCGCCCGAGGAGTTCGACGTCAAGCGGGGCAAGTGGAGCTTTGCCAACCTCCCCGTGATCCCGCCGCACTTCGACCTGAAGCCCGTCGACAAGACCAAGACGCGCCTGAACGCCGTGGTCAAGCAGGCCAAGCGCAAGGACGTGACGCAACTGATCAACGCCTGCGACGCGGGCCGCGAGGGCGAACTGATCTTCCGCCTGATCGAGCAGTACGCCGGCGGCAAGAGCCCGCTGGGCAAGCCGGTCAAGCGCCTGTGGCTGCAGTCGATGACGCCGCAGGCGATCCGCGACGGCTTCGATGCGCTGCGCACCGAAAAGCAGATGCAGGGCCTGGCCGACGCGGCGCGTTCGCGCTCCGAAGCCGACTGGCTGGTGGGCATCAATGGCACGCGCGCCATGACGGCATTCAATTCGCGCGACGGCGGCTTCTTCCTGACGACCGTGGGCCGCGTGCAGACGCCGACGCTCTCCGTCGTCGTGGAGCGCGAGGAGCAGATCCGCAAGTTCGTCTCGCGCGACTACTGGGAAATCCACGGCAGCTTCGCGGCCGAGGCCGGCCAGTACCCGGGCAAGTGGTTCAACCCCGACTGGAAGAAGGCCAACGCGCCCCTGCTGGCCAACGGCGAGCCCGATGCCGAGCAGCGCGCCGACCGCGTCTGGAACGAGCAAGAGGCCATTGCCATCGCCAACGCCGCGCGCGGCAAGCCCGCCACGGTGACCGAGGAGAGCAAGCCCACCACGCAGGCCTCGCCGATGCTGTTCGACCTGACCTCGCTGCAGCGCGAGGCCAACGGCCGCTTCGGCTTCAGCGCCAAGACCACGCTCGCGCTGGCCCAGAGCCTGTACGAACGCCACAAGGCGCTGACCTATCCGCGTACCGATTCGCGTGCGCTGCCCGAAGACTATCTGCCGGTGGTCAAGGACACGATGGTCATGCTGGCCAACAGCGGCATGAAGCACCTGGCGCCGTTCGCCAAGCAGGCGGTCGACGGCAACTACGTCAAGCCCAACAAGCGCATCTTCGACAACGCCAAGGTGTCGGATCACTTCGCCATCATCCCGACGCTGCAGGCCCCCAGCGGCCTGAGCGACGCCGAGCAGAAGCTCTATGACTTCGTGGTGCGGCGCTTTCTCTCGGTGTTCTTCCCGAGCGCCGAGCACCAGGTGACCACGCGCATCAGCACGGTGGAAGAGGGCGGCAAGAAGTACCCGTTCCGCACCGACGGCAAGGTGCTGGTCAAGCCGGGCTGGCTCGCCATCTACGGCAAGGAAGCCCAGGACGACGAGAAGGAAGACGACAAGGACGGCAAGCGCCTCGTGCCGGTGAAGCCGGGCGAGATCGTCAACACCGAGTCGGCCGATACCAAGGGCCTGAAGACGCGCCCGCCCGCGCGCTATTCGGAAGCGACGCTGCTCGGCGCCATGGAAGGCGCCGGCAAGACCATCGACGACGACGAGCTGCGCGAAGCCATGCAGGAGAAGGGCCTGGGCACGCCAGCCACGCGCGCGGCCACCATCGAAGGGCTGATCACCGAGAAGTACATGCTGCGCGAAGGCCGCGAGTTGATCCCCACGGCCAAGGCCTTCCAGCTCATGACGCTCCTGCGCGGGCTGGGCGTGGAAGAACTCTCCAAGGCCGAGCTCACCGGCGAGTGGGAATACAAGCTCGCGCAGATGGAGAAGGGCGCCTTGAGCCGCGATGCCTTCATGCGCGAGATCGCCCAGATGACCGAGCACATCGTCAAGAAGGCCAAGGAGTACGACCGCGACACCGTGCCGGGCGACTACGCCACGCTCGCGACGCCGTGCCCCAACTGCGGCGGCGTCGTAAAGGAAAACTACCGCCGCTACGGCTGCGTGGGCAAGAGCGGCACGGGCGAGGACGCCTGCGGCTTCTCGTTCGGCAAGTCGCCGGCCGGGCGCACCTTCGAGGTGGCCGAGGCCGAGGCGCTCCTGCGCGACAAGCACATCGGCCCGCTGGAGGGCTTTCGCTCCAAGGCGGGCTGGCCGTTCACCGCCGAGATCATCCTCAAGTACGACGAGGAAGAATCCAAGAACTGGAAGCTGGAGTTCGACTTCGGCGACGACAAGAACGGCGACACCGGCGAGATCGTCGACTTCAGCGAGCAGGACACCGTGGGCCCGTGCCCGGTGTGCGGCGCGCCGGTGTTCGAGCACGGCAGCAACTACGTCTGCGAGAAGTCGGTGCCGACCAACGCGCAGCCCACACCCAGCTGCACCTTCAAGACCGGCAAGATCATCCTGCAGCAGCCCGTGGAGCGCGCGCAGATGGAGAAGCTGCTGGCCACCGGCAAGACCGACCTGCTGGACAAGTTCGTGAGCATGCGCACGCGCCGCGCCTTCAAGGCCTTCCTCACGTGGAACGCCGAAGAAGGCAAGGTGACCTTCGAATTCGCGCCGCGCGAAGGCGGCAGCAAGTTCCCGCCGCGCAAGACCTTCGGCAAGCCCGCGGCCAAGACCGCGGCCGCGAAGAAGGTCGCGGCGAAGAAGACGCCTGCCGCCAAGAAAGCACCGGCCGCGAAGAAGGCCGCCGCGCCGCGCAAGCCCGGCGCGGGCCTGAAGCCCAGCGACTCGCTGGCCGCGGTGATCGGCGCCGAACCGGTGGCGCGCACCGAGGTCATCAAGAAGCTGTGGGACTACATCAAGGCCAACGGCCTGCAGGACGCGACAAACAAGCGCGCGATCAATGCCGACGCGAAGTTGAAGCCCGTGTTCGGCAAGGACCAGGTGACGATGTTCGAACTCGCGGGCATCGTGGGCAAGCACCTCTCGGCGCCCGACGCGGCCTGATGAAGATGCAGCGCCGACCACTGGCCGTTGCACTGGCTGCAGCGATGCTGCTGGCCGGCGCGGGCCTCGCCAACGCCGCCGCGTGGCCCGACCGGCCCGTCAAGCTGGTCGTGCCTTTCCCGCCGGGGCAGGCCACCGACATCTTCGCCCGCGCGCTCGCCGAGCAACTGGGCAAGCGGCTGGGCCAGCCCGTCATCATCGACAACAAGGCCGGCGCCGGCAGCAACATCGGCACCGAGTTCGTGGTGCGCGCGCCGCCCGACGGCTACACGCTGGTGGTGGCCGGCAGCGCGATGGCGGTGAACCAGACGCTCTATGCCAAGCCCGGCTTCGATCCGCGCCGCGACCTGGTGGGCATCTCGCTGATTGCGAAGGTGCCGCTGGTGTTTCTCGCCACGCCCGAGAGCGGCATCCGCACGCTGGCCGACCTCACGGCGCGCGCCAAGGCCGAGCCCGGAAAACTGAGTTACGCAAGCGCCGGCATCGGCGGCACGCAGCACCTGTCGGGCGAGATGTACAAGTCGGCGGCGCATGTGTTCATCACGCACATCCCGTACCGCGGCAGCGGGCCGGCGCAGTCGGATTTCCTGGGCAACCAGGTGCCGCTGATGGTCGATTCGGTGACGGCCGGGCTGCCGCACATCAAGTCGGGCAAGGCCGTTGCGCTGGCGGTGACTTCCGCCACGCGCTCGTCGCAACTGCCCGAGGTGCCCACCGTGCGCGAGAGCGGCGTGGCGGGCACGAAGAATTTCGAGGCCGTCGGCTGGCTCGGCCTGATGGCGCCGCGCGGCACGCCACCCGACGTCGTGGAACGGCTGAACCACGAGGTGACCGACATCCTGAAGACCGAGCAGATGGCGCGCTTCATCCGCGAGCGCGGCGCCGAACCCGCGCCCACGAGCGGTGCCGAGTTCGACCGCTTCGTGGCCAGCGAGATCGGGGTCTGGGGCGCGGCCGTCAAGGCCTCGGGCGCGAAGCCCGAATAGCAGGCCCAGTAGCAGGCCGGGCCGCAAGGGCCCCGGCGGCGCGTGGGTTGTTACAGAAGCGGGCGGGGCGCGCGCCTATAGTGGTCCGCAGTCCCACCCATTCCTGGAGTTTTCCGTGAAGTCATTCATTGCAGCTGTGTTCGCCCTCGCGATGGGCGCCCTCGTGGCGGGCTGCGCCGGCACCGGTTCGACGGGCTCGGCCAGCGGTGCGTCCGGTGCCTCGTCCGGCAGCGGCGTTACCGTGTTCGGCACGATCGACGCGAGCGTCAGCGGCGGCACGAGCCGCTCGGACCGCCGCTGATCCTTCAGCGCCGCAGCAGCGCCTGGCGCAGCACCCGCGCCGCACGGTCGCGGATCTTGCCGGAGCCCGAACGCGGCGGCGTCTTCGGCGCGACCTTGGCGGTCGCGCAGGCCCACAGGAAGTCATGCAGGATCGGCGTGTCGTCGACCGTCTCGGTGCTGCCGTACTTGTGGAATTCGGGGTGCCACTGGGTCGCGGCGATGTAGCTGCGGCCGCGCTCGGGCCGACGGCGGATCGCCTCGGGCACCCGGTCGGGCAGGCTCCAGGCCTCGATCTCGAAACCCGGGGCGAGCCCCTTGATGCCCTGGTGGTGGATGCTGTTGACGCGCGCCGTCTCCACCTGCGGATAGAGCTTTGAGAGGCGCGTGCCCTGCACGATCTCGATCTCGTGAAAGTTCTGGTCGTAGGTCACCGGGTCGCGGTGGCGCAGGCCCCCTTCGTGCTGTTCCTCGATGTCCTGGTAGAGCGTGCCGCCGAAGGCCACGTTGATGAGCTGAAGGCCGCGGCACACGCCGAAGACGGGCTTGCCGGCTTGCTCGAAGGCCTCGACCAGTGCGAGGTCGTAGAGGTCGCGGATCTGGTCGCCGATCCACGCGTCCTTCAGCGGCACCTCGCCGTAGCTGCCGGGCCAGACGTCGGCGCCGCCGTGCATCACCACGCCGTCGAGCCACTCTGCGTAATGCGAGAGCTTGGTGTCGCCGCGCGCGGTTTCGCCGGTGGGGCAGGGCACCATCACCACCATCGCGCCGGCCGACATGAGCCAGTGCGCGATCGATTGCTCGACGTACTGCAGCGTCTTGTTGGTGAAGAGCGAGCGGGCCGGGTCGGCGTGCGAGAAGCAGGCCGACAGGCCGATCTTGAGCCGGGCGGAAACGGGTTGCGTCATCGCGGGACTGTCAGCGCGAACTGATCGGAGGGTGCGGAAAGGAAAGTCCATTGTGGCTCGTTGGCCTCTCGCACGGGGTCGGACGACACGCCAAGTATGCTTTCAACGCCGCCACGACGCATAAGGAAGACAAGCCATGAAGACCATCAAGGGCCCCGCCATATTCCTGGCCCAGTTCGCCGGAGACACCGCCCCCTTCAATACGCTCGACGCCATCGCCGGCTGGGCCGCGGGCCTGGGCTACAAGGGCGTGCAGATCCCCAGCTGGGACGCGCGCCTGTTCGATCTCCAGAAGGCCGCCGAGAGCAAGACCTACTGCGAGGAAGTGAAGGGCACGCTCGCCCAGCACGGGCTGGAAATCACCGAGCTTTCCACGCACCTGCAGGGCCAGCTGGTCGCGGTGCACCCGGCCTACGACGCGGGCTTCGACGGCTTCGCGGCGCCCGAGGTGCGCGGCGATCCGGTGCGGCGCCAGCAGTGGGCCGTGCAGCAACTGCACTTCGCGGCGAAAGCCTCGGCCCATCTCGGGCTCACGGCGCACGCAACCTTCTCGGGTGCGCTGGCGTGGCCGTATCTCTACTCGTGGCCGCCGCGCCCGCCGGGACTCATCGAAGAGGCCTTCGACGAGCTCGCGCGCCGCTGGCGCCCGATCCTCGATGCGTTCGACGCCGCGGGCGTGGACGTGGGCTACGAGATCCACCCCGGCGAAGACCTGCACGACGGCGTGAGCTACGAGATGTTTTTGGAGCGCGTGAACAACCATCCGCGCGCCTGCCTGCTGTACGACCCGAGCCACTTCATGCTGCAGCAGCTGGACTACCTCGCGTACATCGACCACTACCACGAGCGCATCAAGATCTTTCACGTGAAGGACGCCGAGTTCAACCCGACCGGCAAGCAAGGCGTGTACGGCGGCTTCCAGAGCTGGATCAACCGGGCCGGGCGCTTCCGGTCGCTGGGCGACGGGCAGGTGGACTTCAAGGCGATCTTCTCGAAGATGGCGCAGTACGATTTCCCCGGCTGGGCGGTGCTCGAATGGGAGTGCTGCATCAAGCACCCCGAGGACGGCGCGCGCGAGGGCGCGGCCTTCATCGCCGATCACATCATCCGCGTGGCCGACCGGGCCTTCGACGACTTCGCGGCGGGCGGCGTGGACGTGGCGTCGAACCGGAAGATGCTCGGCCTCGGCTGAACCTTCTCAGCGGTGCAACGGGCACCCGTTGCGCTCGCTGCGGTAGTTCGACGAGGCGGCATACGCGGCCTTGCGCGCGCGCATCACCTGGCCCAGCGGCCGGTGCGCGGCCAGCGCGTGCCAGGGGTTGAAGGCCATGCCATCGTCGATCTCGCGCGCGAGCTCGACGCTCCAGCCGGCCTGCGGGCCGACGGTGATGCGCGCCACGGGCACGAAGGGGCTCAGGTCCTGCGGCCATTCGACCGAGGCGTCTTCGATGGGCATGCGCTCCAGGTCCACGCACAGCTGCACGCGCAGTTCCCATTCGGCGGGCTGCTGACGCACGACGTCCATGACCGCTTCGCGCGTGCCGTCGGGCTTGTCGTCCAGGTCGATCGGCTGCCCCTCGAGCGCCACGAGGTTGGGCGAAACCGGCGCCAGCTGCAGCTTCGCGATGTGGTCGCCGTAGCGCAGCGGCACCTGCGTGAAGAAGGTGGCGCCCAGCGGATGGACCTCGGGGTGGCCGCCCATCGCGATCAGCTTGCCGCTCTGTCCGCCGACCGCCTCGACGGCCTTTTCCACGCCCTGCAGCACGCTGGAGAGCACGCGCTTGGCGTTGGGCGCCTTGTCGGTGGTGCCGGCCAGCAGCTTCAGGCTCTTGAGAAATCCCTTCGCGTCGGGCGCGAGGAACACGGGTCCGTCGACGAACAGGAAGTCCTGCGTGGTGTGGGCCTCCGAGCCTTCCACGCGCTCGCCTTCGACGTCCATCACCTTGAGCGCCATGCCGCGCGGCAGCGAGACGCGGTCGTCCAGCATCTCGGCGGGCGGCGTGGAGATGCGCATCACGACCGCGTGGCGGCCCGCCGTGGCGAAGAGGCCCTGCGCCAGCGGCTCGGGCAGGCCGTCGAGCACACGCAGTTCGCCGCGCAGCAGGCCGTGGCTCTTGGCATGCACGCTGCGCGCCGCATGGCCGGTGTGGTCGGCCATGGTGCGGGACATGCCCAGCAGCGTGGCGACGAGTTCGGCCTGGGTCTGGAGCTCGTCGTCGGCCACCGTCTCCACGGACGGGTCGAAGCGCACGGGGGCGGTGGAAAGCGTGGCGGTGTTCATCGGCGATCTTTCTTCTGCGTAGGGCTTGAGTCCACGATCCGGCCCGCCCGCGAGGCGCCGTGTAGGAGCGCAGCGCCAATGCGTGCGCGAAGGGCGGCGCTCAGAGCAGCGCGGCGAGGCGGCGGATGGCGCCGTCGATCTGCGATTCGTCGATCAGGCCGTAGCCGAAGGCGAGGCCGTTGGGCGCATCGTGGGCCAGCGGATCGAGCGCAAAGCGCGAGAGCGGCGGCAGCGTGATGCCCGCCGCGGCAGCGCGTTCGACCACGGCGTGGTCGCGCGAATGCGTGCGCAGCCACGCCGACAGGTGCAGCCCCGCATCGGACGGAATCACCTCGAGCCGCCCCGCGCAGTGCCTGCCCAGCGCCTCGAGCAACGCGGCGCGGCGCGCGCCGTAGACCTTGCGCATCTTGCGGATGTGGCGCGCGAGGTGGCCCTCGGCGATGAAGGCGGCGAGCGCCTCCTGCCCGAGCACCGGGCCGTGCCAGTCGGCCAGCTCGCGCGCCCGCACGAGCGCCGCGCGCGCCCAGGGCGGCGCGACCACGAAACCGAGACGCAGCGCGGGGAACAGGCTCTTGGAGAAGGTGCCGACGTAGCAGACCGATTCGGCGCGGTCGAGCGTTTGCAGCGCATCGAGCGGGCGGCCGGCGAAGCGGAATTCGCTGTCGTAGTCGTCCTCGATGACCACCGCGTTGCGCGCCCGCGCGAAGGCCAGCAGCGCCGCGCGGCGCTGCGGCGACATCGCGACGCCTGTGGGGAACTGGTGCGAGGGCGTCACGCAGATCACGCGCGCCTCGGGCGGCAGGCGCTCGACGCACAGGCCCTCGACATCGGTCGGCACGGTGACCACCTTCGCGCCCGCGGCGGTCATGGCCTCGCGCAGCGACGGATAGAAAAGCTGCTCCACCGCGACCACCGTGCGCCCGGGCACGACGAGGATGCGCGCGAGCAGCCCGAAGGCCTGCTGCGCGCCGGCGGTGACCACGATGTCGTCGGCCGTGCAGCCGACCGCGCGGGTGAACGACACGTGCCGGGCGATCGCCTCGCGCATCGCGGCCTGGCCCTGCGGCTGGGCGTAGTCGGCGGGCTCGCGTGCGATGCGGCGCAGCGCGCGGTCGGACAGGCGCCGCCAGATATCGAACGGAAAGGCGCCGGTGTCGGGCAGGCCGACGCGGAAATCGTCGCGTGCGCGTGGCGGCTGCAGCGTGGGCGCGAGGTCGGCGCCGGGCACGTTCAGCGGCACCAGCCGCGGGTCGCGCCGGGCCGGTGCGCCTTTTTTGGACGTGCGGCCGCGGCGCGACTGCGGCAGCGTGTCGGCCACGTAGGTGCCGGCACCGGGCCGCGCGAGCAGGTAGCCCTCGCTCAGCAGCAGGTCGTAGGCCGCGAGCATCGTGTTGCGCGAGACGCCCAGCCGCCCGGCGAGCGCGCGCGTGGCGGGCAGCCGCGCGCCGGGCTGCAGCCGGCCGTCGAGGATGGCGTCGCGCAGCTGCCGGTGCACCTCGCGCAGCAGGTCGCGCGAGCCGGTACCCGGCAGGCGGATGGCGAGTTCGAAGAGTGGCTCCATGAAGTTCGCCGATTGTGGTTCTTTTTAAGAGCCAATCGCAAGCCTATTCTGAAGGCCTCAGAACGCTCACCGGAGTCTCGCCATGCACACCGAACCTCTCGCCGCCGCGCCCGCGCAACCCGCCGAACGCCTGCCCCTCGGCCTGGCGTGGCTGGCACTGGGCGCCTTCGCCCTGGGCACCGAGAGTTTCATGGTCGTCGGCCTGCTGCCGATGCTGGCGGCCGACCTGCAGGTGAGCGCCACGCGCGCCGGGCAGCTGGTGCTGCTGTTCGCGCTGAGCTATGCGATCGGCTCGCCGCTGATGGCCGCACTGTTCGCGCGCTTCGGCCGGCGGCCGCTGCTGGTCGCGAGTCTTGCGGCATTCGCGGGCATCACGCTGGCCGCCTCGATGGCGCAGGGCTTCGCGCAGCTGGCGCTGGCGCGCATCGCGCTCGGCCTGGTGGCCGGCGTGTTCCTGCCGACCGCGAGCGCGGTGGCGGCGTCGATGGTGTCGCCCGCGCTGCGCGGGCGGGCGCTGGCCATCGTGACGGGCGGCGGCACGGTGGCGGTCGCCGTCGGCGTGCCGCTGGGCGCGTGGATCGCGGGCTGGGGCGGCTGGCGCACGGCTTATTTGCTGGTGGCCGCGGTGGCGGCGCTGGCCGCTTGGGGCGTGGCCGTCGGTTTGCCGCGCAGCCTGGCGTCTTCGGCGCCGGCGACTGCCGCGCGCGCGCCGTCGTTCTCGGTGGCCCGCGCGCCCGGTGTGCTGCCCGCGCTGCTGACCACCGTGCTGTGGACCATGGGCGGCTTCAGTTTCTATACCTACATCGCGTCGTTCCTGTCGGGCACGGTGGGCTTCGGCGCCCACGGCGTGAGCGCCGTGTTCTGCGCGATCGGCGTCGCGGCCGCCCTCGGCACCGCCACCGGCGGCTGGGCGACCGACCGCTTCGGCGCCGACCGCGTGGCGCAGGCCTTCGCACTCGTGCTGGTGGCGATCTTCGGCGGGCTGTCGTTCTCGGCGCAGATGCTGCCGCGCGAGCTGGCGCTGCCGCTGATCGTGGGCCTTTCGGCGCTCTGGGGCTTCGCTGGCTGGGGGTTCGGCCCGGCGCAGGCGGTGCGGCTGATCCGCCTGGCACCCGATCGCGCGCCGATGACGCTGTCGCTCAACGCCTCGGCGATCTACCTGGGCATCGCGGCGGGCTCGGCGCTGGGCGGCGTGGTGATCGACCTGTTCGGCGTGAGCGCGGTGGGCTGGGCGGGCGCTGCCAGCCAGCTCGTGGGACTGGGCCTGATGTTGCACGCCGCCCACAGGTCGCGGACTGCGCTTTCTTTGCCGACATCGCCGCTGGCTGCCTGATTGCGGCGTGTTTTGCTATATTTTCAATAGCAAACTTCGCAGGAGCGACCGTCCTTCGCGGGCCATCGGGCCCCGGCTTGCTTTGAAGATGAGCAACTGTCATGCCCGTCAAGCTATAATGGCGGGTTCGTTTCGATACCACGACGAAGCACTTCGTCATATTGCCGGCTGACCTGCACTGTCCCTTGGATTCTTCAGGCCCCCACACTTTCAGCCGGCTTCACAGTGTGTTGGAGCGCCAGACCGGGCGCCCATGATTGCCACCACTGCCTTCGTTCTTGTTGAAGCGAATAGCGCGTTCGCCGCGCCATTGCGGCCGGCCCACGCCCGTTTTCAATTATTTTTCAGGCACTTCGCGTCCAACATTCGCGCGCTGTGCCAAGGCTCCATGGACATCATTCAACACAGTATCGCGGTGGGCAAGTACCTTGTTTCCCCGCTCATTCGACACCAGGACGACGGCCATTTCGCCGCCTCCGTCTCGATCCGCTCCGGCCACGGCAGCGGCATGCACGACCGCGTGATGCGCTTCACGCCGCGTTTTGCGAGCCACGCCGCCGCCCTGCGCTATGCCATCGACCAGGGCCTTTGCTGGGTGCGCGAGCGCAACACGCGCAACGCCCCGCTCGCCTTGACGTGCGCAGGCTGAAACAATCACGCCCATCTTCATATCCAACACACATCGAACGAGATTCAGAGGTAATCACACATGCCCAAGGAAGAACTGATCGAAATGAACGGCGCAGTGACCGAAGTCCTGCCCGACTCGCGCTACCGCGTCACGCTGGACAACGGCCATCAGCTGATCGCCTACAGCGGCGGCAAGATGCGCAAGCACCACATCCGCATCCTGGCGGGTGACAAGGTGTCGCTCGAACTCTCGCCCTACGACCTGACCAAGGGTCGCATCACCTTCCGCCACCTGGAACGTCGCGGCCCGCCGCCGACCGGCGGCAACAACTCCCCCCGCCGCTGATCCGCGACGGACAAGAGGCCTTGCGGCACCCCGCGAAGGGTGCCGGCAAGGCCTTTGTTTTTCCCGGGTCCCGGCTGCTGAAACGATGACCACGACCAATCCCACAGCCGACGGCTCCCAAGCCCAGGTTTCGACCGACAACGGCTTTGCCACGCTGGCGCTCTCGCCCCAGATGCTGGCCAACCTCACCCAGCTGGGCTACACGCAGATGACGGCCATCCAGGCCGCCGCGCTGCCGCCGGCGCTGTTGGGCAAGGACCTGATCGCCCAGGCCAAGACCGGCAGCGGCAAGACCGCCGCCTTCGCCCTGGCGCTGCTCGCCAACCTCAACGCACGCCGCTTCGCCATCCAGGCGATGGTGCTGTGCCCGACGCGCGAGCTGGCCGACCAGGTCACGACCGAGATCCGGCGTCTCGCGCGCGCCGAAGAAAACATCAAGGTGGTCACGCTCTGCGGCGGCGTCGCGCTGCGCGGGCAGATCGCGAGCCTGGAGCACGGCGCGCACATCGTCGTGGGCACGCCGGGCCGCATCATGGACCACCTGGAGCGCGGCAATCTGGACCTCTCGGCGCTCAACACGCTGGTGCTCGACGAAGCCGACCGCATGCTGGACATGGGCTTCTTCGACGACATCGTGAAGGTCGCGCGCCAGTGCCCGAAGGAGCGCCAGACGCTGCTCTTCTCGGCCACCTACCCCGAGGGCATCGCCAAGCTCGCGCAGCAGTTCATGAAGAGCCCGCAGCAGATCACGGTGCAGGCGCAGCACGAAGGCAGCAAGATCCGCCAACGCTGGTACCAGGTGAAGGACAGCGAGCGGCTGCACACCGTGAGCCTGCTGCTGGACCATTTCCGCCCTGTCAGCACGCTGGCCTTCTGCAACACCAAGCAGCAGTGCCGCGACCTGGTCGAGGTGCTTCAGGCGCAGGGCTTCAGCGCGCTGGCGCTCTTCGGCGAGCTCGAACAGCGCGAGCGCGACCAGGTGCTGGTGCAGTTCGCCAACCGCAGCTGCTCGGTGCTGGTGGCCACCGACGTGGCGGCGCGGGGCCTCGATATCTCGCACCTCGAAGCGGTGATCAATGTCGACGTGACGCCCGATTCGGAGATCCACATCCACCGCGTCGGCCGCACCGGCCGCGTGGGCCAATCGGGCGATGCCGAAGGCCTCGCGCTGAACCTGGCGAGCATGAACGAGATGGGCAGCGTCGGAAAGATCGAGCAGTTGCAGGGCCGCGAATCCGAATGGCACGAACTGGCCGAGCTCACGCCCGCCAAGGGCGCGCCGCTGCAGCCGCCGATGGCCACGCTGCAGATCGTGGGCGGGCGCAAGGAAAAGATCCGCGCCGGCGACGTGCTGGGCGCCCTCACGGGCGACTGCGGCTACACGAAAGACCAGGTCGGCAAGATCAACGTCAACGAGTTCTCGACGTATGTGGCGGTGGACCGCGCCATCGCCGCCGAGGCCGCGCACAAGCTGGGCAGCGGCCGCGTCAAGGGCAAGTCGGTCAAGGTGCGGCTGCTGACGCTGCAGGACCAGTAGCGGCCACAGGCTGCGGCGTGGCGAGCGCCGCAGCATCGCCATGCGCCGAAGTCGGCGCCACCGGCGCATCGAGCACCGGTGCAGGAGCCTTCTTCATCGACGGCTCCTGCCGCGCCAGTTTCGACGCCAGCCGGAACGCCACCACCACCGCCAGCAATCCGAAGATCGACGAGCCCACGGCCTGTCCGACGAGCACGCCGGCCGCGCCGTAGTGCGAGCCCCACCAGGCGAACGGAATCGTGCCCAGCGTGGCGCGCCCCCAGTTGAAGAACGTCGACAGCAGCGGATGCCCGAGGTTGTTGAACGACGCGTTCGCCACGAACAACCCGCCCGCAAAGAAGAAGCTCGCCGCGAGCCACGTGCAGAAGAGCGCGATCAGCTCGGCCGCTTGCCCCTCGGCCGAGAACGCGCGGATCAGCACGCCCTGTCCCAGCGCCAGCACGAGCCAGGCGACGGCCACCGAGGCCACCATGAACAGCAGGCTGTCGCGCAGCCCCTCCTGCACGCGGCGGTACTGGCCCGCGCCGAGGTTCTGCGCCAGGATCGGCCCGACCGCGCCGCTCAGCGCGTAGACGAGGCCAAACGCCACGGGACTCAGGCGGTCGATGGTCGCCGCACCCGCCACCGCCGACGGCCCGAACTGCGCGATCGCATGCGTGACGAACGCAGCACCCACGGGCGTCGCGAGGTTCGTCAGCACCGCCGGCCCCGCCACGCTCGCAAGGGCGCGCGCGTCACCGGCCAGTTGCAGCGGCTCGAAGCGCCCGAGCATGCGGTGCTTCACCATCACGCCGTGCAACCCGATGGCCGCGAGCACCATGCGCGAGACCACCGCGCTGATCGCCGCGCCGTCGAGCCCCAGCCCGAAACCGAAGATCAATATCGGATCGAGCACCGCCGTCACGAACGCCGCCGCGAGCGTGACCGTCATCGAGCGGCGCGCGTCGCCGATGGAGCGCAGCAGCGCCGAGCACGCCATGCCCAGGCCCAGCAGCGGCAGCGTGTGCACCGTCACCGAGAGATAGCGCTGCGCGAGCCGCGCCGTCTCGCCCTCGGCGCCCAGCGCGTGCAGGGCAGGGTGCAGGAAGAAAGCCGTGCCGCTGCCCACCACCACCGACGCGGCCGTCATCAGCACGAGGCTGGAGGTGGCGATGCGCCGCGCATCCATCGCGCGGCCGGCGCCCACGGTGCGCGACACCACGGCCGCGATGCCGATGGTCAACCCGATGCACAGCGATGCATGAAAGAACCCCACCACGCCCGCGAAACCGACCGCCGCCGCCGTCTCTTTCTCCCCCAGCAGCGAGATGTAGAAGAGGTTGATCAGGTCGACCGCGAACACCGCGATCAGCCCGATGGCACCGGTGCCCGCCATCACGCAAACATGGCGCAGGAGCGAGCCCGAAACGAAGCGCGGACGCTCGACGGCACCCGCCGTTTCGGTTATTGGCATATGAAATCCTCGATGTGGCCTAATTGCAGGTTCGAACATTACTTTTACCCGAGCTTTTCATGCCCAAGACATTCCGTACCGAAGCCGAACGCGTTGCCACCCCGAAGCCGACGCCGCTGCCCGGCTACGCCCTGCCCAAGACCGGCGGTGGCCAGAAGGTCAGCCTGGAACGCGGCACCGCAACGCGCAGCAAGAAGAACCCTGGCAAGCGCGCCAAGAAGGGCGGCTGATCCAGCCCCTGCGGCTCCTCTGGAGCCACGACGAACGCGCCCCCGGGCGCGTTTTGTCATTGGGCCAGCTATAAACAAGGCCGCAATGTCCGACGACAACCAGATCTTCATTCCGCCCTCGTTCTTCGCGGTCTACAGCGACGCGCGCCGGCGCCTGAGCGAACCGATCGGCGTGGTGCGCGAGCGCTACGAGATCTGCGAGGACCTGGCCAGCCACCTCGTGGGCCACGCGCAGATCCAGCACCACACCGAGGTGCCCGTCGAAAGCGAAATCCTGCGGCGCATCCACGCCGGACTCGCGACGCCGGAATCCGGCGTGGCGCCCGCCGAGGCCGAATGGATCGTGCAGCGGCTGGCCGAGCTGCTGGGCTGGCCCGGCCCCGAGCCCACACCGGCCCCGGCACCGGCCGGCGAATAAAAAACAAAGAGGCGCGCGATGCTGCTCAAGGTCGGCGAACTCGCGAAACACACCGGCCTCACGGTGCGCACGCTGCACCACTACGACGCCATCGGGCTGCTCGCCCCCTCGGCGCGCTCTGACGCCGGCTACCGCCTCTACAACGCCGCCGACATCGGCCGGCTGCACGCCATCCAGGCGCTGCGGCTGCTGGGGCTGCCGCTGGCGGAAATCGGCGGGCTGCTGGGCGCCGAAAGCGGCGCGCTGCCCACGATCATCCAGCGCCAGATCGCCTCGCTCGACCAGCAGATCGCGCAGGCCACGGCCCTGCGCGAACGGCTCGGCCTCCTTGCGCAGCGGCTTGCCGAAGGCGCCCAGCCCGACATGAAGGACTGGCTCGTCACGCTGGAGCAGATGACCACCTACGGCCGCTACTTCAGCCCCGCCGAGATCCAGTCGCTCATGGCCAACTGGCGCGCCGTGGCCGGCCAGTGGCCCCCGCTCATCGCCGACGCGGCCGCGCTGATGACGCGCGGCGTGCCTGCCGATGCGCTCGAGGTGCAGCCGATCGCCGCCCGCTGGATGACCTTGATGGGCCAGTGGATGGACGGCAACTACGACCTCATCACGCGCTGGGGCGAGATGTACCGGCGCGAGCCCGTGGCGCGGCGCGACGACGGGCCGCCGGCCGAACTGATCGACTACATCGGCGAGGCCATCGGCCTGCGGATGGCGGCGCTGCTGCGTCACCTGGACACCGAGGACCTCGCGCGCCTGGGCAAGCCGCCCGAAGACGAATGGCGCCGCCTCGGCGCGGAACTGGCCGCGCTGCAAGCCGGTGGCGTGCGTCCCGACGACCCGGCCGCGCAGGCCATCGCGCAATCGTGGCTGCGGCTCTTCGAGGCGTTCACGGACCACGACCCCGCGCTCGCGGCCCGCCTGTCGGCGGCGATCGCCGCGGAGCCGGTGCTGCAGGCGGCCGCCGTGGTCGGCCCCGCGGTGCGCGGTTACCTGCTGCAGGCCATCGCCGCGCTTCCGCCAAAAAGTCCGGCGCCCGGTCCGAAACCCCCTTGACCCTGACGTTGCGTGAGGCCCAACAGTCGGCCTCATGAACAACGCACACACCCCACACCCCCAACCACGGCTCCACGCGCTCGACAACCTCCGCGCCCTGATGATGTGGCTCGGCATCGTGCTGCATGTGGCCATCAACCACCTCACCGTCGATTCGCCGCTGCCCTGGCGCGACCCGAAGACATCGCCCATGGCCGACCTGCTGCTGCTCTTCATCCACAGCTTCCGCATGCCGGTGTTCTTCGTGCTGGCCGGCTTCTTCGTCGCGCTGCTGGTCGCACGGCGCGGGGCGGACGGCATGCTGAAGAACCGCAGCCTGCGGCTCGCGCTGCCGTTTGCGATCTTCTGGCCGCCGCTGTTCGTGCTGACCACGTTGCTGGCGATGGTCTACATCCACCTGACCGTGCGCGGGGTGCAAGGCATCGACACCGCGCTCACGCCTGCGCGGCAGCCCGGCGGCTCACCGTTCAACACGATGCACCTGTGGTTCCTCTACCAGCTGTTCTGGTTCAGCGTCGTGGCCTGGGCCGGCATGCGGCTGCAGCGCTTCGTGCCGACGCAACTACGCGATGCGGTCGCCCGCGGCTTCGCGGTGCTCGCGGAACGCCGCTGGGGCTTCGTGGTGCTCGCGCTGCCGCTGGCGGTAACAGGCGCCTTCCATCCGTCCGGCATGGTGATGGAAAGCAGCGCGTTCCTGCCGACATTCTCCGAGTGGTTGCAGAGCGGCCTGTTCTTCCTGTTCGGCTGGTACCTGCACCGCGACCAGGAGCGCCTGCTCGCGCGCTTCGCTGCGCGCTGCAAGGGCCATGCGCTGGCCGGGCTGGCTTTCTTCATCGCGACGATCGCGCTGCTGGGCGCGCTGCACAGCCCCGGCGCGCACCGCCTGCCGCACCCCGAGTTCTGGATCGCCTTCGCCTACAACGCAGCCTCGTGGCTCTGGAGCCTGGCGCTGATCGGCGCCTTCGTGCGCTGGCTGCCGCGCCAGAACGCGGTGCTGGCGTACCTCTCGCAAAGCTCGTACTGGGTGTATCTGGTGCACATGCTCGGCACCATCGGCTTCGGCATCCTGCTGTTCAACGCGCCGCTGGGTGCGGTCGCGAAGATGGGCCTCAACATCGCGGCCACTTCGCTCGTGGCGCTTGCGAGTTATCAGCTGCTGGTGCGCCACACGCCCGTCGGCACGCTGCTGAACGGTCGGCGAGTCACGCCGACGCCGCGGCCGTCGCCTGCTTCAGCAGGCTCAGATAACCCGGCTGAACTTCCATCCGCTCGGTGATGCCCCGGCGCAGCAGCAGGCGGTGCGCCTCCGGCAGCGCCCAGCAGGGCAGGCTGGTGAACATGTGGTGCTCGCAGTGGTAGTTGACCCCGTAGGGCGCGATGAAGATGCGCTCGATGAGGTTGGCATGCGTGGTGCGCGCCTGGCGCAGCGGATCGGCCTCGTTCTGCGCCACCAGCGCGTGCTCGGCGATGTTGCGCACGCGGCTCACGAGCGGCAGCCACGTCGCCATCGGCAACAGCCACATCAGCACCCAGGCCCACCCGTAGCCGGCCAACGCAAAGGCCAGCAAGCCGAGGCCGTTGCCGATGAGGAATCGCCTGTCCTTCGCGACCTCGCGGCCGAACACCTTCAGCGCCGATTCGCCCGGCGCGCGTTGGCGGATGCCCTCGGCGATGTGCCCGAAGCGCTGCTTGTAGAAGGTCTGTCCGCTCAGGTCGCGCACGACCTTGCGCCACATGGATTCGCGCGTGATCGGGAAGGGCGCCGAGAGCACGAGGTCCGGGTCTTCGGTCTGCTGCACGAAGCGGTGGTGCTGCAGGTGATAAGGCCGGTAATCGCGCAGCGTGGACGAGCACAGCCAGTGCCCCACCCAGTCGTTGACCTTGCGGCTGCGGTGCAGGCCCGCGTGCGCCGCGTCGTGCATCAGGATGAAGAGCCCCAGCTGCCGCGCGCCGACGATGGGCACCATGAGCGGCACGGTCCACGGCCACACGCTGCCCGCGAGCATCGCGGCGCCGACGACGCCCCAGCAATGCGCCACCAGCCACAGGCCCTTCCATGACGAACGGCGGGTGAGCGATTGCCACTCCTCGGGCGTGAAGAAGTCCTCGGGTTGGGCGCGGGGTGCGACGGCCATCGGGCCAGTATGCGCCGCGGGCCGCGGCAAACCACTCGGAATTCCCCGGTAGTCCTTCGACCTATTTGTCGATGATCTTGCGGGCGAAAAGCTCCAGGTAATCCATGAGACGTTCGGCACCTGCAATGGCCGCCGCCTCGTCGCCGGTCGCGATGCCTTGCGCGAGTTCGAGGTGCGCGTTCGCGCCTTCGACGATCTCGCCTTCGTGCTGGTAGGCGTACCAGAAACGGCGGCACTGCACGATGGGCGGGATCACCGCCTTCACCGCCGAATCGTTGTGGCTCGCCTGGTGGTTGACCAGGTCGAGCGCGTGGTCGGCGCGCATGTAGTCGGCCAGGTCGCCGCGGCCCGCGGCCTCGACCATCGCCTCGGCGCAGCGCACGATGTCCTTGCGCTGCAGCGCGGTCGCGCGGCGCGCCGAGCACGCCGCGATCAGCCGCTCGAGCACGCGCCGGGTCTGGATCACATCCAGGTGGTCGGCCAGGTCGATGGCCGACACCAGGAGGCCGCGGCGCGGCTGCTGCACGATGAGTCCGATCGACACCATGCGCATCAGCGCCTCGCGCACCGGCGTGCGGCCCAGGCCCGTGCGCTCGGCCAAGTCGGCCTCCACGATCTGGCTGCCGGGCTCCAGCTGCATGGTGGACAGCAGCGTCTCGATGGCGTCGTAGGCCACGTCGGCGGCGCGGCGCTTGGGCGGGGGGCGGAGGGGAGTCTTCGGGGCGGCCATGGTTGTCTTCGGATGCGGCCTCATTGTCGGGCGTCGCTCCCTTTCGCGAGGTTCGCCAGGCCGGCCAGCGTCGCGATGCGCACCGGCGACAGCGGCGGGCGCGGCGCGGGCGGCGTCCAGCCGAAGAGGAACTGCGCCGCATCGCCGCACACGCGGCCCTGGCAGGCGCCCATGCCGCAGCGGCGATGGAGCTTGGCATCGGTCCAGCCGGTGCAGTCGGCGAGCGCGGAGTAGGGCACGTCTTCGCAGCGGCACACAAGGGTGTCGGGCTGCGGCATCTGTTTGATTTCGGGGGCGAGCGCGAAGCTGCGGTGCAGCTGCGCGGCGAAGGCGTCCCAGCGGGCGCGTTCGGCTTCGTGCTGCTTTGCGGCGCGCTCGTTGCCGACCGCCGCGTAGCCGGCGATGGCGCCTTGCGCGAGCGCGCGTTCGCTGCCGCCGAAGCCGGTGCATTCGCCGGCGGCGTAGACGTCGGGCAGGCTGGTGAGCTGCCGCGCATCGACGGCCAGCGCCTGCGCGCCTTCGGCCGTGAGGGCGCAGCCGAGCAGACGGCCCAGCTGCGTGTTGGGCGTGAGTCCGAAGCCGCAGGCCACGCGGTCGCAGGCGATTTCCACTTCGCGGCCGCCTTGATGAAGCCGGGCCGATTCGACCTGCGCGCCACCTTGCGCCGAGACGATGCGCGACGCAGTGCGGTACTGCGGATCGGCCAGCGTCACCGACTGCGCGGCCTTGCCGGGCCAGCGCCACAGGTTCGCGGCGAAGCCCGCGACCGACGCGAACGCGGCCTGCTCGGCGATGCGCACGACCTTCGCGCCCGCGGCGCGCGCAGTGGATGCGGCAGCGAGCAACAGTGGCCCGCTGCCCGCGATCACGATGCGCTCGCCTTCGACCGGCATGCCGGCCTTGATGAGCGCCTGCAGGCCGCCCGCGCCCGTCACGCCAGGCAGCGTCCAGCCCGGAAACGGCAACAGCAATTCGCGCGCGCCCGTGCAGAGGATCAGTTTCTTCCACTGCATGCGCCAGCCGCGCTCGGCGTCTTCCAGCAGCAGTTCGTTGCGCGCGGGCGCAGCGATCACGCGCGTGCCGCTGCACACGCGGATGTTGGCGTGGCGCGCGAGCGCATCGCGCCACTTGCGCGCAACCGCGGGCAATGCCGCGCCGGGACCGTCGCGCCAGATCTGCCCGCCGGGCGCGGGGTTGTCGTCGATCACGACGATCGATGCGCCGCTCGGTGCGGCAGCGACCGCCGCCGCCATGCCGGCCGGGCCCGCGCCGACGATCAGCACATCGCAGTGTTCGAGCGCGGTCATTCCGAAGTCTCCACGCGCATGCCTTCGGCGCAGACCGTCTGGCACGCGAGCCGGCGCCGGCCATCGATGAGCACGCGGCACTCCTGGCACACGCCCATGCCGCAGAACGGCGCGCGCGGCTGGCCCGTGACGGAAGTGCGCGCCACGCCCATGCCGCCCGCGATGCGCAACGCGGCGGCGACCGAGCTGCCCGCCTTCACGCGCACGAGGTTGCCGTCGATGTGCAGCAAGGTGTGGCTGCTCATGCCATTTCCAGCAGGCCGCGCGGCGCATAGGGCGCCGCATCGAATTCAGGTGCAGCGCCGGTCATCAGCGCCGCGAGCACATGCGCGCTGCCCGGCGCGGTGGTCACGCCCAGCCCTTCGTGGCCGACGGCGAGCCAGAGCTTCTCGCGCCACGGGTGCTTGCCCAATAGCGGCAGCCCATCGGGCGACGCGGCGCGCATGCCGGTCCACGCGCGCACCGCATTGAGATTGCCGAGCCCCGGCAGGTAGTCGAGCGTGCGCTGCAGCATGCGCGCGAGCATCGGCGCTTCCACGGCCGGATCGGTCGTGTCGAACTGCCGCGAGGAGCCGACCAGCAACTGCCCCGTCGGCCGCGGCTGCACGTTGAACGCGACCGAGTCGCCGTCGCTGTGGTGCGCGCTGGTCACGTAGCCGAGCTCCACGAGCTGGTGATGCACCGTGCCCGGGTAGCGGTCGGTGATCAGCAGGTGGCCCTTCTTCGGGCGGATGGGGAGTTCGGGACAGAGCGTCGTCGCCTCGATGCCATTGGCCAGCACGATCTGTGACGCAGTGCGGCGGGTGCCGTCCGCGAGGCGCAGCGTGCCGTCGTCTTCGATCGCCTCGACCTTCGCGTGCTCGACGCGGACCGCATCGCCGCCCTGGCCGAGCAGCCAGCGCGCCGCGTTCGGCGCGTAGAGGATGCCGTCGCCCGGCACTTCGAGCGCGCCCGCGAGGCCTTTGCGCAATGCGGGTTCGGCGCGCGCCAGTGCGGCTGCGTCGAGCATGCGGGCATCGATGCCGTGTTCACGCAGGCGCTGTTGCTTGCGTTCGGCCTCGGCCATTTCTTCTGCGTTCGCGGCGATCCAGAGCGTGCCGCAGGCGCTGTACGCGCAGTCCTCGGGCATGTGCGGCGCGAGGGCGCGCCATCGCGCGGTCGAGTCGCGGCTCAGTGCGAGCTCGGCCGGGTTGTCGTCCATCACCACGAGGTGGCCCATGCCCGCGCCCGTGGCGCCGCCGATGCGCGCATCGATCACCAGCACCCGGCGGCCGGCCTGCGCCAGCGCATGCGCGCAGGCGGCGCCGACGATGCCGGCGCCGATGACAATCACATCCGCGTTCATGCCAGCGGCGTCAGAAGGTGTGAATGAATCCGGCGTGCCCGAGCAGCCCGCCCAGGCGCGCCCGATCAAGGCGCAAAGCACAGCCATAGCTCGGGCTATGGCGAGCATTTGCAACGCCGAGCGGGTGTGCTTGGGCGGGATGAGCGGGCATGGCGGGTTCGTTCACACCTTCTCAGAGCCGGATGCCCCATCCGAAGGGATCGTTGTCGTCGACCAGCAGCGTGGCTTCTGCACTGATGTGCGCGCGGCCGCGCAGCGTCGGGATGACCTTGTCGTCGTCCATCGCGTAGCTGGCCTCGAAGCGGCTGCCGATCACGCTGGCCTGCGTCCACGTCTCGCCCGGCGCGAGCTTGCCGTCGGCGGCCAGGCACGCGATCTTGGCGCTGGTGCCGGTGCCGCAGGGCGAGCGGTCGTAGGCGTTGCCGGGGCAGAGCACGAAGTTGCGGCTGTCCGCGCCTTCGTCGTCGCTCGCGAAGAGCTCGATGTGATCGATCTCCGCACCTTCGGCACCCGTGATGCCCTGCGCCGCGAGCGCGCGGCGCAATGCGGCGGTGTAGTCGGTCAGCGCCGCGAGGTTGTCGCTCGCCACGCGCTGGCCGTGCTCGCTCACGAGGAAGAACCAGTTGCCGCCATACGCCACGTCGCCGCGCACGACGCCATGGCCCGGCAGCTCGACCGCCACCTGGTGCAGGTGCCGGTACGCCGGCACGTTGCGCACGCTCACCGAGCCGTCGGCGTGCAGCGTGGTCGTGACCGTGCCGACCGGCGTCTCGATGCGGTGCTCGCCCACGCCGATGCGCCCCATGTGCGCCAGGCTCGCGACCAGCCCGATCGTGCCGTGGCCGCACATGCCCAGGTAACCGGCGTTGTTGAAGAAGATCACGCCCGCGGCCGCGTCGGGCGACACCGGCGCGCACAGCAGCGCGCCGACCACCACGTCGCTGCCGCGCGGCTCGAGCACGGTGGCCGCGCGCCATTTGTCGTGCTGGTCCGCGAGCAGCGCGCGGCGCTCGGCCATGCTGCCGCCACCCAGGTCGGGAAACCCGCCGATCACAAGGCGCGTGGGCTCGCCGCCCGTGTGCGAGTCGACGATCTGGATGCGTTGCATGGGCGTCGTCCGATCAGTAGCTGGCGATGGGAACGGGAGCGGCGTTCTTGAAGGTGAACACCGTGATCGGCGCCTGCTTCATGTTGCCCTTGTCGTCGTACGCATACGTCGCGGCCACGCCCTTGTAGGTGTCCTTGTAGAGCTGCGCGCCCACCTTGTCGGGGTCGATCGAGTTGGCCTTCTTCATCGATTCGCCGATGAACAGGACCTGGTCGTAGTACGAGGCGGCGTACGCATCCGCATCGGCGCTGAAGCGCTTCTTGAACTTCTCCTTGAAGGCCGGGCCGCTCTGCGCCTTCTCCAGGATGGAGCCGCCCTGCGCGCAATACACCAGGTCGTTGACCGCATCGCCGCCGAGCTTGCCGGTGGCGGGGCTGCAGACGGTGTCGCCGCCCAGGAGCTTGCCGGGCACTGCCAGCTGCTTCATCTGCCGTGCCATCGGCGCGGCCTGCGGCGCGTAGCCGCCGAAGAAGATCGCCTCGGGCGCCTTGGCCTTCATGTTGGTGAGGATGGCGGTGAAGTCCACGGCCTTGTCGGTCGTGAATTCCTTGCCCACGATCGTGAGGCCCTGCTTCTGCGCTTCCTTGGTGAATTCTTCCGCCAGGCCCTGGCCGAAGGCGGTGCGGTCGTCGATCACGCCGACCTTCTTGACCTTCAGTTCCTTGGCCGCGTACACGGCCATGCTGGAGCCGATCTGGTTGTCGCTCGCGATGATGCGGTAGAGGTTCTTGTAGCCGCCCTGCGTGACCTTCGGGTTGGTGCCCACGGTGGAGACCAGGGTGCCGCCGTCGCTGTAGATGCGCGAGGCCGGGATCGCCACGCCCGAGCAGTACGGGCCCATGACGAACTTCACGCCGTCGTCCACGAACTTCTGCGCCACGCTCACGCCGGTCTTGGCGTCGCACTGGTCGTCTTCGGAGACCAGCTCGAACTTCAGCGTCTTGCCGCCGACGCTGAGCTTCTTGGCATTGAGCTCCTCGATGGCCAGGCGCACGCCGTTTTCATTGTCCTTGCCCGCGAACGCGTTGGGGCCCGAGAGGGGACCGCTGTGGCCGATCTTGACGACCTGCTCCTGCGCACTGGCGTGACCCGCGAGGGCGAATGCCGCGAGGCCGACGAGACCGAAAAAGGGAACCATGCCTGCTTTTGTCTTCATGTTTCTTCCTAGGTTGGGACAATGAAAGGGCGGTTATTACACAACCGATTGGTACTGCGCCGGCCGCGTCGCGAGCGCCTTCTTCACGATGTTCTCGATGAAGGCGCGCTCCTCGCCGATGAGCGGCAGGCGAGGGCGGCGCATGTGCTCCGTACCCACGCCGACCAGGAGGTCGATGAGCTTGAGGTTCTGCACCAGCTTGGTCGATACGTCCAGGTGCAGCATCGGCGTCATCCACTGGTAGAGCTTGAGCGCCTCGGCGAACTTGCCGGCCTTCATGAGGTCGTAGAGCGCCACGGTCTCGCGCGGGAACGCGCAGCCCACGCCGGCCAGGAGGCCATCGCAGCCGAGCGCCAGGCCCTCGTAGGCCAGGTCGTCCACGCCCAGGAACAGCTGGTAGCGGTCGCCCACCGTGTTGCGCAGGTCCGTGATGCGGCGGATGTTGTCGGTGCTCTCCTTGATGGCGGCGATCCATTCGCAGTCGGCCAGCTCCACCATGTGCTCGGGCTTCAGGTCCACGCGGTAGGCCACCGGGTTGTTGTAGACCATGATGGGTTGCTGCGCGGCGTTGGCGATGGTGCGCACATTGAGCATCGCCTCGCGCGCATCGGCCACGTAGATCACCGAGGGCATCACCATGAAGCCGGCCACGCCCAGCTTGTTGGCGCCGTCCACGTAGCGCAGCGCTTCACGCGTGCTGGTCTCCGACACGTTGGCCAGCACCGGGATGCGGCCGTCGGCGGCCTCCAGCGCGATCCTGGCGACCTGCAGCTTTTCCTCGAGCGTCAGCGTGCTGGCTTCGCCGAGCGAGCCGCAGGTCACCAGGCCATGGATGCCGTTGCGGATCTGGAAATCGATGTGGCGCGCGGTGCCCTCGGCATCGATGCTTTCGTCGGCGTGGAACTTGGTGGTGATGGCGGGAAAGATGCCTTGCCAGCGGGGATTGCTCACGGGTTGCTCCTGGGGAATGACGGTGGGAAAGGTCCGCACTTTAAATATATTAGGGATATATCGTCAAGTTGCGCGTGGGGCAAGCGCTCTTCCGTAGCGGGTGGGTTTTGTGATATCGCCGGGCGGATCGCGCCCCCGGCGTGGCGCCTATTTGCGGCCGTCCGCCGGGCGCAGCAGGCCTTTGCGCAGCGTGACCGGCTTGCCGATGGGCGGCGCGGTCTTCGTCTCGACCGTGCGCAGCGAGCCGTTGTCCATGCGCACCGCGACCTCGTAGACCGTGACGGTGCGCACGTGCTTCTCGACCTCGTTGCCCGCGAAGCCGCCGCCGACCGCGCCCAGCACGGTGGTCGCGACGCGGCCGTTGCCATGGCCGAACTGGTTGCCGACCAGCCCGCCCACCACGCCGCCGGCCACGGCGCCCACGCCGGTGGTGTTCTGCGCGCGCTTTTGCACCGGGCGCACCGATTCGACATGGCCGCAGACGGCGCAGGGTGGTGGGGCCGGAGCGACGGGTGCGGCAGCAGCGACCGAGGCGGCGCCGGGGCCTGGGGACGGCGCAGGTGCGGCAGTCATGGCCTGCGGCGCCGCGCCCGAAGCCATCGGTGGTGTGGCCGGCGCTGGCGCCACTGGCATCGCTTCAGGCTTGAAGTCGTCCGGCGCGATGGGCGACCCAGATGGCGCGACGGGCAAGGCCGCAACGGTAGATGGCGGCGCCCCCGCATCCTGCCGGTGCAGCAACACGCCGCCGAGCGCGGCGACGGCCACTGCCAGCACGCCGATCACGGCCCACAGGACCTTCGGCGACCTGCTCGCGGGTGCGCCCGAAGGCAGGTTGGGTGGCGAAGTCGAGTCCATGAAAGTCCCCTTGCGGTCCGGGGCGGATGCACCGGAACTCACCAAGGAGCATGAGCGCGGCGGGCGCGTTGTCAATTGACCGGCGTCCTACACGCCGCACCGGTCGCGCTCAGTCGATCTTCGCGCCCGACGCCTTCACCACCACCCCCATCGCATCCCAGTCCGCGCGCAGCAGTTTCTGGAACTCCTCCGCGCTCTGGCTGCGCGGCTCCACGCCCAGGCGCTTGAAGCGCTCCTGGATCGCCGGATCGGCCAGCACCTTGTTGGCCGCGGCGTTCAGGCGCTCGACTTCGGCCTTGGGCGTGCCGGCGGGCGCGAGCAGGCCGATCCACGAATCGAAGGCGTAGCCCGGCAAGCCGCTCTCGGCCACGGTCGGCAGCTTCGGCAGGAAGGGGCTGCGCGACTGGCCGGTGGAGGCGAGCAGCTTCATGCGCGCGTCGTCCTGGAAGCCCATCACGCCGATGCTCGAGGAGATCACCGCCTGCACCCGCCCCGCGAGCACTTCGTTGACGGCCTCGCCCGTGGACTTGGTCGGGATGTGCGTCATCTGCAGGCCCGCCTTCGCGAGGAACGACGCCATCGCCAGGTGCGTGGCGCTGCCGTTGCCGGCCGAGGCGTAGTTGTACTTGCCCGGGTTGGCCTTGACCTCCTTGATGAAGTCGGCCGTGTTCGAGACATTCATGCCGCTGGCCACCGCCAGCACATAGCCCGCGTTGCCCACGTTGGCCACGCCCACGAAGTCCTTCAGCGGGTCGTAGGGCAGCTTGCTGTAGAGGAACGCCGCGATGTTGTGGCTCGCGGCCGCCAGCACCAGCGTGTTGCCGTCGGCCGGCGCGCGCGCCACGATGGCCGCGCCCACGGTGCCGCCCGCGCCCGCGCGGTTCTCCACGATGGCGCTCGCATTGAGCGCCGCGCCCAACTCGTTGTTGAAGGCGCGCGCCACCGTGTCCTGCACGGCGCCGGTGCCGAAGGGCACGATGACGTGGATCACGCGCTGCTGCGCGTGGGCAGCGCCGAAGCTGCAGAGGACCACGGCGGCTGCAGCCGCAGCCAGCGAGCGCCGGGTGAACAGGGTGGAAGTCATCGTTGTGGCCACTTTCATCATCGTCAACAGGAAAGGAACTCAGGTGCCCGACGGCAGCCAGCGCTGCACCAGCTTGACGAAGTAGCTGGCACCGATCGGGATGATCTCGTCGTTGAAATCGAACGAGGTGTTGTGAATGATGCAAGGGCCGGGCCCGTGGCCGTCCAGGCGGTGGTCGCCGTCGCCGTTGCCCAGGAACGCATAGCAGCCGGGCCGCGCGAGCAGCATGTGCGCGAAGTCTTCTGCGCCCATCACGGCGGGGAAATCGTCGGTGACCATGTCGTCGCCCACGACCTCGCGCATCACGCCGGCGGCAAAGCGCGCCTCGGCCGGATGGTTCACCGTCGGCGGGGAGGAGCGGTTGAAGTACACCTCGGCCGTGCAGCCATGCGCCGCCGCCACGCCGGCCGCCACTTCGCGCAGGCGTGCCTCGATCTTGTCGATGGCTTCGATGGAAAAGGTGCGGATCGTGCCGCCGACCGTCGCCACATCGGGAATCACGTTGGGCGCATCGGAGCCTTGCAGCTGCGTGACCGCGAGCAGTGCGCGCTCCGTGCTGGGAATGGTGCGCGCGACGATGGTCTGCAGCTGCTGGGCGAGCGTGACCACCGCGGCCACCGGATCGATGCCCGTGTGCGGCATCGAGGCGTGCGTGCCGCGCCCGTGCACGGTGATCCTGTAGGTGTTGCTCGAGGCCATCAGCGCGCCTTCGTTGAGCGCGAAGCGGCCCACGTCGCCGACCGGAAAGTTGTGCAGCCCGAAGACCGCGTCGCACGGAAAGCGCTCGAAGAGGCCCTCGTCGATCATCTTCCTGGCGCCCGCCTTGCCCATCTCCTCGGCGGGCTGGAAGATGAAATGCACGGTGCCGTCGAAGTCGTCCGGCCCTTGCTGCGACAGGTGCCAGGCGGCGGCCAGCAGCATCGTCGTGTGGCCGTCGTGGCCGCAGGCGTGCATGCGGCCGGGGTGGGTGGACTTGTGGGCGAAGTCGTTGGCTTCGTTGAGCGGCAGCGCGTCCATGTCGGCGCGCAGGCCAATCGTGCGGCTGCCCGTGCCCTTGCGCAGCACGCCCACGAGGCCCGTGCCCGCGATGCCGCGGTGCACCTCGATGCCCCATTCGGCCAGCAGGTTGGCGATCTTCTCGGAGGTGCGGTGTTCTTCGAAGCCGAGCTCGGGGTGGGCGTGGATGTCGCGTCGGATGTCTACGAAGCGGGCGGCGTTGCTGGCAAAGGCGTCAACGAGGTTCATGGCGGGTGGGGGCTGCGGGAGTCGTTCGAAGCGAACGATTCTGGCGCAGCCGCCCGCCGGGCGCACGCTGGTTTGCGCTGGGTCTGCTCTTGGCCTGCTGTGGCCGAATCAGCCCAGCCGGCCTTCCTGCCGCAGCTTCGCGCCGATGCGGCGGATCTCGGCCTCGCCCCGGTCCAGCGTTGCGCGGCTCGTGTGCACCGAGTAGTGGCCCATCACGAGGTCGTGCGGGTGCTTCACCGCCGAGCCCAGCACGAACGACGTGTCGCCGCGCGCCGTGAAATCGATGGCCCGGCCCGACTCCTCGAACACCACCAGCTCGCCGGTGCCGATCGGCCCGCCGGTGCTGTCGCCCGCATCGAGCCCGCCGCCATTGACCGCGACCCAGCCGACCGTGTGGCCGGCCGGCGGCGTGTAGCGCCAGTGCTCGCCGTCCTTCAGTTGCACGGCCAGGTAGTTCATCGGCGCGGGCGCCGGAATGGCGCTCTGCGCCGCGCCGTAGCGCCCGAGCAGCACGCGCGCCGGGCCCTCCTGCGGCACCTGCGAGGGCGCGAGGTAGATGCTTTGCGCCGGCGCGTTTTCTTCCGAGGCCGGCAGCGCCACCCAGAGCTGGAAGCCGCGCACGCGCTTCACGTCCGGCGCGGGCGCGCCGGTGTGCCACACGCCGTTGCCCGCGCGCATCCACTCGACGCCGCCGCCGCGCAGCACGCCCCGCTCGCCCTCCTTGCCGGTCGTGTCTTCGTAGAGCGTGTCGCCTTCGATGAGCCAGGTCAGCGTCGCGATGCCCGAGTGCGGGTGCATGCCGAAGCCTTTGTGGCCGCCGCCGACATCGAAGCCGAACAGGTCCAGGAACACGAAGGGCTTCAAAAATTCGCCCAGGTCGCCCGGGCTCATGAGCCGGGTGATCGGCCCGTGCTGCGCGCCGCGCGTGCGGTAGACGATGGCGCGGGTTTGCGTGGCGACTTCAGTTGCGGTGGTCATGCGGCCTCCCTGGCTGTCTTGAGCGCGCGGGTCCACCACGCGAGGTCGTCCAGCATGCCGGTGGCGGCCTGCGCGAGGTGCGGAAAGTCGTCGAAGCTCTTGCCCTGCTGCCAGATGCCCATGAACTCGACCATGCCGATGTGCACCGCGTTGCGCACGGGCGCCATCTGCATCTCGACCGCGACCAGCCGCAGCTGCTCGACCGCGCGCGCCGCGCCCACGCCGCCGTAGCCCACGAAGCCGATCGGCTTGCGCACGAACTCCTTGTAGGCCCAGTCGATCGCGTTCTTGAGCACCGCGCTCGGGCCGTGGTTGTATTCGGGCGTGACGATGACGAGGCCGTCGAAGGTGGCCAGCTTGGCCTGCCAGCGCTGCGCGGCCTCGTTCTTCACCGGCCCCCAGGCGGGCGCGCCGGCCTCGTTGAAGAAGGGCAATGGATGGTCGCGCAGGTCGACCAGCTCGAAGGCGAGATCGGTGCGCTGCTTTGCGATGTCGTGGATCCACTGCGCAGGCTTCTCGCCGAAACGGCCCTCGCGGGTCGAGCCGAGGACGATACCGATGAGAGGTTTTTGCTGGGTCATGGAGTGCTCCTGAATGGGGGTGGGCTGGAGGCTGGAAAAGCCATGACCTGAAGATTAGGGTCACACCCATTGATCGACTAGACGGTAGAGTCGGATTGCACTCGTCCATTCTTGGAAGGAATCCACCCATGCTCGACCTCAACGACATCGCCATGTTCGTGCAGGTGGTGCGCCACGGTAGCTTTGCCGAAGCCGCCCGGCGCCTGGGCCTGCCGCCCAACACCGTGAGCCGGCGCATCCAGCAGCTCGAGGCGCAGTTGGGCACCCGGCTGATGCAGCGCTCGACCCGCAAGCTGACGCTCACGAGCGCGGGCGAGGCGTTTCACGAACGCTGCGCGGGGGCCGTCGACGGGCTGATCGACGCCGGGCAGGAGCTGATCACCGGCAGCCAGGAGCCCAGCGGGCTCGTGCGCGTGGCGGCGACGGCGGATTTCTTCGATTTCTTTCCGATGGAGTGGGTGGCGGATTTCCTGGCGGCGAATCCGCTGGTGCGCGTCGATTTCGTGCTGAGCGACGCGAAAGCCGACCTGATCGCCGACCAGATCGACGTGGCGTTCCGCGGCGGAGCGCTGCCCGATTCAGGCTTCGTCGGCCGCAAGCTGCTCGGGCCGCGCACGGACGGCATGGTCGCGAGCCCCGCGTACATCGCCGCGCGCGGCGCGCCTCTGACGCTGCAGGACCTGGCGGATCACGACTGCGTGACGGCGGCGCACCCGAGCGGGCGGGCGACGTGGCGGGTGACCGGGCCCGATGGGGTGGACGAAGAAGTGCAGGTCACCGGGCGCTTCAGCGGGAATACGGCGCAGGCGTTGCGCAAGGCCGCGGTGGCTGGTTTGGGGATCGCGCTGCTGCCGCCATCGATGGGGCGGCTGGATGTGGAAGCGGGGCGGCTGGTGCCGGTACTGCCGCAGTACCAGCGCACGGGGCATGGGCTGAGCGTGCTGTATCCGAGCCGCAAGCACCTGCCGCTGGCGGTGTCGGCGTTCATCGGGATGGTGATGGAGAAGTTGAATACGCAGGAGACGCTGCCGGAGGTTTTTCGATCCAAACGGATGTGATGACCTCTCGTCCTACAACTTGATTGGTTTGAACTTCGCGCCCGTGCGATGGGGAAACGGCACCGACAACATGCCTCCCGCTTGAATCTGCGCCTGAATTAGGATTTGCGGCCACCATCCAACCAAGCGTTCTGCCTTCATCCAAAAAGGCTGGCCGCTCCATTGCTTTTCCAGCACAAAGATCATGTGCCCGCCTTTACGCAAGGCTTCACGCTCGGCGTTGTGATGCTTCTTGAAACGGTCGATAGAAACAATGCACCATGGACCTGTCTTGGTCAATTCGCCGATCCAATCCACATCCTGAGCGTCTGGTTTGAACAGGTCCGTGAGATGCACGACCGTTTCGACTTCATCTTTTACCGAGGCGCATAGGCCAGCGATGCCACGAGCGAAATGTGGCGACAGATTCGCATCAAAGAAGAACTTCAGGCCCGTAGCCGCTCCTCGAACCGCACGGCGGCGTCGACGTGCTTCGGATCAATCTCGAACTGCCGCGCAACGGCCTTGCGGTCACGGCCCTCTGCGATGAAGGCATCGAAGAGAGTGTCCGTCGGAATGCTCGGGCCGACGACGATCGGTGCCCCGAACTGCCGCGAAGGATCCAATGCAACCCCCTTGCTGCCCGGTGGACTCCACAAGCGAGCCACATTGCCGTCGTACTCGATACCTGCGTAGAGCGATGGTTTGATCACGTGGGTAAACACGATCTGATGAGCGCGAACATCGACCAGCGTTTCATCGCCCGCGTCATCGACAGCTGACTCAAAGATTTTTTTGCCGTCAGTCAGGAATCGACGGGTGGTCAACGGATAGTCGGTGTGCCAACTTTCGCGCGCGGCCTCGATCGTTGCCTTGATCACGTGGAGACTCACGCCTGCGTCAGTGAAAGCGCGCACCAGCCGAAGCTCCATCAGATCTCGAAAGCCTATCGCAAGCTCTTCGAAATCTGCATCAGCCAACTGAGTTTTCCAGAGCGGTGCCGTATGTCGATGGCCCTCACCGTATTTCCAACGGTGGCCTCGCATCCAACGCCGTACCGCACGAGTTTCCGCGCCGATCAAACGCGCGGCTTGGCCTAGCGAGTAGATCCCGGTGTTGAGCAAGTTCGGCGTGGGCATTTCGGCGAAGTGTAGTTGGTAGCATTGACCATGCGCTGTGTATTTGTACAGCTATTTGCATGCTTTCTTCAGGCACCGTTTCGGTGGCCCGTTCACAGGTGAGGCCTTAAATTCAGTTGCTAAGCGCGGCCCGAACAGTGGACAACAGTTCCAAGGAAAATGCTCTCCATGAAAATCGAAAAAGACACCGTCGTCACCATCAAGTACAAAGTCTCCGACGCCCAGGGCAAGCTCATCGAAGCCAGCCCCGAGCCGATGGCCTACCTGCATGGCGGTTACGAAAACACGCTGCCCAAGATCGAGGAAGCGCTCGACGGCAAGGAAAAGGGCTTCCAGACCGTGCTGAACCTCGCCCCCGAAGACGCCTTCGGCCAGCGCGACGAGGCGCTGGTGCGCACCATCCCCAAGACCGAATTTCCGCCGGGCGTGAAGGTGGGTGGGCAGTTGCAGGGCCGCCTCGACGACGGCACCGAGCACGTCTTCACCGTGACCAAGATCAAGGGCCCGGTCGTGCTGCTCGACGGCAACCATCCGTGGGCCGGCAAGGCGCTGAAGTTCAGCCTGCAGGTGACGGACGTGCGCGCGGCGCTGCCGGTGGAAATCGAGCACCGGCATGTGCATGGTGCGCACGGGCACCATCACTGAGATCGAAGCTCGGCGGGCGCGCGCCGGCTACTTCCAGAACCGCGGCGCCTCGTCGATCCCGCCCAGCGCCTTGCGGCACGTCTTTGCATGGACCGCATGCCTCGCGCTGAACCAGCCGACCGCAAACCACGCGCGCCCATCGCGCTCGGTGGCTTCGCGGTAGAGCGCGAGCGCGACGGCTTCGTCGTTGAATTCGCCCAGCGCGTCCTGCGCGGGGCGCAGGTGCTTCAGGTAGCGCTCGGCGGCTGAGGACGACTTTTCATCGGCATCGAACAGCGGGGCGACAAACTCCGCGAGGTAGCGCAGGCGCTTGAGCCGCTTGCGCACGCGGTGCTGGCTTTCGGTGCCGAGCGACTCGAAGCGCTTGCCGTCGCGCACCGCTTGCTTGTGCAGGTGCTGGAGGCGCTTGCGCAGGAGGCGGCGGGCGTCGTTCAGGCTCATCGGGGCCGGCGCCGGAGGGGTTTCGTCGGTCTTTTCGGCGTCGGAGGCCTCCGGCGCGGCTTCCGGTTCCGGCGCAGCGGCGGTGAAGCCGATCAGCGAAACCAGCACCGACTGGAACGCCGGCGCACGGACGATGTCGCCAGGGGACGGCGCATCGGCCGCCGCCGCGTCGCCGCCCGCCAGCGGATCGAACTCCGGCGCCCCCGCTTCGCGCAGTTGCGGCTGCGCGAGCTTCACCACCTGTTCGCGATCGCGCAGGTCGCCGAGCGCGCGGAAGGCATCGACCAGCGGCGGCTCCCATCGGGCCGCGTCGAAAAGGCCGCTGCCCGCATCGAGCCCCGCCAGTTCGCGCAGCGCGGTGCGCAGGCGCCGGATGCCGATGCGCAATTGGTGGATCTGCTCTTCATCGGTGCTGCCCGCCGCGATCTCGCTGGCGTTGGGCAGCATCTGCGCGAGGCACGACGCGACGATGGCCTGCTGGATCGCGCGGCCGTCGAGCCTGTCCTTGCCTTCGGGAAAGCGCGGTGTCTCGGCCTTCACGGCCGCCACGACCTCGACCTTCGCCAGCAGCCGCGCGCCGCGCTCGGCCTTGGACACGGTGCTGAACCACAGCGCGTGCTGCTGCGACCAGCGGCGCGCGAGTGCCACGAGCCCCTGCACGTCGCCGCGCTTGAGTTCGAGCTCCAGCTCGCACACGGGCGATTCGGACTGCTCGGCCGTGCCGGCGTGCGCCACGACCTTGCCGACATCCAGCGCCATCTCGACGACCGCGCCTCCGGGCTCCGCAACGCGCACGTCGCGCGTGAGCCGCACGATGTCGGTGGACTGCCGCTCGACCAGCGGCGCGCCGCTCGCGGCCAGCGCCTTGGCGAGCCGGTCGCCCACGGGCGTGCCCTGGTGGCGCTGCGGGTCGATGCTCGGTGCTGCGGCAGCGGTGCCGAGTTCGACGTTGTGCTCCAGCCGGTGCAGCGCGTTGTCGCCCGTCGCCTTGACGGTCTGCACCCAGCGCCGCCCCTCCTTGCGAAGGCGCAACACGATGCCCTCGGCGGCGAGCGCCTGATCGGCGGTGTCGAAATAGCGCGCCTGCAGGCGGGTGCGCACGACGGTGCCGCGCCGCAGCGCCGCCTCGACGGCCTTCAGCCGGTTGGCCGGAATCTGAAACTTGAACTCGATTTCCATGGCGGCCATGATGCCCCGCCTTCTTCGGCCCGCACGCAATCTCCCGAGGGCCCGACCGGGCAAAAAACAAAGATCTGAAAAATCATGTGGACGCCGTCCATTTTCTTTGCTATCGTTTGTGGACGGTGTACACAACACACCGGCAAACCTCCAGATCCAGCCCTTCATCGACACAGGAAACACCATGGCCAACAAGCAGATCTTCGTGAACCTCCCCGTCAAGAACCTCGAGAAGACCAAGACGTTCTTCGCCGCGCTGGGCTACACCTTCAACGCACAGTTCACCGATGCGAATGCCGCCTGCATGGTGATCGAGAAGGACAGCATCTTCGCAATGCTGCTGGTGGAGGACTTCTTCAAGACCTTCACCACCAAGCGCATCACCGACACGAGCACGAGCACCGAGGTGCTGGTGTGCCTGTCGTGCGAGAGCCGCGCCGAGGTCGACGCACTGGTCGCCAAGGCGGTGGCCGCCGGCGGCACCACGCCGCGGGAACCCCAGGACTACGGCTTCATGTACGGCCACGGCTTCCAGGACATCGACGGCCACCTCTGGGAGCTGATGTACATGGACCCGAACGCGGTCGTCCAGCACCAGAACTCCTGACGCCCCGGCGCTGAGGAACAAAAGCGATGCCCATCGTTCCATACGCGCTCTTCACTGTTGCAGGGAAGGCCCCTACCGGAAGGCGCAGGCGCCCCGATATTCCATCCATTGGCACGGCATCATCGGCCGAGCCCCCCATGGAAAGGAATAGCCACATGTCCGACAACAACAACAACAAGGGTCCCATCGTCCAGGTCAAGCCGCTCGGCTTTCCCTGGCAGACGATCGACCCGTTCCTGTTCTGCGTCTATCACGACGACGCCTACCCCAAGGCCAACGGCCGCATGGGCCCCGAGGCGTCGCTCGCGGGCCGCCAGATCGGCCAGGACTTCAGCCGCAAGGACGGCTGGAGCATGTACCACGGCGACACGGTGCCGGGCTTTCCCTCGCACCCGCACCGCGGCTTCGAGACGGTGACCATCGTGCGCAAGGGCCTGGTCGATCACTCCGATTCGCTGGGCGCCACCGCGCGCTTCGGCGGCGGCGACGTGCAGTGGCTCACGGCCGGCAAGGGCATCGTGCATTCGGAGATGTTCCCGCTGCTCGATGCAGGCGCGCCCAATCCGCTGGAGCTCTTCCAGATCTGGCTCAACCTGCCTGCCAAGAACAAGATGGCCGAGCCGCACTTCACGATGTTCTGGTCGGACGCGATTCCGCGCTTCGCCTCGGACGACGCGAAGGGCGGGCGCACCGAGGTGGCGGTCATCGCGGGCCGGCTTGGCGAAGCCGGCAACGGGCCGGAGCCCATCCAGCCGCTCGCGCCGCCGCCCGCCTCATGGGCCGCTGAGGCCGATGCCGACGTGGCGATCTGGACGATCAAGATGACGCCCGGCGCGCAATGGACGCTGCCGCCCGCCACGGGCGAGGGCACGCGGCGGATGCTCTATTTCTTCAAGGGCGCGGCCGCGCAGATCGGCGGCGAGCGCATCGAAGGACCGGTGGCGGTCGAGCTGCGCGCGGATGCGGCCGTCGAGCTGGTCAACGGCGACGACGACAGCGAGTTCCTCGTGCTGCAGGGCCGCCCGATCGCCGAGCCGGTGGCGCAGTACGGCCCCTTCGTGATGAACACCCAGGCCGAGATCAGCCAGACCATGGCCGACTACCGCCGCACGCAGTTCGGCGGCTGGCCCTGGGACGACTCGGCGCCGGTGCACGACGCCAAGGCCGCGCGCTTTGCGCGGCACCCGGGCGGCCGAGAGGAAGTGCCGGCAGCGACGTAAGACCCGGGGGTCTTGTCGCGAAACACCGCGGAACCGGCTTCGCCGGGCCGCAGGTGTCGCCCCCGGTAGGGGGTTGGCGAAGCGACACGAAGTGCGCGGAGCCTGGGGGCGAGCCCAATGTTCTGGGGCGAGTTCGATCAGAACGTCTTGATGACCTCGATGCTCGGGGCGGTCATGCTGGGGACGAATTCCGTCACGTCCATCCGCGCCACGCCGCCCTGTACGAACGGGTCGCGCGCCAGCACCGCTTCGAGCGCTTCGCGGTCGCCCGACCGCGCGAGGATGACGCCGCCCGTGCGCGGCACCTGCCGGCCCGACGCCACGAAGAGGCCGCTCTCGTAGTGCTTCTTGAGCCAGACCATGTGCGGGTCCATCAGCGCATCGACTTCTGCCAGGGGGCGGGTGTAGGTGAGGGTGACGATGAACATGGGCAGGATGGCGTGAATACGGAAAGCCCCAATCCTATGCCTTGGCGGGGTACCTACCGCGCGAGAGTGTGCGCGTGCGTAACCGAACGCCTGCACGCTATTCGATCACCACGCCGCCTTCTTTCGCCAACTTCGCGAATCTGGCGGTTTCCTCGCGGATCTGGCGAGCCATGTCCTGCGGCGGGCGGTTCGCTGACCACTGGAAAGAGAAACCGCCACGGCCCGCGCCCGTGGCTTTCTGCTACCGTATTTTTCATCGCTGACCGCTCACCGGAGACCTGCCCATGCCGCTTCGCCCGCCATCGATCCTGCCGCCCAGCTTCGTACCGCCGTACCTGCTGGACCGGCTCGCGGCGCACGCCGATGCACCGGTCAGCGCCCGCGCGGCCAACACGCTGATGATCGACCGCGAGCACCGCGGTCTGCGCGAATTCATCGCGCCCAAGGTGGCGTCGGGCCCCGCGCCGCAGTACGCCAAGCGCGGCTCGCCCGAGCGCAAGATCCATGACGCGGGCAACACCACGCAACTGCCCGGCAAGCTGATCCGCAGCGAGGGCCAGGCGGCCAGCAAGGACCTCGCGGTCGACGAGGCCTACGACGCCCTGGGCGCCACCTGGCGGCTGTACCACGACATCTACGCGCGCGACTCCATCGACGCTGGTGGCATGCCGCTCACGGGCAGCGTGCACTACGGCAACGACTACGACAACGCCTTCTGGAACGGCACGCAGATGGTGTTCGGCGATGGCGACGGCGAGGTGTTCAACCGCTTCACCATTGCCGTGGACATCATCGGCCACGAGCTCACGCACGGCGTGATCGATCACGAGTCCGGGCTGGTCTACCAGGGCCAGTCGGGCGCGCTCAACGAATCGATCTGCGACGTGTTCGGCGCGCTGGTCAAGCAGCACGTGCTCCAGCAGACCGCGCAGCAGGCCGACTGGCTGGTGGGCGCGGGGCTTTTCAAGGAAACGGTGAAGGCGCGCGCGCTGCGCTCGATGGCCGAGCCCGGCACCGCTTACGACGACCCGGTGCTCGGCAAGGACCCGCAGCCCGCGCACATGAAAGACATCGTCGTCACGCGGCAGGACAATGGCGGCGTGCACATCAATTCCGGCATTCCGAACCGCGCCTTCCATCTCGCCGCGACCGCCATCGAAGGCCCGGCGTGGGAGACGGCCGGGCGCATCTGGTACGACACCGTGTGCGACCGCCGGTTGAAGCAGGACGCCGATTTCGCCGCCTTCGCCGAACTGACCGTGAGTGCCGCCGCCAAGCGCTTCGGCGCCGGCAGCGCGGCGCACAAGGCGGTCATCGCCGCATGGAACACCGTGGGAGTCACCGCATCATGATCCACTTGCCGCCCCTGACCGAAGCCACCGTCGTGCGCGTGACGCGCGAGGGCGGCATTGCCTACATGCCCGGCCTCGCACGGCCGCGCAGCTTCCAGCTGGGCGATTGCACCGAGGAGTTGCGCCAGCAGATCGACGACGCGCTGCAAAGCGCGATGCCGCATGCCGAGGAAAGCGGCGCCACGTCGCCGGGCGGCGACCAGCGCGTCTACCGCGTGGAGGTGGTGATGGAAAACACGGCCACCGCCAGTTCGGTCAGCTTCGACGTGCCCGAGACCGAAGCGCCCGCAGCGCTGGTGCACCTGTGGAAGGACGCCGGCAAGCGCCGCTGACCTTGCGCTTTTTCCTCAGCCCTTGCCGAGGACGACGGAGCCGATCAGCCACACGTTGGCCGCGCTGATCACACCGAAAAGGCCCCAGGCCAGCAGCTTCACCACCGGGCCGTTGGCAAAGCCGCCCATCATGCTGCGGCTGCTCGTGAAGCGGATCAGCGGCCACATCGCAAAGGGCAGCTGGAAGCTCAGCACCACCTGGCTGAGCACCAGCATCTTGCCCACGCCGCCGTCGCCGAACCACCAGACGCCGAAGAACGCCGGCCCGAGCGCGAGCGCGCGCGTGAGCAGGCGCCGCTGCCAGCACGGGATCTTCAGGTCGAGAAAACCTTCCATGATGATCTGGCCCGCGATGGTGCCGGTGAAGGTCGAGCTCTGGCCCGAGGCCAGCAGCGCGATGCCGAACAGCGTGGCCGCGAATGCGCTGCCCACGATAGGTTCGATGAGCCGGTAGGCATCGTCGATCTCGGTCACGTCCTGGTGGCCGGTCGCGTGGAAGGCGCTGGCCGCGAGCACCATGATGGCCGCGTTGACCAGGAGCGCGAGGGACAGCGACACCACCGCATCGAGCGTGCAGAAGCGCACCGCCTCGCGGCGCGCCGCATCGGTGTCGGCGATGAGCCGCGTCTGCACGATGGACGAATGCAGGTACAGGTTATGCGGCATCACCGTCGCGCCGACCACGCCGATCGCAAGGTACAGCGCGCCGGGCTGCTGCAGCCGCTCGAAGCTCGGCACAAAGCCCATCGCAACGCCGAACCAGTTGGGCTGCGACATCGCGAGCTCCACGATGAAGCAGCCCGCGATGGTGCCCACCAGCCCGAGCACGATGGCCTCCACGCGCCGGAAGCCTGCACCCTGCAGGCCCAGCACGAGCAGCGTGTCGAAGGCCGTGATGGCGATGCCCACCGGAATCGACACGCCGAACAGCAGGTGCAATGCGAGCGCACTGCCCAGCACCTCGGCGAGGTCGCAGGCCACGATGGCCAGCTCTGCGCCGAGCCAGAGGAAGCGGTTCACGCGCGGCGAATAGTGCTCGCGGCAGGCGCGCGCCAGGTCCTTCTGCGCGACCAGCCCGAGCCGCACGCACAGCGTCTGCAAGAGCATCGCCGCCAGGCTCGCGAGCAGCACCACGAAGAGCAGGCCGTAGCCGAAACGCGAGCCCGCCTCGATGTCGGTCGCCCAGTTGCCCGGGTCCATGTAGCCCACAGAAACCAGGAGGCCCGGACCCGCGTAGCGCAAGAGCTTCTTGCCGAAAGGCAGGTCCTGCGGAACCGCCACGCTGCCCTTGACTTCGGAGGGGCAGAAGGGTGCAGTGGCCGTGCGGGGGAGCGGGAAGAACATGCGCGCGATGATAGGGGGCGCATCGGGTCACGCGCGGGACCGACACCAAAGCGTCGGATCTTTTAGATTCGACGCTCGCCGTCCAACAACCATCACAACCATCCGGAGCCATTCCAATGATTCACGTAGTCGCTGTCATCAACGCCAAGCCCGGCCAGCGCGCCCAACTGCTCGAAGCCTTCGCCGCAAACCGCGCGGCCGTGCTGGCCGAAGAGGGTTGCATCGAGTACGGCGCGACGATCGATGCGCAGGGCGTTCCGCCCTCGAAGGCCAGCTTCGGGGCCGACACTTTCGTCGTCGTCGAGAAGTGGGAAACGCTCGCCCACCTGCAGGCGCACGCCGTCGCGCCGCACATGAAAGCCCATGGCGAGAAGACCAAGGAGCTGGTCGAGAGCAAGCTGATCCACGTCCTCGAACCGGTCTGAGGTTCTTCCCTTAGCGGCCTTCGCGCGCGGCGCGAGGCGTGCTACCTTCGCGCCGGGAGCAGAAGACATCTCGGACGAGGGGGACTCGAGACATGGCGATCGTTTTCAGACCGCATGGTTTCCGCCTGCACGCTTTCGCCGCGAGGCTCGGCGCATGCGCCGCGGTGCTGCTCGCGGCCGGTTGCGCGCAGCTCGGCGCACCGCCTTACGCCGCCGACTACGAGGCGCTCGATCGCCTCGAGGCCAACAACCCCGGCAAGGTGGCGGTCGCCAAGGTGCAGCCGACCGACCCCAACGACAAGATCAACACGCTGAGCCTGCGCCGCGCAAAACTCGTGTCGCCCAGCGGCACCTTCGCGCAGTACCTCGAAGACGCGCTGATGCGCGACCTGAGCGAGATCGCGGTCTACGACCCGAAGGCGCCGACGCGCATCGCGGCGCGCATCGTCGTCAACGAACTCGACCTGGGCGTGATCAACGGCACCGGCCGCATGGACGTGGAGGTCACGGTCACGCGCGATGCGGCGCAGAAGCTGCGCAAGACCTACCGCGGCGAGATCGCCTTCGATTCGAGCTACGCGAACATCGTGGCCGTGCCCGCCGGGCAGGCCGCGTATCCGAGGCTGGTGCGTGCGCTGCTGCGGCAGATGTATGCCGATCCGCAATTCGTGGCGGCCATCGCGACGTCAGCGCCATAAAGCCGGAGAAGCACCATGTCGTTTCTTCTTTCTTCTCCGATGCCCCGCCTGGCTGCCGCGCTGGCAACCGCTGCCCTCCTGGCCGGCTGCTCCCACCCGATCACGATGATCACGGAGACGGCGCCGCCGCGCTCCGTCGCCCACCTCATCCCGAAGAAGGTCGCGTATGTGATGACCGATGCGCAGCGCGACCTGCAGGTCACGACCGCCGGCGGCAGCGGCGACCGCGTGAGCTACTACCCATACCGCGACCTGGAAAAATCCATTCGCGATGCCCTGCGCGGGGTCTACCGCAACGTGATCGTCGTGCGCACCGCGAGCGATGCGAAGGCCAATGAAGCAGCGGGCGTGTCGCTGGTATTCACGCCGCAGATCAAGACGGATTCGAGCTCGTCCTCATGGGTCACCTGGCCGCCCACTGCGTTCACGGCCGAGGTGTCGTGCGTGGTGACGGACACCGCGGGCGCCGAGGTCACGCGCGTGCGCGCGACCGGCAACGGCACGGCGGAATTCGGCGAGTTCAATGGCGACTACGGGCTGGCCGCGCGACGCGCGGCCAGGCAGATGACTTCGCAGCTGAGCAGCGAGATTCGGAGGAACGAGAAGCTGCGCTGAGTGCGTTGCCGCGTCGGGCCCAGCGGCAGTCTGTGTGACGAAATACCGCGCTTCGGTCGTAGCACCGTGTTACCGTTCCGTCTCCAAAACAACCCATAGAGGAGGAGAGCGTGACAGTAACTCGCATGCATGGATTTGCCTTCTGCGCCTTGGCCGTCCTGGCCACAGGGTGCGCACAGTTGAAGGCACCGCCCTACGCGGCGGACTACGAAGCCCTTGACCGGCTCAAGGCAAGCAAGCCGGCCCCCGTGGCAGTGGTCAAGGTGCAGCCGACCGATCCGAACGATCCGGTCAACAACCTCTCGCTGCGCGGCGCGCGCCTGATTTCGCCCAGCGGCACATTCGCCAAGTATCTCGAGGACGCGCTGGTGAATGACCTCAAGGAAGTGTCGGCGTACGACGCGAAATCGCGCACGCGAATCGACGCACGCATCCTCAACAACGAGATCAGCGTGGGGAACATCGTCACCGGCACAGGTGTGATGGAGGTCCAGATCGAGGTCACGCGCGAAGGTGTGCAGCGCCTGAAGAAAACCTACAAGGCGAACACCAGCTTCGAGTCGAGCTTCGCGGGCATCGTGGCCATCCCTGCAGGGCAGGCCGCCTACTCGGATCTCGTGCGCACGCTGCTGCGGCAGGTGTATGCCGACCCCCAGTTCGCCACCGCCCTCGCTTCCTAAAAAAACAGAACCCGGAGAAGAAATTTCATGTCCATCGTTTCCAGAATCCTTCGCGTCGCCACGGCGTTCGCTGTGGTGGCCGTGCTCGCAGGCTGCGCGCATCCCATCAATGTCGGCACCGACACCTCGCCGCCGCGCGTGGAAGCCAACCTGATCCAAAAGAAGGTGGCCTACACCATGACCGACGCCCAGCGTGCCCTGCAGGCCGTGACGCCAGGCGGCGGCGGCGACCGGATCAGCTACTACCCGTACCGTGACCTGGAGAAGTCGATCCGCGATGCGCTGCGCGCGGTCTACCAGGACGTGGTTGTCCTCAAGTCCACCGCGGACGCCAGTGCCGTCCAGGCATCGGGCGCCTCGCTTGTGTTCACGCCCGAGATCAAGACCGATTCGGGCTCGCCGTCGCCCTTTACCTGGCCGCCCACGTACTTCACGACCGAGGTGTCGTGCGTCGTGACCGACCCGTCGGGCGCCGAGATCACCCGCGTCAAGGCATCGGGCCGGGGCGAAGCGGAGTTCAGCGAGTTCAAGGGCGAGTTCGGTCTCTCCGCAAAGCGCGCTGCGACCAAGGTGGCCACCGAGCTCAGCAGCGAGATCGCCAGGAACGAGAAGCTGCGCTGAGCGGCCCTGTCATCCGACCCATGAAAAAACGCGCCCGAGGGCGCGTTTTTCATTGAAGCCGCGAAGCCTTACTTCGACACGACCTTCACCATCTCCAGGCACTTGTTCGAGTAGCCCCATTCGTTGTCGTACCAGCTCACGAGCTTCACGAAGGTGCTGTCCAGCGCGATGCCGGCTTCGGCGTCGAAGATCGAGGTGCGCGGGTCGCCGCGGAAGTCGGTGGCCACCACCTTGTCTTCGGTGTAGCCCAGCACGCCCTTGAGCGCGCCTTCGCTCTGTGCCTTCATTTCGGCGCAGATTTCCTTGTACGTGGCTTCCTTCTCGAGCTCGACCACGAGGTCGACCACCGACACGTCGGAGGTCGGCACGCGAAAGCTCATGCCCGTGAGCTTCTTGTTGAGCTCGGGGATCACCACGCCCACGGCCTTGGCAGCGCCGGTGCTCGAGGGAATGATGTTTTCCAGGATGCCGCGGCCACCGCGCCAGTCCTTGTTGCTCGGGCCGTCGACGGTCTTTTGCGTGGCGGTGGCGGCGTGCACGGTGGTCATCAGGCCGCGCTTGATGCCCCACTTGTCGTGCAGCACCTTGGCCAGCGGTGCCAGGCAGTTGGTGGTGCAGCTGGCGTTGCTGATGATGGCTTCGCCGGCGTACTTCTTGTCGTTCACGCCGTAGACGAACATGGGGGTGTCGTCCTTGGACGGTGCCGAGAGAATCACCTTCCTGGCGCCCGCGTCGATGTGCTTTTGCGCCGTTTCCTTCGTGAGGAAGAGGCCGGTCGACTCGAGCACGACGTCGGCGCCGACTTCGTTCCACTTGAGCTGCGACGGGTCGCGCTCTTGCGTGAGGCGGATCTTCTTGCCGTTGACGATCAGCGTGTTGCCTTCGACCGTCACTTCGCCCTTGAAGCGGCCATGCACCGAGTCGTACTGGAGCATGTAGGCGAGGTAATCGGGCTCGAGCAAGTCGTTGATGGCAACGATCTCGATGTCGTTCTTGAAGTTCTGCACCGCTGCGCGCAGCACGTTGCGACCGATGCGGCCGAAGCCGTTGATACCGAGTTTGATAGCCATCTGACTTGCTCCTAAGGTTGAAAAATTCGTGATCGGACGGGAAGAAGAACGCCGGGGACGATCAGTCCCGCAGCGCCGCTTCCACGGTGGCGGCGACGTTTTCCGCGGTGAACCCGAAATACTTGAACAGCTCCGGCGCCGGTGCCGATTCGCCGTACGTGTCGATGCCCACGACGGCCGCGCAGCCGTACTTCCACCAGCCGCCGGTGCAGCCCATCTCGACGGCGATGCGCGGGATCTTCTTGGGCAGCACGGCCTTCTTGTAAGCAACGTCCTGGCGGTCGAAGGTGGTGGTCGAGGGCATCGACACCACGCGCACGGCGATCTTCTTGTCGGCCAGCAGCTTCTGGGCGGCCAGCGCGAGCGGCACTTCGGAGCCGGTGGCGATGATGACGGCGGCCGTCTTCTTGCTCTTGAGGCCCACGGTCTCGGGCTCGGACAGCACATAGGCGCCGCGGCTGATGTCGCCCAGTTCCTTCTTCGGCGCGTAGGCGATGTTCTGGCGGCTCAAGAGCAGCGCGGTCGGGCGCGACTGGTTCTGCAGCGCCACGGCCCAGGCCACGGCGGTTTCGGCCGTGTCGCCCGGACGCCAGACGTCCAGGTTCGGAATCAGGCGCAGCGATGCGGCGTGCTCGATCGACTGGTGCGTCGGGCCGTCTTCGCCCAGACCGATGGAGTCGTGCGTGAACACGTGGATCACGCGGCGCTTCATCAGCGCGGCCATGCGGATGGCGTTGCGGCTGTAGTCGCTGAAGGTGAGGAAGGTGCCGCCGTAGGGGATGTAGCCGCCATGCAGCGCCACGCCGTTCATGATGGCGGCCATGCCGAACTCGCGCACGCCGTAGTTGATGTGGCGGCCGATGGTGCCGTGCGGTGCTTCGGCGGGCGCTTCGGGCTTGGCTTCGTCTTCGGCGCCTTGCTTGGCTTCGACGGCCGGCACGTTCATGACCACGGCGCCGGTCTTCGCATCGAAGCGGAGAGCCGCGGTGCTCTTGGTGTTGGTGAGGTTCGAGCCGGTCAGGTCGGCGCTGCCGCCGAGCATTTCGGGCAGCGCCGCCGTGAAGGCTTCCAGCGCGAGCTGGCTGGCCTTGCGGCTGGCCACGGTCTCGCCCTTGGTGTGGGCGGCGACCACGGTGTCGAACGCGACCTGGTGGAATTCCTTGGGCAGCTCGCCCTTCATGCGGCGGGTGAACTCGCCGGCCAGGTCGGGGAAGGCCACGGCGTAGGCGGCGAACTTCTCGTTCCAGGCGGCTTCGGTCCTGGCGCCTTCGTCCTTGTGGTCCCAGTCGGCGTACACCTCGGCCGGGATCTCGAAGGGCGCGTAGTGCCAGTCGATCGCGTCGCGGGTGAGCTTGATTTCTTCGGCGCCCAGCGCCTCGCCGTGCGCCTTGGAGGTGCCGGCGCGGTTCGGGCTGCCCTTGCCGATGACGGTCTTGCAGTTGATGAGCGTGGGCTTGTCCGTCGACTGCTTGGCCTTGGCGATGGCCTTGGACACGGCCTTGGCGTCGTTGCCGTCGATCGGGCCGATCACGTGCCAGCCATAGGCGTGGAAGCGCTCGGCGACGTTGTCGATGTACCAGGGCTTGACCTGCCCGTCGATGCTGATGCCGTTGTCGTCGTACAGCGCGATCAGCTTGTTCAGGTGCCAGGCGCCGGCCAGGGCGCAGGCTTCGTGGCTGATGCCTTCCATCATGCAACCGTCGCCCAGGAACGCGTAGGTGTGGTGGTCGACGATGTCGTGGCTCTTGCGGTTGAATTCGGCCGCGAGCAGCTTTTCGGCGAGCGCGAAGCCGACCGCGTTGGTGATGCCCTGGCCCAGCGGGCCGGTGGTGGTTTCCACGCCGGGGGTCACGTCGATCTCGGGGTGGCCGGCGGTCTTGCTGTGCAGCTGGCGGAAGTGCTTGAGCTCTTCCATCGGCAGGTTGTAGCCCGTGAGATGCAGCACCGAATACAGCAGCATCGAGGCGTGGCCGTTGGACAGCACGAAGCGGTCGCGGTCGAACCAGTGCGGGTTGGCCGGGTTGTAGCGCAGGTGCTCGCCCCAGAGTGCGACGGCCATGTCGGCCATGCCCATCGGTGCACCGGGATGTCCGGAATTTGCTTGTTGGACGGCATCCATAGCCAGAGCGCGGATTGCGTTGGCCATCAGGGCGTGGTTTGCCATGTGCGGTGGACTTTCGGAGGGAAAAGGAAAGGTTGGGGGCGGGAGAACCCGCGATTTTACCGGGCGAGCCCCGGCCGGCCTCGATACGCCCAGAACACCCTTCCGATGTTCTCTTGTGCACCGGGCCGGCTGCTAGAGTTGCCACCCATGCATGGGTTGCACCTCACCGCCGATCTCCACGACTGCCGATGCGGTCTCCAATGGCTCACCGACGGGGCCGCCCTCGGGGCGGTCTGCATCAAGGCGGTGTCGGCCGCGGGGCTGCAAGCGGTGGGCAAGATCGTCCACGCCTTTCCCGCGACGCCGCAAGGGCCGGGCGGGGTGACGGCCACGGTGCTGCTGGCCGAATCGCACCTGTGCATCCACACCTGGCCCGAGCAGCGCGGCGTGACGCTGGACGTGTACGTGTGCAACTTCGGCGGCGATCATTCGGCAAAAGCGCATGCGCTGATGGAGTGCCTGGTCTCGCTGTTCCAGCCGACTCACAGCGAGCGCAACGAGCTGCAGCGCGGCCGCATCGCAGCAATATGAAGCTCGCCCCCAGGCTTCGCGCACTGCGTGTCGCTTCGCCCACCCCCTACCGGGGGCAACACCTGAGGCCCGGCAAAGCCGGTTCCTCGGTGTTCCCCGCGAAGAGCGGCGCATGAGCACATCGACACTCGGTTCCGTGCGGGCGATGATCCTGGCCGCAGGCCGCGGCGAACGCATGCGGCCGCTGACCGACGCCACCCCAAAGCCCCTGCTCCAAGTGCGCGGCAAGCCGCTGATGCAGTGGCCGATGGAGGCGCTGGCCAACGGCGGATTCACGCAGCTGGTCGTCAATACGGACTGGCTCGGCGCGCAGATTTCGGCCAGGTTTGGCGCGAACCCCTTGCTGGACGGGCATGGCGCGCTATCGATTTCATATTCCGACGAGGGCCGCGACTTCGGCGGCGCGCTCGAGACGGCAGGCGGCATCGTGCGCGCGCTGCCGCTTTTGGGCGAGGTGTTCTGGGTCGCAGCCGGCGACGTCTTCGCGCCCGAATTCCGCTTCACGCAGGCTGCGGTCGACCGCTTCCTGGCCAGCGGCAAGCTGGCGCACCTGTGGCTGGTGCCGAACCCGGCGCACAACCTCAAGGGCGATTTCGGCCTGTCCGCCGAAGGGCTCGCGCTGAACCAGGCCGCCGAGAAGCACACCTTCTCGACCATCGGCCTCTACCGCGCCACGCTGTTCGCCCCGCCGTACTGCGACATTCCCGCCGGCAACCCGGCCGGCGTCAAAGCCCCGCTCGCGCCGATCCTGCGGGCCGCGATGGACAATGAACGCGTGAGCGCCGAGCTCTACACCGGCCCCTGGACCGATGTGGGAACCCCCGAACGGCTTGCCCAACTGAACACCACGCCAAGATGACCTCCGCAGACACCACCACGATCTACGCTGAGCGCCGCGCGCGCCTCGCCTCGCACCTGGGCAAGGACGGCATCGCCATCATCCCGACCGCGCCCGAGCGTCCGCGCAACCGCGATACCGATTTCCTGTACCGCCACGACAGCTACTTCTATTACCTGACCGGCTTCACCGAGCCGAACGCCTGGCTGGTGCTGGCCGGCGACGGCCGCGCCACGCTGTTCTGCGCGCCGAAGGACCTGGAGCGCGAGATCTGGGACGGCTACCGCCTGGGCCCCGAGGCGGCGCCAGCGGCGCTCGGCGTGGACGAGGCCTTTTCGGCCACCGACCTCGACGCGAAGTTGCCCAAGCTGCTGGAGAACCGCTCGACCGTCTGGTTTCCGTTCGCCATCCACAAGGGGCTGGAAACGCGCATCGACGGCTGGCTGCAGTCGGTGCGCGCGCGCGTGCGCTACGGCGCGCTGTGCCCCGAGGAGCAGCGCGACCTGTGCGGCCCGCTCGACGAGATGCGCCTCGTGAAAGACGTGCACGAGCAGGACATCATGCGGCGCGCCGCGCAGATCAGCGCCCGCGCCCACGTGCGCGCGATGCAGCTGTCGTCGCGCATGTTGCGCGAGGGCAAGGACGTGCGCGAGTACCACCTGGACGCCGAGCTGCTGCATGAATTCCGCTTCGGCGGCTCGCAGTACCCGGCGTATTACTCCATCGTCGCGGCCGGCGCCAACGCCTGCGTGCTGCACTACCGCGCCGACGCCGCGCCGCTGCGCCCGGGCGAGCTGGTGCTGATCGATGCGGGCTGCGAGCTGGACGGCTACGCGAGCGACATCACCCGCACCTTCCCGGCCGACGGCAAGTTCACTGGTCCGCAGCGCGCGCTGTACGACCTCGTGCTCGCGAGCCAGGATGCCGCGGCCGCCGCCACCAAGGCCGGCAACCGCTTCACCGACCCGCACGACGCCGCGGTGCGGGTGCTGGCGCAGGGCATGCTCGACTTCGGCCTGCTCGATGCGAACAAGGTCGGCAGCGTTCAGGATGTGATCGACTCGCGCGCCTACTTCCAGTTCTACATGCACCGCACCGGCCACTGGCTGGGCATGGACGTGCACGACTGCGGCAGCTACGTGGAGCCCACGCAGGTGGGCGAGGTGAGCGAGCGGAAAGATCCTCTCTCCAACGAAGTCATCAAGAACCGCCCGAGCCGCATCCTGCAGCCGGGCATGGTGCTCACGCTGGAGCCGGGCATCTACGTGCGGCCCGCCGAGGGCGTGCCCGAGCAGTTCCACAACATCGGCATCCGCATCGAGGACGACGCGATCGTCACGGCCACCGGCTGCGAACTCATTTCGCGCGGCGTGCCGGTGAAGGCGGACGAGATCGAGGCGCTGATGCGGGCTTGACGGCGCGCTGCGACACCGGCGGCGGCGCATGCCGTGCCTGCAGGAAGTCGATGAACACCCGCAGCTTGCGCGGCATCTGCGCGCGGCTCGGGTGGTAGAGATAGAAGCCCGGAAAGGTCGGCCACCAGGGCTCCAGCAGCGGCACGAGGCGGCCGCTCTCGAAGTCGGCGCGCACCGCGTCCTCGAACGCCACCATGATGCCCGCGCCCGAACGCGCGGCCGCCAGCAGCACGTCGCTGTCGTTGCTGACCAGCGGCCCGGCCACCTCGACGTCGAGCGCGCGGCCGTCCTGCGCGTATTCCCACCGGTAGAGCCCGCCCGTGGTCAGGCGGTAGTTCAGGCACTGGTGCGCGCGCAGGTCCTCGGGTGACCTGGGCAGCGTGCGGCCCGCGAGGTAGCGCGGCGAGGCGAAGGTCACCATGCGCTGCGGCCCGCCCACGGGCACGGCCACCACGTGCTGCGCCAGGCTCTCGCCGAGCCGGATGCCTGCGTCGAAGCCGCCTTCCACCAGGTCGACCATGCGGTTGTCGCAGACCAGCTCGATCGTGATGTCGGGATAGGCCTGCGCGAAGTCGCCGAAGTGCGGATAGAGCAGCAGCTCGGCCGACACGCGCGCGGCATTCAGGCGCAGCAGGCCGGCCGGCTTGTCGCGCGCCTCGTCGATGCCCTCCACCGCCTGCGCCAGCGCGTCCAGCCCCGGCCGCGCGCCCGCGAGGAATTGCTGGCCCAGCTCGGTGACGCCGACGCGCCGCGTGGTGCGGTCCAGAAGGCGCACGCCCAGGCGCTGCTCGAGCGTGCGCACGGTCTGCGACAGGGCGGAGGGCGACACGCCCAGTTCCTGCGCGGCGCGCGTGAAGCTGGCGTGGTGGGCCACCCGTGCGAAGGCGGCGATGGCGGGGAGCAGTTCGGGCGACATGCCTGCAATTATGAAGACCGGCTTCACAAAGCATCCGCCCAGGCGGGCTTTTTCCGAATCAATGCCGGCACTACCTTCGAGGCCATGGCGATGCAGCCGCGTCGCCGCCCACCTCGAAAGGACATTCACCATGAAGCTGGACAACTACCTCACCCTCGGCCGCTCGGGCCTGCGCGTCAGCCCCATGTCGCTGGGCACCATGACCTTCGGCCAGGAGTGGGGCTGGGGCGCCGATGCCGGCGAATCGCGCCGCATGTTCGACGCCTACGTGGCGCGCGGCGGCAACTTCATCGACACCGCCAACTTCTATACCAACGGCAGCTCGGAGCGCCTGGTCGGCCAGTTCATCGCGGACAGGCGCGAGTCGGTGGTGGTCGCCACCAAGTACTCGCTCAACATGCAGCCGGGCAACCCCAACGCGGGCGGCAACCACCGCCGCAACATGGTCCGCTCGGTGGAGGCGAGCCTGCAGCGCCTGGGCACCGACTACATCGACCTGCTGTACCTGCACATCTGGGACGACCTCACGCCCTTCGAAGAAGTGATGCGCGCCTTCGACGACCTCGTGCGCTCGGGCAAGGTGCTCTATGCGGGCATCTCGGACACGCCGGCCTGGCAGATCGCGCGCATGCAGACGCTGGCCGAGCTGCGCGGTTGGGCGCCGCTGGTGGCGCTGCAGATCGAGCACAGCCTCATCGAACGCACCGTGGAGCGCGAGCTGCTGCCGATGGCGCACGAGCTCGGCCTGGGCGTGATGGCGTGGTCGCCGCTGGGCAGCGGCGTGCTGACCGGCAAGTACACGCGCGCCGACCTCGACCACACGCAAAGCCCCACGGCCGGCGTGACCGGTTCGCGCAAGGACGTGGCGGCCGGCAACGGCGCGCTGCATGCGCGCTCGCTCGACATCGCGGACGTGGTCGCGCAGATCGCGAAGGAGCAGGACCGCTCGCCGGCGCAGATCGCGCTGGCCTGGCTGCTGCACCGCAGTGCGCCGACGGTGATGCCGATCATCGGCGCGCGCACCTTCGCGCAGTTCGAGGACAACCTGGGCGCGCTCGACGTGACGCTCGACAGTTCGGCGCTGCACCGCCTCGACGCGGTCAGCGCCATCAAGCTGGGTTTTCCGCACGACTTCATGGCGCTGCCGATGACGCAGGGCGTGCTGTCGGGCGGCGCTTCGGTGCGGCGGCCGGCGTGAAGCGGCTGATGATCGGCGCCGGCGGCGCCATCGGCTGAGCTGCGGCGCGTCACCGGCGCATCGCGATCTCTTCCGACCCCGTGCCGACGCCCCCGGCGTTTACTTCGCCTGCAGCAACGCGCCCACTTCAAGCAACACCAGCTCGTTGTCGTCCGCCTTGTTCGGCTCGCGGCTGCTCGAGAACGGCAGGTTGTTGTCGTTGCCGACCACGATGTGCGTGGCGTCGATCACCTCGACGTTCTCGATCGTGAAGAACGGGAACTTCAGCACGCCGTCGTTCAGCGGCTTGCGCGCGAGCTTGTCCGGGTCGGCGATGTTCAGGAGGTCGATATAGCCGATCTTGCGCACCGCGCCGCCCACGTTCGCATCGCTCAGCTCGACCTTGTAGACGCGCTTGAACTTCGCGATGTCGTGGAAGCAGTCGGCGCGCTTCTGGCCTTCGGGGCAGGCCTTGTCGCTCGTGCCTTCGCCGTTGTCGCGCTCGATGATGAGGCCCGTGGTGGCGTCGATCATGTTGAAGTCGCCGATGGCGTTGCCGTTGGCTTCAAGCGCGTACTTCCAATGACGGCCCGTCCATTTCTCGGACGCCACGTCGAACTCCAGCACGCGCAGCGCCTCCTTGCCGTCGAGCTTCTCGTAGTCCTTGGTCTCGGCGTTCCACACTGGGCCTTCGAGCAGCGCGTAGAGCTTGCTGCCGTCCTTGGACGAGGCCATGCCTTCGAAGCCCTTGGAGCGCTTGATCTGGAAATCGACCGCGCCACCGGGCACGCCAGGCGTCGTCACTGCCGGATGATCGGGCGAGCGCACGACCTTGCCATCGACCTGCGTGTCGAACACCGCGAGCACCTTGCCCTTGAGGTCGGCCTTGATCAGGAAGGGGCCGAACTCCTCGCCGATCCACAGCGCGCCACCCGCGAACTGGAAGCTCTCGGGATCGAAGTCCGACCCCGTCAGATAGCGCTGCTTCGTGCCTTCGTGGACGATACGAAACGGCACCTTCTTGTCCGGGTCGTGCAGGAAGATCGTGCTCAGGCGATTGAACTTGCCGCTCTTGAAGTCCACCTTGTAGTGGTTCAGGTAGAGCATGAAGTCGGGCGAGTTGGCCTTTGCGCCGGCGCCGTTGTCGGTGAGGATCCAGAACGAGCCGTCGTCCATCTTCTTGATGCCCGAGTGGCCCTGCAGCGGCTGGCCCTTGAAGGGCACCGCCACGCCCGTGCCACGGCCGCCCGAGAGCCCTTCGATGGTGCCCAGCGCCTCGACGCGCTTGCCCGAGGTGAACTTGCCGCTCGCCTGCAGGTCGGCCGGCGCGTCCTTGGGCGCGGCGACGAAGCTCTGCGCGGGCAGCACGGCGTGGCCGGCGAGCGTGGCGGGGAAGGCGGTCTGCGCGGCCGCGCCGCCGCAGGCGAGTGCGGTGGCAAGGGCGACGAAGGAAAGAGGGGCAAGACGCGTCATGGGCAGGAGAAAGGTTCAGTCGAAACGCGAGACCATGCCGAGCCCACGTGACGGCGGCGTGACATCGATGCGCTAAGGCGCGATGTCGACGATTACTTCACGTGACTCGGCGCGGCCCTGGTCGTCGACTGCGCGCAGCACGTAGCGCCGGCCCGAGTCGGCCATGTCGGGCATCCACGTGATGCCTTCGCCGGGCGCTGCCTTGCCGATCAATGCATCGTCGGCGAACCAGTAGATCGCCTGCGTGCCGGCGGCCGCCTCGGCGCGCAGCACGAGCGGCTCGGGCTTCTTCACGCGCAGCGTGTGCCGCACGCCGCGCAGGGGCGAGGTGATGAGCGGCGCCGTCTCCGAGGCATTGCCCTTCTCGCAGCCATCGGCCGGCAGGCTCGCGCGCGGCAGGCCGGCCTGGCGGAACAGCCGGCGCATGTCGCTGCCCCATTGCTCGACCACCTGCTGGCGCGCATTGGGCTGCGGCCCGCACACCACCTTGCCGGTCGTCTCGTCCACCCACACCGCGCGGTGCAGGTTGCTGACCTGGATCGGCGACTTGCCCGCGATGAACCACGTCGTGGTGCGCACCGGGCACAGCGCATCGGGCAGGCCGCCCGTCGCGGCGCACACCTCGACCTGTCGCAGATCGGGCGGCTGCCGCGCCGCGATTTCGCCCGGGTCCAGCCGCTCGGCGCGCAGCGCATCGACCATGCGCAGGAAGAGCGGCGCGGCCGCATCGACGCCCACCAGCGCGGGGTTGCTCGCGCCGTCGAAGTTGCCGACCCACACCACCAGCACATGGCGGCCGAACACGCCCGCGGTCCACGCATCGCGAAAGCCCCACGAGGTGCCCGTCTTCCATGCGATGGCGGGGCGCGCGGGCAGCGTGGTGTCGGGGCGCGGCGTGTGGCGCAGCATGTCGAGCGTGATGAACGACGCCTCTTCGCTCAGGAGGCGCAGCGGTTGCGCGGGCCGCTCGTCGGGCGCGGGCTGCGTGTAGCGAATCGGCTGCGAGATGCCGCCATTGGCCAGCGTCGCGTACAGGCCCGCAAGCTCCTCGGGCGTGACCTCGCCGCCGCCCAGCACGAGCGCGAGGCCGTAGTGCGATTCGCTCTGCAGCTTCTGCACGCCCGCGAGCCGCATGAAGTCGTAGAGCCCGGGTTTCGAGAGCTTTGCGGCGACGGCCACCGCGGGAATGTTGCGGCTGCGGATCAACGCCTCCTGCGCGGGCAGCGGGCCGGCGAAGCGATGGTCGAAGTTCTCGGGCGTGTAGGGGCCGAACGATGTCGGCGCGTCCTTGAGCATGGTCTTCGGATGCAGCAGCCCCTGGTCGAGCGCGAGCGCATAGATGAAGGGCTTGAGCGTGGAGCCCGGCGAGCGCTTGGCCTGCGTGCCGTTGACCTGCCCCGCGATGGCGTCGTTGTGCCAGTCGGCCGAGCCGATCAGCGCGCGCACCTGCATGGTCGAGGCATCGAGCAGCAGCGCGCTCGCATTGGTCATGCCCACGTCGGCGTGCGTGCGCAGGTACTGTCCCATCACGCGTTCGAGCGTGGCCTGCATGCGCAGGTCGATGGTGGTGCGCACCTCGTTCTGTGGAGCCCCCACGCTCGGCACTTCGTGTCCTCGCTGCCCCCCGAGGGGGCGCCGTCCGCCTTGGGGCGGCCCGGCGGCGGACTCGCCGCGCTCCTGCGCGAGCAGCATGTCGGTGGCGTGCGGCGCGAGAAAGGGAAGGCTGCCGCGCGATTGGGCCGAGAGCGCGAGTTGCGCGTCAGGCGCATGTTGCTTCGCAGTCGGGTCGCGCTCGGCCCACAGCGCCCAGAGGCGCTCGCGCGCCGATTGCAGCTCGGCATTGCGGCCGCGCTCGGCGATGCGCTTGACCGGGTTCTGCGGAATCACCGCGAGCGTCAGCGCTTCGGGCAGGCTGAGTTTGGCGGCGTCCTTGCGGAAGTAGATGAGGCTCGCGGCCTGCACGCCTTCGATGTTGCCGCCGTAGGGCGCGGTGTTGAGGTAGGCCTCGAGGATCTCGCGCTTGCCGAAGCGCGCCTCCAGCCAGAGCGCCGCGCCGATCTGCGCGATCTTGCCCAGCGCCGTGCGGCTGTCGATGCCGTAGACGCGCCGCGCGAGCTGCATCGTGAGCGTCGATCCGCCCTGCCTGCGCTCGCCGCTCGCGATCCGCCAGGCGCTGCGCGCGAGCGCGGCCGGGTTGACGCCGGGGTGCGCGTAGAAGCGGCGGTCTTCATAGAGCAGCACCGCATCGACCAGCGTCGGGGAGATGCGATCGAGCGGCACCCAGAGGCGGTATTGCTCATCGCCCGCGAGCGTGAGGCGCAAGAGCTCGCCGCCTTGCGCGTACACGGCGCGCGAGCTGCCGACGGTTTCGCTCAGGGGCGCGTGCGGCCAGAAGCGCAGCAGCATGAGCAGCAACGCCACAGCTGCGAAGCCGACCACAGCCTTCCTGCCTCTTCCCCTCTTGCTCCCTCTCCCGCTTGCGGGAGAGGGTTGGGGTGAGGGCAACGGCGGCTGATCAGGCAACGTGGTCATGGCGGCGCTGCACCCTCACCCTGGCCCTCTCCCGCAAGCGGGAGAGGGGACAAGGCGGGGAATGCCGAAGTCAATTGGCCACCACCTGGAAGCGCGCACCCGCCGAGCGCGAATACACGCGCCGGTCGTACATCGCTTCGCCATACGCGGCCGGCACCACGAAGTCGCCGACGTTGGTGGCGCGCGCCTTGTAGGTCACTTCGAGCAGGTTCTTGTCGACGGCGCCGTAGAACACCACGCGGTCTTCGCGGATGTCGGCGTACTGCACCTTCCACGAACCGCCGCCGCCCAGGCGTTTCTTCCAGATCGGCGCGTCGGCATTGGCGTCCTCGTCGTCGCCCACGGCCTGCAGCACCGGCTCCAGCCCGCCGGGCAGCAGGTCGACCAGTGCCACGTCGTTGAGCTGCGCGCGCTCCAGGCTGCGCACGCGCACCCGCACAGTGACCTCTTCGCCGAGCCGGGCCTTGGTGATCGGATTGCCCTTGGCATCGAGCACTTCATGGAAGATCTCCAGGCCCTGGTTCACCGGCGTGGCGGGCACGTTGCGCTCGAAGCCCTGTTCGGCCCAGCTGTAGTAGAGGTTGAAGTCGCTGTCGTTCGAGAGCTTGAGCTTCGCCGTGCCGGCCGGCACCGCGGCGCGCGTGATCGGGTTCACCGAGCCCAGCGCGATCGCCGCCGCCTGGCCTTGCGCGTTGACGCTCTGCGCCGTCAGCTTGCCCTCGACGTTCTGGCCCACCGCCTCGAAATACGCATCGACCGCGAGCAGCATCGAGGCCGACGACAGGCTGTTGTACCAGCCGTCGCGCACCATCGCGCCCATGCCTTCCCACACTTCCGGCTTGAGCGTCTTCAGGCGCGAGGGGAAGTGGCGGCCCACCAGGTGCAGCGTCATGCTGTCGTGCACCAGCGGGTCGTAGTAGGCGCCCCAGACGTTGCGGCGCTGCTTCTTCTCGGTGCGCGCGAGCAGGTCGGACCACACGGGGTTCAGGAGCTCGTTGGCCACCTGCTCCTGCTTCACGAGCTGGTAGCTCGCGGCGAGGTACACGGCGCCGAGGTCGTCGCTCCACCCTTGCGTTTGTTTGTTGCGCCAGGCCTCACGCAGGTTGGCCAGTGCGGCCGGCGCGATGATGCCCTGGCGCGTGAGGAGGTACGCCGCCTGCGTGCGCTGGCGCCAGCCATCGAGCGACGTGTCGGCGCTGCCGAGCCAGCCCTGCAGATACGTGTTGGCCTTTTGCAGCAGGTCCTGTGGCACGGGCAGCTTGTGGTCCTTGGCTTCGATGAGCAGGTGCACCGCGTAGAGCGTGGCGAAGGCATCGGTGCCCGCGCCGGGCCACAGCGAGAAGCCGCCGTCGGCCGTCTGCCGTGCGCGCAGCTGCACGAGGTAGCGCTCGAAGGTCTTGCGCGCCTCGGGCATCGGGCCCTGCTCGGGGGTGCGGCCGCGCGCCATTTCCTTGACCAGCTCGGGGCGGCTCGATAGCAGCACAGCCGGGAAAGTCTGGCTCGTGATCTGTTCGGTGCAGCCGTGCGGGTAGACCTCCAGGTACTGCATGAGGCCGGTCGCGAAGGCCCAAGGCGCCGCCGATACCGCCACGTCGCTCTTGCGGAAGTTCGGGTACAGGTCGGCCTTGCTCGCGAGCTCGCCCGCGCGCTGGAAGCTCCCCGCCTGCACCATCGTGACGAACGGCGACGCGGGCCGCACGCTCACTTCGGTCGACAGGCGCGCGCTGAAGGTCTTGTGCGTGGAGGTGAACACCAGCGCCGACGAACCCAGCACCGCCTGCTCGCCCGGCTTGGCGCGCACATTGAACTTGGTGCTCGCTTCGCCGCGCTCGTTGACCTTGAGCGTTTGCGTCGCGTCGCCCACCACTTCGAGGCCGCCCGAGGCGGTGAGCGTGAGCGCGATGGGCACCTCCTTGCCCGAGCCCACGATGTTGTTCGCGAGGCCCACGCCCACTTCGACGGTGTCGCCGGGCGCCATCGCGAGCGGCGCGTTCGGCAGGATCACCATGTCGCCGCGCACCACGGTGCGGGTGCTCTTGGCGGCGGTGGTTTCGTCGTTCACCGCGACGGCCATCACGCGCAGGCTGCCGTTGAAGCTCTCGGGCACGGTGTAGCTGAATTCGCGGCTGCCGTTCACATCGACCAGGCCCGACCAGTAGGCCACCGGCTTGTCGCGCTTGCGCTTGAACGGGTTCAGGTGCTTGCCCAGCTCGCCTTCGCCTTCGCCGTCGCCGCCGGGGGCTGCGCCCTGCATGAGCTTCTTGAACTCCGGCAGGATCAGGTCGAGCGTCTGCAGCGTGCCCACTTCGAGCGCGCGCTTCTGGAAGAAGTGCTTGAGCGGGTCGGGCGTCTTGTAGCGCGCCACCTGCAGGATGCCCTCGTCCACCGCGAACAGCACGGCGCGCGTGGGCTTGTCGCTGGTGAGCTTCATCTTCACCGTCTGGCCGGGCTTGACCAGTTCGCTGCTCGTGAGCTGAAGGTTCGCGGTGCGCTTGGCCAGGCTCGTGGCGAAGGGAATGACGCCGTACGACAGCGGGCTCATATAGACCTCGTCGGACGCCGGGTCGCGCACGAAGTGCACGTTGATGTAGCCGGTGCCCTCGAAGTCCTTGGGCAGCGTGATCTTCTGCACCGAGGCGGTCTTGTCGGTCTTGAACCACGCGTGGGCGTAGACCTTGTCGCGCTCGATGGTGATGAGGCCCGCGCCCACGTATGGCGCGCGGATGCTCACCTCGATCTCCTGGCCCGGCTCGTAGTCCTTGCGGTCGAGCGTGAGCTGCAGCTCGGCGTTGCGGTCCAGCGAGCGCGAGACGTTCGCGTTGCCCGCGACGCTGTATTCGACGCGGTTCAGCTCCAGCCCGCCCGCATTGCGCACCACGTAGGCGAAGTTGCCGGGCGTGGCGGTGTTCAGCGCGATGGTGTTGCCCGCGGCGGCGATGGCCAGCGGCTTCTCGTCGATCACGATTTCCTTCTTGCGCGACTCGTAGCGGTACAGGCCGCTGTCCTGCTTCACGAGCACCGACAGCACCTTGCGCTCCACGCGCTCGATCTTCAAGTCGTCCACGGCCGTCTTCCTGGCCTGCGAGTCGATCGCGATCACGGTGGCGTTGCGCGCGGCGCCCTTGCTCACGTAGCTGGTGTCGCCGTCGACCTTCACGCCGACGAGGTAGGGCATGTCGCTCACCAGCGTCTGCGCTTCGGCCGACACGCTGCGCCCGCCCTCGGGCTCGAAGGCCTTGGCGAGCACATGCACCTGGTACGTCGCTGCATCGAAGCGCGAGAGGCGCAGGTCGAACTCGGCCTTGCCCTCGGCGCTGGTCTGCACGCTGCCAAGGTCGTCGACCTGCTTCTCGGTGGCGCGCTGCGGATCGAAGAAGGCGTAGTCGGCGAACGCGCGGAACACCGGGAAGGCCGGGCTCAGCGTGAGCGTGCCTTCGACCTTGCGGTCGGGCGCGGGCGTGCCGAAGAGGTTCTGCACGTCGATGAGCGCCTTCAGGTCCTTGGGTTTGACCCATCCCTCGGCGACTTCGCTGCTGAGCTTGGCCACGACCTTGGTGCGATCGGGCAGGAACTCCTGCACCTTCACCGTGGTGCTGCCGATCAGCAGGCCCTCCACCTCGGGGTTGCCGGGCGACGACTCGCGCGGGAGGTAGAGGTTGACGGTGTAGTTGCCGGTGGGCGAGGTGTCCTGCGTGGTGTGGGCGATTTCCGCGGCACCGCCGGGGCCGAGCTTGAGCTTCTCGCGGCGCACGCTGAGGCCTCGCGCATCGATGATCTCGGCCTCCAGCGGCAGGTCGCGCAGCGACGTGGCCCAGTTGCCGGCCTTGACCATCATCGCGATGTGCATGGTGTCGCCCGGGCGGTAGATGCCGCGGTCGCTGAACACATAGGCGGTCATCTGGTTCGGCACGCCGGCCGCGCGCAGGCCGCCGACGTCGAAGCGCGAGATGTCCAGCGTGCGGTCGCTGCGGTTGAAGGGCAGGAAGCTCAGGTCGCCGTCCTTGCGCACGACCAGCACCACGGGCGCCTTCTCGCGCTGGTAGCCGGCGAGGTTGGGCAGCTTGGCGGCGCCCGTCGCATCGGTGGATTGCGACGCGACGATCATGCCGTTGCGGCCCCACACCTCGACCAATGCGCCGGCGACCGGCTGGCCGTTGGCGATGCTCTGCACGAACACGTCGCGCGTGCCGTCGAGCGATTTCTTGGCGACGATGCCCAGGTCTGTGACCAGCACCAGGCGCTGGTCCTTCTGGTCTTCGGGGTTGCCGCTTTCGGGATTACCGTCGCCCTCGTACTGTTGCTGCTCTTCCTGCTGTTCTTCATCGGGCTGCGCTTGCGTCGCATCGCCTTCGGGCTTCTTCTTGGCCTTGGGATCGAAGCCCTGCACCTTCAGCAAGAACACGCCGCGGCGGTCGGCCACGTCGCTGCGCAGGTACTCGGCGAAGTCGACGGTTTCGTAGTGCGCCTTGCCGGCGGGGATGCTGAGCGGGATCTCCTTCTGGAAGCGGTCCACGAGGTTGTCCGACTGCAGGCCGCCGTAGAACTGCGGGTGCGCGAAGTCGCCGTTGGTCTGCGTGACCAGATGCTGCAGCTGCTGCGGCAGCAGGCGGCCGATTTCCAGGCGGATGCCGGGCAGGTCGCGCACCAGGATCGGCAGCTTGCGTTCGCCCGAGAGCGCGAGCAGCGAGCCCTGGCTCATGATGGTGAGTTCGGGCGCGAAGGTCTTGAGCAGGCGCACGTCCTGCCGCGCGGCGCCAAGCTGGTAGCCGCCCGGCGTCTTCAGGCCCTTGGCCACCCGCACCAGCAGGTAGCGGCCGCCCTCGGCTTGCGGGAGGCGGAAGCTGACCATCTCGGTCACTTCGCGCTCGCTGGCGATGGGCTGCAGGGTGATCTTCTTCGCGCGGCGCAGCACGGCGTCGGTCACCTTCGACGGATCGGCGGACCAGTCGAATTTTTCTTCCGGGTCGCCCTTGGCTTCTTCGGTGGCGGGCAGGAGCCAGGCCTGCACCACGCGCGCCATTTCGCGCTCGTGCACCGGCATCGAGGCGGTGACGTGCATCACATGCTCGGGTTCGCCGTTCTCGCCCGTGACGATGGTCGGGTCGATGCTGGCGATGTCGAGGCTGAAGAGGCCGGGGATGTCGACCGCGCGCGAGATGTCGCTGCGCTGGGCGGGGCCGCCCTTCTGCGCGACGGCGCCGGACGTGAGGCTCAGCACGACAGGGCGCGTCTTCTCTGGGATGGGCAGCGGCTCGGACTGCAGCGTGGCGGTGAGGCGCAGCTTGTCGTAGCTGACGGTGAACTTCTCGCTCGCGCACTTGCCCACGGTGAAGATCGAGGTGCCGCAGGCCTGGTCATAAGTGAGCACCAGGCGCTTTTCGAACTCTGCCGTGTTGACGGGGTGCGAGAAGCGCACCTGGAAGAGCGCGCGCCGCACGTTGGCCTGCACCGGGTCTTGATAGAACTCCGCGCCCGCGATGCGCGCGTTGAATTCGGGCGAGGTGAATTCGTACCTGCGCTGCTCGATCTCGATGTGCGGCGCGAGCGCGTCCTTCGCGAGCTGCACCTTGTAGGGCTGGCCGACCGGCCAATCCTGCGCGGGCAGGAATTCGAGCTTCTTCTGGCTGCTCCACGTCCAGCGCCCGGCGATGGCGGGCTCGATGCTGACACCGGTCGCCTCTTGGCCGATGCGCGCGATCGGCGCGACCGAGGCGGTGAAGTTGATGACGACCGGGTTGGGCCCCTTGTCGTTTTCGATCTGCGTGCGCGGCGGCGGCACGATCTGCGCGGTGGAAACGACCGGCTCGACGCGATCTGGCGTGAGGCCGTGCCACCACTTCAAGACATGCGGGCTGGCGAACCAGCCAGCGAGCACCAGCAGCGCCAGCACCACCAGCCAGGCCAGCCGTTGCTGCAACCACTGCAGCCCGAGGAGAAGAAAGGCGCCCACGATGCGCAGCCACCCCGGAGGTCGCCAGGAACCGACGAGTCCGCGTGCCAGCGGCCGCAGAAAACCGAGCGCACGGCCCAGTCCGGTGAAGAGCACGTCGCTGAGCGACGCGAGTTTTCGATTGGCGATTTGAAGCATGAAAGCTCCCCCGGTGTTTTTGTTGGCGCCTGGCAGTCTCCCGACTGCCTGTGAAGCAATGGCGCTGTGTGTGAAGTCTGCGTGAAAACCGCACAGGCCCGCGCACCGGCCCGTCTCGAATCAGAACGAAAGCGCGGGTTTGTTCACCATGAGCCAGAAGACGGCAGCCATGGCCACGAAAGCCGGGTAGCCGAGCAGTTCCCAATAGCGTTGGTAGCGCGCGTACAGCGGCGGCAGCGGCATGGCGTCGTGATGCGCCCGCCCGGCCATCGCGGCCATGCGGATCTGCAGCCACACCACCGGCAGCCAGCAGATTCCCGCGAACACGAAGAGGCCCAGCGACACAGCGAGCCAAGGCGTCGACAGCGGCCAGCCCGCCATGTGCGCCAGCGCGAAGCCGGTGGCCGGCTGCAGGATGACCGTGGGCGTGGTGAACCACCAGTCCGCACGCACCACCAGCCGGCTCACCACCGCCTGCGCCGGCACGCTGCCGCTGCGGTTGGCAAAGAACATGTAGAAGGCCGAGCCCAGCCCCGTGCCGACCATCAGCACGCTGGAGACGATGTGCAGCCACTTGAGGACGAGGTAGGTGTTCATGGCATGGCGCGCCGGTACAGGTGCCAGAGCAGCGCGGCGATGGGCAGGTTCTTGAGCAACGGGCCCAGCGGATGCAGCCACAGGGCGGGCTGAAGGAAGGTGGCGACTGCCGTCATGAGCAGCATCAGGCCGAGCGCCGCGAGATAGCTGGCGCGACCGGGCCGCAACCAGAGCGCGAGGCCGATGGCGAGATCGGCCGCCGCACCGCCGAAGATCAGCCCCTGCACCAGCCACGGCGGCGATGCGATGCCGGCCTCGGCCAGCACCTGACGACTCTGCCCATTCAATTCGACGATGCTGGCGAAGGCCGTGAACAGCCAGACCGCGACGAGGCTCAGGCGCAGCGGGCGATCGTCGTCGGCCGGCCGCGTCATGAGGCGGACAACGTCTCGTCGATCACGTCGGTCACCATGCCCCAGCGCGCGAACTCGGGCTCGAATTCCGGCAGCGTGAGCAGCCCGGTGCAGGCATGCGCCCCGACAGCGAGTGCATCGCCGCGCGCGAGCCGTCGTGCCAGCAGGATCGCGGCCATGCAGGGAATCTCGGGGCCATGGTTGTCGTCGGCGGCGATGTGCCAGGCGCGGCGCGCTTCGGCACCTTGCGCATCGGTGCCCTCGACGCGCACCACCATGCCGCCCAGCGCGGTGCCGAGCGCATCGAACACACCGCCCGCCGAATGCAGCAGCGGCGCCAGCTTCTGCGGCGCGCGCAGTAGGCCGATGCGGTGCATGAACGCCATGAAGGCGAAGGCCTGCTGCGCGATGCCGACTTCGAGCGCCGCGCGGAACATGACCGACTGCACGCCCGCATAGCGCGACGGAAAGAGTTCGAGATCGGGGATGTCGCACAACGCACCCCGGCGCGGCCGCATGCGCGCGAACTGCACCTTCACCGGATTCGCCCAGCCGGGCTGCTCGGTCCATCGGCCGTCCTGCCAGACGCGGATCGGCGCGCCGCAGTACGCGAGCACGCCCGCCAACGTGGCCTCGCCGCGCGGCGCGCCTTGCGCGGGCGCGATGCAGATATCGATGCTGCGCACGCCTTGCCAGCCCGCCGTGAGATGGTCGATCACCGCCGACGAGAGCGCCGGCACGGTGCTGGCGCCTGCAACGGCCGTTCGCCCCGCATCGCGAAAGGTGGCATCCATCGCGGCGGGAAAGTCGCAGACGAAGCGGCGGCCATCGGCCAGGTCAATGTAGTGCGCGCCGGCGGCCGCGACGGCCTGCGGCACGCGGTAGTCCTGGTTCTGAAACGGGCCCGCGGTGTGGATGACGAGATCGACGCCCAGGTACCCCAGCCCTTGCGCGAGATCGGGCGACTGCGCATCGACGCGAACGCCGCGCGCATGGCCACCCAGCGATTGCGCAAACGCCGTCGCGCGCTCCAGGTCGCGCCCGCCGATCAGCAGTTCGATGCTTGCATCCGCCGCCAGCGCACGACAGATGCGCGCGCCGAAATTTCCGTAGCCGCCGAGCACCAGCGTCTTCATGCCAGGCTCGCGCCCGCGACGTGGCCACGCGTGAACGCTTCCTCGAAGATCGAGTAGCCCGACCAGTCCGCGTGCGCGAACGACAGGCGCCCCGCGATGACGCTGCCGCGGTGCGCATCGTCCGGCGCGGTGCGTTGCGAGCCGATCTCCGCCAGCAGCCCGGGCCGGGGGATCGACATGGCATGGCCGTAGCGCGTGATCTCGATGCGCGTGGCAAGCGAGGGCAGGTCCGGGTGCGGCGCCGACAGCTCGGCGAGCAGGTCGTCGCGCCAGCCGGTCCAGGGGCGCTCCAGCAGCAGCTTGCGGCCATCGGCGCTGTCGTAGCTGCTCGGGCCCAGTGGCCGGTACCAGCTCAGCACGGTGCCCCGCGGCGTGGGGTCGAGCGTCTGGTGGCGCGCATCGACGTAGCCCAAGCCGCGCGTGCCGTAGATGACGTTGTCCCAGCTCGGCGCGGCGCCCACGCGGTCGGCCAGCGGACCGCGCAAATGCACGTTGGCCACCAGCCAGGGCGCGTAGCGCACGTGCGCGGCGGCGTGCTTCAGCACCTCGGGCGCGTTCTCGACCACGCGCGCCGCGATGAACACCGGCAGCGCGACGATGCAGCGCTCGGCCTGCCAGCGCACCAGCGATTTCGATGCGGCATCCCACGCATCGACCTCGACGCCGCCGCGCAACTCGGCGATGCGCGTGACGACCTGGCCTGTGCAGAGGCGCTCGCCGAGCGGCGCGGCCAGTTGCTTCGTGAGCCAGCCGTTGCCTTCCGGCCAGGTGAGCACGCCATCGCGTTCGGGGTTGGCGTCGTTGGCGCTGCCGCTCGGGTCGCCGGGCGCATGGAAGCCGTGCCGGCTCGCGAAGTAATGGATGCCGGCCCAGGCCGACACCTGTTCGATGCCCGCGCCGTAGTCGTCGCGGCAGCAGTAGTCCAGGTACCAGCGCAGCTGCGCGTCGCTGAAGCCTTCGCTGTCCAGCCAGCGCGAGAAGGCAATGGCGTCGAGCGCCAGCAGCTCGGGCGTGACCGCGACCTTGAGCGTCGGAATGGCGAAATGCGCCGCGTGTTGCAGCGCGTCGATGCGCTGCGCGAACTTGCGGTATTGCGCGATCGTGTCGACGCCCACGCCGTGCATGGGCAGCAGGCCGTCCTGCCACTCGCCGTGGAAGAAGAGGCGCTCCTGCGGGCTGTGGCAGAGGTTGCGCTCGTCGTATTCCCAGCGGCCCGCCACGCGCTGGCGCAGACCCAGCTCCTCCAGCAGGTCCTGCACCTCGCGCGCGTCGTCGCCGGGCACGGGCAGGTAGTGCGCGCCGAGCGGGCAGGCGATGCCGTTGACCATGCCGCCGCGCGCATTGCCGCCGGCGGTGTCTTCGAGTTCGAGCAGGGTGAAGTCTTCAATGCCGGCAAGCCGCAAGGCGCGCGCGGCCGCAAGACCGGCGACGCCGCCCCCGGCGATCACCACGCGCGTGCGCTTCACGATCGCCGGCGCCTGGCTCCTGAGCGCGCCGTCGCGCATCGCATGGCCTCGTGCGACGTCGATGCCGGTGAAGCCGCCTTCGATGGGCGGCGGCACCTCGCAGCCGGCCAGCGCCAGGGCGCCCGCCGCACCCGCCACGCCGAGGAAGTCGCGCCGTTGCATGACGAGGCTAATGCGCCATGACCTTGCCCCACTCCTGTTCGTAAGTGGTGACGAGGGTCTGGTTCGACAGCCGGTTTACTTCAGCTGGAACGCGCGCCATGTCGAGCGGAAAGTCGAACATCAGCGGCAGCGTCGAAGGCGAGAGGAAGCGCAGCCCCGAGGGCAGCGCATCGGGCATCCGGTAGGGCCGGCGGCTCGCGATGATGTAGCCCCATTCGCCGAAGCTGGGCACATGCGCGTGATAGGGCGTCGCGCGCAGGCCCACCGACTCGATGGTCGTCGCCACGGTCCAGTAGCTCTTGCGCGCCACCAGCGGCGAGGTGGTCTGGATCACCGCGTAGCCGCTGGCCGACAGGCGCTTTTCGAGCAGCGAATAGAAGCTGTTGGTGTAGAGCTTGCCGATCGCGAAGTTGGTCGGATCGGGAAAGTCGACCACGATCACATCGAACATGTCGCCCGGCTGCTGCAGCCACTGGAAGGCGTCGGTATTGACGATCTTCACCTTGGGCGACGACAGCGAATGCGCGTTGAGCGCGGCCAGCGTCTCGTGCTCGGTGAAGAGCTTGGTCATATTCGGGTCGAGCTCCACGAGCGTGACCGATTCGACCGAGGGGTACTTGAGGATCTCGCGCACCGCCATGCCGTCGCCGCCGCCGAGCACGGCGACCTTCTTGGGCGCGCCCTGCGCGGCCATCACCGGATGCACGAGCGCCTCGTGATAGCGGTACTCGTCGCGCTCGGCGAACTGCAGGTTGCCGTTCAGGAAGAGGCGATGACCCAGTTGCCCGCGCGTGACCACGATGCGCTGGTAGGGCGAGGTGGCGCTGAAGACGATGCGGTCCTGATAGAACTTGTCTTCGGCCAGCGTGGTGATGTGGTCGGCCCCGGCGAAAGCGCCGATCAGCGCGGCCAGCGCGAGAAAACAAGCCAGCGCGTGCGCGCCGACGCGGCGCAGTTCATGGCGAAAGAGCCACAGCGCCCACACCGCCACCGCCGCGTTCATGACGCCGAAGAGCAATCCGGTGCGGATCATTCCGAGCTGCGGCACGAGGATGAGCGGAAACGCCACCGACACCGCGAGCGCGCCCAGGTAGTCGAAGGTCAGCACCTGCGAGACCAGGTTCTTGAGCACGATGTTGCGCTTCAGGATGCGCATGACCAGCGGAATCTCCAGCCCCACCAGCGTGCCGACGACCATCACGAGGCCATAGAGCAGCAGCCGGAACGCGCTCGGCACGTAGGCATTCGCCAGGAACAGGATCGCCGGCAGCGCGCCGCCGATCAGCGCCACCAGCAGTTCGATGCGAAGGAAGTGCGCCGGCAGCTGGCGGTCGAAATAGCGCGAGAGCCAGGAGCCCACGCCCATCGCGAACAGGTAGGTGCCGATGATGGTGCTGAACTGCAGCACCGAATCGCCGAGCAGGTAGGAACTCAGCGCCGCCGCGCTCAGTTCGTAGACCAGCCCGCAGGCCGCGACCACGAACACGCTGGCGAGCAGGGCGATCTCGATGGGCTGCGGCCCGCGCGCATCGGCTGGGCGCGCGGACAGTGCCGCCTCCTCGTTCAATGGATTGCTGCGGCGACGATGATGCAGATGCCCAGGCTCATCGCGGCGACCACGAGGCCGAGCGCCACGTTCTGCTTCTCGACGATCTCGCCCCACAGGTCATAGGGCGTGATCTTGTCGATGATGAGAAAGCACAGCCAGAAGATGATCACGCCGATCAGCGCGTACACGAGCGATCCGAGGACCACGCCCGGTTTCAGCCATTCAAATCCCATGGGGACCTCCAGTCGTAGCAGTCATAAGTGAAATTGCAATGGGCGAGCGCATCTTCGTCATTTGTGGCCGCCACCGCTCGAATAGCCCCCGTACGAGCCGCCCGAGCTGCGGTAGCCGCTCGAGGAGCCTCCGCGGCCGCTGCAGGTGCTCAGGATGATCAAGAGGATGATGATGACGACGATGATCAGGATGATCGTGCCGCAGCCCATGCCCGAGGCGGCGCTCACCGGCAGCGCGTCGCCGCGCTTGAACATGTCCTTCTTGGCATCGAGCTTGAAGGCGGTCGCGACCACGCCGCTGTCCAGCTTGATGCCCGACGACCAGGTCAGCTCGTTGGCCGAGCGCTCCATCGACAGCAGCGCCGGGCCGCTGGCGAAATCGCGGTTGAAGGTCTTCTGCCCGCGCTCGACCTGCCAGTAGAACTCGCCGGCCACGTAGGTGGTCTCGGCGTTGTAGGCGTACTGCTGCTGGTAGCGCTTGCTGAGGTACGTGGCGGTGCTGCCGTTCTCGGCCATCACCGGCGCGCCGGTGGTCGGCTTGACCATGCTCCAGCCGTCCTCGGCATCGACCAGGAAGCTGAAGCCGCGCTTCTTGTTGAAGAGCAGGTACTCGTCCCAGCCGAAGTGCTCGTCGTCGCCGGGCTCCACGCCCATGCGGTGCTGGAAGCCCACCACCTGCCACTGCGCGCCCTGCAGCTGGCCCATGGTGCCCAGGGCGATGAGCGGGCGCACGGGCTCGTCCTGCGTCGCGTGCTTGAGCTCGCCGCCGATGCCCTGCGACAGGTCGATGATGCTGTTGCACGAGCGGCAGGTGATGCTCTTGCTGTCGGCCAGGTTGACGGTGACCGGCGAGCCGCAGTTGGGGCAGTTGAAGCTGCGGCCCTTTTCGTCTTTCGCGGACTCCTCGCGCAGGCCTGCAAGTTGCAGGTCTTCGAGTTGCACCGAGCGGCCGAGGTAGGCGCTGGGCTTGGCGGTGCCGTAGTCGATGCTGAGCACCAGCCCCTTGTCGTTGCGCAGCTCGACCATCGCGAACGGCCGGCCCAGATCGGGCAGGTGCGGCAGCTCGCCCTGCGCGGAGGTGAGCGCGACCTGCTCGTTCGAGGTGACGGTGTAGCTCTGGCCGGCGAACGCGCTGGTCGCGCCCACGCGCAGGTCGACCGGCGGCGGCGCGGTGCGCTGCAGGTCGAAGGGCAGCGCGAAGACGTAGGCGCCGTTGTCCTCGCTCAGGATGGCGGTGCGCTCGTCGTCGAGCGCGGCGATCCATTCGGTCCAGCGGCCGCCGGGGTAGGTGTATTGCAGCCGGCCGATCAGCGTGAAGGGCTTGTCCTGGATGCGGCCGGTGGCAAAGAGCTGCAGCGGGCTGAAGTCGTCGAACAGCTCCGCCATCTTGCCGGTGCGCGCGAGCGTCTCGCCCTGGCGCACGACGGTGCTCTGGCAGTAGGGACAGACCGCGTGCGTCGATTGCGCCGAGCGGAATTCGACCGGCGCGCCGCAGCCGGGGCAGGGCGCGCGGTAGTAGCGTTGGTTGCCGGTTTCCTCAGCCATCACGGCCGCCGGCAGCAGATGCAGTTAAGGGGAATGCCGTGGAACCGGCTGCGCCGGGCCACAGGCATTGCCCCCTGCAAGGGGGAGGGAGAAGCGACACGAAGTGCGCGAAGCCTGGGTTTAGACCAGCTTCTTGAGCAGTTCGGCCTTCTTGGCGTCGAACTCTTCCTGCGTGAGGATGCCCTTGGTCTTGAGCTCGCCGAGCTTCTCGAGCGTGGTCATCACGTCGACGGGGCTCACCACGGCCACGGCGGGTTGCTGCTGCGTTGCCGCGGCCTGGGCGGCCGCGTTCGGGCTCAGGCCCTGCGCGAGGTTCTGCGCCAGCACCTGGCCGAGCGCCACGCCGGCGCCCAGGCCCATCGCGTCGCCCGCGATGCCGCCGCCATTGGCCGCGCCTTCGGCGAACTTGGGAATCGCCTGCGCCGTCTGGTACTGCATGAACTTGCCCATGTCGTTGCCGACCATGCCCATGCCGATCTTCTGGTCGAGGATCTTCTGCAGCTCTTCGGGCAGCGAGACGTTCTGCACCGTGATGTTCTCGAGCTTGATGCCGATCTTCTCGAACTCGGGCACGAGCTGCGCGGCGAGCGCCTGCGCAAACTGGATCTGGTTGGCCGCGAGATCCAGGAAGGGCACGCCGCTGGACGCGATGGCGTTGCTGATGTTCTGCAGCACGAGGCCGCGCAGCTGGCCGTCCAGGTCGGCCACGCTGTAGATGTCGCGCGTGCCGGAGATCTCGGTGTGGAACAGCTTGGCATCCCCGATGCGGAAGCTGTAGTTGCCGAAGGCCCGCAGGCGCACGGCGCCGAAGTCCTTGTCGCGGATGGTGATCGGCTGGGGCGTGCCCCACTTCTGGTCGACCTGCTGGCGGGTGCTGAAGAAGTAGACGTCGCTCTTGAAGGGAGACTCGAAGAGCTTGTCCCAGTTCTTCAGGTACGTGAGCACGGGCAGCGTCTGCGTCGTGAGCTTGTACATGCCGGGGCCGAACACGTCGGCCACCTTGCCTTCGTTGACGAACACGGCCACCTGCGATTCGCGAACGGTGAGCGAGGCGCCGTTCTGGATTTCCATCTCGGCCATCGGGAACCGCCAGGCCAGCGTGCCATCGCCGGTCTCGGTCCACTGGATGATGTCGATGAACTGTTTCTTGATGAAATCCATCAGGGCCATGGTTGCTCCTCTACGAGTTTTTTCAGGTTTTGTCCGAGCGGTGGATATTGCCACATCGTCTTGACAACGCCCCGTGCTTTTGGTCATGCCTCGCACCGGCCATGCGGCGTATGGCTTTACGAACCGAGGTCTACAATCGGCGCCCCCAGAAGAAGCGCCACCAGGAGCTACAGGCACATGTCCGATTCGACCCCCTCGACCTCATCGACTCCCACGCCCGAAGACAAGCGCGCCGAGCTGCGCCGTGCCGCCCTCGAGTACCACGAGTTTCCCGTCCCCGGCAAGATCGCCATCGCGGCGACCAAGCAGATGGTCAACCAGCGCGACCTGTCGCTGGCCTACTCGCCCGGCGTGGCCGCGCCCTGCGAGGAAATCGTCAAGGACCCGCTGAACGCCTTCAAGTACACCTCGCGCGGCAACCTCGTGGGCGTCATCAGCAACGGCACCGCGGTGCTCGGCCTGGGCGACATCGGCGCGCTGGCGTCCAAGCCTGTGATGGAAGGCAAGGGCGTTCTCTTCAAGAAGTTTGCCGGCGTCGACGTGTTCGACATCGAGATCGACGAGAAGGACCCGGTCAAGCTGGTGGAGATCATCGCTTCGCTGGAGCCCACCTTCGGCGCCATCAACCTGGAAGACATCAAGGCCCCGGACTGCTTCTACGTGGAGCGCGAGCTGCGCAAGCGCATGAAGATCCCGGTGTTCCACGACGACCAGCACGGCACGGCCATCACCGTGGCGGCAGCCATGGTCAATGGCCTGAAGGTGGCCGGAAAGAACATCGCCGACGTCAAGCTGGTCACCTCGGGCGCGGGCGCCGCGGCGCTGGCCTGCCTGAACCTGCTGCTCAAGGTGGGTCTGAAGCGCGAGAACGTGTTCGTCACCGACCTGGCCGGCGTGGTCTACGAAGGCCGCGAAGAGCTGATGGACGACGACAAGCGCCAGTACATGCAGAAAACCGAGCTGCGTAAGCTCGCGCAGGTGATCGTCGGTGCCGACGTGTTCCTGGGCCTCTCGGCCGGTGGCGTGCTCAAGCCCGAGATGGTCGCCAGCATGGCGGCCAAGCCGGTCATCTTCGCGCTGGCCAACCCGAACCCCGAGATCGCCCCCGAAGACGCGCACGCAGTGCGCCCCGACGTGATCATGGCCACGGGCCGCACCGACTATCCGAACCAGGTCAACAACGTCCTGTGCTTCCCGTACATCTTCCGCGGCGCGCTCGATTCCGGTGCAACCACGATCACCGACGAGATGGAAATCGCCGCGGTGCACGCGATTGCCGATCTGGCGCAGGCCGAGCAAAGCGAACGTGTCGCTGCCGCGTACGTCGGTGAAAAGCTGTCCTTCGGCCCCGAATACCTGATTCCGAAGCCCTTCGATCCGCGTCTCATGATGAAGATCGCGCCGGCGGTTGCCAAGGCGGCCGAGGAAAGCGGTGTGGCAACGCGTCCGATCAAGGACATGGACGCCTACCGCGACAAGCTGCAGAACTTCGTCTATGCCTCGGGCACGACGATGAAGCCGATCTTCGAAGCGGCCCGCCGGGCGCAGAAAAAGCGCGTGGCGTACTGCGAGGGCGAGGAAGAACGCGTGCTGCGCGCCGCGCAGATCGTGGTCGACGAAGGCATCGCGCGCCCGACACTGATTGGCCGCCCGGCCGTCATCGCGCAGCGCATCGAGAAATTTGGCCTGCGCCTGAAGGAAGAGCTGGACTACGACATCGTCAACGTCGAGCAGGACCACCGCTACCGCGACTTCTGGCAGACCTACCACCGCATGACCGAGCGCAAGGGCCAGACGGTGCAGACCGCCAAGATCGAGATGCGCCGCCGCCTCACGCTGATCGGCGCGATGCTGCTGCACAAGGACGAGGTCGACGGCATGATCTGCGGCACCTGGGGCACCACGCTGATCCACCTGCACTACATCGACCAGGTGATCGGCAAGCGCCCCGGCGGCTGCGAGAGCACCCCGCAGGACGTGCCGGTTTACGCCTGCATGAACGGCCTGCTCTTGCCCGACCGCCAGGTGTTCCTGGTCGACACGCACGTCAACTACGACCCCTCGCCCGAGGAGCTGGCCGAGATCACGACGATGGCGGCCGAGGAAATGATGCGCTTTGGCTTGAAGCCCAAGGCGGCGCTGCTGTCGCATTCGAACTTCGGCACGAGCAACGAGCCCAGCGCCATCAAGATGCGCAAGACCCTGGACCTCTTGCGCGTGCAGGCCCCCTGGCTCGAAGTGGACGGCGAAATGCACGGCGACGTGGCCCTGGACAGCAAGCAGCGCGCGGTCGTCATGCCGCACAGCGCGCTGGCGGGCGACGCCAATCTGTTGGTTTTTCCGAACATCGACGCGGCCAATATTTCGTACAACCTGCTCAAAACTGCAGCAGGCGGCAACATCGCGATCGGCCCGGTTCTGCTCGGCGCGGCCAAACCTGTGCACATTCTCACGGCCAGCGCGACTGTTCGCCGCATCGTGAACATGACAGCCTTGACAGTGGCTGACGCAAACGCCGAGAGATAGGCCACTCGGCGAAAGTGGACGCTGACTTAGCGGCCCACTTTCGCTTCTTGCGACTGCTCAAACTTTGGGCAGTCGCTTGCTATTTTGGCCAGCGTGGTGCACACTCGCGGGCTTGAATTTGCGGGTTAACCCCGAGGTTGAGCGCAATTCGAACCCCCCGCTCTTTTCTCTTGTGGTGTCCCATGGCGGCTTACGCCTCGATCACGTCCTCTGTCTCAAAGTTTGCGCTCACCAGTCTGATGCTGTTGGCGTTGACGACCGGGGCCGAGGCTCGCGGATGGTTCGGCGCAGGAAAAACGTCCGCTGAGGAATCGATTGCACTGACCGACCTTCCGGTACAGGGCCAGCGAACCTATCAGGCCATCTTGAACGGTGGCCCCTTCCGGTACGAAAAGGACGGCACCGTATTTGGCAATCGTGAGCGTCTCCTGCCGCCGGCACGGCGCGGCCACTACCGGGAGTACACGGTGACGACACCGGGCGCTCGCAACCGGGGTGCCCAGCGAATCATCTGCGGCGGCGAGCAGCGCACGACACCCGAGGCCTGCTGGTACACGGCAGACCACTATGCAAGTTTCAGACGGATTGCGCCATGAGCGATGAAAACGACCTGAGCGGCGCCCCCAAGCGCCCCGAAGAAATGATGATGACTATGGAAAGACCAGCGGAGATGACCTTATCCCTTCGTGCCGTACGCCCGAACATCGTGCAATCGATCCGCGCGTTCCGCGTGAACGACCTGCAGGACGCCGCCAACGCGGCCGGCCAGCACTTCCTGTACGCCAACCTGGGCAACGCCCAGACCAAGCAGGACGTGCTTGACCTGATCGCCCAGCAGTTCACCTTCCCGGCGCACTTCGGCAAGAACTTCGACGCGCTGTACGACTGCATGACCGACCCGTTGCATAAATCGGGCCCGCAGCCAGGTTTTGTCATCGTGCTCGAACAGATCCCGGCCAACGCCAAGTTCGACAAGGAAGCGCGCGAGCAGCTGCTCGACATCTTCCGGGACGCTTCGGATTACTGGGGCGACCGCAAGGTCCCCTTCCGGTGCTTCTATTCTTTTCTGTAGCCCGTTCTGCATCTACCAGCCAAGCAGAACGGGCGAACGAGGCTCAGCCGAACGCTGAAACCCTCGATGGCATCGAAGTGAATCCCAACGCCGCCGCAACGGCCGCCGCCAGCACCGAGCCGGCCGGCGAAAAAATGCCGACCGACAAACTGGTCGACGTGTCGCCGCTGGCGCTGCGCATGAGCAGCCCCTTCAACGCGGGGTACTGGCTGGCCGCCGCTTGATTGCAGCAACCGCCTGAATGAAAAAAGCCCGTCGACGACGGGCTTTTTTCATGGGGGAACGGCCTGGGCCAGTGCGACGTATTCGGCCACCGGCACTTCCTCGGCGCGCCGCTGAGGGTCGAACGCCCCCTCGAAGCCATGCGTCTCCAGCCATTTGCCCAGCGTGTGCCGCAGGATCTTGCGGCGCTGGCTGAAGGCCACCTGCACGATCTCGCCCAGCCGCGCCGCATCGACCACCGGCGGCTGCGCCAGCGGCACCATCCGCACCACGGCGCTGTCCACGCGCGGCGGCGGATCGAAGCTCTCGGGCGGCACGAACAGCACGTTCTGCATGTCGTAGCGCCACTGCAGCATCACGCTCAGGCGGCTGTAGTCCGACGTGGCGGGCCTGGCCACCATGCGGTCGATCACTTCCTTTTGCAGCATGAAGTGCTGGTCCGCGATCAGGTGGGCATAGCCCAGCAGGTGGAACAGGATCGGCGTGGAGATGTTGTAGGGCAGGTTGCCCACCACGCGCAGCGGCTTCGGCTCGGCCTTGGCCGCGAGTTCGGCGAAGTCCACCTTCAGCACATCGGACTCGATGACCTCCAGCTGCGGGTGCTCCCGCAGCCGCTTGGCCAAGTCGCGGTCGAGCTCGATGACCGTCAGGCGCCCGAGCCGCTCGACCAGCGGCTGCGTGAGCGCCGCGAGCCCCGGCCCGATCTCGACCATCGCATCGCCGGGCTGCGGCGCGATCTCGTGAACGATCGCATCGATGATTCCGCCGTCGGACAGGAAATGCTGCCCGAACCGCTTCCTGGCGATGTGTGCCATCGGATCAGGACTGCGGCGGGTCGCGGTATTCCACGTAGGCGCGCGCGCGCACTTCCTGCACCCAGGTGGTGAAGGCTTCCTCGACGCGCTGTTCGCGCAGCACATTGCGCGCGGCTTCGCGCTGCTCGGTCTGCGTCAGCTTGGAATCGCGGCGGCCGACCACCTGGATCAGGTGCACGCCGAAGCGCGAGACGACGGGGTCGCTGATCTGGCCCGGCGACAGCCGGTCCATGGCTTCCTCGAACTCGGGCACGAACTGGCCGGGGCGCGACCAGCCGAGATCGCCGCCTTCCTTGGCGCTCGCGTCCTGCGAGTTGTCGCGCGCCAGGCCCGCGAAGTCGGCCGTGCCGGCCTGCACACGGCGCTTGAATTCCGCCAGCTGCGCCACCGCCTGCGCCGTGGTGCGCTTGGGGTCGTTGAGCAGCAGGATGTGGCGCACCTGGGTCTGCGTGACGGTTGCGTCCAGCGAGCCGATCTGCGCCTTGGCCAGCACCTTGAGCACATGGAAACCGGCGCTGGAACGAACCGGGCCGGCAATGCCGTTCAGCCCCGTCGATTGCACGGCGTCGACGAACAGCGGCGGGTAGCGATCGGCGGTGCGCATGCCGATGGCGCCGCCGTTGGCGCGGTCGGGCGAATCGGAGTTCTCCCGCACCAGCTTGGCGAAGTCCTCGCCCGAACGGGCGCGATCGGCGATGCCCTGCGCCTTCTTCTGCGCGGCGGCCACCTGGGCGTCCGTGGCGTTCTCGGGGAGGGCGACGAGCACCTGCGCGAGGTTGAGGTTCTGCAACGCCGCATTCTTGGTGGTCGAGTTGCGCTGGTCGCGCAGGTACTCGTCGGCCTCGGTGTCGCTGATCTTGACCTTCGACTCGACTTCGCGGTCGCGAAGGCGCGTGAGCAGCAGCTGGTCGCGCAGGTCGTTGCGGAAGTCCGCGAGCGCGATGCCCTCGGCCGCCACGCGGCGGCGCAGCTCGACCAGGCTGATCTCGTTCTGGCGTGCCACGGTCTGCTCGGCCTGGTCGATCGCCACGTCGTCGACCTTGATGCCGCCTTCCTTGGCCAGCTGCAGCTGCGCGCGCTCGGAGATCAGGCGCTCCAGCACCAGGCGCGTGAGCTCGCCGCGCGGCACGCGTTCCGCATCGGGGTTCTCCTTGAGCAGGCGCGTCACCCGCGACTGCACGTCGGTGTTGGTGATCGGCTCGGAGTTGACCAGCGCCACGATGAATTCAGCCGCCCGCTGCACGGGCGCCGCCGTCGGCGCGGCCGGGGCGCGCTGCGCCGGCGGGGGCCCCAGGCGCGGACCGGCGCGCATGATGTCCGTGATGCCGCTGCCAGAGCGAAAGCCCTGCGCACCCGACGTTGCGGCCATTGCCGCAAGGCAGCCCAGGGTGATGATGGAACGGATGTGTTTCATGGCGTTGCTCAGTCAGTCGTCTCAGTCGTAGTTGGTGAAGCGGCTCGGCGCCTCGCCAGGTTGGCGCAGGGGTTCGTAGCGCTGGATGTTCTGCCGCAGCGCCTGCATCGGGCTGGAGCCGATGCTGGAGAAGCCGACAAATTCGAGCTGGAACATGATGCGGGTGTTGGCCGTCACCTGGCCGGTGGTGATGCGCTGCAGCACCACGCGCCCGATCCAGCAGCAGCCGTCGTACTCGAAGCCGAGCACGCCGTCCGTGAGTTTCTTGTCCTGCAGGTCGTAGTTGAGACGACCCACCGCATACCAGCGGCCGCCGCCCTGGCCCTTGCCCGGGCCCAGGTTCTTGCCCTTGTCGCCCCACAGGTCGTTCAGCGGCCACTGCCAGCCCACGTCGATCGACTTGTTGCCATCGTTCACCGCGGTGGTGTTCGGGTTGGCCAGCAGCGCCGCCTGGTACGCCGCGCTCGGCGCCTGGTAGCGGAACGCCACGCTCAGGTTGTGGTACGGCTCGGGGTTGTAGCGCGCGCTGAGCGCCGCACGGGTCGAGCGGCGCGTGTCGGGGTTGTACTGCACGAGCGCGTCGGTGCTCCACTTGGGCGTCCAGTTGATCTGGCCGCCCACGAGGAAATCGCTCGCGCGGTCGGTCACCGGCAGGCCGCCGGGGAGCACGACCTTCTGGTCGGCAAAGCGCAACCGCTGCGCGATGCCGATGCGCGCCGCCTCGACGCCGGTGTCCGGGTCGATCAGGCGCGAACTCACGCCCAGCGTGAGCGCGTTGGTGTCCGAGATGCGGTCGTTGCCCGAGAACGCGTTCTCGGTGTAGATGGTCGCAAAGCTGAAGTCGTTGGCCGCCGAGTCGTAGTTCGGCAGCATGCTCTGGTTGCGGTACGGCGTGTAGACGTAGTACGCGCGCGGCTCCAGCGTCTGGCGGAAGGCACGGCCGAAATAGCTGGCGTCGCGCTCGAAGATCAGGCCGCTGTCCAGGCTGAAGGTCGGCACCGTGCGGTTGGCCGAGGTCGGGAAGAAGTACAGCGAATTCGGGTTGTACGGCACGCCGTTGACGTACTGCACCCCGTTGATCGTGAGCTTCGGAATGTCCGATTGCGGCCGGTAGAAGCTGTACGACGTCGCATTGAGCTGCAGCTTCGGAATGACGAAGGAGCTGGGCGTGATGAACGGCCGGCTGATCGTGGCCAGCGCGAACGCGCGGTCCCCGTCGGGCTGCGACTGCTGCGTGAGATCGAAACCGGGCTGGCCGCTCAGGATCGTGTTGACCCGGAAACGCGTGTAGTCCAGGTTCAGCGAGACGTCGAAGCCGTGCCAGTCGTACTTGTTGTAGTTGGCCGTGATCTGCGGCATGCGGTCGTACGACGGCACGATGGGCGACAGGTTGTACTGCAGCGTCTGGTAGCGCAGCGCGCGGACCGCGCCGCTCCAGTCGTCCTTGCTCCAGTTGAGCGAGGCCTCGTTGGGCAGCTGGCGCTGCGCCAGCGTCGGCGTGCGCGTGAAGTCGCGCCAGTAGTCGTTGTCGCTGACCCGGTTGATGTTGATGTTGGCCGACAGCGAATCCAGGCCGAGCGCCTTGGCGTCGAAGTCCTGGTGGTGGTTCGCCCAGATGCCCCAGCGCTTGGTGCTGCCGGGCGGCGCGGTCAGGTCCTTGGCCTGGATTTCTCCATTGGCCAGCTGCTGCAGCTGCGAGGCGCGCAGCTCGTTGTAGCGCTGGCCCACCAGGCGATCGGCCCCCATCAGGTCCAGCCGGATGCTGCCGCTGTAGTCCTTCTCCAGGTACCGGAACTCGGTGCCCAGGTTCAGGCCGCGCTTGCTCATGATCGTCGGCGTGATCGTGGCGTCGCGGTTGGGCGCGATGTTCCAGTAGTACGGCTGCGAGATCTCGATGCCGTTGGTGTTGTCCACGCCGATGGTGGGCGGCAAGAGGCCGCTCTTGCGCGCGTTCGACAGCGGAAAGCTCACGCTCGGGATCGGCGGCGTGCTGATGCCCATGAAGCTCAGGCGCGCGTTGGTGGCCACGCCCTCGTTCTCTTCGGTGTCGGTGGTGATGGTGGCCGCGGTCAGGAGCCACGCCGGCATCCAGCCCGGAAAGTCTTCGCGGCGGCAGGTGGTGTAGGTGGCGCGCCGGGCGATCGACACGTTGGCGTCGACGAAATCGATGCGCTCCGCATCGCCGTGGCCGCCGTTCGCCAGGAACCGGTAGCGCACGTTGTTGAAGAAGCCCTCGAAGGTCTCCAGCTTGAGTTCGAGCTCGGGGCCTTCGTACACGTTGCCGCCCTGGTTGACGCGCACGTTGCCCTTGGCCTTGGCGCGGTCGTCGGGCTGGTAGTACTCCAGCCGGTCGGCGGTGATGGCGACCGGGCCGCGACGCAGCGTCGCATTGCCTTCGACCACGGTCTCCAGGTCGGGGCGGCCGGACATCCGGTCGCCGGTGACCAGGCTGGGCAGCTGGCCGCGCTCGGTGGGCGGAATGACTTCGGTGAGCAGCGGGGTGCGCTTGAGCGTCAGCGGGCCGTCCAGGCCGCCGGCGGGCTGCGCGAAGGCGCCATGCGCCTGCAGGAGCGCCAGCGACAGCATGGCCAGCTTCAGCGGCGGGCTGGCGCGTCGCAGGGCAACACGTCGGCTCATCAAGCCTCCCGCCAGGCCGTTCCGAGGAAGGCCCGCGGCCCCCCCGAGGAGAGCAGCGAGCGCACAAGGTGCCAAGCGTGGGGGCTTTGGGTCGTAGGCATCGGTTCGGAACGAAAGATCGTCGGGGAGACGGCGCGGCAGGCCGGCGGGTTGCAGGGGCCGGCAGCAACCTCTGTTCGATCGGTGGCCGACCGGAGGGGGTTGCCGCGCCAGGCGGATTTGTAGAATCGATTATCCATGACAGCACCCCCGCCCCCGGCCTCATTGGCCCCACGCCCCGCCGAGGCCCTTCTCTGGACAGATCCGCAGCGCGCCGAAGTGTTCCGGGGCTGGCTGTCGGGCATTGCCGTCGCACAGCATCTTCTGCCCGACACCGTGCGCCTGGCCTCGGCCGATGCGAGCTTTCGCCGCTATTTCCGCGTCGACACGCGCATCCCCGGCACGCCGACGCGCATCGTGATGGACGCCCCGCCCGACAAGGAGAACAGCGATCCCTTCGTGCAGGTGGCCGGGCTCATGGCCGAGGCCGGCGTCACGGCGCCGCAGGTGCTCGAATGGGACCGCCCGAACGGCTTCCTGCTGCTGGACGACCTGGGCCGCCAGACCATGCTCGAGGTGATCGACCCGGCCCAGCCGGACGCCAGCCGCCCGCTCTACGACCAGGCCATCGATGCGCTCATCCGCTGGCAGCTGGCCTCCAAGCCCGGTGTGCTGCCGCCCTACGACCGGGCGCTGCTGGAGCGTGAACTGGCGCTCTTTCCCGAGTGGTACATCGGCCGCCACCGCGGCGTGGCCATCGAAGGAAAGCTGAAGGAGCGCCTGGAGCGCAGCTTCAAGCTGATCGTGGAGAGCAACCTGGCGTCGCCCAGCGTCTACGTGCACCGCGACTTCATGCCGCGCAATTTGATGATCGGCAACGGCACCGCCCTCGGCGTGCTCGACTTCCAGGACGCCGTCTACGGCCCCATCACCTACGACATCGCCAGCCTGATGCGCGACGCCTTCCTCAGCTGGGACGAGGAGTTCGTGCTCGACGTCACCGTGCGCTATTGGCAGGCGGCGCGCAAGGCGGGGCTGCCGGTGGACGAGGATTTCGGCGCTTTCTATCGCGCCGTCGAATGGATGGGCCTGCAGCGCCACCTGAAGGTCGCCGGCATCTTCGCGCGCCTCACGCTGCGCGACGGCAAGCCCCGGTACCTGGCCGACACGCCGCGCTTCATCGCCTACATCCGCGCCACCGCCGGCCGCTACATGGAGCTCACGCCGCTCGTGCGGGTGATCGACGAGGTCGAGGGCACCTCGGCGCTCACCGGCTTTGCCTACGGCCGGGTCTGAAGCGAATTTATAGAAAACCGCCCGGGATGCCCACGCCACGGCTGCATTCCTTGCTCCACATTTCATAGCATGCCCCGTTTCCATTGCTCCGTGCCGCTGAGCGCCGGCGCCGCTTTCGCGCTGCCGCCCGGTGCCGCGCGCCACGTGCAGGTGCTGCGGATGCAGCCCGGCGATGCGCTGACCCTGTTCGATGGCGCGGGCGGCGAGTACGAGGCCACGATCGAGCGCATGGGCCGCAGCGACGTTTCGGTGACGGTCGGCGCCCACCACCCCATCGAGCGCGAGGCGGCGCGCGCGGTGCACCTGGCCGTCGGCATGCCGGCCAACGAGCGCATGGACTGGCTGGTCGAGAAGGCCACGGAGCTGGGCGTCGCGAGCATCCAGCCGCTGGCCACGGCGCACGGCGTGCTGCGTCTTTCGGGCGAGCGCGCCGAGAAGAAGCGGGCGCACTGGGAGGCCATCGCCATCGCGGCGTGCGAGCAGTGCGGCCGCAATCGCGTGCCTGTGATTCACCCGGTGCGGTCGTTCTCGGGAAATTCGGGATGGATCGATGCGCAGGGCGAAGCAGGCGCCGCAGCGCATTTCGTGCTGAGCCTGGCCGAGGGCACGCAGGACATCGCCGCGGCCGTTGCGGCGCACGCCCCCGACCACCGCGACGTGCGCGTGCTGAGCGGCCCCGAAGGCGGCCTCAGCGCCGCCGAGGAGCAGGAAGCGATCGCACGCGGCTTTGCGCCGGTCACGCTCGGCGCGCGCGTGCTGCGCGCCGAAACCGCCGCGCTCGCGGCCCTGGTGTTGCTCGGCGGCGCCTAGGGGGTGTTTTCCGCGACGCGCGCGCGGACGGGCTGCGGAAGAATGGGTACCTCACCGTTCATCACGACCAAGAAGGACCCTCCGCCCATGTCCCGTTCGCTCCGTCTCGCGCCTTTTGCCCCTCTCTTTCTCGCCGCGCTGTGTGCCGCGAACAGCGTCCACGCCCAGAGCAACGCCGTCGCGCCCACGCCGGCGCAGGTCAGCCCTGAAGTCGACAGGACCTACACCCAGCTGATGGCCTCGCCCGCGATCCAGAAGCTGCTGGAGGCGGTCAAGGCCGACCACGAGCGCGCGGTCGAGGAACTGAAGACGCTGACGGAAATCGAGGCGCCGCCCTTCAAGGAACAGAAGCGCGCCGAGGCCTTCCTCGCGCGCATGAAGGCGCTGGGCCTCACCGACGCGAAGATCGACGCCGAAGGCAACGTCGTGGGCCTGCGCAAAGGCGTGGGCAACGGCCCGAAGCTGCTGATCTCCGCGCACCTCGATACGGTGTTCCCCGCCGGCACCGACGTGAAGGTGAAAGAGCGCGACGGCCGGCTCCATGCGCCCGGCATCGCGGACGACACGCGCGGCCTCACGGTGCTGCTGTCGTGGCTCAAGGTGCTCAACGACAACAAGGTACAGACGGCGGGCGACCTCTTGATCGTCGCCAACGTCGGGGAAGAAGAGCTGGGCAACCTGCGCGGCATCAAGGCGATCTTTCGCGACCACCTGGACATCGACGGCATGGTCGGGCTGGAGCCATCGCCCGACGGCCACGTGCTGGTGCTGGGCACCGCGAGCCATCGCTACGAGGTCAACTTCAAGGGCCCGGGCGGCCACAGCTTCGGCGCGTTCGGCCAGGTGCCCAGCGCGATCCACGGCATGGGCCGCGCGATCGCCAAGATCGCCGAGGTGCGCACGCCGAGCTTTCCCAAGACCACCTTCACCGTCGGCACCGTGGGCGGCGGCACGTCGGTCAACACCATCGCGCCGGATGCGCGCATGGCCATCGACATCCGCTCGGACGACATGGCCTCGCTGCTGGAGACCGAGAAGAAGATCCTCGCGGCCATCGACGAAGCGGTGGTGGAAGAGAACAAGCGCTGGAACGTGACCACGCTGAGCGCGAGCCACAAGCTCATCGGCGACCGTCCGGGCGGACGCACCCCGACGGACTCGGTGATCGTCGAAGCGGCCACGCGTTCGAACACCGCCTTCGGGCACAAGACGCTGCTGCGCGGCGGCAGCACCGATGCCAACGTGCCGATCTCGCTGGGCATCCCGGCCATCATCATCGGGGGCGGCGGCAAGTCCTCCGGTTCCCATGCGTTGAGTGAGTCGATCGACGTGACAGATGCATGGAAAGGCGCGCAGAATTCGCTCGTGACCGTGCTCGGGCTCGTCGGCGTGCAGGGGGTCACCCCCGCATTGCTGCCCAAACGCCCGGCACGTACCAAGTAATTTGTCACGTTGCAAGTTCGAAAGTGGGCGCTCCACTTACAGCTTGCGGTCCGTCACACGGAAAATGCGACGGTTCTGTCACACACCAAGGAAATGACCATGGGATTGCTCGATTCGGTGCTCGGTCAAGTGCTCGGAGGCGCTGGCCAGCAGCAGCAACCGCAAGGCGGAGGCATCGGGGGATTGGGAGATCTCGGCGGCCTGGCCGGCGCGCTGGGTGGCCTGCTCGCCAACAACGGCGGTCAAGGCGGCCTGGGTGGCCTGGTCTCCAAGTTCGAACAGGCCGGCATGGGCGATGTCATCGGCTCGTGGATCGGCAAGGGGGACAACCAGCCGGTGTCGGGCGACCAGCTGCAAAACGCGCTCGGTGGCGACACCATCGCGAACATTGCAGCCAAGCTCGGCATCAATGCGCAAACGCTGCTGCCCATGCTCGCCACCATGCTGCCGGCCCTCATCGACCAGCTCACGCCGCATGGCAAGGTGCCCGACCAGGGCCTTGGCAACCATGACGACCTGCTGGGTTCGCTCAGCGGCTTGCTGCAAGGCAAGCAGTCCTGAACGAGGCCTGCCTCACCAGAATTCCGGCGCCCGCGAGGGCGCTTTTTTTGGCCGGCTCATGGCCGATTCTCGGCTGGCGCCTGGACAACGAATCCCGTAGAACCCTTGCCATGAACCGCAACCTCTGGCTCCTGGCCATCTGTCAGGGCCTCTTCCTGACCAACAACGTCACCTTCATCGCCATCAACGGGCTGGTGGGCCTGGCCATCGCGCCGCGCGGCTGGATGGCGACGCTGCCGGTGATGGGCTATGTGGTGGGCGGCGCGCTGACCACCGGGCTGGTGGCGCGCACGCAGCAACGGTTCGGGCGCCGCGGGTCGTTCCAGATCGGACTGGCGGTGGCGCTGGGCTCGGCACTGCTGTGCGCCTATGCGGCGATCTCCAGGAACTTCTGGCTGCTGTGCTTCGCGACGGTCGTGGCCGGCTACTACAACGCCAACGCCAATCTCTACCGCTTTGCCGCTGCCGAGCTCGCTGCGCCGGAATGGCGCGAGAAGGCGGTGTCGCTGGTGATGGCCGGCGGCCTGATCGGCGCGGTGGCCGGTCCCAACCTCGCGTCCGCGACGCGCGAACTCTTCGCCGTGCCGTTCGCGGGCGCCTACATCGCGCTGGCCGCGGTGGCGCTGCTCTCGATGGCGGTGATGCGCTTCATCGACTTCCCCGCGCCCCTGACCCGGCAGCAGGCCCTGGGCGGACGGCCGCTCTCCGAAATCGTGCGGCAGCCCGTGTTCATCGTCGCCGCCGCCGCGGGTGCGCTGGGCTTCGGCGTGATGAACCTGCTGATGGCCGCGACGCCGATCGCCATGCAGATCTGCAGCCTGCCGTTTTCCGACGCCGCGCTGGTGCTCGAATGGCATGTGATCGGCATGTTCGCGCCGGGCTTCTTCACCGGCCACCTGATCCGCCGCTTCGGCGCGCTCCCCGTGATGGGTGTGGGGCTCGCGCTCAACCTGGGCTGCATCGCCGTCGCGCTGTCGGGGGTGGAACTGCAGCACTTCCTCGTAGCGTTGTGCCTGCTGGGCGTGGGCTGGAATTTCCTCTTCACCGGCAGCACGACGCTCTCGCTCACGGCCTACACGGCCGAGGAGCGCGACAGGGCCCAGGGCGCGCTCAATTTCTGCGTGTTCGCAACGCTGGCGCTGACCTCGTTCGCCTCGGGCGTGCTGGTCATGACGCAAGGCTGGCAGCTGCTGAACTACGGTTCGCTGGTGCCGGTGGTGCTGACCGGCGCGGCACTGCTGTGGCTCGCGCGGACGCGGCGGCGCTCGGCCGCGGTCTGACGCGGCGCGATCAGTTCGACGGGAACCGCTGGTCGAGCCAGCGCTGCAGCGCGGCGAACACGGGCTCGGCGTCCAGCTCGTTGAAGATCTCGTGGTACAGGGTCTCGAAGCACTGCGCCTGGACCATGCCGCTGGGCGCGGCCGCCGCTGCGAATGCGCGGCTCGCGGCGGGCTTCACGAGCCGGTCGTCGCCCGCGTAGATCAGCAGCGTGGGCACCGGCCAACGCGCTGCCGCCTGCTGCACCGTGGCGCCTTCGTAGGCGAGGAAGCGCGCGAGCCGGCTGCCGATGCGGTCGTGCGTGAGGGGATCGTCGCGGTAGGCTTGCACGACGGCGCGGTCGTGCGAGAGAAAGTTGTCGTCCAGCCCGTTGCCCACGCGCAGGTTCGGCGCGATGCGCGGGAGCACCGCGAGCAGCGCCTTCTGGAACCCGCTCAGGCCCGGGTCGAGCCCCGGCGACGAGAGCACCAGGCCATCGACCGGCCGCACGCCGCGCGCCACCAGGCTGGCCGCGACCAGCCCGCCGAGGCTGTGCCCCAGCAGCACGAGCGGCACGCCGGGGTTTTCGCGGCGCGCGTCGTCGATCACCAGCGCGAGGTCGTCGACCAATCGCAGTTCGCTCGGCAGGCCGCCCCGCGCACCGGTCGATTCGCCGTGCCCGTAGTGGTCGTGCGCCCAGACAGCGAAGTCCCATTCGTGCAGCCGCTTCGCCAGGCCGTGATAGCGCCCCGAATGCTCACCCAACCCGTGCACCACGACCACCACGGCACGGGGCGTCGCGGCAACGGGCAGCCGGCGCAGGGCGAGCGTCTGGCCATCCGGGGTGGACAGCGGCACGCGCTGCGGCAGCGGCAGCGCGTCGCTCATTGGTGCACCCTTGGCGCTGCGCGCCTTCCCGCCAAGCGGGAGCGAGCTTGCCTGGGGCGGCCCGGCGCCTCGCTCAAGCAGCCGCCGGCTCCGCGGCGGCAGCGCGGTGCGCGACCGGCAGGGCAGCGATCACCTCGGCCACGGCAGCCGTCAGCTTCTTGGCATACGGCACGTGCAGGAACTCGTTGGGTCCGTGCGCATTGCTCTTCGGGCCGAGCACGCCGCAGACCATCATCTGCGCCTTGGGGAAGCCGGCGCTCAACATGTTCATCAGCGGGATCGTGCCGCCCTGGCCGATGTAGCCGCAGGACGCGCCGAAGTGCGCCTGCGAGGCCTTGTTGAGCGCGTCCTCGAACCACGGCGTGATCGTCGGTGCGTTCCAGCCGGTCGCGCCGCCGTTGCTCTCGAAGGTGACGCGCGCCTGGTAGGGCGCGTTGTCTTCCAGCAGCTTCTTGAGGTGCTGCACCGACTCGGCCGCATCGACCAGCGGCGGCAGGCGCAGCGAGAGCTTGAAGGCGGTGTAGGGGCGCAGCACGTTGCCCGCGTCCTTCAGCGCCGGAAAGCCTTCGGCGCCGGTGACCGACAGCGTGGGCTTCCAGGTGCGGTTGAGCAGCGCCTCCACCGGGTCGGTGGTGGTGGGCAGCGCGAACATCGTCGAGCCGCCGCAGTCATAGTGCGCCCACGGAAAGCGCTTGTAGACCTCTTCGCCGAGGATCGCGGCGGTCGCCTTGGCTTGCGCGAGGCGGTCGGCCGGCACTTCGCAGTGGAAGCTCGCAGGCAGCAGGCGCCCGGTGGCGCTGTCTTCCAGGCGGTCGAGCACCTGCCGCATGATGCGAAAGCTCGAGGGCACGAGGCCGGAGGCGTCACCGGAGTGAATGCCTTCGGTCAGCACCTCGACCTTGAGCGTGCCGCTGGCCATGCCGCGCAGCGACGTGGTGAGCCACAGCTGGTCGTAATTGCCGGCGCCGGAATCCAGGCAGATCACGAGTTCGACATTGCCCAGGCGCGGGCGCAGCGCGTCGACGTAGGGCAAGAGGTCGTAGGAGCCGCTTTCCTCGCAGGTCTCGATCAGGCCGACGATGCGCGGATGCGCCACGCCCTGCGCCTTGAGCGCCTGCAGCGCGGCGACGCTCGCGTACACCGCGTAGCCGTCGTCGGCGCCGCCGCGGCCGTAGAGCAGGCCGTTCTCGTACTTGGGCGTCCAGGGGCCGAGGTCGTTGCGCCAGCCGGTGAATTCGGGTTGCTTGTCCAGGTGGCCGTACATCAGCACGGTCTCGCCCATGTCGGTGCCGGTGGCCGGCACTTCGAAGAACAGCACCGGCGTGCGGCCATCGAGGCGCACGATCTCCAGCTTCAGGCCTTCGACCTTCTGGGCCTCGACCCAGGCGGCGGCGTTGCGCAGCACGGTCTCCAGGTAGCCGTGGGCCGACCAGTCCTTGTCGAAGCCGGGCGACTTGGCCGGGATGGCGATGTAGTCGGTCAGTTGCCTGACGATGTCGCCGTCCCACTGGGCGGTGACATCGGAGAGGGCGCGCGTCGCGTCGAGCGTGCCGGCAGGCATTTCGCGGTGCAGGGGGGCGTTCATCGGTGGGTTCTCCGCGTGGGACGAAAAAATCGCATTTTGCGCCTCGCGGCGAGCGCGCGTAGAGTGCGGGCGATCTCAACCCGGAGCGCAATGTGAGCAAGGCAACATCGACTCGGATCAAGGCAGGCATCAAGGTTGGTATTGGAGGCTGGACCTACGAGCCCTGGCGCGACAACTTCTACCCCAAGGGGCTCGTGCAGGCCAAGGAGCTGAACTACGCGAGCCGCCACGTGAGCGCCATTGAGATCAACGGCACCTACTACAGCACCTTCAAGCCCGAGACCTTCCGCAAGTGGCACGACGACACGCCGGAAGACTTCATGTTCTCGATGAAGGCCTCGCGCTTCACCACCAACCGCAAGGTGCTGGCGACCGCGGGCGAATCGATCCAGCGCTTCATCGACAGCGGCGTGAGCGAGCTGGGCGACAAGCTCGGGCCGATCGTGTGGCAGTTCATGCCGACCAAGCAGTTCGATGCGGAGGACTTCGAGGCGTTCCTGGAATTGCTGCCGAAGAAGGAGGGCAGCCGCGTGCTGCGGCACGTGATGGACGTGCGGCACGAGAGCTTCATCACGCCCGCATACAAGGCACTCGCGAAGAAGCACAAGGTCTCGACCGTGTTCACCGACGCGGACAAGTTTCCGTCGTTCGAGGAGCCCGAGGGCGACGTGGCCTATGCGCGGCTCATGATGGCCGACGCGAAGCTCAAGACGGGGTATGGACCGAAGGCGCTCGATACCTGGGCCGAGCGCGCGCAGGGTTGGACCGAGTCACCAAAGAAGCGTGACGTGTTCGTCTACTTCATCAATGGCGCCAAAGAAAGAGCACCGGCCGCGGCCGGTGCCTTGTTGGAGCGCCTGGGGTGGGAGCCCCCCGAGGGGGCTTAGGCCGCAGCCTGGAGCGACGGCTTGGCGCCGAAGCTGATTTCGCCGGACAGCTGGCCGCCTTCTTCGATCACGATCTTGCCGTAGCGGATCTTGCCGGTGACCTTGCCGGTCGAATGGATCACGAGCTTCTCGCGCACCGTGAGGTTGCCGTCGAAGATGCCGCGGATTTCGGCGATGTCTATTTCGGCCGAGCCCTTGAACTCGCCCTGTTCGGCGATCTGCATCAGGCGCGAGTCCATGGTCGCTTCGACCAGGCCTTCGACCACGAGCGTGTCGCAATCGGTGATCTCGACGCCCTTCAGCTTGATGTTGGGGCCGACGGTGAGTTTGCTGCCGCCTTCCTTGGCGACGGGTGCTGCCGCTGCGGCGGCATTGAGGCCGCCTTGCTGCGCGGTCAACGAAGAGGGATTGACGGGCGTGCCCGACAGATTGGTGCCCGAACCGACCAGCGGTGCGGGGCGGGATGTCAACGAGTCGGTGTCACGATCGCGCTTGCCGAAGAAGGGGGACTGTGTAGCCAATGGGGAGCTCCTCAAGAAAGGGACTATCGTAAGAACGCACTCACGGACCGCGGCACTTCATTGCGCAAGAAGCGTAACTGAATAAATCGACCGCGGACATGACAATGTGCACCATGACCCGTCCGAACGCCGAGCCCCTGTCCTCCGCACATCCTGCACACGCCTCGCGCGCCATGTCCTCCGCCACCGACGCGCGATTCGACAAGCCGGCGCACGGCTGGCGGCGCACACTGTTCACGGTGATCTTCGAGGCCGACACGCGCGCGGGCCTGATGTTCGACCTGGCGCTGATCGCAGTGATCGTGACCAGCGTGCTGGTGGTGATCCTGGACAGCGTGCAGTCGATTCGGGAGCACTGGCGGCCGCTGTTCAGCGCGCTCGAATGGGTGTTCACCATTCTCTTCACGCTGGAATACATCGCGCGGCTGAGCTGCGTGAACAAGCCGCTGCGCTACGCGCTGAGCTTCTATGGCGTGATCGACCTGCTCGCGCTGCTGCCGACTTTTCTCGTGGCCTTCGCGCCCGAGCTGGCCTACCTGATCGACGTGCGCATCCTGCGGCTCCTGCGCGTGTTCCGCATCTTCAAGCTTTCGCGCTACTCGGTGGAGTACCGCGCGCTGGTCTCGGCCGTAGCAGCGAGCCGGCGCAAGATCACCGTGTTCGTGGGCTTCGTGATGCTGGTGGTGCTGGTGATGGGCACGCTGATGTACGTGGTCGAGGGGCCGGTGCACGGCTTCACGAGCATTCCGGTGGCGATCTACTGGGCCATCTCGACGATGGCCACGGTGGGCTTCGGCGACCTCGTGCCCAAGACCGACCTGGGCCGCGCGATCGCCTCGGTGATGATGCTGCTCGGCTGGGGCGTGCTGGCGGTGCCCACCGGCATCGTGACCGCCGAGATGGCGCGGCGCGGACCCGACGACGAAGCCATGCCGCTGGCCGGGCGCGGCATCCTCGCGATGACGCCGCCTGCCGCACCGCCGCGGCGACTCACGCCGGCTGCCAGACGACGCGCCCTTGCGCAGCATCGTCGAGGCGCGCGATGAAGGCATTCGCCTCGGGCTCGGCAAGCGTGAAGGCGAAGAGCACGTCGTCGGCGTGCTGCACGCTGTCGAGCACCGCGCCGACGGCGGCCAGCTCTCGCCGCACCAATCCTTCGAGCGCATAGGGCACGGCGCAGCGCAGGCTCCGCTGGCGCACCAGCGGCACGAGCGCGGCGCCGAGCAGGGCCTGCGCGATGGCGTCGGTGTAGGCGCGCACGAGGCCGCCGGCACCGAGCTTCACGCCGCCGAAATAGCGCACCACGGTGGCGAGCGAGCCTTCGATCTGTTGATGGCGCAGCACTTCCAGCATGGGCCGCCCGGCCGTGCCGCCGGGCTCGCCGTCGTCGTTGGCGGCCGACTGCCCGCCGGCCATCAGCGCCCAGCACACGTGCGCGGCCGCGGGATGCTCCGCGCGCAGCGATGCGACAACGGCCAGCGCCGCGGCACGGTCTGCCACCGGCTGCACCCGGCCGATGAACCGGCTCTTCTTGATGACCAGTTCGCTGTGAACCGGCTGGGCCAGCGTGAAGCTCATCCGGTGCGCTGCGGCGCGGTGTTCAGCCGCCGCGCTCGAATTTGAAGACCGCGGTGCTGGCGCGCGCGTTGGGCAGCCAGCGCACGTCGCGCCCGTTTTGCAGGCCGAAGGCATCGAGCACGCGCAGGTTGTTCTTGCCGGCCAGCACCTCGAAGTCCTTGAAGGTGCCCACGCGGATGTTGGGCGTGTCGTACCACTGGTAGGGCAGCCGGCGCGTCACCGGCATGCGGCCGCGCGCGATGCTCAGGCGGTTGGGCCAGTGTGCGAAATTGGGGAACGCGACGATGCCGATGCGGCCCACGCGCGCGGTCTCGCGCAGCATCACCTCGGCATTGCGCAGGTGCTGCAGCGTGTCGATCTGCAGCACCACGTCGAACGAGGCGTCGTCGAACATCGCGAGGCCTTCGTCCAGGTTCAGCTGGATCACGTCGACGCCGCGGCGGATGCACTGCAGCACGTTGCCGTCGGCGATTTCCACGCCGTAGCCGGTGCAGCCGCGCTCGCGCTGCAAGAGGTCGAGCAGGGCGCCGTCGCCGCAGCCCAGGTCGAGCACGCGCGCGCCTTCGGGCACCAGCGCGGCGATCAGTTTCTGGTTGTCGAGGTCGCTCATTGGATTTCCTTGGCGACGCGTTCGAAGTAGGAGCGCACCACGCCGATGTAGCGCACGTCGTCCAGCAGGAAAGCGTCGTGGCCGTGCGGCGCGTCGATCTCGGCGTAGCTCACGTTGCGGCGGTTGTCCAGGAGCGCCTTCACCAGCTCGCGACTGCGCGCGGGCGAGAAGCGCCAGTCGGTCTTGAAGCTCACGAGCAGGAACTTGGCGGTCGCTTTCGCGAGCGCGGTGCTGAGCTGGCCGCCGTGGCTGCGCGCGGGGTCGAAGTAGTCGAGCGCGCGGGTGATCAGGAGGTAGGTGTTGGCGTCGAAGTACTCGCTGAACTTGTCGCCTTGGTAGCGCAGGTAGCTTTCGATCTGGAACTCGACGTCCTGCGTGGAGTAGCGGTAGTCCAGGCCTGCGGCCTCGCCCTCGACGGCGCTGCGCAGGATGCGCCCGAACTTCTCGTTCATCACGTCGTCGCTCAGGTACGTGATGTGGCCGATCATCCGCGCGATGCGCAGGCCCCGCTTGGGGATCACGCCGTGTTCGTAGAAATGGCCGCCATGGAAATCGGGGTCGGTCACGATGGCGCGGCGCGCCACTTCGTTGAAGGCGATGTTCTCGGCCGTGAGGTTGGGCGCGCTGGCCACGACCACGGCGTGGCGCACGCGGTCGGGGTACTGCAGCGTCCACGAGAGCGCCTGCATGCCGCCGAGGCTGCCGCCCATCACGGCGGCGAGCGTCCGGATGCCCAGGGCATCGAGCAGCACGGCCTGCGCATCGACCCAGTCTTCGACGGTGACCACCGGGAAGTCGGCGCCGTAGACGCGGCCGGTGGCGGCATTGACGTGCATCGGACCGGTCGAGCCGAAGCAGGAGCCGAGGTTGTTGACGCCGATCACGAAGAAGCGGTCGGTGTCGACCGGCTTGCCCGGGCCGACCATGTTGTCCCACCAGCCCTCGGAGCGCGCCTGGCCTTCGTAGACGCCCGCCACGTGGTGCGAGGCGTTCAGCGCATGGCAGACCAGCACCGCGTTGCTGCGGTCGGCGTTGAGGGTGCCGTAGGTTTCGTAGGCGAGCGTGTAGTCGCTGATCGATGCGCCGCTGCGCAGGGCCAGCGGGCCTGCGAACTGCATCGACTGCGGACTGACGACCAAAGGAGGTGACGACATGAATGAAAAAACCCGGCCTCGCCAAAAACGAGCCGGGTTCCGGTGCCGTCTTTAGCTGAATTTATAAAGCGCCCGCAAGCTGTAGCAAATCGGCGCAACGGGCAGTATATCGCCCCGTCGAATTACCAACCGACGATCATCACGATGCCCAGCACCAGGAAGATCGCCGCCGAGATGCCGTGCACGAGCTTGATCGGCACGCGCCGCACGATCTTCTCGCCCAGCCACACCACCGGCGCATTGGCCAGCATCATCCCGAGCGTGGTGCCGGCGACGACCCAGAAGTAGTCCTGCGTGAAGCGGGCGGCGAGCATGACGGTGGCGATCTGGGTCTTGTCGCCCATCTCGGCCAGGAAGAATGCGACAAGCGTGGTGCCGAAGACGCCGAAGTGCGAGGCGCCGGGGGCGTCGTCGTCGTCGAGCTTGTCCGGTATCAGCATCCAGACGGCCATCGCGATGAAGGAGCCGCCAAGGATCCAGCGCAGCACCTCGGGGCCGAGCCAGCGCGTGATGTAGTTGCCGACGGCGCCCGCCAGCGCGTGGTTGACGATGGTGGCGGCGAAGATGCCCAGGACGATGGGCCAGGGTTTCCTGAAACGCGCGGCCAGGAGAAGGGCCAGGAGCTGGGTCTTGTCGCCCATTTCCGCGAGCGCGACGACGCCCGTTGCTACGAGAAAAGCTTCCATGATGAACGTGGGTTCCTTGGGCCGAAGGACGCAATTGACCGTGCAACACCTTCGGCCATATTCCCGAAGTTGCACGGTCAAAGGTCTCGCCAGGTGTGTTCACTGCACGCGCCATGTCCTGTGTGGGGCAGGACAAGTCTGTTGACGCGGGCCCTTCTCGAAAAACGGAAGGCGGCTACTCCCCAATGACGGGGCGGATTCTACCTGTAACGCCAACCGCCTCATTCCGTCCCGGTAAGCGTGCGCTAGCTTTCCTGGGTTTTGACAAGTGCTACTCCAAGAAGCAATTTCCCGCTTGCTTTTTGCATATTTCACCCATAATGCACGAGCCTCCCTCTTCATTTTTGGTCGGGGGGTAGTTCGGTGATCGGTCAGTTTCGCGCGACTCGACGGCTCTCGTTTGAGTGATGCTTTCGGGACTCCATCGCTTTTCTTGATGTGTTTATAGGAGTCCCTTGATGGGCAACAAACTGTACGTCGGCAACCTGCCTTACTCGGTGCGCGACGGTGATCTCGAACAGGCATTCGGACAATTCGGCGCAGTGACCAGCGCCAAGGTCATGATGGAACGCGACACCGGTCGCTCGAAGGGCTTCGGCTTCGTCGAGATGGGCAGTGACGCCGAAGCGCAAGCTGCCATCAGCGGCATGAACGGCCAGCCCCTGGGCGGCCGCAGCGTCGTCGTCAACGAAGCACGTCCCATGGAAGCTCGTCCCCCGCGCAGCGGTGGTGGCGGCTACGGCGGCGGTGGTGGTGGTTATGGCGGCGGTGGTGGCGGTGGCTACGGCGGCGGTGGTGGTGGCGGCTACGGTGGTGGCGGCGGCGATCGCAGCGGTGGTGGCGGTGGCCGCTCCGGCGGTGGTGGCGGCTACGGCGGCGGCGGTGGCCGCAGTGGCGGCGGCGGCGGTGGTGGCGATGGCGGTTTCCGCAGCCCCTACGGCGCAGGCCCCCGTGGCGGTGGCGGCGGTGGCCGCTCCGGCGGTGGTGGCGGCGGCTACGGCGGCGGTGGCAACAGCGGCTACTGATCCCTGCACACACAAAGACAAAAGGCTCCCTCGGGAGCCTTTTTCATTGGGTGAATCGCCGGACTTGCTCAGCTTTCGCCGCTGCGCTTCTTGCGTCCTCGGCCCTGTACGACGCGGTCGAGCGCGGCATTCGGCAGCATGCGCATGATCTTGGCGATCACGCCCATCTGCCATGGAATCACGCGGTAGCTGGTGCCGGCCTCGATGGCGCGCAGCGCCTGGTCGGCGAAGTCCTCGGCCTTCATGAGAAAGGGCATGCCGTAGCGGTTGCCATGCGTGAGCGGCGTGTCGATGTAGCCCGGGCACAGCGTGACGACCTTGACGCCGCTCTTGTGCAGCTCGCCGCGCAGGCTTTCGCAGTACGCGACCACGCCCGCCTTGCTCGCGCAATAGGCGCCGTGCCCCGGCAGCCCGCGAATGGCCGCGACGCTCGCGATGCCGACCAGCCGCCCGCTGCCGCGCTGCCGCATCGCCGCCACGAACGGATGAAAGGTGGCCATCAGCCCCACGTTGTTGGTCGCGAAGGTGCGTGTCATCACGTCGATATCCCCGCGCTCCACGGTATCGACGCCGACGCTGATGCCGGCGTTGGCGATCACCACGTCGGGCAGCCCCTGGTGGTCGATGCAGGCGGCGCCGGCCGCCACGATGCTGTCGGTCTGCGACACGTCCGCGCTGTAGATCTGGTAGCGGCTTGCGTCCAGTTGGCGGGCGCTCGCCCACGATTCGATCTCGCCCGTGCGCCGTGCCACCAGCGCCAGCCGATAGCCCGCGTCATAAAAACGCGAGGCCAGCGCCTGGCCGATGCCGCTCGATGCGCCGGTGATGAAGACGAGCGGGGAGGTGGTGGTCATGCGTGGATGGGTGTCTTCTTCAGCGCGGCTTCTTGCCAGCGCCCGCGGCCGTGGCGGCCGAGGGCACCAGCAGCCCGCGCACCCGGCCGGTCAGGTTGGCCACGCCGCTCAGGTTGTCGTAGTCGAGGTTGTCGGCGGTGAACTGGTCGACGCCGCGGATCAGCGTGACCGGCTTGTTCGACGTCACCCGCTCGGTGTCGAGAAAGGCGTGCAGGAAATCGCCGCGGAATTCGAGCCGCGGCGTGGGCTTGCCGTTGGCGCCCACCGACGGGTCGCGGATGACGATCGCATTGCCGAACAGCTGGATCTCGCTGCCGTCCGAATTCGAGAGTCCCCGGTTGGCCGTCGCGTGCGTGGTGTAGCCCTGCGGCGAGACCGAGCGCATGCGCACGTCGTCGACCTCGACCGTGTCGGTGTCCGGATAGTGCCGGCCTTCCTTGCCGTGCAGTTCGCTGCGCAGGTCGCCGTTGGGCAGGAAGTTCTTGATCACGAAGTCGCGCATGAAGTAGTCGGGCTCGTGCGTGGGCGCCACCTTGGCGGTGGGCTCCAGCAGCTTGGGCGCGTTGCGCACGAGCCAGTAGGTGCCCAGCGCCACGGCCGCCGTCAGGATGATCGGCAGGTAGATCGTCGCGCGGTCGAGCACGTCGCGCACCAGGCCCCATGCGCTTTTCAGGTTGGTCATGGGTTCGGGCCTCGCGCGGCGTCGAGCAGGTGCCGGTACTGGCCGCAAGCCGTGAGCAGCAGGTCGCAGAATTCGCGCGCCGCGCCTTCGCCGCCGCGCGCCTGGGTGACGTAGCGCGCAACGCCGCGCACTTCGACATGCGCATTGGCCGGCGCCGCCGCAAAGCCCACGCGCGTGAGCACCGGCAGGTCGGGCCAGTCGTCGCCGATGGCCGCGGCCTGCGCCCAGGTGAAGCCCAGTTGCTCGAGCATGGTCTCGGCCGCGGGCAATTTGTCTTCGGTGCCATAGCGCACGTGCTCGATGCCCAGCGCCTCGAGCCGCACGCGCAGCGGCTTGGAATCGCGCCCCGTGATCACGGCCGGCACGATGCCCGCCAGCCGCAGCAGCTTCAGGCCATAGCCATCGAGGATGCTGAAGCGCTTGAGCGTTTCGCCGTGTTCGGTGAAGTAGACGCCGCCGTCGGTCAGCACGCCGTCGATGTCGAAGAAGACGATGCGGACATCCTGCGCGGCGAGCAATGTTTCGGCCTGGAACGCGAGCGGCATCAGATGACTTTCGCGCGCATCAGGTCGTTGATGCTCAGCGCGCCGATCAGGAGGCCCGCCGCGTCGACCACCAGCACGCTGGTGATGCGGTGGTTTTCCATCAGCTCGGCCGCCTCGACGGCCAGCGCGTCGGCGCGCAGCGTGCGGGGGCCCGGATGCATGACGTCGGCGGCCGTCAAGGCGCGCAGGTCGGCGCCGGTCTCGACCTTCCGGCGCAGGTCGCCGTCGGTGAAGATTCCGATCGCGCGACCCTCGGCGTCGACCACGGCGGTGGCGCCGAGCCCCTTGGAGCTCATCTCGCGCATCAGCTCGCTCAGCGATGCGGTGGGCGCGACGCGCGGCACCTCGGCGTCCGAGCGCATCACGTCGCTCACATGGGTCAGCAGCTTGCGACCCAGCGCGCCGCCGGGGTGCGAGCGCGCGAAATCCTCGGAGCCGAAGCCGCGCGCATCCAGCAGCGCCACGGCCAGCGCATCGCCCATCGCCATCTGGGCGGTGGTGCTCGCGGTGGGGGCGAGGTTGAGGGGGCAGGCTTCCTTGGACACACCGGCATCGAGCACGATGTCGGCATGGCGCCCAAGCGTCGAGTCGGCGCGGCCGGTCATGGCAATCAGCGGCACGCCCTGGCGCTTGACCACGGGCAGGATCACCGTGAGTTCCTGGACCTCGCCGCTGTTGGAGATGGCCAGCACCAGGTCGACCGCCTTGATCATCCCCAGGTCGCCGTGGCTGGCCTCGGCCGGGTGCACGAACATCGCGGGCGTGCCGGTGGAGGCGAGGGTGGCGGCGATCTTGCGGCCGACGTGGCCGCTCTTGCCCATGCCCATCACGACCACGCGGCCGCGCACCTCCAGGATCTTGCGCACGGCGTCCACGAAGCTGGGACCGACACGGTCCTTCAGGCCGAGAACGGCCTCGGCTTCGATGTCGAACGTGAGGCGTGCCCGAGCGAGGATGGCGTCGGGGTCGACCACGGGGGCCGGGGCGGGGCGGGAACTCATCGGCCGATTTTACGGGCCGCTCAGAGTCGATTGGCGGCTTGCCCCGGGGAAGCCCGGGGCACGGACATTGCTCTAGCATCCGCACCATGTCTTCGTTCGATCTCACGCTGTTGTATTTGCTGGCCGCAGTGATCGGCGTGGTGGTCTGCCGGTCGCTCAAGCTGCCGCCGATGCTGGGGTATCTCTCGGCGGGGGTCCTGATCGGGCCGCATGCGTTCGCGCTTGCGCAGAACTCCGAGGGCATCCGGCACCTGGGCGAATTCGGCGTGGTGTTCCTCATGTTCGTGATCGGGCTCGAGTTCAGCCTGCCCAAGCTGCGGGCGATGCGCAAGCACGTGTTCGGCCTCGGCCTCCTGCAGGTGCTGCTCACGATGGCCATCGCCACGGCCGGCGCCCTGGTCATCGCCACGCAGCTGCCGCCGGCCTGGCGCCTGGGCTGGCAGACGGCGCTCGCGCTCTCGGGCGCGCTCACCATGAGCAGCACCGCCATCGTGGTCAAGCTGATGTCCGAGCGGCTCGAGTTGGAGAGCGAGCACGGCAAGCGCGTGATGGGCGTGCTGCTGTTCCAGGACTTGGCGGTGGTGCCGCTGCTGGTGCTGATTCCCGCGCTCGGCGCGCCGCCCGAGGCGCTGGCCAAGGCGCTGGGCCTCGCGCTGGTGAAGGCGACCGTTCTCATCGGCCTGCTGCTCTACGGCGGCCCGCGCGTGATGCGCTGGTGGCTCACCATCGTTGCGCGGCGGCGCAGTGAGGAGCTCTTCATCCTGAACGTGTTGCTGATCACGCTGGGGCTCGCGTGGCTCACCGAGCTGGCGGGCCTGAGCCTCGCGCTGGGCGCCTTCATCGCCGGCATGCTGGTGTCGGAGACCGAATACAAGCACCAGGTCGAAACCGACATCCGCCCGTTCCACGACGTGCTGCTGGGCCTGTTCTTCATCACGGTCGGCATGTCGCTCGACTGGCACATCGTGGTCGACCGGTGGCTCCTGGTGGCCGTGCTGCTGCTGGTGCCGCTGCTCTTCAAGCTGGCGCTGGTGACGGTGCTCGCGCGGGTGCTGGGCGCGACCTCGGGCGTGTCGCTGCGCACCGGCCTCTATCTTGCGCAGGCCGGCGAGTTCGGCTTCGTGCTGCTGACGCTCGCGCAGGACAGGAGCCTGCTGCCGCCCTGGCTCGCGAACCCGGTGCTGGCCTCGATGGTGCTGTCGATGCTCGCGACGCCGTTCATCATCATGTACAGCAACGCCATCGTGCGAAAGCTGGTGGCCAGCGACTGGCTGCAGCAGTCGCTGCAAATGACGAGCATCGCGCGCAAGACCATCAACACCGCCAGGCACGTGATCATCTGCGGCTACGGGCGCTGCGGGCAGAACCTGGCGCGCATCCTGGAGCGCGAAGGCATTCCGTACATGGCGCTCGACCTGGACCCCGACCGCGTGCGCCAGGCCGCCGCCGCCGGCGACTCGGTGGTGTTCGGCGACGCGGCCCGGCTGCAGGCGCTGATGGCCGCGGGCCTCGCGCGCGCCAGCGCCGTCGTCGTCACGTACCTGGACGTGCCCGGCGCGATGAAGGTGCTGGCCAACACGCGCGCCCACGCTGCCCATGTGCCGGTGATCGTGCGCACGCAGGACGACCACGACCTGGAGAAGCTGCAGGCCGCCGGCGCGACCGAGGTGGTGCCCGAGGCCATCGAGGGTTCGCTGATGCTCGCGAGCCATGCGCTGGCGCTGGTCGGCGTGCCGATGCGCCGCGTGATCCGCGTGGTGCAGGACCAGCGTGACGCGCGCTACAACCTGCTGCGCGGCTACTTCCACGGCGCCGACGACGACAACGCCGACGAGATCGACCACGAGCGGCTCAACAGCTTCACCCTGAACCCCGGCGCCCGCGCCATCGGCCACACCCTGGAGCAGCTGGCGCTGGACACCCTGGGCGTGCGCGTCGCCACCCTGCGCCGCCAGGACGGCCAGGCCCGCGTGCCCACCGGCGAGACCGTGCTGACGGATGGCGACACGCTGGTGCTCTCGGGCAAACCCACCGCCCTGGCCATCGCCATCGAACGCCTTCAAAAAGGCTGACGTCCCGTCCCTGTGCTCCTCCCCTTCCCATTCGGGAATACCGAGGAACCGGCTTCGCCGGGCCTCAGGTATTGCCCCCGGTAGAGGGGGTGGGCGAAGCGGACACGAAGTGCCGCGCAGCCTGGGGGCGAGCTAATTGATCAGGGTGGGGTTGCGCTTTTCTTCTTCGAGCCGCTGCTGGCGCCGCACCGCTTCGCACTGCGCATGCGCCTTGAACTCGGGCTTCACGCACTGCGCCGCCATGCACTGGGCCTTGGCGATGAAGTTGCGGTCGCCGCACAGGGCCTGCGGTTCAGCGGGAGCGGCCGGGGCCGCGGGCGGCGGCACCGGCGCGGCGGCAGGTGCCGGGGCTTCGGGCGCGGCGGCCGGCGGCGCGGCCGTCGCCTGCTTGCGCGGTGGCTTGGCGGCAGGCTTGGGTGTTGCGACCGGCGCGGTGGAAGCGGCCTCTGCCGCGGGCGCCTCGACGGCTGGCGTCTCCGCGGGTGCAACGGATTCGGCGGGCGGTGGCATGGCAACCGGCGGTGCGGCAGCAGGTGCCGGATCAGGCACTGCGACGGGCGGCGGCGGCGCCTCGGCCTGCTCCGCCGCCTTGCGCGTGCCATAGCCATACCAGCCGGCGATAACCATCACCACCGCGACCGCCAGCAGGCTCAGCCAGAGAACGAGGCCACGCCGGCGCAACGCCGGTTCGGGCGGCTCGGGTGTGCGGGGCACCTTGACCCGCGCGCGCTTGCGCTCGGACCGCTCGCTGATGGAAGACGGCGTCGGCACGCGCGGTTGGCCGGGCGCGAGGATCACGGTGCGCTCGTCGCCCGGCACAGCGGCCGGCGCCCGGCCGAAAAAGCTGCGCGCGGACGGCGCGGGCTCGGGCAGATCGAAGAGCGGCGCCGGGATCGTCGGCGCGCGCAACTGGGCGGGCGCGGTGGTGGCCCATTCGCGATCGGCCTGGCTGCCCAAATTGAGGGGGCTGGGGGCAGGAGGAATCCGGCTCGCCGTCGCGGACAGCGTCGTGCCGCAGCTCTTGCAGAAATTCGCGCCGTCACGGTTTTCCGTGCTGCAGACCGGGCAGATCGAGGCCATGGCTTACTTACTGACTACTCTCGGAATCCAAAAGAACAAACACTCTGCTGCGCGTGCGGCCTGCGAATCTGTCTGGCTGTGCGCCGAAGGCGCCTCAGGTCACGGCCACGCGCTTGGAGCGGTGCGCCATGCGCTTGGCGATCACGGCGCCCAGCGCCATCGCGATCTCCAGCGCCATGTTGGGCTGGCGGTTCGACATTTCCGCAAAGCGGATCGCGGTGAGCCGCCAGACGCGTCCCGCCCCGGTGACGACCACGTTGGCCGAGTGCGGCTGGCGCGAGAAGAAAGCGCCTTCGCCCACCACCGCGCCGGGCGTGAGGACCGCCAGGCGCATCTGTTCCTTGCTGCTGACGCGGTGCACGCTGATGGCGCCGCTCTCGACGAAGAACACCGACCGGTCGGGTGTGTTCTGCTCGATCAGCACGTCGCCCACGCCGGTGTCGATGGGCTGCAGGTAACCGGCCACCGTTTCCCATTGCTGGACGGTGAAGGTCAACGCAAAAGCGTCGGTGCTCGTGTTTTCCGCGATGGCGCGGCTCAGGTTCAGGATGGACATGTTTTTTTCGGCCCCCGCATGTGAGTCGAAGTATCCGCGAAGGCCAAGCGTTTCGGCTACAAGTGTTTACGTTTCGCCGGGCGGCGCGTCGCCATGTGTCGCTATTTCCCGATACAGAAGCGCGAAAAGATGACCCCCAGCAGATCGTCGGCGCCGAACTCTCCGGTGATCTCGTTGAGCGCGTTCTGCGCGAGGCGCAGCTCCTCGGCCAAGAGATCAAGCAGCTGCGCCTGGGCCGCGAGGTGGCTCGCGGCCAGCGCCAGGTGCGTCTCGACCCGGCCGAGCGCCTGCACGTGGCGCGCACGCGCGAGGTAGACGCCTTCGGGCACGGACTGCCAGCCGGCCATGGCCAGCAACTGATCGCGCAGGGCCTCGATGCCGAGGCCGGTCTTCGCCGAGAGCGCGATGCCTTGGGCCGGAGCGGCGCCCGGCGCGGCGTCCTGCTTGTTCCAGACATCGAGCACCGGCACGCTCGCGGGCAGCTTGCCCTGCAGGCCGCGCAGGATCTGCGCATCGGCGGCGGCGTAGTCCGGCTGGTCGGCGCGCGTCAGGTCGTGCAGGAACAGCACGGCGTCGGCGCTTTCGATCTGCCCCCAGGCGCGCGCCACGCCGATCTGCTCGACCTCGTCGCTGCTGTCGCGCAGGCCCGCCGTGTCGGCCACGTGCAGCGGCACGCCGTGGATCTGGATGGTTTGCGAAACCACGTCGCGCGTGGTGCCCGCCACCGCGCTCACGATCGCCAGCTCGGCGCCGGCCAGGGCGTTGAGCAGCGAGCTCTTGCCCGCGTTCGGCTGGCCCGCGATGACGACCTTGATGCCTTCGCGCAGCAGGGCGCCTTGCTTGGCGCGCTGCTGCACGGCGGCGAGTTGCGACTGCAGTCTCGTGAGCTGCCCAGCCGCGTCGGCCTTCTGCAGGAAATCGATTTCCTCTTCCGGAAAGTCGAGCGTCGCCTCGACCAGCATGCGCAGGTGGATCAGCGCATCGCGCAGCGTGTGGATCTCGCGCGAGAACGCGCCCGAGAGCGAGCGCCCGGCGCTGCGCGCGGCGGCCTCGGTGCTGGCGTCGATCAGGTCGGCGATGGCCTCGGCCTGCGCCAGATCGATCTTGCCGTTGAGGAACGCGCGCTGGCTGAATTCGCCCGGCTCCGCCACGCGCAGGCCGGCAAGGCGCGGGCGTCCGGTGACCGGGTCGGCTTCGGCCGCGGCTTCGAGGCAGCGCGCCAGCAGCAGCTGCAGCACGACCGTTCCGCCGTGCGCCTGCAGCTCGAGCACGTCTTCGCCGGTGAAGGAGTTCGGCGAAGGAAAGTGGATCGCCAGTCCGTGATCGACCGGCTCGCCGCCGGCGTCCCGGAACGGCAGGTACGTCGCCTCGCGCGGCTTGAGCGCGCGCCCGCAGACCGCCTCGATCAACGGCGCCAGCCGCGCGCCGGACACCCGCACGATGCCCACCGCCCCGCGCCCCGAGGCGGTGGCGACGGCGACGATGGGATCGGTGGTGCAGGCGAAGGTCATGGCAGCGCGATTCTTTCAGCAAAAAGGAAAAGGGCCGCGGATGCGGCCCTTTGCGGTGGCGACGAAGCGCCGTTGGGTGGTCAGCTTACTTGCCCAGCACGCCCAACCGCTTGTTGATGAACCACTGCTGCGCGATCGACAGCACGTTGTTCGTGATCCAGTACAGCACGAGACCCGCCGGGAAGAAGATGAACATCACGCTGAACGCGAGCGGCATGATCCACATCAGCTTGGCCTGCATCGGATCGGGCGGCGTCGGGTTAAGCCAGGTCTGGAACAGCGACGTGGCCGTCATCACGACCGGCAGGATGTACCAGGGGTCCGGTGCCGAGAGGTCGGTGATCCAGCCGATCCACGGTGCGTGGCGCATTTCGACCGACGACAGCAGCACCCAGTAGAGCGCGATGAACACCGGGATCTGGATCACGATGGGGAAACAGCCGCCCATCGGATTGACCTTCTCGGTCTTGTAGATCCGCATCATCTCCTGCTGCATCTCTTGCGGCTTGTCTTTGAGCCGCTCGCGCATTTCCATGATCTTGGGGTTGATGGCCTTCATCTTGGCCATGCTGGCGTAGGCCTTGGCGTTGAGCCAGTAGAAGGCCGCCTTCAGCAGCACCACCAGCGCCACGATCGACCAGCCCCAGTTGCCCAGGATGCCGTGCAGCTGGGTGAGCAGCCAGTACAGCGGCTTGGAGATGATCGCGAAGATGCCGTAGTCCTTCACCAGGTCCAGGCCGGGGGCGATGGTTTCGAGCTTCTTTTCTTCTTCGGGGCCGGCGAACAGCACGCTGTTCACGAGTTGCGTGGCGCCCGGGGCAATCTTGGGCAGCGTGGCCACCATGGCGACGGTGAAGAGGTTGTCGCCCAGGTCCTTCACGCGGAATTCGCGGCGCAGTTGCTCGCTGGCCGGGTCGCCCTTGAGGAGCCAAGCCGACGCGAAGTAGTGCTGCACCATCGCGATCCAGCCGTCGTTGGCCGGCGGCGGCGGCTCGATCTTGCCCTTGGCGATGTCCTTGAAGTCGAGCTTGTGGAACTTCTTCTCGTTGGTGTAGGCGGCCGGACCGGTGAAGGTGTTGGTGCCGAACATCGTGCTGCTGGCCACCGTGCCGTGGCGCAGGAGCTGCATGTAGAGCTGCGCGTCGCGCGGCTGGTCGCTCACGTTGGCCACTTCGTGGCGCACGCCGATGGCGTAGTCGCCGCGGTGGAACACGTAGGTCTTGGTGTACTTCAGGCCGCCGACGGGGGCGCTCTCGAAGCTCACTTCCAGCGTGTTCTGGCCGTCGGCCATCTCGCGCGGGCCAGCCTTGGCCGTCATCGGCGTCAGGTGGTTGGGAAAGCGCTCACCCGAGTCGACGGGGTTCAGGAGGCCCGTCTGCGCCACGTAGCGCGTGGCCGGCGAGCCGTTCTCGAACAGCACGACGCGCTTGGTGCGGTCGGCCTCGTCGTACTTCTGCAGCTCCAGGTTATTGACCGTGCCGCCATCGCTGTCGATCGTGGCCTTGAACAGGTCGGTGGTCACGACGACCTGCTCGCGGGGCGCGGCCGCCGCGGCCTGCGTGGGCACGGCGCCGGCGTTGCCGCTGGTGGTGCCGGATGCCGTCGGCACGCCGTTGCTGCTGGTTGCGGGCGCGGTGCCGGCCGGGGCGGCGGCCACGGCCGCCGGCTTGCTCGACGGCAGGAAGGTCGGCTTGTTGCCGTTGAAGACCTGCCATTGGTCCCACAGCAATACCAGCGAGAACCCAAAAATCACCCACAGGATCGTGCGGCGGATATCGTTCATGACGAAGACTTCTTGTCGGAGGAGAGAAGAGACGAAAACAGCGAGCCTGACTTGTCAGTGCGACACGGTGATTTCGGTGGAACCGGATCGTGGCCGCCCTGGCACCAGGGCTGGCAGCGCGCGATGCGGTGCAGAGTGAGGTAGCTGCCCTTGAGCGCGCCGTGCACCTCCAGCGCCTCGATCGAATACACCGAGCAGGTCGGCGTGAAGCGGCACGACTGGCCGAGCCAGGGGCTCAGCAGCAGGCGGTAGCCCTTCACGAGGCCGATCAGCAGGCGTTTCATGGGGAGGAGGGGGAAGAAGGTGCCGGCGCCGGTGCGGGCGAACGCGCGGCGCGCGCCAGCAACTGCTGGAGTTCGGCGCGCACGGCGCCCTTGAGCTTGTCCGAGGACGCGCTCACGAATTCCTTGCGATCAAACCCCGCCCGCAGCCGCACCACGTGCGCAGCACGGGGCAAGCCGACGTCGGGCGCGGCGCTCACGGTATAGATCTGGCGCTTGATGGCGTTGCGCGTGACGGCACGACGCGCCCAGCGCTTGGGCACCATGGCGCCCAGCCAGACATCGTCAGACGCGAACAGCGGCGCTGCGCTCGATGCGAGATCGAGCGCACAGCGATGCAATGCGAAATGGGCAGTGCGCGCCACAGTGGCACCTGCGAGGACGGCCTGGAATTGCGCGCGGGTCTTGAGCCGCTGCATGGAACCCGAGCCGCGTCCGTCGTTACCGATCGGGCCGCGTGCGCCAGCTGAAGGTGCTGGCGCGGGCGGTTCGGCTGCTGGCAACGGCAGGTGAGCCGCCGTCAGACGGCCAGGCGCTTGCGGCCCTTGGCGCGGCGTGCGTTGATGACGGCACGGCCGCCGCGGGTCTTCATGCGGACCAGAAAGCCGTGGGTACGGGCGCGGCGGACTTTGGATGCTTGGTATGTGCGTTTCATGATGGTTCCAGATTCCCTGATTTCCGCATGCGAAAAGCGCGCGGGCGCTGGGGAGCGTGTTTCGGATGGCCCCCGAAAGACGCAATGAGGTTTTCAGGGAAACCCGCAATTATCGCAAACATTCGGCCGGGGAACAATCTTCGACTGGTTTTGCGGGCCTTTCGCGGCCGTCCACAGCGTGTGGATAAGGTTTTGACAAGTTAGAATGCCCGGCGCCTTCCAGCAGAGAATATCCACAATACCTATACCAAGAAATGCCCGAGGGATTCACCACTTTTCAAAGCGCCCATGTCGACTGACGGCATCGGCGAAAGCCTCTGGCAGGCCTGCGTCGACCAGCTCGCGCAGGAGCTGTCCGAGCAGCAGTTCAACACCTGGATCAAGCCCCTGACCGCACAGGTTGCGGACGATCTGTCGCGCATGACGGTGTTCGTGGCGAACCGCTTCAAGCTCGACTGGATCCGCGCCCAGTACGCCGGCAAGATCGCCGCCATGGCCGAGAAGATGTACGGCCAGCCGGTGGCCGTCGAGTTAGCGCTTGCTCCTCGCGAAGCGCCCGTGCGCTCTGCCCCCGTGGCCGTGATGACCGAGACCGATGTGCCGCGCGACGTGGCCGGTCCGGGCGAGGAACCGGCTGCCGCCGGCTTCAAGAACCGCCTCAATTCAGGCCTCACTTTCGACACCCTGGTCGAAGGCACGGCCAACCGCATGGCGCGCGCCGCGGCCATGCACGTGGCCGGCATGCCGGGCCATCTGTACAACCCGCTTTTCATCTACGGCGGCGTCGGCCTGGGCAAGACCCACCTGATGCACGCTGTGGGTAACCGGCTCCTGGCCGATCGCCCCGATTCCAAAGTTCTCTACATCCACGCCGAGCAATTCGTCTCGGATGTGGTCAAAGCCTATCAGCGCAAGACTTTCGATGAGTTCAAGGAGCGGTACCACTCGCTCGACCTGCTGCTGATCGACGATGTGCAGTTCTTCGCCAACAAGGACCGCACGCAGGAAGAATTCTTCAACGCGTTCGAGGCCCTGCTGGCCAAGAAGTCGCACATCGTGATGACCAGCGACACCTATCCCAAGGGCCTGGCCGACATCCACGAGCGCCTGGTTTCGCGCTTCGATTCGGGCCTCACGGTGGCGATCGAGCCGCCCGAGCTCGAGATGCGCGTGGCCATCCTGATCAACAAGGCGCGCGCCGAATCGGCCGAAATGCCCGAGGAAGTGGCCTTCTTCGTCGCCAAGAACGTGCGTTCCAACGTGCGCGAGCTCGAAGGGGCGCTGCGCAAGATCCTGGCTTACTCGCGCTTCAACCAGAAGGAGATCTCGATCGCCCTGGCGCGCGAGGCGCTGCGCGACCTGCTGTCGATCCAGAATCGCCAGATCTCGGTCGAGAATATCCAGAAGACGGTGGCCGACTACTACAAGATCAAGGTCGCCGACATGTACAGCAAGAAACGCCCGGCCAGCATTGCGCGGCCGCGGCAGATCGCGATGTACCTGGCCAAGGAGCTCACCCAGAAGAGCCTGCCGGAAATCGGCGAACTGTTCGGCGGGCGCGACCACACGACGGTGCTGCACGCAGTGCGCAAGATCTCGGGCGAGCGCCAGCAGCTCACCGAGCTCAACCAGCAGCTGCACGTCCTCGAACAGACGCTCAAGGGCTGAAGCCGAATGCCATCCGGAATGCCCCTCGCGACAGCGGAGAATGGCGTCTTACAAGCTGATTCAAAGAGATAAGAGAAGAGGAAGAAGACATGATCGTTTTGAAGGCAACCCAAGACAAGGTTCTTGCAGCGCTGCAGTCGGTGTCGGGCATCGTCGAGCGGCGCCACACGCTGCCGATCCTGGCGAACGTGCTGATCCGCAAGACCGGCGGCCAGCTGCAGCTGACCACCAGCGACCTCGAGATCCAGATCCGCACCACGGCCGAGCTTGGCGGTGACGAAGGCAACTTCACCACCACCATCGGCGCGCGCAAGCTCATCGACATCCTGCGCACCATGCCCGCCGACCAGACCGTGAGCCTGGAGTCGAGCGCGAGCAAGCTGGTGCTCAAGGGCGGCAAGAGCCGGTTCACGCTGCAGTCCCTGCCCGCCGAAGACTTTCCGCTGGTGCAGGAAGCCGCCAATTTCGGCCCCGTGTTCAGCGTGCCGCAAAAGACGCTGAAGGACCTGCTCTCGCAGGTCTCGTTCGCGATGGCGGTGCATGACATCCGCTATTACCTGAACGGCATCCTCTTCGTGGCCGAAGGCAAGCAGCTGAGCCTGGTGGCCACCGACGGCCACCGCCTGGCGTTCTCCTCGGCCATGCTGGACGTCGAAGTGCCGCGGCAAGAGGTGATCCTTCCGCGCAAGACGGTGCTGGAGATGCAGCGCCTCCTGTCCGACGCCGAAGGCGCCATCGAGATGCAGTTCGCGAACAACCAGGCCAAGTTCAGCTTCGGCGGCATGGAGTTCGTCACCAAGCTGGTCGAGGGCAAGTTCCCCGACTACAACCGCGTGATCCCCAAGAACCACAAGAACACCGTCACGCTCGGCCGCGCGCCGCTCCTGGCCAGCCTGCAGCGCACCGCCATCCTGACCAGCGAGAAGTTCAAGGGCGTGCGCCTGAACATCGAGCCCGGCACGCTGCGCATCGCATCGAACAACGCCGAGCAGGAAGAAGCCCAGGACGAGCTCGATATCGACTACGGCGGCGACGCCATCGAAATCGGCTTCAACGTCACCTACCTGATCGACGCGCTGTCCAACATGGACCAGGACATGGTCAAGCTGGACCTGGCCGACTCCAACAGCTCGGCCTTGTTAACCATCCCCGAGAACGCATCTTTCAAGTACGTCGTGATGCCGATGCGTATCTAGCAGACAGACCACAAAGCGCCTTGCGCACACAACCCGCGGCCCTCCGCGGGTTTGCGCTTTCAAGAAGCGCCGAATTGAGTTCTTGAGAGCCCGAAAAATCACGTCAATGCCGTGAGAGAGATAGAGGAATATCGAATGAGTGCAGAAGAAAACAAGCCCGAAGTCCCGCACACCGAGCCGGTCTACACGCCTGAAGTCCAGATCGTCGCGCCCGAGGTCATCCTGGCCGACACCAGCTACGGCGAAGGCTCGATCACGATCCTGGAAGGGCTTGAAGCCGTGCGCAAGCGCCCCGGCATGTACATCGGTGACACCTCCGACGGCACGGGCCTGCACCACCTGGTGTTCGAAGTGGTGGACAACTCCATCGACGAGGCGCTCGCGGGCCATTGCGACGACATCGTCGTCACGATCCACAGCGACAACTCCATCTCCGTCACCGACAACGGCCGCGGCATCCCGACCGGCGTGAAGATGGACGACAAGCACGAGCCCAAGCGCTCGGCCGCCGAAATCGCCCTCACCGAACTGCACGCCGGCGGCAAGTTCAACCAGAACAGCTACAAGGTCTCGGGCGGCCTGCACGGCGTGGGCGTTTCCTGCGTGAACGCGCTGAGCGTGAAGCTGCGCCTGATCGTGCGCCGCGAAGGCAAGATCCACGAGCTCGAATTCAGCCGCGGCTTCGTGCAGAACCGCCTCTTGGAAACCGTGAACGGCTTCGAGGTCTCGCCCATGAAGATCATCGGCGACACCGACAAGCGCGGCACCGAGGTGCACTTCCTGCCCGACACCGAGATCTTCAAAGAGAACGCCGACTTCCACTATGAAATTCTCAGCAAGCGCCTGCGCGAGCTGAGCTTCCTGAACAACGGCGTGCGCATCCGCCTCTTGGACGAGCGCACCGGCAAGGAAGACGACTTCTCGGGCACCGGCGGCGTGCGCGGCTTCGTGGAGTTCATCAACAAGGGCAAGACCGTCCTGCATCCGAACTCGTTCTATGCAGCGGGCGAGAAGCCGGCCGACACCTACGGCGGCATCCCCGGCACGCACATCGGCGTGGAAGTGGCGATGCAGTGGAACAGCGGCTACAACGAGCAGGTCCTCTGCTTCACCAACAACATCCCCCAGCGTGACGGTGGCACCCACCTGACGGGCCTGCGCGCCGCGATGACCCGCGTCATCAACAAGTACATCGAAGAGAACGAATTCGCCAAGAAGGCGAAGGTCGAAGTCACAGGCGACGACATGCGCGAAGGCCTGTGCTGCGTGCTGAGCGTGAAGGTGCCCGAGCCCAAGTTCTCCAGCCAGACCAAGGACAAGCTGGTGTCCAGCGAGGTGCGCGCGCCGGTGGAAGACATCGTCGGCCGCCTGCTCACCGACTACCTGCAGGAGCGCCCGAACGACGCCAAGATCATCTGCGGCAAGATCGTCGAAGCCGCCCGCGCCCGCGAAGCGGCCCGCAAGGCCCGCGAAATGACGCGCCGCAAGGGCGTGCTCGACGGCATGGGCCTGCCCGGCAAGCTGGCCGACTGCCAGGAGAAAGATCCTGCCCTCTGCGAGGTCTATCTGGTGGAGGGCGACTCCGCTGGCGGGTCCGCCAAGCAGGGCCGCGACCGGAAGTTCCAGGCCATCCTGCCGCTGCGCGGCAAGATCCTGAACGTGGAGAAAGCGCGCTACGAGAAGCTGCTCACCAGCAACGAAATCCTGACGATGATCACCGCGCTGGGCACCGGCATCGGCCGCGCCGGTGCCACGACCTCGGGCGGCGGCGCGGACGACTTCAACGTCGCCAAGCTGCGCTACCACCGCATCATCATCATGACCGACGCCGACGTGGACGGCGCCCACATCCGCACGCTGCTGCTCACGTTCTTCTACCGGCAGATGCCCGAGCTGGTCGAGCGCGGCCACATCTACATCGCACAGCCGCCGCTGTACAAGGTGAAGGTCGGCAAGGAAGAGCAGTACCTGAAGGACGGCCCCGCGCTGGACGCGTTCCTCTTGAAGGTGGCGCTGAAGGATGCGCGCATCGAGACCGGCGGCGCCGGCTCCACAACGCTCTCGGGCGACACGCTGGGCGAGCTGGCGCGCAAGCACCAGGTGGCCGAGGCGGTGATCGCGCGCCTGCGCAACTTCATGGACGCCGAGGCCCTGCGCGCCATCGCCGACGGCGTGGCGCTCGACCTGGACACCACGCCCGCCGCCGAAGCCTCGGCCGTGGCGCTGCAGGCCAAGCTGCGCGAGCTCAATACCACCGGCATCCCGGCCGAGGTGAGCAGCGAATTCGACGCCCGCACCGACAAGCCGCTCTTGCGCATCAGCCGCCGCCACCACGGCAACATCAAGAGCAGCGTGCTCACGCAGGACTTCGTGCACGGCGCCGACTACGCCGCGCTGGCCGAAGCGGCCAACACCTTCCGCGGCTTGCTGAGCACCGAAGGTGCCGTGGTCAAGCGCGGCGAGGGCGAACGCGCCAAGGAAGAAAAGGTCGACGACTTCCGCCAGGCCATGAAGTGGCTCATCAGCGAAGCCGAACGCGCCACCTCGCGCCAGCGCTACAAGGGCCTGGGCGAAATGAACCCCGAGCAGCTGTGGGAAACCACCATGGACCCGGCCGTGCGGCGCCTCCTGCGCGTGCAGATCGACGACGCGATCGAAGCGGACCGCGTGTTCACGATGCTGATGGGCGACGAGGTGGAACCGCGGCGCGAGTTCATCGAGCAGAACGCATTGCGGGCGGCGAATATCGACGTTTGAGCGGGTAATTTCCGAAATGATTGCCGCAATTCCTGAGGGGATTGCGGCAATTTTTATTGCGCCGACGCAATAGGCCGGAATTTACCGCAAATACCTTCACCGAATTATCAATTCCTGGCGCAGGAATTGAATGACGTGCGTTGGAAAATTCCATAGCCCGAGGCGTTCAAATGCCTGCGCCGTGGCGTCTTGACGGGATGATCTCTCGGCTTTCAACCGGCGGGAGAGCCAGAAATTTCTCCGGCCTTCCTGGGCTGAAGCCGCATAAACAGGGGCTTCCGGGCGATCACTGGCTGGCTTATTTATCAGCCGTATATTCTTCTTCCCCCTGACTTCTAAAGCAAAAAAATCCGGGGGAGTTCTAATTAAATTGCCTATTCAATTGCTTCGCTCTTGCACCGCGCTATTGGCGGCCTAGCCAAAACCGCCGGTCCCGCGCTGCCTTTCTTTCGCTCCGCAAGCGATCCTGCGAATTCAAATCCTGCGGCCGCCGCGCGGCGACATCGAGCCTTCTGACGTATTCATCTAGCTGGCTGCATCCGGCTATTGCGCTGTTGGTGTTGCTGCTCGACGATGACAACTCGTGAGACATGGCTTTTCGTGTTCATCGAGGCATGAATAAAGGCACGCGGACGCGAGCCGGCGCGCGGCCATGCACCGCCGTAGGCCCGGCCCATGCACCCCCGCGGACCGCCCTCCAGACCGTCGCACATCAGGGTTTCCGTGAGGTAGGTAGCCGAAACAGGCCGCGATGCCCGTCACACAGCCGTCACCAGCTATTAAAACAATAGCGTTCAACTCGAATTCGAGGATCGTTCCTCGTAAACGCTATATCTAGCCCGACTCTTGCTAAGCAAAATCCTCGACGGATTTCACGTCATGCAAGATCGAGGACAACAAGCAATGAACCCTACGCGTCTCCGGCGGCCACTGGCCGCTTTGGTACTGGGCGGTACAGCAGCATTCCTCGGCGCCGTTTTGCCGGCCCACGCTTTCTCGAACCCGCCCATCCAGGTGGCGCAGGGCATCGAGTACATGTGCGGCGGCGCAGTCAAGGGCGAGGCCGAGTTCATGGAAATGGTGGCGCCGCGCTGGGCCGCGACGATCGAGCTGGGCGTGAGCGATGGCAAGGGTGCGCAGCTGGCCGGCTTTCCGGCCAAGGCCTCGGTGCAGATCCGCCAGAAGTACACCGGCCAGGCGGTGATGGACGTGGAAACGCGCGCGCCCTACATGCTGGCGCGCCTGAACCCCGGCGCCTACGACGTGAACGTGACGCTGGGCGGGCTCACGCTCACCCAGTCGCTGATCGTGATTGCCGGCGCGCCGGCCCGCGCGTCGTTCCTCTGGCCGTCGAACTTCGACATGGCCTCGGTCACGCCGCCGATGCCGCAGACGCAGGCGCTGGCGCAGACCTCCGCCGCCCGCTGAGCATTCATCGGCAAGCGCACCACGGCCGCATGCGTGGCCGGTGGTCAGCCTTTTCTAAGTCGTGCGCCGCACATTCGCGATGTGGCTTCTCGCCACCACGACCAGGAAAGGATTCAAGACCATGACCTCCCGTTTTTCTTCTTCACCGGGCACGCGGCCGCTGGCGGCCGCCCTGTTGTGCGGCGCCGTCCTGCTGGGGGCGTTTTCGACAGCCCAGGCGACGGTGAATCCGCCGATCTACATGACGCACGGCGTCGAATACATGAGCGGCGGCATCGGCAACGATGAAGCGCAGCTGATGGAGACGGTGTCGCCGCGCTGGCCCGCCACGTTCGAATTCGCGGTCAAGGACCACAAGGGCAGCGCCGACTTCGCCGCCGGCGTGCACGTCACGGTGCGCGACAGCAGCGGCACCGCGCTGCTGGAGAACGTGGTCTCGGGCGGCCCGTTCATGGTGGCGCGGCTGGAGCCGGGCAACTACGAAGTCGAGGCGCGCATCGGCAGCCAGGTGCTCAAGCAGCCGCTGCATGTGCTGCAGGGCGCGGCCGCGAAGGCCGTCTTCGAATGGCCGGCGGGCACCGACATGGCCTCGGCCGGCACGCGCACGGTGCAGTGACGCGGCGGCGCCGACGGACGGCGCGGCGCTTGCGGCACCTTGCAGCCGCGAAATTTTGACGCTCGTCAAGCCGCAGCGCCCGCTATCCGGGCGCTGTGCGCTATAGAAAAAATAGCGACAGCGACGCCTTCGGGCGTCTTGAATGCGCGGCATGCGCCTTGCAGGTGGTGTATCCCGGGCAATGCCCGAACCCATTGCCCCGATGCCGATCCGCCCCCTGAGCGCCCTGACCGCGCTGCTGCACGTCTACATCGCGCTGCGCCTCGTGCCCGCGCTGGCCATGCTCACGCCGGCGTGGCCGCTCGCGCTGGTGCTGCTGGCGCTGCTGGTGGTGTCGGCGCTCACGATCCCGCTGCCTTTCGTCTCGCGCCGCATCGCGCCCAACGCGTCGGTGGGCGAAGTGCTCAAGTGGGTCGGGCTCATCAGCATGGGCTGGTTCTCCTCGATGTTCGTGCTGACACTGCTGCGCGATGCCGGCCTGCTGCTCACCTGGCTGGCGAGCGCGCTGGGCGTGGCGCGGGTGCACTGGAATGCGCTCTTGCCGTGGAGCGCGCTGGCGGTGCTGGTGATGGCCACGGGCACGTCGCTGGTGGGCTTCATCAACGCGCGCCGCACGGCCGGCGTCAAGCGCGTGGAGGTGCCGATCCGCGGGCTGCCGACGGCGCTGGAGGGCTTCACGATCGCGCAGCTGAGCGACATCCACGTCGGGCCGACGATCCGCAGCGCCTACATCCAGCGCATCGTCGACGCGGTGAACCGCCTGGGCGCCGACGCCATCGCGATCACCGGCGACCTCGTGGACGGCACGGTGCCCGAACTGCGCGAACACATCGCGCCGCTCGCCGGCCTGCGCGCGCGCCACGGCACCTTCGTGGTCACGGGCAACCACGAGTACTACGCGGGCGCGCATGCCTGGATCGACGAGCTGCGCCGGCTCGGGCTGAAGGTGCTGCTCAACGAGCACGTGGTGCTGCAGACGCGCAACGTGCGCGGCGCGCAGACCGATGAGGAACTCTTCGAAAGCGCGCTGGTGCTGGCCGGCGTGACCGACTTCACCGCCGGGCACTTCGACGCGGCGCATGCGAGCGATCCGCACCTGGCGCTGTTCGATGCGCCGCCGCTGGTGCACACGCGCGTGCTGCTGGCGCACCAGCCGCGCAGCGCGACGGTGGCGGCCGCAGCGGGCTACCAGCTGCAGCTGTCGGGCCACACGCATGGCGGCCAGTTCTTTCCGTGGAACCTGTTCGTGCCGATGCAGCAGCCCTTCACGGCGGGGCTGCACCGGCTGCACGACATGTGGATCTACGTGAGCCGGGGCACCGGCTACTGGGGACCGCCGAAGCGCTTCGGTGCGCCTTCGGAAATCACGCTGCTGACGCTGGTGCCCGCGCGGCCCTGACGGCGCCGCGCTTCTTTTCTCTTCAGGATTGCAGTTCGGCCAGTCGCCGCGCGTTCGATGTGGCAGCGGCATGAATCGGCTTGAGGCCTTCGCGCGCGATGCGGACGGCAACGCCGGAGAGCTGGCTGGCTGCGTTCGCCGAGCGGGTCGCGGTCTGCACGAAGGCATCGCTGCGCGCGGCCGCCTGCGCGGGGGTGACGCTGCCGGCCATCGAGAAGAAGGCCGTCGTGCCCTGGAGCCACTGCTGCAGCGCCTTGTTGGCCAGCGCGAAATGGCTGCTGTGCCACTGCTTGACCATCGCGATGCCCGATTCGCTCGCGGCGGCGAGCTTCTCGTGTCCCATGAGCTGGAACTCCGCCAGGTCGGCCGCGGTGGGCGTGAGCCCGGCCTTGGCGATGCGCTCGGTCCGCATGCGGATCACCGAGCCGGAGGACAGCAGCATCTCGTTGGTCTTCTGGGCCAGGTCGAGCCACTGCATGAGCGGATTGGCCAGACGGGCGGTGGAACTGAGAGATGACATGTGGGGGGCCGATGCGTGGGAGGAGGAGAACCCACTATAGGCCTCGACCGTTTCGATTGCTGCAGCGCAGCAATATCAATCCGCATTCTTGGTGAACAAGTCCTACCTTCGGATGTGGAAATTACGTGCTGTCGCCGCGCGGGACGTCATGGAAAGTAAATATGCAGACTTTCTCTCACCATCCGCATCGGACGCTCACAACATGAAATCAAATCCTTGCGCGCCCCTCCGGGCCGCCGTGTTCGCAGGTCTTTTCGGCTTGCTGGGCACGGCGGCTCACGCTTTTGGAGACGACACCCGCGGCTTCTACATCGACGGCGGCCATGCACGGCATGGAGAGAAGGGCGACACCAACTCGACCACCCTCGGCATGACGGTGCCGTGGTCGATCACCGACAGGCCGCCGGGAGGCGCGCTCAGCTCGTACCTCGACTTTTTCGTGAGCAACTGGCATGCGCGCCCGCTGGACGACGGCCCGCGCAATTTCGTCCAGATCGGCGCGATCTACACCTTGCGCTACCGCTTCGGCGACGGCGCCTCGCCCTGGTTCGCCGAAGGCGGCGTCGGCGCGACCTTGATGGACCATGTCTACCGCACGCCCGACCGCAGCTTCAGCACGGCCTTCCAGTTCACCGAGGTGCTGGGCATCGGGCGCAGCTTCGGCGACAACGGCGCGCACGAAGTCTCGCTGCGGGTGCAGCACGTGTCGAATGGCGGCATCAAGAAGCCCAACCCGGGCGAGACGTTCCTGCGCTTGCGCTACACGTACCATTTTTGAGGCAGCTTCTGAGGCAGGGCGCTAGGCCAGCCGGCGACGGCGGCGCGCGCGCATCTCCATGACCAGGTAGGCGCCCAGCGCCACCGCCAGCGGCAGCAAGTAATAGAGGCCGCGATAGGCCAGCAGCGCCCCCAGCAGCGTGGCTTCGGGCACTTGGTACGAGAGCAGCGCGACGAACACCGCCTCGAGCACGCCGAGCCCCGCTGGCACGTGCGTGACGACGCCGGCCACCGCGGCCACCAGCAGCACCGCGAGCACGTGCGGATAGCCGACCTGGCCCTGCAGCAGCAGCCAGATCACGCCGCCCATCAGCGACCAGTTCAGGCACGACATCGCCAGCTGCAGCAGCGCCATCGCGAGCCCCGGCGTCTTGAACGTGTGGCCGCGCACGCGCCACACGCGCCCGGCCGAAAAGGCGCACAGCGCGAGATAGCCCGCCGACAGCGCCAGCAGCGCCGCGCCGAGCACGCGCAGGCCGCCGCTGCCGAGCTTCCATTCGGGCGGCAGCGTCATCGGCCAGAAAAAGAAGGCCGCGCCTGCCACCACCAGGTAGCCGAGCCAGTTCGTGAGCATGCTGAAGCCCAGCACGCGCGTGATGGTCGCGTTGCCCAGGCCCAGGCGCGAATAGAGCCGGTAGCGAAAGGCCACGCCGCCGACCAGCGAGCCGAAGTTCAGGTTGAAGGCGTAGCTGATGAAGGTCACGCCCATCACGGAGCCGGCGCCCAGCTTGTGCCTGGTCAAGTGCCGGCCCAGCAGGTCGTAGGTGCTGTAGAGCGCGAAGCTGCAGGCGGCCAATGCGCCGGCCGCGAGCAGCGTGGTCGCGGGCAGCGCGCGGATCGCATCGAGCACCTCGCTCCAGTCGATGGCGCGCGCCTGGGTCACCAGCAGCCAGGCGACGAGCCCGAAGAAGCCCCACACGACCACGCGGCGGGCCCAGGGCCACCAGGACTGGCGAGCGAGGGCCATCGCGGTCATGGATCGATGGGGCTCACGGCCCACATGGGCTTCATGCCGCTTCCGTCGGCGTGGCGCCGCCGGTGTTGTTGTTGTGGGCGTTGTTGTTCTTCTCGTTCTTCTGCCGTTCGGCCAGATCGGTCGCCTCGGCGAGCGTCAGCCGCGGCGCATGGCGCGGCAGGCGGTCCAGCCACGCGGGATACCAGCGCAAGAAGTGAAAGATGAAGAAGCTGCGCACCAGCCGCCAGCCGCTCCATTCGCTCGCGAGGTCTGTCGTTTCGATGCGCTTGCAGCTGTTTTGCATGAGCTGGTCCATGCGGTTCCAAAGCACCTCGTTGAAGGCCTTGTCGCGCACGACCACGTTGGCTTCGAGATTGAGCGACAGGCTCAGCGGATCGAGATTGCTCGAGCCCACCGTGCTCCATCGATCGTCCATCAGCGCGACCTTGCCGTGCAGCGGCCGGTCGCAGTACTCGTAGATGCGCACGCCCGCGTGCAGCAGGTGGTGGTAGAGCATGCTGGCCGCGGTCTTCACGATCGGCATGTCGGGCTCGCCCTGCAGGATGAGCCGCACATCGACGCCCCGGCGCGCCGCGCGCCGCAGTTCCTTGATGAGCCGGTAGCCCGGAAAGAAATACGCATTGGCGATCACGATGCGCTCGCGCGCCGAGCGGATCGCGGCGCGGTAGTGGCGCTCGATGTCATTGGTGTGGCGGCGGTTGTCGCGCGTGACGAGGATCGCGTCGGCCTCGCCGGCCACGGTGTGGCGCACCGGCGGCGCCTGCTTGAGCCGGCGGCGAAACCACCCCGCGCCCTTGCCGCCGACGGCGATGGCACGCAGCACGAACTGGTGGATCTCCGCCACGATCGGGCCGGCGAGCTCCACCGCGTAGTCCTGCTTGGCCTTGGGGCCGAAGTCCATCAGATGGTCGGCCGAATAGTTGATGCCGCCGACGAACGCGCGTTTGCCATCGACCACCACGATCTTGCGGTGCATGCGGCGGAACACGTTCAGCCGCTGCCCGAGGAAGCGGTGGCCCGGGTCGAACACCCGCACCTTCACGCCGACCGAGGTGAGCCCTTCGATGAATTCGCGCGAGAGATCGGGCGAGCCGAAGCCGTCCACCATCAGGTCGACCTTGGCGCCGCGTTGCGCGGCTTCGCGCAGCGCCGCGTGCAGCGCGAGGCCCACCTTGTCCTCGAAGAGGATGAAGGTCTCCACGATCACTTCGCGCTCTGCCGCGCGGATCGCGTCGAACACGCGCGGAAAGAATTCCTCGCCGTTCTCGAGCAGCTCGATGCGGTTCCCGCCAATCCAATGGTTCTGGCTCATGGCTGCGCCCCGCTCAAAGATCGATGTCCGCCACCAGCGGCGCGTGGTCCGACAGGTGCGACCAGGGCCTGCGCGGCAGCACCACCGGCGCGTGCACGCCAGCGTTGCGCACGTAGATGCGGTCCAGCGAAAGCACCGGGAATCGCGAGGGAAAAGTCTTCGCGGCGCGCCCGTTGGCATGCACGAACACCTCGCGCAGCGCGGCGCCTTTTTCCAGCACCTCGTGCGCGCGGCCGCGCCAGTCGTTGAAGTCGCCCGCCACGATCAGCGGCGCGTCGGCCGGCACCTCGTCGCGCACGATGTGGCAGAGCAGCTCCAGCTGCTGCTGGCGGTGCGCCTCGGCCAGGCCCAGGTGCGCGCAGATCACATGCACATCGACCGTGCGGCCCGGCAGGCGCAGCACACAGTGCAGGAGGCCGCGCTTCTCGGGGCCGCTCACCGACACGTCGTGGTTGCGGAAATGCACGATCGGAAATTTCGACAGCACCGCGTTGCCGTGGTGGCCCTTCGGGTACACGGCGTTGCGGCCGTAGGCGAACTGCGGCCACATGGTGTCGGCCAGGAATTCGTAGTGCGGCGCCTCCGGCCAGTTGCTCACCTTGCGCGAATGCCGCGAGTGCGTGCCCAGCACCTCCTGCAGGAACACCACGTCGGCGCCCACCGTGCGCACGGCGTCGCGTAGCTCGGGAAGGATGAACTTGCGGTTGAGCGCGGTGAAGCCCTTGTGGGTGTTCACCGTCATGACCTTGAGCGAGGTCGGCGCGGGCGCCGGCACGGCCTCGGGGATCGGGGAGGAAGACATCAACCCGGTTGTACGTGGGCGCACCGTCTGCGCCTGTAGGAACGCGCCACCTTCTTGCGTGCCGTTCCGCGCACCGTTTCGCGCGGCTTTCGCTACACCTTCGCGCGCGAGAGGCGGGCTCCTACAGGCACGCCTGCCGCGCCCCGACACGGGCCGTTTCGAGGGCCTCCTACGGTGATTTCAGGGCTGGCGAACAAGGCAGCCCAAGTTTCTCCACTCACTCCATCTATCACTCATTCGAGACAAGCAAAGGAACACACCATGAAGCAGCAAACCATTGTTCGAAGTACGGTGCTCGCCGTGCTGATGGCCGCGGCCGGCGGCGCGATGGCCCAGGCCACGTCGATCCCCGCGCAGCCCGACCCGTCCGTGGGCGGCGAGGCCAGCACGATGACGCCGGCCGGCGTGGCCAATCCGCCGCAGCGCCCCGACAACTCGATGCCCGCCTCGCGCGAAGCCGTGAAGGCCGAGGCGCGCGTGCAGAACCGCAACAACGCCAACAGCATGGTGCCCAAGGGCGAGGCCACGACCACCATCAACCACCAGCCCAACGCCATGCCGCAGCCGACTGGCGAGATGTCGCGCGCGGAGGTCAGCCAGCAGGCGCGCAAGGTGAAGCCGCGCTTCGGCGAGAAGGGCGAGCGCCCGGAAGTGCCGACCAATCCGACCGACAAGACCGGTACGCCGAAGTAAGCGGGCACCGCACCTGAACGAAAAAAGAGCCCGCAGCGCCTTGTGCGCTGCGGGCTATTTTGTTTCAGGGGCCACCGTCACCGGTGGTCCGTTGCTCAGCTCTTGACGGGCGCTGCGTTGCGCTGGCCGTCATGGCCGTCATGGCCGCGATGGAAGCGATGGCCGTGGCCGCCGGCATGCACCGTTTCGGCATCGAAGGTCTTCTGCTGCTCGGGCGTCAGCGCGGCGTAGAAGGTCTTGGTGGCGTCGGCGCGCTTGGCGAACATTGCGCTGCGCTCGGCCTGGCGGGCCTTCATGCGTTCCAGGCGCTCGGGCGTGGTCAGCTTGGCGAACTCAGCGCGGTCCATGCGCTGCGGGCGGGCACCGGCCGGCGGCTGGTTGGCCGTGGTGTAGGTGCTCCATGCGCCTTCCTGGGCGGCGGTCAGCTTGAGCTTGTCCTTCAGCGCCGCGAGGCGCTTGGCACGGTGCTCCTTCATGCGCTCCATGCGCTGGGCCGGGTCCATGCGCTTGTGCTGCGCCTTGGGCGCGGCGGTGGTGTCGGCCTGCGCCACGGTAGCGGCAGGTGCCGGCGCGGTGGTGGCGGCCGGCGCTTGAGCGAAGGCACCCGAAGAGGCGAGGGCGGCGGAGCCCAGGAGGCTCGCCCAGACGATGCGTTGGCGAAGAGAAATCATGAGAAGTGCTTCCTTTCGAAGAAGCCCGCCACCGAGGGGCAGCAGGTGAGAGCAAGTGTGGAAGACCTCTGTATCGCCTCCGTTAGCCTGGAGTGAGCTTGCGTAAAGAATGGTGAATCGCGCGATGGGCCACGCCTTTTGCGTGTGACTTATTTGGGTCGCGGGTGCTTCAGGCCCCGATCGGGCGCCTGCAATTTGCCGGCGCGCAATTCGCCCACGGCGCTAGCGACGGCGCGCGCCACGTTGCGCACTTCTTCCTGCACGTAGGCGTCTTCGTCCAGCGCATCGTGGCTGGTGGCGTAGGGCTCGTAGTAGCCGATGTAGCGGTCCAGGCGCGCCTGCATGCCGGCATCGATCAAACCCATCCAGTCGAGCCAATCGGTGAGATTGCGGCGCACGCTCTCCACACCGGCCACGTCGCCGTGCACCACCACGCCGTAGGCGCGTCCATCGAGGTGCTTGGGATAGCCCCAGCCCTCGAGCTCGAGCGCCTTGGCCTCCTCGGGCTTCTTGCCGTGCGTGCTGGTGGGGTCGGGGTTGCCGCCGTCGGCGCACACGAGCCGGTCGATCATCAGCTTCAACGGGCTGGTGGCCTGGTACCAGTGCGTGGGCGTGAGCAGGATCACGCCGTGCGCGGCGACCCAGCGTTCGTAGATCTCGTTCATCCAGTCGCCGGTCTGGCGCAGCGAATGGTTGGGGTAGCAGCTGCAGGGCCAGTGGCACAGCGGCATGGCGGTGGAAACGCAGCCCTTGCAGGGATGGATCTGCCGGCCGTACTCCGCGGTGACGAGGCTCAGGTCGAGCAGGTCGGCTTCAATGCCGCTGCCTTCGAGCACTTCGCGCGCCAGTTCGGTAAGGCGCCAGGTCTTGGAGATCTCGCCGGGGCAGGTGCCGTCGTTGCGCGGGGAGCCATTGACCAGCAGCACGCGTGAGCGCGTCTGCGGCTGGCCCCACGCCGCCTGCGCGGCATCGATGCGCGCCTTGGCTTCGAGCCAGTCGACCGAGAGGTCGTAGTCGGGGTCCGCATAGCCGGGCCCCGCCTTGCGCGTGACGGGCGACTTGCGGCCTTCCTGGTAGGCCTCCCACGCGATCAGCTCGATGCGCTGCAGCGAATCGGATTCGGCCTTGAAAGCCGGGTCCTGGAAGGGCTGCATGAAGCGGTCGTGGAACTGGGCGCGCTGCAGCGTGTCGGGCGCCTGTCCTTTGCGGATCGTGGGGGGCATGGGCGCAATCTATGCGCCGGATGCCACGACGCGGCCTGCATCGCGATGCCGACTTTCGGTAGGCCCGCGACTACAAGCTGGCCTCCGCTCTGAGTCTCTCAGCCGAGCTGGCCATTCTGGAAGTCGTGCACCGCCTGCTTCACCTCTTCCTGCGTGTTCATCACGAACGGACCGTACTGCGCGATGGGCTCGTGCAGCGGCCGGCCCGCAATCAGCAGCGCGCGCGCCGGGCTGTGGTTGGTGGCGCCGGCACGCAGCACCACGCCGTCGCTGCCCGCGTCGTTGGCAAGAATCGCCATGCGGCGCGTCGGCACTTCGCTCCCGGCGATCCAGAGCGATTCGCGGAACACATAGACCAGCACGTTGTGGTCCGCGGGCAGCGGCTGCGCGAACTCGGCGCCCGGCGGCAGCGTGATGTCCAGGTAGAGCGGCTCGGTGTGCGCCCGCAGCACCGCGCCTTCGATGCCGTGGCTGGTGCCGGCGATCACGCGCACGTGCACGCCGTCGGCGGTGGTGTATTCGGGGATCTCTTCGCTCTGGATGTCGCGGTACCAGGGCTCGCGCATCTTGTCCTTGGCGGGCAGGTTGAGCCAGAGCTGAAAGCCTTCCATGAGGCCCTCTTCCTGCTCGGGCAGCTCGCTGTGCACGAGGCCGCGGCCGGCGGTCATCCACTGCACGCCGCCGTTCTCCAGCAGCCCTTCGTGGCCCGCGCTGTCGCGGTGGCGCATGCGGCCCGCGATCATGTACGTGACGGTTTCGAAGCCCCGGTGCGGATGGTTCGGAAAGCCGCCGATGTAGTCGCCCGGGTTGTCGCTGCCGAAAGCGTCGAGCATCAAGTACGGGTCGAGCCGTTTTTGCAGCGGCTGCTGCAGCACGCGGGTGAGTTTGACGCCGTCGCCGTCGCTGGTGGAAACGCCCGCCACGATGTGGTCGAGGCTGCGCGGCGTGGTGACGGGTTCGGTGGGGTGGTTGGCATTCTTCTTCATCGGCCCATGGTGTCACTAACCCCCCGACCGCGCCACCGGTGGGGATGAGCGCATCCCTGTCAGCCGGCAGCCCGGAATTTCGCCCGCATGTGCTCCGGATACCACTGCGTGAAGCGGATCGCGCCGACGATGGCCGCGACCGTCACCGCAATGCCCACCCACAGGGGCAGCGCGGGCATGTAGATCATGGCCACGTCCGCCAGCACCATGAGCGCGAAGGCGACGGCCCATGCGGCGGTGATGACGTTGTTGACCCACCTGAAGCCCGGCTGCGTCCACACCTCGGGCGGCGTCTGCTCCTTGGCGTACTGCAGCGTGAAGGGCTGGCCGATGAGCATCGAGCCCAGCACCACGATGAAGAGGCCGGCGTCCACGCGCAGGCGCACGCCCAGCAGCGACCACTCCGTGTGCGCCGCGAGGGCATAGACGGCGAGGCCACCGAACAGCAGCACGGTGCCGATCTCCAGCACCTTGACCGTGCGCTTGGGGCTCAACCAGTCGCGCGCGAGGAAGGCGGCCGAGAGCAGCGCCGCGGCGCACAGCGCGGGCACGACGCCCAGGACGCGGTCGAACACCGCGAAGACGATGAAAGGCACGAAGGCCAGCAGCATGCTCATGCGCGTTCTCCAAACCAGTTGCCATGAAAGCCCACCGGCACGCGGTGCGGCAGCGACGCCGTGCAAACCGGCCCCTTGGCCAGCGCGCGGGCATCGAAGATGACGAGATCGCTGGTGTTCGTCGCGCCGCGCCACACGGTGGCCAGCAGCCAGCCGTCGCCTTCCTCCGCATCGGGCGCGCGCGGGACGAAGACGCCCTCGGACACCAGGTCGGGCGCGGGGAACACATACATGTCGTGCACGCCCGTGGCGTGGTCGACGTGGCGCAGGCCCGCATAGAGGCGCTGCGGTTCGCCGGGCTGCGCCTCGGCCCGGCACACGTACCAGCCGTGGCGGTACGGCAGGCCCGCGAAGCGATCGTCGATGCGGGGGAATTCGCCCGACATGTCCTCCAGCCGCGTCTGCGTGAATTCGCGCGACGGCATCGACAGGTCGAACTGCCAGCGCGCCAGCCAGCTCGGCGGCGTCGTCTCGCTCGCGGGCGAGCCGTCGGGCTTCGGAAAGAGCGGCGGCGTGGCGAACTGGATCACGTCGGCGAACAGGCTGCCGCCGGCCTCCCAGGCGTTCATGACGTGGAACATGTAGCAGCTCGCGCCGCGCCACCAGACGATGTCGGCGGTGCTGCCGCCCCGCGGCATCACGCCCACGCGGGTGCCGTATTCCGGCTCCCAGGCGTACGGCGGGCGGCCGCTCTGGGCGCGCTCCATGCTGGCGGTGAGCGGCATGATGGGGAACATCACGTGGCGGTCGGTCACCATGAAGTCGTGGACCATGCTGGCGTAGGGCGCCTCGAAATGCTCGAAGCGCGTGACGCGGCCCTCGGGCGAGATCACGCCGAAGCTCATGCCGTTCGACAGGCGCGCCGGCGTGCCGTAGCCGAAGAACAGCAGCTCGCCCGTGCGCGGATCGGTCTTCGGATGGGCGGTGAAGCTGCCCTGCAGGGCGCCGTCGAAATCGGTGGCGCCCAGGGTGTCGAGCGTGCGCAGGTCGACTTCGATCGGCAGGTGCGCCTCCTCCAGCGCGAGCATGTGGCCGGCATGGCCGATCACGTTGGTGTTGGCCGTGCCGTCGGTCGGCTGGGGCGCCTGGCTGGCGGGGGCCTTCTGGAAACCGCTCGCGAGGTCGCGCCCTTCGGTGGCGGCCCGCCAAAGCTCGGTGCGCACCCAGCGGTTGCGGTAGCCCACCTGGCCGTCCGCCAGGGTGAACGAATGCAGCATGCCGTCGCCCGCGAACCAGTGCGCCTTGGGATCGGGCACCACCGGGTTCGGGCCGTTGCGCACGAGCGTGCCGCGCAGACCTTCGGGCAGGGCGCCCTGCAGGGGCAACGTTCCGAGCTCCGTCTCGAAGTCGATCGGCCCCATGTTGGGCGGCGGGGTGCGGGGGAGGGTGGCATCGTTCATCTGGGCTCCTGGGAATTCGATGGTCGTCGTTTGGATATCTTTCCAGTGGAAATATCAACGAGACAGCCCGCGAAGTCAAGGGATTTTTCCAGTGGTAAGATTTTTGACGTCCTTGCTGTTCTTCCCTCTTCTTCCCCATGACCACCGACACCCCGCCCAAGCGCTACCACCACGGCTCCCTGCCCGAGGCCCTGCTCGCCGCGGCCGAGACGGTGCTGCTGCGCGACGGCATTCCCGGCCTGGGCCTGCGGGCCATCGCTCGGGAGGCGGGGGTGTCGCACACGGCGCCCAAGCACCATTTCGGCGACACGACGGGGCTGGTGAGCGAGCTGGCCGCGGTCGGCTTCCGGCGCCTGACCGAGGCCATGCGCACCGCCGCGCCCGAGACAGTAGACGTGCGCGAGCGCCGCAATGCGATCGCCCGCGCCTATGTGCACTTCGCCCACGACAACGCGGCGATGTTCGGTTTGATGTTCCGCAACGAGATGATCGACATGCGCCGCCCCGCGCTGCACGAATCCGCCCGCGAGGCGATGCGCGTGATGGCCGCCATCATCGGCGGCAGGCCGGAAACCTCGGGGGAAACGCCGGTGTCACTGGGCGACACCGAAGCCGTGCGGATGACCGCCGCCTGGGGCTATGTGCACGGCCTGGCGATTTTGCTGATCGACCAGCGCCTGGGCGGCATCCTCCAGGTGACACCCGGATTCGCCAGCCCGATCGATTTGGTCGATGCGACGCTGCGGGACGCGCGCTTCGGCTTCGAAGCCGGCGAGGCGCCGGAAAAAAAGGCCTGAGGCTTTATCCAGGCCACTGCTGGCGTTGCCAGTAGCGGTATTGCCAGTGGGTTGAGAACCCGGCGCGGCGATAGAGCGACAGCGCTGGATGATTCTGCGCATCGACCTGCAGGAACACGCGCTCGAAGCCTGCCGTCAACGCCGCTTGCGCGAGCCCCGCCAGCACGCGCCCTGCGAGTCCACGGCCGCGGTGCGCCTTGTCGGTTCGCATGCCGTGCACGCTGGCCCAGCCGTGCCCGAAGGCCATGGCGCCCGCGGCCACGGTGCGCCCGTTCTCGCGCACGCTCGCATAGAGCGAGCCCTTGGCGCGGGCCAGCGAGCGCACGCGGTGGGCGCCGTCCACCGGATCGAACCCCTCGCCGAGAAACAGCGCGGCCCAGGCATCGTCGGGTGCGCGGTCCACATCGGCCATCGAACCGGCGCCGGGCGCCACCTGTCGCATCTGCCGCGCCGTTCCGATCTGCACGCAGGTGGGGTTGTCCTGCACATAGTGACGGCGCTCCAGCTCGGCGCGCAGGCCATCGAAGCAGTCGGCATCGGCCAGCCGCAGCGCGGGCACGACCTGGCGGCTGTCGTAGCGGTCCTCGATGCGGTCCAGCGTGGCCGCGTCCACCGCGCCGCGGTGCAGGGGCACCGCCGACTTGGCGCGCTTGACGGTGCCGCCATCGAAAGGCAGCAGCCAGCCGTCGAGCTCCTCGGACGCCTCGGGCGACACCGCCGCGATGGTGGCGCGCTCGATGGCTTCGATGTCGGCGATGCTTGGCGCTGTGGTCATGGGGTACTGGCTTCCGGTGCGGTGTACTTGGCTGCGGCCACGCTCTTGAGCAGTGTTTCGCGCTGGTTGCGGCTGATGCCGCGCACGCTTTCCGCAACCCACTTGGTGCGGTCCGCGTCGATGCGCCCGTCGCGGCGCCATTGCTCAAGCACGGCCTGCGGCTTGTGCAGCATCGCGGCGAGCCACACGGCCTGCGCGGGCTCCAGCGTGCGGGCGCTGCGCTTGAAGTAGCGCCGCGCCGCCGCCTCGGCGCCGCAGATGTTGCCGCCCCAGGGCGCGTTGTCCAGATAGAGCTGCAGGATGCGGGCCTTGCCCAGCGTCTGCTCCATCTCGACCGCGTAGAGCATTTCGCGCAGCTTGCGCTCGGCCGTGCGGTCGCTGCCGGTCACCAGCAGCTTGGCCAGTTGCTGGGTGAGCGTGCTGCCGCCGCGCTTGGTCTGGCCTTCCTTCTGGTTGTTGTCGATGGAGGCGAGGATCTCGGTGATGTCGTAGCCGGCGTGCGTGAAGAAGCGCTGGTCTTCGGCCGCGATGACGGCGCGCGCCAGCCAGCTGTCGTTGGCCAGCTTGGCGGACGGGCCGCAGCTGGTGCGTGCGCCGAGCATGGCCTCGGTGCCGAGCCCCTCGACCGTGAACTGGCTGATGACGGGCTGCACGGCGAAGGTGGCTTCGGGAAGCACCAGCTGGCCGCTCAGCGCGAGCGTGCCGCCGATGCGCGCGCGCTGCAGCTCGGGCAGCGTGGGCAGCAGCACCGCATACCAGCGGGCGATGGGCGCGTCCTGGACCTTGGCGCTCAGATGCAGGTTCTTGGGCGCCAGGCGGCCTTCCCATTGGCCCTGGAGCATGTCCGTCTCGGTGGTCCTGGGCGTGGCTTCGAAGGTGCCGGTCAGCGTGTTGCCGTCGCGGCGCACGGTGGCGACCAGGCGTTCGACCTTGATCGGCTGCGTGCCGAGCGCCGGCACCTCGACGCTGCAGGGCTCGCAACGCAGCTCCTGCAGGCCCGTCGCATCTTTCCAGCTGAAACGCACGGTGCCGAAACGGGTGTCGAGCGAGTGGCCGTCCAGGCGCGGCGCGAACCAGGGCGATGTGGCCAGGCGCACGGCCGTCGGCACGCCGATCTCGAAATCGAGCGGGCCGGCTTTCACCGAGGTGCTCCATTCGCCCGCCGCCGGTGCCAGCGCGAATTTCACTATCAGAAAGATAGCTACAAGCGCTGTCAACACGAGGGCCAGCAGCCCGAAAAGCACAAATCGCAAGGTCTTCTTCACAAACACGCTCTCACATCGGTCTCGCCACGGTGACGGCTTGCCACGGGCCGGTCGACCGCCCGCTGGCCGCCGACCAGTACCAGGCTGAAGTGTCGGTGAAAGCAGTGCCTTGGGCATCGACGATGCGCTCGCAAACGCGGAACTTTTGCGCGCCGTGCCGTTGCGCAACAAAACAGCGCCACAAACGCGCCTGCGCATCGCGCTCCAGCCGCGCCTGTTCGATGCGGTAGCCGAGCGCGCGGTAGCAGTCCGCGGCCGGGTGGAGCATGCGCGTGGGCTGTTTCACCTCGCGCATGACGAGGGTCTGGGTGCCGTCCGTCATGCGTCCGATGGCGCCGGGGAAGCGGTCGGCGAAGCGCTGCTCGACTTCGCTCAACGCGAGCGGCCGCAACGGAACGCCGTCCCACTGGCTGGGCCATTCATGGGACATCGCCGTCTCGCCGATTGCATCCGGCGCGCGCAGCGCCGCCGCGGTCGACCAGAGCATGCACAGCAGCATCGCCAGCGCGAAGGCGCTCTTGTGGCCGATGCGGTTGATGAAATGGTTGGCGAACCAGCGTTCAAAGAACGGTGTCGACATGGCGGCCTCCTTGCGTGGTGATCAGGCCCGGGATCGGGTGGTCGCCAGGTTCCGGCACAGCGCGCGCGGGCACCATCAGGCGTGCGATGGCGCCGCACACGGCCGCCAGCACGACCAGGCCCAGCGCGTTGTGCGCCCACGGCGCCAATGCATGGCCCGCGCCCTCGAAAGCGATGAGCACGCTGTTGCGCACGATGTTGCCGGCCAGCACCAGCAGGCCGACCATCGGCAGGCGCCGCACGAAGGCCTTGTCGCTGCGACGCGCCCACAGCGCGACGGCGCAGGCCGTGAAGTAGCCCAGCCACACCATCTGCACGCCGGAGCAGGGCGCATCGACGATCACCAGGCGGCCGTCCACCATCAGGCTCGTGCCTTCGCGCGCCACATCGAAGCCCGGCGCGAGCAGCCAGCGGCTGGCCTCGGCGGTCACCACGCGCAGCGGATAGCCCGCGTAGAACTGCAGCGACGACAGCAGCGGCAGCGCAAGCACCGCCAATCCAGCCACCGGCAATGCAGCCACGCGCCTCGGCAGGAATGCCAACAGGCCGCAGGCCAGTGCCAGCACGGCCACCAATCCCGCCGCCAACGGCGGCAGCGCGGGCACGATGCCAAGCCCCGAACGCAGCAGCGTGGCGAGCACGGTGCCGGCGCCTGCGAGCGCCAGCCAGCCCAGCCGCGGCGAAGCGCGCAACTCGCGCCGGCACTGCCACGCCAATGCTGCGAGCGCGACCAGCGCCACCAGGCCCAGCGGATCGTCCGAGCCGTCGCGCATGCGCTGGACCATCCATGCCCACGTGGGCGTCAACGCAGCGAACTGCAGTGCGAGCCAGCCGGCGGCCGGCGTGCGGTCGATGTGAATGCCCCAATCCACGATGCGCGGATGATGGTGGGCGAGCGTTGCCAAGGACATGTTCTTCTCGATCGTTCAGGAGGTGAAGCGGCGTGCGTCGTTGCGGCGCGCTCGGCGGCGCAGCATGGCCAGCATCGACAGCACGACGGCGATGGCGCCCAGCGATTCAGGTTCGGGCGTGCTGGGCACTTCGGCGCCCAGCGCCTGGTTGCTCACGCCTTGCGGCATCGGCAGCGGCTGGTTCACATCCACGCTGTTCTGCGGTGCCGCGTTGCGCACCACCTTGTCGACCGCGATGAAGCTCGTGTACTGCGTGAGCAGGCTGTATTTCAGGCCCAGCTCGGTGATGCGTTCCTTGAAGGCCGCGCTGCCTTCGAGCGCTTCCTGGTCACTCAGGCTCTGGATGCGATGGCGCGCCCACAGCGTGCGCAGCGCCGCGGTGTCCAGGCGGGTGCGGTCGTCGATGCGCACTTCCTGGCGGTAGGGGCCGCTGGCGCTCTGGCCTTCGATGATCACGCGGCCCCGCGGTTCGCCACGCCATTTGCCGAACACGATCACCGGGCGCTCGCCGAGCACGTCGGGCAGGGCCTGCGGTTCCACGTCGTACACATCGAGACCGCCGAAGGTGGCCTTCACGCTGGTGAGCACTGGCGACTCCACCATGCGGCGAAAGCGCGCGGCCTGCTCGGGCGCCTGCACCGGGTCGGTGATGATGAACGGCTCGCCCATGCCGGCGCGTGCAATGCCTTCCATCAGGCTGCGGTTCACCGAAGAGCCGATGCCGAAGGCGAACACATTGGCCTTCGAGAGGTTGTTGCGCACCAGGTCGAAGGCTTCGCGCTCGACCGTCACGTAGCCGTCGGTCACCACCACCACGGTGCGCGACACGTTTTCTTCCTTCGGCTCGGCATAGACACGCTTCAACGCGGGAATCAGTTCGGTGCTGCCGCTGCCGTCGTAGTTCTTGATCGTCGCAAGCGCCTGCTCGATGTTGGCGCGCGTGGCCGGCACGGATTTGGGTGAGAGCATCTTGTTGCTGCCCGAGAACAGCAGCACGTTGAAGGTGTCGCTCGGGCGGAGACCCCCGATCAGGCGTTCGAGCACCGTCTTGGCGGTGTCCAGCGGAAAGCCGTGCATCGAACCCGAGATGTCGACCACGAAGATGTAGTCGCGCGGCGAGATGGCGCTCGCGGCCACGGCCTTGGGCGGCTCGACCATCGCGAGGAAGAAGTTCTCGGCGTTCTCCCCTTGGCCCTTGTAGAGCATCAGGCCCGATTCGATCTTTTCGCCCGCGAGGCGGTAGTCGAGCACGAAGTCGCGGTTGTCGGCGGGGCGGCCATCGGCTGTGAGCGTGATGTCGGCGTGCTGGTCTTCATCGCTCTTCTTCACGTCGATCGCGTGGGTGGTCGAGCGCACTTCCTTCAGGCCCATCGGCGTGTCGATGGTGGCCTTGAGCTTGAAGCTCGCGCTCGGCGCGGCGCCTGCCTGCAGCGTGGGTTGGGCGACCCACTTGGCTTGTGCGTTCGTCGATTGCGGGCTGTTGTAGCGCGGGCCGACCACGGTCGGGAACACGAACTCGTAGTTGCCCGATTGCGGCACCAGGAGTTCGGTGTAGCGCAGCTCCACCTTCACGTCGTCGCCGGGCAGGATGTTGGCGACGTTCATCTGGAACACGTTGGGCAGGTGCTGCTCGAGCAGCGCGGCGGTCTTGCCTTCTTTCTTGGCGGTGTCGTATTCGATCTGCGCTTGCTGCTTCTCGCGGATCTGCGCGGTGATCAGGCGGTCGGCCAATCGAATGTTGAGGCCGCTCACCGCTGCCTTGGTCGAACCGGGGAACACGTACTTGGCTTCGATGGCGCGCTGGCCTTCGTTGCGGTAGGTCTGCGTGACCGTGACATCGGCGATCACGCCCGAAATCTTCACGGCGACTTCGGTGCCCTTGAGCGGCAGGCGATCGACCGAGGGGTCGTCGCTCTTGACGAAGAAGTAGGGGCTCTCCGTCTTCAGGCGCGGGCCGGCGGGTGCTTCCTGCGCATGCACCGGGCGCAGGCCCATGGCGATGAAGCCTGCGGCCGCCAGGCTCACGGTGGCGAGCCAGAGCCAGCGGCCGGGGCGTGGGGTGATGGTGGCATCCATGGCGGGGGTCCTTGTCCGTGCGAACTTGCACGGCCGCAACTTTCGGCACCCCGCGAGAAGGCAGTTGGAAGGCTTCTTGAAGTCGCCGACCGCGAACGTCGCGCTCTGTGAAGCCTGTGTGAAGTGACACCGCCCGGGTGCTTCACACAGCCTTCGGCTCGTGCGAAGAGCATCGCCGCTTCGCTACAGACGAGGAGAAAAAATCATGCTTCAGTTCCTGAAAGCCCTTCAGGCGTCCGTGCTGGCCAAGGTGGCCGGCCTGTTCTTCCTGGTGCTGCTGCTGTGCATTCCGCTGGCAGAAATCGATTCGATCAACCGCGAGCGCGGCGAGAGCCAGCGCGAAGCGGCCCAGGAGCTCGCCGCCACCTATGCCAGCCGCCAGACCATGGTCGGGCCGCTGTTGCTGGTTCCGTATGTCGAGCGCTGGATGGAGCCGCTGCGCGATGCCCAAGGCAAGGTGATCGGCCAGGAGCAGCGCAGCAAGGAAATGGTCCACGTGGTGTTTCCCGACAAGTTGCACATCGACGGCTCGATGACGCCGCAAGAGCGCTATCGCGGCATCTTCAAGATCCCGTTCTACACGCTCAACGCGACGCTGACCGGCGGTTTCGCGGCCTTCGACCCCAGGGTCCTGCCGCACAGCGAAACCGATTCGAAGATCGAATTCAAGGCGCCCTTCGTCGCCTTCAACGTGAGCGACCTGCGCGGTCTCGACGGTTCGCCGGCGCTGGTGATGGGCGGCGAGGCGCTGCGTTTCAAGCAGCGCGTGCCGGGAATCGCCGACGACGCCTGGTTCGCCGACGGCATCCACGCGCCGGTCACCGGCGCCGCGCTCACGGCGTGGCAAGCCAACGCGCCCTTGACCTTCGAGATGAAACTCGGCCTGGTCGGCCAGGACACCCTGGCGATCGCCCCCATCGCCGAAGAAACCACCGCGCGCCTCACCTCCCCCTGGGCGCACCCGAGTTTCGGTGGCCGATTTCTCGCTGCGCAACGCAACGTGACGCCGCAGGGCTTCGATGCGCAATGGCGCATCTCGTCGCTCGTGACCTCGGCGCGCGAGCAGGTGCGCGCCGGGCTCTCCGGCCGCGGCGATGCGAGCGACGCCGCCGCTGCAGTCGCAACGGCAAGCAGCGCACGCCCGCAACGCAACCTCGGCACGCTGCAGACCTTCGACGTGTCGCTCGCGCAGCCGATCAACGTCTATTCGATGAGCACGCGCGCCGGCAAGTACGGCATGCTGTTCATCGGCCTGGTGCTGATGGCGGCCTTCATGTTCGAACTCTTTCGCAAGCTGCGGCTGCACCCGATCCAGTACGGCCTGGTGGGCCTTTCGATCGCGCTGTTCTTCCTGCTGCTGCTCGCGCTGTCGGAGAAGTTCGCGTTCTGGATCGCTTATGCGAGCGCGGCCAGTGCGAGCGTTGCACTGCTCGCCGTGTACTTCAGCGCGGTGCTCGGCGGCTGGCGACGCGGCCTGTCGTTCGGAGCTTTCATTGCGCTGTTGTACGGCGCGCTCTACGGGTTGCTCGCCTCCGAAAGCAATGCGCTGCTGCTCGGCGCACTGCTGATCTTCGGCATGCTGGCCACGCTGATGCTGGTGACGCGCAAGGTCGACTGGTACGCGCTGTCGCGGCGCGTGGAGCCGACCGTGTCCACCGTGCCCGCCGCGCCCATCGCACAAGGCGCATGAAACTCCTGCGGTTCGCGCTCGGCGCCCTGGGCTGGCTGGCCCTGGCAGCGCTGTGGTTCTGGGCCTGGCACCTGAAGGACCCGCATCTGCGCTTCATGGGCACTTGGGAGTTTCCGATGTTGCTGAGTGCGCTGTGCCTGAGCGCGGTGACCGCATGGCGTTTCGGGCGTCGCGTGTCGCGCCCGGTGTCGCTGGGCCTGGTGTTCGCGGCGCTGCTCACGGCCCTCGGCAACGAAGCAGCTAGCGTGCGTCACCGGGCCGAAGTGACGACTTCATCCGGGCCGGTGGCACAAGCGCTCGGCGCGCACTTCATGGTCGGCTACGACGACGCGAAGGCCCTGCACGAGCTCGCACGCAAGGGCTTGATCGGCGGCGTGTTCATCACGGGCCGCAACGTGAAGGGGCGCACTGCCGCCGATCTGCGCAAGGAGATCGACGACTTGCAGGCGCTGCGCCGCGAAGCCGGCCTGCCCGCGCTGATCGTTGCGACGGACCAGGAGGGCGGCGCGGTATCCCGCCTCTCGCCCTTGATCGAACGCCAGCCCGGTCTCTCCACGCTGCTCGATGCCGACGTGCCCGAAGCCGAACTCGCGCAACGCGCCCATGCCTACGGCGCGCAACAAGGCCGCTCGCTCGCCGCGCTCGGCATCACGCTCAACTTCAGCCCCGTGGTCGATCTGCGCACCGGCCGCGCGCCCGGCAAGTGGGACTTGCACACCCGCATCGACGAACGCGCCATCGCGGCCGATCCCGCACTCACCGCGCAGGTGGCGCTCGCTTACGAACAAGGCCTCGAATCGGCTGGCGTGCGCGGCACCCTCAAGCACTTTCCCGGACTTGCGGGCGTGACCGAAGACACGCACCACTTCGCCGCGACCCTGCGCACGCCCGTCGCCCGACTTGCAACACATGACTGGAAGCCGTTTCAAGACGTGTCGAAAAACTCGAACGCCGCGATCATGCTCGGCCATGTGGTCGTTCCGGAACTCGATGCGGTCTATCCGGTCTCTTTCTCGCGCAAAATCGTGCAGCAGCTGATTCGCGGCGAGTGGGGCTTTGAAGGCCTCCTCGTCACCGACGATCTGACGATGGGCGCGGCCTACAACCGCGGGCTGTGCGACGCCACGGTCCGCGCCCTCGATGCCGGTGTGGACCTGTTGTTGATCGCCTTCGACCACGACAAGTATTTCGACGCCATGCATTGCGCGCAGCAGGCCGCGCAGCGCGGCGCACTCGACCTGCCGATGCTGGAACGCAGCGGCCCCCGCCGGCTCCAACCCTTTCGCTAGCAGCCCCTTTTTATGTTCAAACGTTCAAGCTCCTCCCCACCCGAAGACGGCGCCACGCCGGACGACCGCAACGCGCGCTGGCAACGCATCGGCAAATGGAGCGCCATCGTGGTGGGCTCCGGCGCACTGGTGGTGCTGGTCGCATCCATCGTCACGGTGGTCGCCATCTATCCGAAGCTGCCCGATATTTCCGAGCTCGCCGACTACCGGCCCAAGCTGCCGCTGCGCGTGTACTCGACCGAAGGCACGCTGATCGGCGAATTCGGCGAAGAGCGCCGCAACCTCACGCCCTTCGCGAGCATTCCGAAGATCATGAAAGACGCCGTGCTGGCCGTGGAAGATGCGCGCTTCTACGACCACGGCGGCGTCGACTACAAGGGCTTCATGCGCGCCGCGGTGGCCAGCCTCAAGGGCGGCCGGAAGCAAGGCGCCTCGACCATCACGATGCAGGTGGCGCGCAACGTCTACCTGAGCTCGGAGCGCACGCTCAGCCGCAAGACCTACGAGATCATGCTGGCCTTCCGGCTCGAGCAGCAGCTCACGAAGGACCAGATCCTGGAGATCTACCTGAACCAGATCTACCTGGGCAATCGCGCCTACGGTTTCGCCGCCGCCTCCGAGGCGTATTTCGGCAAGCCTTTGCAGAACGTGACCGTCGCCGAAGCCGCCATGCTCGCCGGTTTGCCGAAGGCCCCTGGCGCGAACAACCCGGTGGCCAACCCGCGCCGTGCACGGGCGCGCCAGCTCTACGTGATCGACCGCATGCAGGAGACCGGCTTCATCACCGCCGACCAGGCGGCCGAAGCGAAGAAGGAAGAGCTGCACCTGCGCGATGCGGCCGATCCGAACCGGCTGCACGCCGAGTACGTGGCCGAGACCGTGCGGCAGATGATGTACACGCAGTACGGCGACAGCATCTACACCAGCGGCATGAAGGTCTACACCTCGCTGGTCGCGGCCGACCAGGCCGCCGCCTACAAGTCGCTGCGCAAGGGCATCATGGATTACGAGCGGCGCCAGGTCTATCGCGGGCCCGAGAAGTTCGTGGACCTGCCGACCGAGCAGAAGGAAGTCGACGAGGCCGTGGACGACGCGCTCGCCGAACATCCCGACAACGGCGATGTGATCGCCGCCGTCGTGCTCGATGCCAACGCCAAGGAAATCAACGCCGTGCGCGCCAACGGCGAAGCGATCCAGATCACCGGCGAAGGCCTCAAGCCCGCGCAGTCGGGCCTCGCGGCCAAGGCCCCGCCCAACATCAAGATCCGCCGCGGCGCGGTGATTCGCGTGGCGAAGACACCGAAGGGCACGTGGGAGATCACACAACTGCCCGAAGTCGAGGGCGCCTTCATCGCCATGGACCCGCGCAGCGGCGCGATCCGGGCACTGGTCGGTGGTTTCGATTTCGGCAAGAACAAGTTCAACCACGTGACGCAGGCGTGGCGCCAGCCGGGTTCGAGCTTCAAGCCGTTCATCTATTCGGCCGCGCTCGAAAAGGGCTTCACCCCCGCCACGGTGGTGAACGATGCGCCGCTGTATTTCGACGCCAACGCCAACGGCGGCCAGCCATGGGAGCCGAAGAATTTCGAAGGCACCTACGAAGGCCCGATGCCGCTGCGCACCGCGTTGATGAAATCCAAGAACCTGGTGACGCTGCGCGTGCTGCAGTCGATCGGCGCGCCCTATGCGCAGGACTGGGTCACCAAGTTCGGCTTCGACAAGGACAAGCAGCCCGCCAACCTGCCGATGGGCCTTGGCGCAGGCTCGGTCACGCCGATGCAGATGGCGGTGGGCTACTCGGTGTTCGCCAACGGCGGCTACCGCGTCAATCCGTACCTGGTCACGCGCGTCACCGACATGAAGGACAAGGTCATCATGGAAACCGAGCCGCCGGTGCTCGACGAAGCGCGTCGCGCCATTCCCCAGCGCAATGCCTTCATCATGGATTCGCTGCTGCAAAGCGTGGTGAAGGGCGGCACCGCGTTCAAGGCGCACCAGGCCCTGAAGCGCAACGACCTCTACGGCAAGACCGGCACCACCAACGATTCCTTCGACACCTGGTTCGCGGGCTTCCAGCCCACGCGCGTGGGCATCGCATGGATCGGCTACGACACGCCGCGCCAGCTCGGCGTGCGCGGCGAAACCGGCGGCAGCCTGAGCCTGCCGATCTGGATCGGCTACATGCAATCGGCACTGCAGGGCGTGCCCGTGACGCAGCCGGCCGAACCGCCCGGCGTGGTGAACATCGACGGCGAGTGGTACTTCGACGACTTCACGCCGGGCCACAACGTGGCGAGCCTGGGCCTGGAGAACGCCGAGCAGGCACCACCGCCGGTGGAAGAACTCACGGGTGCGCCGATCGGCGCGCCGCCGCCGCCCGAAGAACGCAGCCGCATCCTCGATTTCTTCAGGTAACCGCGCCGGAAGGGGGACGCCACCGGGTCTCTACACTCGGTGCCGTCCCCTTTTTTTGCTTTGGCCGAACGCATTCATGGAAATCCTCACGCTGGTGGCGCTGCTTCTTGTCGGCGCCTACATCCTCAAGTCCAGAGACCAGCGCCAGCGCATCGCGCTGCTGGGAAGCCACCTGGGCCAGTACCAGATCGAGAAGCTGATGGAGAGCCTGACCCAAGGCTACCTGCGGTGCCTGGGCGAAGACGACCCCGAACGTCGCCAGCAGATCTGGAGCCTGCTCGATACCACCGAGGAAAAGCTCTCGGCGCAGTTCGACAATTTCGCGGCCGAGTTCGCACGCGTACCCGAAGCGGAAACGCGCGTGAGCAAGCTGCCCCTGGCCGTTCCCTACGCGCACAAGCTCTTTCCGTCCGCGACCTTCGACCTGCGCGAAGCGTTGAAGATCCACGCGCGCGGCATCGCCGGCGTGATGAAGAACGCATCGAGCCGTCCGGCCAAGTCCAAGGCCTTCACCATGTCGGCCGAGCTGTTCCTGATGCAGCACACCTGCCATTGGTTCTGCAAGTCGAAGACGGTGGCATCGGCACGCATGCTGGCGCGGCACCAGACCTCGTACGAGCAGTTGCTCGACGCGGTGAGCCCCGAGACGCGCAGCGCCTACGGCGCGCTCACGGGTCAGTGATTCCTTCAGTGGTGTGACGCCAGCGGCAGCGTGAGCGTCGCGACCGCGCCGCCGCGCGCCGCATTGCCCAGCTCGATGCGCCCGCGGTGCAGCGCCGCGATTTCCTTGACGAACGCCAGCCCCAGCCCCGTGCTTTTCTTCTGGTTGTGCGGCCGCGCGAGCGAATAGAACTTCTGGAAGACCTTCTCCTGCGCGTACTCGGGAATGCCCGGTCCGTGGTCGCGCACGCTCACGCGCGCGAGCTTGGCGGTGGTCTCCAGCGTGAGCAGCACTTCGCTGTCGGGCGGTGAGAAATCGATCGCGTTGTCCAGCAGGTTGCTGATCGCGCGGCGCAGCAAAAACGGATCGCCTTCCGTGCTGGCTTCGGCGCGGATGTTCACCAGGAGGCGGATGTTCCGCTTGGCCGCCGCGGGCTGCGCGCTGATGGCAATGTCGTCGATCAGCGAAGCCAGCGGCACGGGCTCGGTCCGCTCCAATGCGCGCCGCGTTTCGAGCGCGGTGAGCTCCATCATGCGGTCGACGATTTCCTGGATGCGCTGCGTCTCGCGCTCGATGTTCTTCAAGAACCGCTCGCGCTCCGCGTGCGGCATCGACGGCTCCTGCAGCAACTCGGCCGCGCCGCGAATCGCCGAGAGCGGGCTCTTCACTTCGTGCGTGAAGGTCTGCACGTAGTCGGCCACGTAGTTGCGGCCCGTCAATGCATCGCGCATTTCGCTGAAGCCGGTGCGCACTGCGTCGACCGCGCGCCGCGCCATGCGCGAGAAGCTCAGGCTTCGCTGCGCGCGCACCCAGGTCCAGTAATCCGAGATCAACCCGAACGGCCGCACCAGCCAGACCGAGACGATCAGCGCCAGCAGCAACAGCGCCAGGCCCGAACCCACGCCGACCCACAGCGTGCGGGCCCGTGCGTCTTCCACGAACTGGCCGAAGCTCTGCACCGGCTTGCCGACGCTGACCATGCCGACGATCTCGTTGTTCCAGCGGATCGGCGCGCCCACGTACATCACCGAGGTGCGCGGATCGCCATCGACATCGCGCGAGGTGCGCGCGCCGTAAAGACCCGCGAGCGTGCGGCTCACGTCGCTCCATTGCGAGTAGTCGGCGCCCAGGTGCCTGCCGAGCGAATCGAACATCACGCGGCCGCTGCGGTCGGTGACGTACACGCGCAGTTCCACCTGGCTTTTGTGCAGGTTGTAGATCTGCGCCGAGAACTCGCGCGCATAGACCGTGCGGAACAGCGGCTCCAGCCGACCGGTGTTGATCGCGCCCGCGATCACGTCCTGCTCGACCAGGCTGGCCATCAATTGCGAAGTCTCGACCAATGACTCTTCGGCCGACTCACGGTAGCGCGGATCGATGTCCGACACCACGCGGTAAAGCAAAAAGGCGATGCCCGCCGTGTAGATCAGCAGGATGCCGATGAAGATCCGCGTGCGCCGGGTCACGAAACCCTGGCCGGCAATTCTTCGTTCAGCGCATAGCCGGTGCCGCGCAGCGTGCGGATCGGCTCGACGTCGGGCGCCACTGCCTTGAGCTTGGCGCGCAGCGTCTTGACGTGCGCATCGACCGTGCGGTCGAAGCTGTCGCTCGCGTCGTCCCAGACGTGTTCCAGCAATTCGTCGCGCGTGAAGACGCGGCCCGGCCGCTGCACGAGCAGCCGCAGGAGCCCGTATTCGTAGCGCGAGAGCTCCAGGAGCCGGCCGTAGTACCGGATCTGCATCCGCTCGTTGTCGACCGCGAAGGGCATTGGCGGGGCCTGTGGCGTCGCTGGAGGCGCTGCGGGCGAATTTTGAGGGAGTACCCCGGTTCCCTGCGCTGCGGCCGTTCCGGGGCCTCCAGGGCTGTTGCGCGTGCTGCGCCGCAGGATCGTGCGGACCCGCGCGACCAGTTCGCGCGGCGAAAACGGCTTGGCGATGTAGTCGTCGGCGCCCAGTTCCAGCCCCACCACGCGGTCGATTTCGTCGCTGCGCGCCGTGAGAAACAGCATCGGCACCTCGGGCCCGCCCTGCGACTGGTTCAGCGCCCTCAGGCGCTTGAAGAGCTCGAAGCCGTTGAGATCGGGCAGGCCGATGTCCAGGATGGCGAGGGCGGGCGGTTCCTGCGCGAACTGCGCGATCGCTTCTTCGGCGGTCGCGCACCAGACCGGCGTGAAGCCATCGCTCTTGAGGACGTACTGCAGCGTGTCGGCGATGCCCGATTCGTCTTCGGCGATCAGGATCCGGGGTTTGAAGCTCATCCGCGAATGTTAGCGAGGGGAAGGAAGGCGGCGATGCCGGTTTTCGTCCGAGGCGCTGGGGACCGGCGCGGCCGTTCGCGGCCTTTTTTTTGGCGCGGCGCTCTTTCTGTCTTCTATTTCTTATTCTTCTTATTCAAATTAGTAGTAGTAGATAAGGGAAGCCCTCTTCTGTGGACAGGGCACTTTTTTCGTTATGTGACAACGACTTGTCACAGCTGCGTCACTGTGCGCAGCCGTGCTTCCGGGATGTACCCGCAAAAGGGACAACATCGGGCAACCCGCCGGCCCTGTGGATAACCGATGGCTTGTGCCAAAACTCTCCCCAGAGTTGTCCTTTGACAGTCCCCGACAAATCTGCGAAAGACGGTTTTGGGCGCAAGAAATTCATTGCCTCTTATTTGGGCAATATGTAGATTTCCTTTTGAAATCAACCACTTGCCACACCCCTACACAGAAGTGCCGACGTTATCCACAGAGTTGCCCAAGTTTTGCGGGGACAACGCAGAAAGGAACCTTCGAGGCTCGTGGCGACCCAATGCCGTCCTTCACATTGCGAAAAATTTCGAACATGACACCCTCAGAAACCAAGGCCATCGTGACCCTGAGCCTGCTGGCTGCCTTTGTCGACGGCGAGAAACACGAGCGCGAACGCGCCGAGATCAAGCGCATTGCGGAGGGCCTGTCGCAGGCCGACGGGTTGAACCTGCCGACGCTCTACCAGGACGTGCTCATGAAGCGCGTTTCCCTCGCTTCGGTGGCCGGAGAGCTGACCAGCAACGAATCGAAGCAGCTCGCCTATGAGATGGCGGTGTGCGTCTGCGATGCCGACGGCGCGCAATCGGAAGCGGAGCGCATGTTCCTTGCGGACGTTCGCACATCGCTCGGCCTCGATGCCTCGGCGGCGCGGTTCTCGCAGCAGGCCGAAGAAATTGCCGCGGTGCCCGTGGGTGCTGCGGCAGGCACCGCCGTCACGGCGGTGGCCGCCCCCAACACGCCCGACAGCGCCGAGCTCGACAAGTCGATCCTCAATGCCGCGATCCTCAACGGCGCGCTCGAACTGCTGCCCGAGACGCTCTCGACCATGGCGATCATTCCGCTGCAGATGAAGCTGGTCTATCGCATCGGCCAGGCGCACGGCTACCAGCTCGACAGCGGCCACATCAAGGATTTCCTGGCCACGGTCGGCGTGGGCCTGACTTCGCAGTATCTGGAGCAGGCCGGGCGCAAGCTGCTGGGTGGCTTGCTCGGCAAGGTGGGCGGCGGCCTGCTGCGGGGCCTGGGCAACCAGGCGGTGAGCTCTGGCATGAGCTTCGCCTCGACCTACGCGCTGGGCCATGTGGCCAAGCGCTACTACGCCGGCGGCCGCACGCTCTCGACGCAGATGCTCAAGGACGCGTTCTCCGGCGTGGTGAAGGAAGGGCAGAGCCTGCAGACGCAATACCTGCCGGCCATCCAGGAGAAGGCCCGCACGCTGGATGCGGGCAAGGTGCTGTCCCTGGTACGGGGCGCCTGACCTAGGCTTTGCCTAGATCGTCGAGGATCGGGCAATCGGGGCGCGCATCGCCGTGACAGCAATGCACAAGGTGCGCGAGCGTGCTGCGCATCGACTGCATGTCCGCGATGCGCTGCTCCAGTTCGCCCAGATGCTTCTGCGCGATCCGCTTGACACTCGAACTCGCGCGCCGGCGGTTGTGCCAGAGGCCGACCAGCTCGGCGATTTCTTCCATCGAGAAACCCAGGTCGCGCGAGCGCTTGATGAAGCGCAGCGTGTGCACGTCGGCCTCGCCGTACTGCCGGTAGCCGCTGTCGGTGCGCGCCACCACCGGCAACAGGCCCAGCCCCTCGTAGTGCCGGACCATGCGCGCCGACACGCCCGACAGGCGCGCCGCTTCGCCGATGGCGACCTGGCCCGTCATTGAACGCCGTAGCCCGCGTTCTCGATCGCGGCCACGATGTCCTTGCGCGGCTGTTCGCTCAGCACGTCGACATGGCCCGTCTCGAGGTCCACCGTGACCTGCGCTTCGGGATCGACCGTCTGCACCGCGTTCTGCACCGCGCTCACGCAGTGGCCGCAGCTCATGCCCGAGACCTGGAATTTCTGGCTCATCGTTCTGACTCCTTCTTGGATGGATGGATGAATGAATGAATGCAATGAGCCGCCAGTTTGAACCCTCTCACGATGTCAACGTCCAGCGAAGGGGCACTTCAGATCCGGCCTTGACCTTGCCATGGTGTGAGGCTTTAGTCTTCGGGACATGGAAACTTTGCAGCAACCCCCCTCGTCAACCACCGCCACGCTGGACCTCTCGGTGGGCGGCATGACCTGCGCTTCGTGCGTGATGCGCGTGGAGCGCGCCTTGAAGAACGTGTCCGGCGTGCAGGACGTGAGCGTGAACCTCGCGACCGAATCGGCCCGCGTGGTGACCACCGATGCCGAAGACATGGACGCGCGCCTGCGCCGCGCCGTGCGGGCCGCCGGCTACGAGCCGCGCGCGGCGAGCAGCGCGGCCGACGAAGCGGCGGCCCTGTCGCCGTGGCACGGCTTCGGCCCGGTGGCCGTCGGCCTGGCACTGTCGATTCCGCTTTTGGCGCCGATGCTCGGCGATCCGTTCGGACAGGACTGGATGCTGCCGCCCTGGCTGCAACTGTTGCTCGCCGCGCCGGTGCAGTTCTGGCTGGGCGCGCGTTTCTATCGCGCGGGCTGGCATGCGGCCCAGGCCCGCACCGGCAACATGGACCTGCTGGTGGCGCTCGGCACCAGCGCGGCCTTCGGGCTGTCGCTGTGGCTGTGGTGGCGCGCGACAACGGGCGAACACGCGGGCCACGGCGGGATGCCGCATCTCTATTTCGAAGCAGCCGCCGTAGTGATCACGCTGGTGCTGCTGGGCAAGTGGCTAGAGGCGCGTGCCAAGCGCCAGGCGACTTCCGCGATCCGTGCGCTGCAGCAACTGCGGCCCGAAGTGGCGCACCTGGTGGGCGCGCGCGGCGAGAGCGATGTGCCGCTCGCCGAGGTGATGGTGGGCGACCGCCTCGCCGTGCGGCCCGGCGAGCGCGTGCCGGCCGATTCGCGCGTGATCAAAGGGCAGTCCGAAGTCGATGAATCGATGCTCACCGGCGAACCCCTGCCGGTGGCCAAGGGACCGGGCGATGCGCTCACCGGCGGTGCGGTCAACGGCGATGGCCGGATGGTGATCGAGGTGCGTGCGATCGGCGCCGAGAGCGTGCTGGCACGCATCATCCGCCTGGTCGAGGATGCGCAAGCCGCCAAGGCGCCGATCCAGCGGTTGGTGGACAAGGTCGCGGCCGTGTTCGTGCCCGTGGTGCTGGTGATTGCGCTGGTCACGCTGATGGGCTGGTTGCTCGCAGGCGCGGGCATCGAAACCGCGTTGATCCATGCGGTCGCCGTGCTGGTGATTGCCTGCCCTTGCGCGTTGGGCCTCGCAACGCCAGTGGCTGTGATGGCCGGCACCGGCGTGGCTGCGCGGCACGGCATCCTGATCAAGGACGCACGCTCGCTGGAGATCGCGCACCGCGTCGATACCGTCGCCTTCGACAAGACCGGCACGCTGACATTGGGGCGGCCGGTGCTCACTGCATTGCTGCCGGTTGCAGGCATCGAGGCCACGGAAGACCAACTGCTGGCAACGGCCGCCAGCCTGCAAGGCGGCAGCGAGCATCCGCTCGCACGCGCGGTGCTCGCGGCCGCTGCGCAGCGCGGCGTGCAGGCGCTGCCCCTGGGCGCGATGCAGGCCATGCCGGGCCGTGGCGTTCGCGGCGAAGTGAACGGCGCCACCTGGGCCATCGCGAGCCTGCGCTGGTGCAGGGAGCTCGATGCGATGCCCGCGGAAGCCGAGATCGAAAGCCTGCAGGCGCAAGGCGCCACGGTGTCGGCGCTGTTGCGTTTCGATGAAGCAGGTGCCGCACATGTGCAGGCCCTGCTGGCCTTCGCCGACGAGCCCAAGCCACAGGCCGCCGAAGCCATTCGCACGCTGCGTGCGAGGGGCCTGCGCGTGGTGATGATCTCGGGCGACAACCTGCGCGCGGCGCAAGCCATGGCGGCGCAGCTCGGCATCGCGATCGAGGACGTGCGCGCCGACGTGCTGCCGGCCGACAAGGCCGCGCAGGTCAGCGCCTTGCGTCGCGACGGCCACGTGGTGGCGATGGTCGGCGACGGTGCCAACGACGCGCCCGCGCTCGCCGCGGCCGACGTGGGCATCGCGATGGCGCCCTCGGGCGGTGGCACCGACGTGGCGATGGAAGCGGCCGGCATCACGCTGATGCGCGGCGACCTCGCGCTGGTGGCCCAGGCGTTCGAACTTTCCGCGCGCACCGTGGCGAAGATCCGGCAGAACCTGTTCTGGGCCTTTGCCTACAACGTGGCCGGCATCCCGCTCGCGGCCTTCGGCCTGCTGAGCCCGGTGGTGGCCGGCGCGGCGATGGCGCTGTCGAGCGTGAGCGTGATGGCGAACGCGCTGCTGCTGCGCCGCTGGAAGCCCTAAACCGTTTCAGTCGAACAGCAGCGCCATCATGTGATCGTCGATGGCCTCTGCGTCATCGGATCTTTTGTAGAACTTGCGCAGCGTGCCTTCGCGCTGAAAACCCAGCTTCTCGTAGAAGCGCAGGCCCGGCGCGTTGTCGCTTTCCACGCAGAGCTCGATGCGCTTGACGCCTGCCGCCTTCAGTTCGTCGATCGCCTGGCTCACCATCGCGAGCGCCACGCCCTGGCCATGCAGCGCGGGATCGACAGCCAGCGTGCCCAGGCTGGCCACATGCTGCACCCGGCCCGGATAGCGCGTCGCGCGATAGAAGCCGGCGATCCGCCCGTCCAGTACGTAGACGAAGAAGCGGCCGCTCTCGACCATCTCCTGGTAGATGGGCCGGAAGTCCTCGAGCGGCATCGGGTCGTAGCCGAGATAGGGCACGACCTTCGCGTGCATGTAGAGCGTGAAGACGGCGTGGAGGTCTTCGGGCGTGGCGAGCCTGCGCATGATGAAAGTCCCGGAGCGATGGAAGCGCCGAGCTTAGCGACTGCGCTTCAGGCCATCAGCACCATCGAGAACGCCAGCAACGCGCATTGAATGCACCATGCCCATCGCAGGCGAATGCGCGAATCCAGCACCGCGCCGATGGCCCAGAAACCTGCGACGGCCAGCGCGAGAATTTCGAGCCCGGTCCGGAACGCGATATCGTCCGCGCCCCACAGAAAGGCGAGCGTCACGCCGATCCATCCGATGAAGTGGATCGATGCCGAGACCACCTGCGCGCGGGTCAGCGCTGGATCGTGGATGTGCATCGCCTCGTCGAGCGAGAACGGCGCTTCCGGAAATTGCGCTGTCACATCCGCCGGCCGCCAGCCCGGCGGCTTGAACCACACCGCGAGCTTGTCGCGCCACCTGCGGGTGTGCCAGCTGTCGCGCAGCAGCGGTGCATACGGCTCGAGGATCGCCCGCAGCGGATCGAAGCTCGCGAGCGCCTTGCGCGTCCCGTAGACGCAGCGCTCGTTCTCTTCGGCGAAGGTGCCGAACAGGCGGTCCCACACCACGAGCATGCCGCCGTAGTTGCGGTCCACATAGCCGTCGTTCACCGCGTGGTGCACGCGGTGGTTCGAGGGCGAGGAAAACACGCGGTCGAACCAGCCGAGCTTGCCGATGTGCTCGGTGTGGATCCAGAACTGGTAGACCAGCACGATGAGCCCCGCGATGCCGAACTGCTCGGGCGGCACGCCGATGATGGCCATCGGCAGGTAGAAGCCCCAGCCGAGAAAAGCCACCATGCTCTCTTGCCGCAGCGCGGTCGAGAAGTTGAACTGCTGGCTCTGGTGATGCACCGAGTGCGCGGCCCAGAACACCGCCGACTCATGGCCCGCGCGATGCAGCCAGTAGTCGCAGAAGTCGAACAGCAGCACCGCGGCGATCCAGCCGATGGCGCTCTCCCAGAAGGTGGGCCGCGTCCAGATCGCGACCAGCGGATAGACCATCGCGTAGAGGCCGATCTGGAAGAGCTGCGTGCACACCGCGAGCGCCTGGCTCAAGAGGCCCTGGCTCAGGCTGCCGAGCGTGTCGCTGAAGCGGTAGGTGTTGCGGCGCTTCGACCAGCCCCATGCGAATTCGCACGCCATGAGCAGCGCGAACACGGGCACGACGAGAACGACCAGCCGATGCACCGCGCTCTTTTTTTCAGCAAGCCTTCAGCGAATCTTCAGCGACCCGACCCGCCCGTCGCATCCGAAGAGAGGCCGGCCACGATCACCGCGTTGGTGCCGCCGAAAGCGAAGGAGTTGGAGAGCGCGTAGCGGATGCCCTTGGCTTCGCGCGCTTCACCGCGCACGAAGTCGAGATCGAAAGCGGCATCGGGCGTCTGCAGGTTGGCGATGGGCGGAAGCGACTCGCGCGCCAGTGCGCGCAGCGCCGCGATGAGCTCGATGGCGCCGCCGCCGCCGAGCACGTGGCCGTGGATCGCCTTGGTGGCGCTCACGGGCGTGGCATTGCCGAACACCTCGCGGATCGATGCGGCTTCGGCCGCATCGCCGGCCGAGGTGGCGGTGCCGTGCGCGTTGATGTGGCCGATGTCCGAGGCCTCGATGCCGGCATCGCGCAAGGCGGCGCGCATGGCACGCACCTGGCCGGCGCTGTCGGGGTTGGTGATGTGCGTGCCGTCGCAGTTGGTGGCGTAGCCCGCGAGCACGAAGGGAGACGCTTCTGCACCGCGTGCCTGTGCATGCGCTTCGGATTCGATCACCAGCGCGGCCGCGCCTTCGCCGATGGCAAAGCCCGCGCGGTCGCCGGAGAAAGGCCGGCAGGCGGCGGAGGGCGCATCGGCCGGCGGCGGCGCCATCACGCGCATCGCGTGCCAGCTGGCCATCACGCCGGGCGTGAGCATGGCGTCGTGGCCGCCGACGATGGCGACGTCGATCCAGCCGCCGCGGATGGCGCGCATCGCCTCGCCGATGGCCACGGCCGAGGAGGCGCAGGCGCACGCGTAGGCAATGGCCGAGCCGCGCGCGCCGAAGTGCAGTGCGAGCTCCGCGACCGCGGCGTTGGGCATCACGGTGAGCACGGTCGTCGGGCGCATGCGCTTGTGCTCGCCGTAGAGCGCGCTGGTCGTGGTGTCGAAGGCGCCCGCGCCCGCAAGGCCGCTGCCCCAGAAGATGCCCAGGCGCTCGGGGTCGACGCTGTCGGCGCCGAGCCCGGCCTGCGTAGCCGCGTCCTGCGCGGCGGCCAGCGCCATCGCCGTGCCGCGGTCCAGCGGCAGGCGCGAGGTGCTGCGCACGCCGTTCGAATCGAAATCGCAGGCAGCCACGGCGAGCGACATCGGGTCCATGCCCTTGATCTCCAGCGTCTGCGCGCGCACGGCCGAGCGGCCGGCGAAGAGCGCGTCGTCGAAGGCCTCCACGGTGCGGCCGATCGGCGTGACGAAGCCCATGCCGCTCACGCGCACGGGGGCCGATGCGGCACGTGCCGCGGAGGCAGCGAGAACGGCGTGCGCGGCACCGCTGCTCATGCGTGGGCTGCTTCTGTCGACGGCGCGGTCACGCCTCTGCTCTCGGTGTCGATCACCTCGCACAGGCGCTGCAGCGTGATGCCGGCCTCGCGCGGGTCGAGCCGGTCCTCTGGAATGCGCAGGTGAAAGGCGTCTTCCACCGCGAAGACGAACTCCATCAGCGCGAGCGAATCGAGGCCGAGGTCGGTCAGCACGGTGGCCGGCGAGATGGCGCTGCGATCGAGCTTGAAGTCGGTCTCCAGGATCGTCGCGATGCTGTTGAAGGTGGGCGAGGACATGGGCGGTGTTCCTTTCGGGTGTGTGCGTTCTTGCGAACTCATGCGTACAGGGGATGCGCGGGCATCGTCCCATGCGCGACCGCGTCGGCGAACGACACGGTTTCGCGCACGACCTGCTGGCGGTCGTTGTCGATCGTGATCATGTGGTAGCTGTTGGCCACGACCACGGTGCGGAAGGCGCGGCAGCGAAGGCCGCGCGCGAGGATGTCGAGGTTGGCCACGCTGGCCACCTCGTCCTGCTGGGCATGCAGCGCGAGCACGTTGTCGCATTGCACGGCGTTCAGGTTGCGCCGCACATGGCGGATCAGCCGGTCGTGTTCGCGCAGGTGCCCCACGCCGATCACCGAGCTGCCGGCGCGCGAGATCTTGCGATGCCGCAGCTCGCGCTCGATCCAGGCGCGCACGCGTTCGTTCTTCACGCCGTAAGGCGGGCGTTCGCGGTATTGCCAGAGGCGCCCGAGCGGCGTGTAGAAGGCCAGCGGCAAGAGGAACTGCGTGCGCGGAATCGCCCAGCCGTCAAAGCGCAGCGTGGTGGACATGAGCACCAGCGCATCGACGTCGCGCCCGCAGCGGATGGCCGCGCCCAGCGCAAGCGAGGAGCCGGCGGAGATGCCGACCAGCATCACGCGGTCGTGCTGCGCGCGCAGCGCCTTGACCTGCGCCTGGACGGCATCGAGCCAGCGCTCGTACGGCGCGGCATGCTGCAGCGGCGCATCGGCATCGAACGAGTAGCCGTCGATCGACAGCGGTTGCACCGCATACCCCCGGGCGCGCAATGCCGATTGCACGGTCAGCAACTCGTCAGGCGTGCTGCATAAACCATGCAGCAGGACCACCGCGGTGCGTTGCACCTCGCGCGGCACCATGCTCAGCTGATCGGAGGAATCGCGTGCGCTCATCGTGTGGCGCCGGCCACGAAAATGGCCCCTGTTTCATGCTGCTGTCGTATGCTCATGCAACGACTATCGTGTGGAGCTACTGACCGGCCCCTGACCCATCCATTCAGCAACTCTTCACACTTCCACCACCCCCACCACCATGCGAATCCTGCTTGTCGAAGATGACGCCGTCCTGCGCGATGTGATGCTGCGCAGCCTGGCGGACGCGGGCCATCGGGTCGACGTGTCGACCAACGTCGAAGACGCCGACCACCTCTGGCGCGTGCAGCCCTTCGACGCGGTGCTGCTCGACCTCAACCTGCCGGCCACCGCGAGCCCCACGAGCGGCCTGGCGAGCGGCCTCACGGCGCTCAGGCAGGCACGCGCACGCGGCGACCGCACGCCGGTGCTCGTGCTCACCGCGCGCGGCCGCACCGAGGAGCGCATCGCGGGCCTGGATGCGGGCGCCGACGACTACCTGGGCAAGCCCTTCGATCTCGCCGAAGTCGAGGCGCGCCTGCGTGCCCTCGTGCGCCGCGCGAAGGGCACCGAAGACATCGTGCTGCTCGGCCAGTTGAAGCTCGACCGCAAGGCGCGCCGCTTCTCCACCGCGGGCGGCCCGCTCGACCTGCCCGCGCGTGAGTTCGAGGTGCTGTGGGAGCTGATGAGCCCGCCGGGCCGCACCGTGAGCAAGCGTGCGCTGTCCGACAAGCTCTCCAGCTTCGACGAGTCGCTGGGCGACAACGCGCTCGAGGCGTTCATCTCGCGCCTTCGCAAAAAGCTCTTGGGCACCGGCGCGAGCATCCGCACGCTGCGCGGCATCGGCTACCTGCTCGAAGCCGAGGTGTGACGGACAGCACCGCTTCGCTGATCGCGCGGCCGATCGCGCCGTCGCTCACGCGGCGCGTCCTGCGCAACGTGCTGGTGCCGCTGGCACTCACGTGGATGCTCGGCGCGGTGATCGCGCTGGTCATCGCCAACTACTTTTCCGAACAGGCCTTCGACCGCGGCATGCTCGACGATGCGTATGCGCTGTCGGCCAACGTGCAGGCGGGCGAGCGAGGCATCGAGCTCCTGCTCACGCCGCGCGAAGTGGCCACGGTGCTCTTCGACCAGATCGACAAGGTCCACTTCTCGGTGCAGCGGCTCGACGGCACGCTGATCTCGGGCGAGCCGGAACTGCAGGCGCCGTTGCCCGCGGGTGGCGCGCGCTACCGTTTCTCCGACGTGACCTACCAGGGCAAGCCCATGCGCGCGGTGACGCTCGAGCACGACGCGGAGCCCGGCATCGCCATGCCCTACCGCGTGGTGATCGCGCAGACCACGCTCAGCCGCACGGCGCTGGTGCGGCAGCTGCTCGGCTTTGCATTGGCGCCGCAGATCCTGCTCCTGGTGCTGCTGGCCGTGTGGCTCTGGTACGGCATCCGCAGCGACCTGCGGCCCCTGGGCGATCTGCAGCGCGCGCTCGACCGGCGCGACGTGCGCGATCTTTCTCCGGTGGCGGTGGCGCAGACCTCGCGCGAGCTGCAGCGTTTGGGCAATGCGGTCAATTCGCTGTTCGAGCGGCTGGGCCACAGCGTGCAGGCGCAGCGCGAATTCGTGGGCAACGTGGCGCACGAACTGCGCACGCCGCTCGCGGGCATCCGCGCGCTGGCCGAGTACGGCCTCGCGCAGCACGACACGACTGTCTGGCGCGAGCAGCTCGAGCGCGTGTCGGAGCGCCAGGCGCGTGCGAGCCACCTGATCGACCAGCTGCTCGCACTCGCGCTGGCCGAGGAAGCGCGCACGAGCCTGGCGCGCGCGCCGGTGCACCTCGATGCGCTGGCCGAGCAGACGGTGCTGCGCCACCTGGCGCGCGCGGATGCGCGGGGCGTGGACCTCGGTGCGCGCGGCCTGGACGACGGCGTGGTCGTGATGGCCAACGAAGCGCTGGTCGAAGGCATCCTGGACAACCTCATCGACAACGCGCTGCGCTACGGCGGCCGCACGATCACGGTCGAGCTTGCGGGGCGCACGCTGAGCGTGATCGACGACGGGCCCGGCATTCCGATCGAAGCGCAGCGCGACCTGATGCAGCGCTGGGCGCAAGGCCCCGCGGGACAGAAGCTGGGGCAGGGCTCGGGGCTGGGGCTGTCGATCGTGTCGCGCTATGCCGAGCTGCTGGGCGCGGAGCTGCGGCTCGAAGCGGCCGAGCCCACGGGCCTGCGCGTGAGCGTGGCGTTCGGGGAAGTCGCCTAGGTCTGTGTCGAAAGCGGCGTGCCCTGGTGGAACGCCATGCGCCATCTGCCGCGACGAAGGCGCCACAGCGAACTGCGCAGCGAGTCGGCGGCGGGCCGCTCGGGTATCGCGGCGCGGTGCGCGCGATAGGTGACCAGCGCCACATCGGGCGCCATGCGCTGCACGCGGAAATCCGAAATCGTTCGCTTCGAAAAGGCTTCGTCGCGCAGCGCTTCGATGATTGCGGGCCGTGTCCATTCGGTGCCCGACACGCCGAGCTCGCGGAAGTCGTCGTCGAGCAATTCTTCCAGCTGCGCGGCGCTGGACCGCACCTCGCGCAGATGCAGCGCGCCTTCGAGCTTCAACAGCAGCGCATCGAGGTCTTCGGCCGGTTCGGCTTCGTAGAGTTCGAGCGGAAGGCCGTCGGGATCGGCGAAGAAAGTGAAGCGCCGGCCCGTGTATTCGTCGATGCGCAGCGGCTCCACAGTGATGTCTTGCGCCGCGAGTTCATCGGCCGCGGCCTGCACGTCATGCACTTCGAAGGACAGGTGCCGCAGCCCCTGCGCCTCGGGCCGCGTGGGGCGCGCGGGCGCCTCGGGAAACGAGAACAGCTCGACCTGCGAACCGTCGGGCAACGCAAGATCGAGCTTGTGCGAATCGCGCGCTGCGCGGTAGTTTTCGGCGACGACGCGCAGGCCGAGCACCTCGGTGTAGAAGCGCTTGGAGCGCGCGTAGTCGGCGCAGATGATCGCGACGTGGTGAATGCGGGCCAGCTGCATGGCGGTCACTTCTTCAAGGGCTTGCGCAGGAAGACGCGGGTGCGCTCCGCGAAGGCGAGGCGCTTGTATTCGACATAGCCGATGCGTTCGTAGAGCGCGCGGTTCTCGGTCATCTTCTCGTTGGTGAAGAGGTAGATCGACTCGTGGCCTTGCCGCAGTGCTTCGCGCTCGGCGAGTTCGAGCAAGGCGCGTCCCGCGCCGGTGCCCTGGTGCTGCGGCCGCACCGCGATCACGTCGATCAGGAAGCCTTCGTCGGTGACGTCTAGTACCAGCGCGGCGATGGTTTCGCCGTGCTGCGTGGCGATCCAGACCTGCGCGTGCGCGATGGCCGCGCCGTAGTCCTTGGTCATCGGAATCGGCGTGAGGCCCAGGCGCGGAATGTAGTGGCGGAAGGCTTCGGCGGCGCAGGCGGTGATGGATGCCGCGTCGCTTGCGTCGGCACGCCGCAGCAGCCACGGCGCAGCGGCGCTCACGCGTCGAACTCCACCTCGCCCTCGATCTCGACCGGGATGTTGAACGGCAGCTCCGCCATGCCCACGGCACTGCGCGCGTGCGCGCCGATGTCGGGCCCGAAGAGTTCGAGGATGAGGTCCGAGAAGCCGTTGATCACCGCCGGCTGCTTGTCGAAGCCGGGCGCCGAAGCGACCATGCCGAACACGCGCGTCCAGGCGGTGATGCGGTTCAGATCGCCGAGCGCGCGCTGCAGGCTGCCGAGCATCGCCAATGCGGTCAGACGTGCCGCCGCATAGCCTTGCTCGACGCTCACTTCGCGCCCCAGCTTGCCTAGCGGCGCGGCGATGGTGCCGTCTGAATTGAGCGGGCCGTGGCCCGAGACGATGGCGCGGCGGCCGATGCGCCGCACGAACTGGAAGGGCAGCACGACGCCGGGCGGCGGCGTCACGGGCGGGGGAAGAACGAGGCCGAGCGCGGCCAGTCGTTGCTCGATGCGGGCCATGGCGTTTCTCTCCTGTGGCGGACTTGGAAATGTCCGCCGCATCTTGCCATGGCCCTGCGGGTCAGCCGAGGGCCGGATAGTCCGTGTAGCCCTTGGCGCCGCCGCCGTACATCGTGGCCTTGTCGAGCTCGTTGAGCGGTGCGTTCTCGCGCAGGCGCCGCACCAGGTCGGGGTTGGAAATGAAGGGCTTGCCGAAGGCGATGAGGTCATCGCCTTCCTTCACAGCTTCATCGGCCAGCGGCTTGTCGTAGCCGTTGTTGACCATCCATGCGCCCTTGCCGCCGGCTTCGCGGTAGGCGGCCTTCAAGGCTTCGTAGTCGAAGGGCCGGTCCTCGATTTCGCGCGGGCCGCCGGTGGCGCCTTCGATGATGTGGATGTAGGCCAGGTTCAGCTGCGCGAGCTGCTTGACCACGTAGGTGAAGAGCGGCTGCGGGTTGCTGTCGTGCACGTCGTTGGCGGGCGTGACGGGCGACAGGCGGATGCCGGTCTTGCCGCCGCCGACCGCATCGACCACGGCGCGCGTGGCTTCGAGCAGCAGGCGCGCGCGGTTCTCGATGCGGCCACCGTAGTCGTCGGTGCGCTTGTTGCTGCCGTCTTTCAGGAACTGGTCGAGCAGGTAGCCGTTGGCGCCGTGCACTTCGACGCCGTCGAAGCCGGCGGTCTCGACCGCGCTGCGGGCCGCGACCGCGTAGGCGTGGACGATGCCCGGCAGCTCGGTGACGTCGAGCGCGCGCGGCTCGGAGGTTTCCACGAAGGTGGGCACGCCGTCCTTGATGAGCACGGTCTTGGTCTTGGCGGTGATGGCCGAGGGCGCGACGGGCTTACCGCCATCGGGTTGCAGTTCGGTGTGCGAGACGCGGCCTACGTGCCACAGCTGCACGACGATCTTGCCGTCCTTGGCGTGCACCGCGTCGGTCACGCGCTTCCAGGCGTCCAGCTGCTCGGTGCCGTAGAGGCCCGGCACGTCGGAATAGCCCTGGCCCTGGTGGCTGATCGCGGTGGCCTCGGTGATCAGCAGGCCCGCGCTGGCGCGCTGCGCGTAGTACGTGGCGGCGAGCTCGGGCGGCACGGCGTTGGGCGATCGGTTGCGCGTCAACGGCGCCATCACGATGCGGTTGGCGAGCTTCAGGTCGCCGGCCTGTACGGGGTCGAAGAGGGTGGACATCGTGAAAGAAGGGGCAGAGTTGAAACAGGCGCAAGGCTAAGCGCCCGGCCTCAACCCTGCTGTCGCACGGTTGTCCCGATTGGTGTTAATGGATCGTCAGGGCAGCAAGGCCAGCAGCGCGGCGCTCACGCGCACCGGCAGCGTGAGCAGGATCTGCCCCATGCCCTTGCCGAGCGGGTCGTTGCGCAGAGACGCCATGCCGCCGCCGCCCAGCGCCTCCTCGCAGACGAAGTTGAAGGCGTCGATGCCCGGCACCTCGTAGCGCGTGACGCGGCCCTTTACGAGGTGCGCGAGCCATTCGGCCACGCGCGCTTCGGTGAGCTGCGCGCGCAGGAGCGGCAGCAGGGCGGGGTGGCGCGCGATGACGCCGATGTTCGAGGTGTCGCCCTTGTCGCCGCTGCGGGCCCAGGCGAGGCGAAGGAGGGGCACTTCGATGGTGTCGGGGGCCTCGGGTGCCGCTTCGTGTGGCGTGGCGCTGGCGGGGCGTCGCGGGGGCGCATCGACGACAGCGGGTGCGAACGTGCGCGGCACATCGATGCGCTGCCCATCGACGCTCACACTGGCCTCCACCCGCGACTTGTCGAGCAGGAAGGCGTACTGCCGGATCGACGGCGACACGGAAGCGCGCCCGCCGCCTGCGCCCGTGGTGCCTGGAGACCACGAGGTGCCGGCCGGCGCCACCTCGCGCGCGAAGAGCTCGAGCGCCTCCTTGCGCGGATGCGTCACCGCGAGCCGCAGCACCACCTCGCGCGTCCGGAGCGCCTGTGCGTTCGCATGCGGGCCGTAGCAGGACTCCGCGCCCAGTGTTTCGATGTGCGTGGCGCTGTAGGCGCCGAAGCCGGATTGCGCGAAGAGTTCGCCGGTGCGCACGAGGATCGCCTCGCCCGTGCGCCGCGCCTTCGCGGCCGCATCGAAGCCCACGATGGTGAGCTGCGCCGCGGTCTTGAAGCCATCGACATAGGTGGCGCTGACCTTGTAGCTCGCGGTCGGCGCACGGCCGCGCGCGCCCTGCACGCGCACGCGGTGCTCGCCGGCCTGTTCGATGCGCACCTGCGTGAAGTCGGCCGTCACATCGGGCAGCAGGTAAGCGGCAGGGTCGCCGATCTCGTAGAGCATCTGCTCGCCCACCACCGCGGGCACGAGCTTGCCGCCGGTGCCCGCGGGCTTGGTGACGACGAAGCTGCCATCCGCGCTGCACTCGACGATGGGGTAGCCGATGTGCGGCCAGTCGGGCACGGTCTCCCAGTCGGTGTGCAGGCCGCCGGTGGCCTGGCAGCCGCACTCGATGATGTGGCCCGCGAGGCTGCCCGCGGCGAGCAGGTCGTGGTCGCCGGGCTGCCACTTGAACTCATGCATCAGCACGCCGAGCGTGACGGCCGAGTCGACGCAGCGGCCGGTGATGACCACCTGCGCGCCCGCATCGAGCGCGGCCTGGATGGGCCGCGCGCCGAGGTAGGCGTTGGCGGTGAGCACGCGTTCGGGCAGCGCCGCACCGCTCTGCAATTCGCGCACGGGCGGCTGGGCCTGGCGCAGTTGCGGCAGCAGCGCGGACACGTCGTCGCCGCCCACCACAGCGATCTTCAGCTCGATGCCTTGCTCCTTGGCGAGCGCGGCCAATGCGTCGGCGCAGCCTTGCGGATTCACGCCGCCCGCATTGCTCACGACGCGGATGCCTTGTTTCACGACATCCTTGAGCACCGACTTCATCGCGATCGAAACAAAGTCGGTCGCGTAGCCGAGCTCCGGCTTCTTGAGCCGCGCACCCGCGAGGATCGACATGGTGAGTTCGGCGAGGTAGTCGAACACGAGGTAGTCGATCTGCCCGCTGGCCACCAGTTGCGGCGCACCCACGCTGCTGTCGCCCCAGAAGCCCGAGGCGCCGCCGATGCGGACGATGCGTTCGCTGCTGCCTCTGCTGCTGGCTTTGCTGTTGCTCATCGGCCGCTCCATTGCGGCTTGCGCTTCTCGCGAAAGGCGAGCTGGCCTTCGGCCGCGTCCTCGGTGAGCGCGAAGAGGCCGATCTGGCTTTCGGTGAAGGCCATCGATTCCTCGAAGGCCATCGCCTGGATCTTCTTCATCGTGTAGAGGCCGCGGCGGATGGCGGCGGGCGACTTGTCGAGCATCCGGCCGAGCAGCCACTCGACGCCCTCGTCCACGTCGTCGCTCACGCGGTTGATCAATCCATGCGCGAGCGCCTCCGCGGCGGTGATGGGTTCGCCGGTGATGCACATCTCGGCGAGCACGCGGCGCGGCAGCAGGCCATCGAGCACGCTGAGCACTTGCGCGGGAAAGAGGCCGACCTTCACCTCGGGCAGGCCGAACACGGCGCCGCTGCTGGCCACCGCCATGTCGCACATCGCCATGATCCCCATGCCGCCCGCCATGCACGCGCCGTTGACGCGCGCGATGAGCGGCACGGTCGACTGGCGCGCCTGGCGAAAGAGGTTGGCAAAGCCCTGGTAGGGCTGCGCGTAATCGAACTTGAAGGCGGTGCCGCTCTGCAGGTCGGCGCCCGCGCAGAAGGCGCGCGTGCCGGCACCGGTGATGACGACGGCGCGCACCGCGGGGTCGGCGTTGGCGCGCGCGAGGGCCTCGGACAGGCGCGCGAGCACGGCGGCGTCGATCGCGTTGCGCCGCTCCTCGCGGTCGATGGTGAGCCACATCACGGGCCCGCGCATCGCTTCGCGCAGTTCGGCGGGGGGAGGGGTTTCGGCCATGGCGCTGGGTTCCTTCGGTGTCTGGCGTGCTGCCCGTAGCGTGACGCGAAAAAAAAGCCGCATCGTGCGGCTTGTGGCTGAAGCGGACCGGGTTTTCCCTGAAAGGATCCGGCCGCTTCGCTGCTTCTGTGAGCTTCGGTTTACTTCAGCAGGCCTTCGGCCTTCATCGCTTCCTGCACGGCCGGACGGGCCGCCACGCGCGCATGCCAGGCCTGCACGTTGGGGAAGGCCGAGATGTCCACGCCAGTAGGCTTGGTCCAGTTGGTCACGGTGAAGAGGTATCCGTCGGCCACGCTGAACTGCTCGCCCATCAGGTACTGCTTGTCGGCGAGCTGGCTGTCCAGCCATTCGTAGCGCGACTTGAGCTTGTCCTTGAAGATGGTCTTGGCTTCCTCCGGCATGTTCGGGTTGAACAGCGGGCTGTAGCCCTTGTGGATCTCGGTGCCGATGAAAGTGAGCCACTCCTGCAGGCGGTAGCGCTGCAGCGTGCCGGCGGCCGGCGCGAGGTTCTTGGTGGGTGCGAGGTCGGCGATGTATTGCAGGATGGCCGGGCCTTCGCGCAGGCGCGTGCCGTCGTCCAGTTCGAGCATCGGCACGTAGCCCAGCGGGTTGATGCCGTAGTAGTCGGTGCCGTCCTGCAGCTTGTGGCTCTTGGTGCTGGCCATCACGGGTTCGAAGGCGAGGCCGGCCTCGTGCAGCGCGATGTGGGGCGAAAGGGAACAGGCACCGGGCGAGTAATACAGCTTCATGCGAAATGGCTCCAGGGGAAATGGATGGGATGACGAGGTTGATCTTTATGGGAAACCGACGCGGATGCTAGCGGGTTTGGTGGCGTCGCGTTTTTGTCCTACGGCTGCTTGGGGCTGGTGACTATCGGTTCGATGCGGTGCGCTTTCTAAGCTCCTGGCACGGTGGGCGAGGCCCGCTGCAAGGAGTTTCGGATGTTGAAGTACGCGATCATTTTTGCGGTCATTTCCCTCGTGGCCGGCCTGCTCGGCTTCGGCGGCGTGGCGGCGGGCGCGGCCGGTATCGCCAAGCTGTTGTTCGGCCTGTTCCTCGTCTTGGCCGTGCTGTTCGTGGTGCTCGCCGCCCTCGGTGTAGGCGCGGTGAAGAAGGCGCTGGACTGATGCAGCGTTTGAAAACGAAGTGGCCGCAGGCGCGGTCGCTCGACATGCTGTTGCAGAGCCCCGCGCACCGTGTGCTGCGGGTGCTGCTCGTGACGCAGACGCATTGGCAATTACCTGAACACCGCTCGCGGCGACGACGGGCCTGAAGAAACTCCCCATGCACATTTCCCACATCGACGCGCAACTCGACTACGAGGTGACGGCGCCCGCGCACATGCTGCTCAACATCGAGGCCGCACGCGCCGGCGCACAGGCGGTGGTGGAGGAGACGCTGACCATCGAGCCGCCCACCGAGATGCAGGTGTTCTGCGACGAGGGCAGCGGCAATCGCTTCATCCGCTTCGACGCGAAGCCGGGGCCGCTGAAGATCGGCTACAGGGCGACGGTGCAGCGCTCGCACGTCCACGTGCCGCCGGACCTCTGCGAAGTGCCGGTCAGCGAAGTGCCCGACGAGGTGCTGCACTACATGATGCCCACGCGCTACTGCGAGTCGGACCTGATGTCGCGCTGCGCGCAGCAGCTCTTCGGCGAACTGCCGCCGGGCATCGGCCGCGTGCAGGCGATCGTCGACTGGATCCATGAAAGCATCGCCTACGAGCCGGGCAGCAGCGACTCGACCACCACCGCGCGCGAAGTGTTCGTGGAGCGCGCGGGCGTGTGCCGCGACTTCGCGCACCTGGGCATCACCTTCTGCCGCGCGCTGAACATTCCGGCGCGGCTGGTAGTGGGCTATGTGTGGTTCGACGAACCGCCGCAGGATTTCCACGCCGTGTTCGAAGCCTGGCTCGGCGGGCAGTGGGTGCTGTTCGACGCAACGCGCATGGCGCCCGTCGACCGGCTGGTGCGCGTGGGCACCGGGCGCGACGCGAAGGACGTGGCCTTCTGCACCATCTTCGGCTCGGTGCGCATGACGGACAAGAAGCTCGTGGTGCGCGAGGTGCAGGATGAGAGCGTCGCACCGCCGGCCGCCCCCGCGCCCAGCGGCGCGCTGGTCGGCATCGAAAAGCCGGTTCCGGTGACGCAACTGGTGGAAACCGCCGGCTGACAACGATAGTTTGCTATTAATTATATAGCAGACTATCCAGCAACCACGGGCCGATGCGGGCGGTTTGGCATTGCCCTCTAGCTTGCCCACACAACAGGCGCAAGACGGCATCGCCGATTAAAATCGGTGCCCCCTTTGCGCAGCGCACGCGTCTTAAGTAGTGCGCCCCTCTTTCAAATGCTGTACCCCGAAGAATTCGATGTGATCGTCGTCGGCGGTGGCCATGCCGGCACCGAAGCCGCGCTCGCCGCCGCGCGCATGGGCGCCAAGACGCTGCTGCTCTCCCACAACATCGAGACGCTGGGGCAGATGAGCTGCAACCCGTCGATCGGCGGCATCGGCAAGGGGCATCTCGTGAAAGAGGTGGATGCGCTCGGCGGCGCGATGGCGATTGCCACCGACGAAGCGGGCATCCAATTTCGCATTCTCAATTCGAGCAAGGGGCCGGCCGTGCGCGCCACCCGTGCCCAGGCCGACCGCGTGCTGTACAAGGCCGCGATCCGCCATCGCCTGGAAAACCAGCCGAACCTGAGCCTGTTCCAGCAAGCGGTCGACGACCTGATGGTGGAGGGCGATCGCGTGGTCGGCGCCGTCACGCAGGTGGGCATCGCTTTCCGCGCGCGCACCGTGGTGCTGACCGCGGGCACATTCCTCGATGGCCGCATCCATGTCGGCCTGGACAACTACCAGGCCGGACGCGCGGGCGATCCGCCGGCGATCAGCCTGTCGGCGCGCCTGAAGGAACTGAAGCTGCCGCAAGGGCGCCTGAAGACGGGCACGCCGCCGCGCCTGGATGGCCGCAGCATCGACTTTTCGAAGTGCACCGAACAGCCCGGCGACGGCATGCCCGGTGGGGCAGGACCGATGCCGGTGTTCAGCTTCATGGGCCGCGCCGAAATGCATCCGCGGCAGATGGCCTGCTGGATCACGCACACCAACGCGCGCACGCACGACATCATCCGCTCCGGCTTCGACCGCAGCCCGATGTTCACCGGGAAGATCGACGGCGTCGGCCCGCGCTATTGCCCGAGCGTCGAGGACAAGATCAATCGCTTTGCCGACAAGGAAAGCCACCAGATCTTTCTCGAGCCCGAAGGCCTGACGACCAATGAGTACTACCCGAACGGGATCTCGACGAGCCTGCCATTCGACATCCAATACCAGCTGGTGCGCTCGATGCCGGGGCTGGAGAACGCGCACATCCTGCGGCCGGGCTACGCGATCGAGTACGACTACTTCGACCCGCGCGAACTCAAGAGCAGCTTCGAGACCCGCTCGGTCAAGGGGCTGTTCTTTGCCGGGCAAATCAATGGCACAACCGGGTACGAAGAAGCGGCCGCACAAGGGCTGTTCGCCGGCATCAACGCCGCATTGCAATGCCGTGGCGAAGACGCCTGGCTGCCGCGCCGCGACGAAGCCTACCTGGGCGTATTGGTCGACGACCTGATCACCAAGGGCGTGACCGAGCCATACCGCATGTTCACCAGCCGCGCGGAGTTTCGCCTGCAGCTGCGCGAGGACAACGCCGACATGCGCCTGACCGAAGCAGGGCGCAAGTTGGGCTTGGTGGACGACGCGCGCTGGGATGCTTTCAGCCGAAAGCGCGATGCTGTTTCACGTGAAACAGAGCGCCTCAAGTCGATCTGGGTGAACCCGCGCAACCTGCCGGCCGCGGAGTCGGAGCGGGTGTTGGGCAAGGCCATCGAGCACGAATACAACCTGGCCGACTTGCTGCGCAGGCCCGATGTGAACTACCAAACGCTGATGTCGCTGGACGGCGGAAAATACAGCACCAGCTCGGCATTGAGCGAAACCGAGATCGAGCAGATCGAGATTTCAGCCAAGTATTCCGGCTATATCGAGCGCCAACATGACGAAGTGGAGCGTGCCGCTCACTTCGAAAACCTGCGTCTGCCCGCCGACTTCGACTACGGACAGGTCAAGGCCCTGAGCTTCGAAGTTCGCCAGAAGCTGGACAAGCACCGGCCCGAAACGCTGGGACTGGCATCGCGCATCTCCGGTGTGACACCTGCCGCCATCTCGCTCTTGATGATCCATTTGCGCAAGGGCGGGCACAAAGCCTTCGCCCGCGACGCCGCGACGGAAGCAGCCACCGAGCCGCAGTCTGCAGAATGAGCGCGCCCATCGATACGCTGCGCGAAGGCGCGGTAGCGCTCGGCGTTCACCTGTCTGATCGGCAAGCGGAGCAACTGCTGGCCTACGGCACGCTGATGCTCAAGTGGAACAAGGTCTACAACCTGACGGCGGTGCGCGATCCGGCCGGTGTGATGACGCATCACCTACTCGACAGCCTGGCCGTCATCGCACCGCTGCAGCGGCAATATCCGAAGAAGGGCAGGCTGCTCGACGTGGGTTCGGGCGCCGGACTGCCGGGGGTGATCATCGCGATCATGCGTCCGGAGATCGAGGTGAGCTGCCTGGATGCCGTGGCCAAGAAGGCTGCCTTTGTCCAACAGGTGGCGGCCGAACTGGAATTGCCCAATCTCCGCGGATTGCACGCGCGGGTCGAATTGCTGGAAGGCAGCTACAACGTCATCAGCTCACGGGCCTTCGCTTCGCTGCCGGATTTCTTCAACGGATCGAAGCATCTGTTGGCGGCGGATGGTGTCTGGCTCGCCATGAAGGGCAAGACGCCCAGCGACGAACTCGCCGTTCTGCCTCCGGAAGTGGCTGTGTTTCACGTGGAACAACTGACGGTTCCGGGCCTCGATGCCGAGCGCTGCATCGTCTGGGCGCGCAAAGAGGCGGTCTGATTCCGTAAAAGATGCGGCGCCGCCGGCAAAAGCCGGCGCCCGAACGGCCCTCCGCGCGCCGGCCTCGCTTAGACTCGACGCCTCCCCTTGGCTCTCTTCTTCGAGGCAAATTACATGTTTGGCATCGCTGACTACGGCGCGTTTGTCGCCGCCATCATCCTGTTCCTCCTGATTCCCGGTCCGGGCAATCTGGCGCTGATCACCTCGACCAGCAAAGGCGGAATTCGCGGTGGATTGGCAGCGACTTCGGGCGTGATCCTCGGCGACCAATGCCTGATGTGGGCCGCAGTGGCGGGCGTTTCGGCTGTTCTGGCGGCGTATCCGACGGCATTCAAGGCGGTTCAATGGCTGGGCGCTGCCTACCTGGCGTGGCTCGGCATAAAGATGCTGCTCGCCAAGCCCGGCTCGGCACCGATCCTCAACATCAAGCCCAGCCACTTTCTGCGCCAAGCCTTCACGATCACCTTGCTGAACCCGAAGGCCATCGTGTTCTACATGGCCTTCTTCCCGCTGTTCGTGGACCCGACCCGTCACCAGGGACTGGTCACTTTCGGCGCGATGGCCGTGACGATCGCGGCGCTGACCTTCCTCTACGGCCTGACCTCGACGCTGCTCACGCATTTTCTTGCCGAGCGCATCCGTGCCAATCGCCGCATTTCCGGCACGCTCGAGAAGCTGGCTGGCGTTTTCCTGATCGCCTTCGGCGTCAAGCTCGCGATCTCGCGCTGATCGATCCCCAGAACTGACATGGCCAAGATTTTCTGCATTGCCAACCAAAAGGGCGGCGTCGGCAAGACCACCACCACCGTCAATCTCGCCGCCGGCTTGGCCAAGGTGGGGCAGCGGGTGCTGATGATCGACCTCGATCCCCAGGGCAATGCGACCATGGGTTCGGGCATCGACAAGCGCGAGCTGGAGCTGACCGTGTACGACGTGCTGCTCGAATCGGCCTCCGTTGCCGAAGCGCGCGTCCAGTCGGACAAGTTGATCGAGGGCGGTTGCAGCTACGACGTGCTCGGCGCCAATCGCGAACTGGCCGGCGCCGAAGTGGAAATGGTGGCGCTCGACCGCCGCGAAAAGCGCCTCCGCACTGCGCTGGCCGCCGTCGGCGCCGAATACGACTTCGTGTTGATCGACTGCCCGCCGAGCCTGAGCCTGCTCACGCTCAACGGCCTGTGCGCCGCTCATGGCGTGATCGTGCCGATGCAGTGCGAGTACTTCGCACTCGAGGGGCTGACCGACCTGGTCAACACCATCAAGCAGGTGCACGCCAACCTCAACAAGAACCTGCAGATCATCGGCCTCTTGCGCGTGATGTTCGATCCGCGCATCACGCTGCAGCAGCAGGTGAGCGAGCAACTCAAGTCCCACTTCGGCGACAAGGTGTTCGACACCGTGATCCCGCGCAATGTGCGGCTGGCCGAAGCGCCGAGCTACGGACTGCCAGGCGTGGTGTTCGATCCGGCTGCCCGGGGCAGCCAGGCGTTCATTGCCTTCGCGCAGGAACTGGTCGAGAAGCTGCCGCCTGCGAGCGCTTTCGCCTCCGGCGCCGTCGCACCGCCGATCGCACCCGTCGAGCGCATCGCACCGGACCTGGCCATTCCCGAGGACGTGCTGGCGCCCGCGCCCACTTCTGACTCCACCCCCGAAAAAAGCCTCTAAACGCCTGCTCCGAATCGGCACGGCGCTATCAAGTTCGTAGCAAATGACAGTTTCCCGCATCCTGCTGCTGCCGGGTTGGCAGAACAGCGGCCCCGGCCATTGGCAGACCCTCTGGGAGTGGCTCCACGGCGACCGCCGCGTCGACCAGCATGAATGGATGCGTCCGTTGCGCGGCGATTGGTCCGCGCGGCTCGAGGAAGAAGTGCTGGCCGCCCCCGGTCCGGTGGCCTTTGCCGCGCACAGCCTCGGCTGCATCCTCGTCGCCGCCTGGGCCGCGCATTCGCGCAACACGCACAAGGTGTGCGGTGCATTGCTGGTAGCGCCGGGCGATCTGGAGCGCGACGATCTTCGGCAGCTGATTCCGGGTTGGGCACCGATCGTGCGCCAGCCGCTGCCGTTTCCCTCGGTACTGATCGCCGCAAACGACGATCCGTATTGCGAGGCTTCGCGCTCCCGACAACTGGCCCGCGACTGGGGCGCGCGCTTCGTCGACGCCGGCAAGGGCGGCCACCTGAACGCCGAATCCGGCCTGGGCGACTGGCCCGAAGGCCGGCAACTCCTGAACGACATTTCGAAAGACAAGAACTGATGGCGACCAAGAAACCCAAGGGCCTCGGCCGCGGACTCGAAGCGCTGCTCGGCCCGACGGCCGCGCCCGCCGCCGATCACAATGGCGCCGGTACGGAAGAGGGCGGTGCGCCGCCCAACCCGACGACGCTGATGCTCGACCAGATGGTGGCCGGCGTCTACCAGCCGCGCACGCGCATGGACGAGGGCGCGCTCTACGAGCTGGCCGAGAGCATCAAGGTGCAGGGCATCATGCAGCCGATCCTGGTGCGCCGGCTCGATGCCGAATCGGCGGCTGCCAAGAACGCCGAATACGAGATCATCGCGGGCGAACGGCGCTTTCGCGCCGCGAAGCTCGCGGGCCTGGACAGCGTGCCGGTGCTGGTGCGCGACGTGCCCAACGAGGCCGCGGCGGCCATGTCGCTGATCGAGAATATCCAGCGCGAAGACCTCAATCCGCTCGAAGAGGCCCAAGGCCTGCAACGCCTGGTCGCCGAGTTTGGGCTCACTCACGAAATGGCGGCCCAGGCGGTGGGCCGCTCGCGCAGCGCGGCCAGCAACCTGCTGCGCCTGCTGAACCTGGCCGAACCCGCGCAACTGATGCTGATGGCCGGCGACATCGACATGGGCCACGCGCGCGCGCTGCTCTCGCTGGACCGCGGCACGCAGATCACGGCGGCCAATCAGATCGCCGCCAGGAAGATGTCGGTGCGCGAGGCCGAGGCGCTGGTCAAGAAACTCGCGGCCGAGTTCACCCTGACGCCGTCCCGCCGCGGCAACGCCGGCGAGAAATCGCGCGACCTGCAGCGTGTGGAAGAAGAGCTGGCCGACCTGCTCACCGCCGAGGTCGAGGTGCGCATCAAGAAGCGCACGAAACGCGGCGAAAGCGGCGAGCTCGCGATCCATTTCGGCTCCATCGAAGCGCTCAATGGATTGATCGATCGCATCCGCCGAACGGCCTAGTTTTGAAATCGGGATGCGGCATTCGTTTGATTGATTCCTGTAATCCTTTGCGCGTATCCTCGACCGCTGGTTTTTTCCAACCCCAGATCTGATAACAGAGGGAGTCCCTGTCATGACGTTCACCAAGTTCCCGCTCGCGGCCATTGCCGTGGGCGCTCTTCTCCTCACCGGCTGCGCGGCCACCGACATGCAGATGGGCAGCCAGTCGGCCAAGACCATGGCCACCGGCAGCGCCGCCGGTTCGTCCACCGCCGGCGAAAGCAGCCAGCTCGAGCGCTGCGAATCGCCGCTCGGCACGGTGTCGCTGATCGAGAACCAGAGCGCGGGCTGGTACACCATCCTCACCGGCGAATACCGCCTGCCGCCTACTGCAAATCTGTTGCGTTTGCTGGTGCAGCAGTCGAACTGCTTCATCGTGGTCGAGCGCGGCGCGGCCGGCATGAACGCGATGACGCGCGAGCGCGCGCTGCAGCAGTCGGGTGAAATGCGCGGCGGCAGCAACTTCGGCCGCGGCCAGATGGTCGCCTCCGACTACGGCCTGTCGCCCGAAATCGTGTTCAGCAACAGCGATGCCGGCGGCATCGGCGGCGCGCTCGGCGGCCTCGTGGGTGGTGGCCGTGGCCGCGCGCTCGCAGCCATCGGCGGCAGCATGCAGACCAAGGAAGCCAGCGCGCTGCTGACCCTCATCGACAACCGCTCGGGCGTGCAGGTCGCGGCCTCCGAAGGCAGCGCCTCCAAGACCGACTTCGGCGCCTTCGGCGGCCTGGCCGGCCGCAGCGGCGCCGGTGGCCTCGGCGGCTACACCAACACGGCACAGGGCAAGGTGATTGCCGCCGCGTTCATGGACGCCTTCAACCAGATGGTCCGTTCGCTGCGCAACTACAAGGCACAGACCGTGCGCGGCCAGGGCCTCGGCGGTGGGGGCAGGCTCGGCGTGGACGGCGGCGCTGCGCCGTCGCAAACCTACGTGCCGCCGGAGCCGGCACCGGCACGCCGCCGCAAGTAAATAACGCTGGCCTCCGGGCCACGAAAAAGCCCGGCGCTCTCACGAGCCGCCGGGCTTTTTCATGTGTGGCGGAGATGACTCAGAGGCTGAAGATCTTGCCCGGATTCATGATGTTTTTCGGATCGAGCGCGCGCTTGATCGTGCGCATCATGTCGATCGCGCCGACACCCGCCTCGGTCACCAGGAAGTCCATCTTGTGCAAGCCCACGCCGTGCTCGCCTGTGCAGGTGCCTTCGAGCGCCAGCGCGCGGGTCACGAGGGCGTGGTTGAGCGCTTCGGCCTTCACGCGCTCTTCGGGCACGTTCGGGTCCAGCAGATAGCCGAAGTGGAAATTGCCGTCGCCCACGTGGCCGACGAGGAAGTAGGGGATGCCGCTCGCGTCGGCTTCGGCCACCGAGTCGAGCAGGCAATCGGCCAGGCGCGAGATCGGCACGCAGGTGTCGGTCGAAATCACGCGGCAGCCCGGGCGCGACTGCACGGCCGCGAAATAGCTGTTGTGCCGCGCGGTCCACAGGCGCGTGCGTTCTTCCGGCGTGCTGGCCCATTCGAAGGCGTTGCCGCCATGGCCGCTCGCGAGTTCCTGCACCGTCTCGGCCTGTTCCTTCACGCCTGCGGGCGAGCCGTGGAATTCCATCAGCAGCATCGGCTCTTCGCGCAGGTTGAGCTTGGCGTAGGCGTTCACCATGCGCACCGTGTTCACGTCGATCAGTTCCACGCGCGCGATCGGCACGCCCAGCTGGATCGTCTCGATGGTGGTGCGCACCGCGGCCTCGATGCTCGGGAACGAGCAGATCGCGGCCGACACGGCTTCGGGCAGCGGGTAGATGCGCAGCGTGACCTCGGTGACCACGCCCAGCGTGCCTTCGCTGCCGACCATGAGGCGCGTGAGGTCGTAGCCCGCCGACGACTTCTTCGCGCGCGTGCCGGTGCGGATGACCTCACCCGCAGCCGTCACCACTTCGAGGGCCAGCACGTTCTCGCGCATCGTGCCGTAGCGCACCGCGTTAGTGCCGCTCGCGCGCGTGGCCGTCATGCCGCCGATGGAGGCGTCCGCGCCCGGGTCGATGGGGAAGAACAGGCCCGTGCTCTTGATCTCCTCGTTGAGCTGCTTCCTCGTCACGCCCGGCTGCACCGTCACCGTGAGGTCGTCGGCGTTGATCGACAGCACCTTGTTCATGCGCGAGACATCGATGCTGATGCCGCCCTGCACCGCCAGCAGGTGGCCTTCGAGCGAGGAGCCGACGCCGAAGGGAATGACCGGCACGCTGTGCTCGCTGGCGAGCTTGACGGCATCGGCCACGTCCTGCGTGCTCTCGGCGAACACCACGGCCGAGGGCGGCGGCGCGTCGAACGACGATTCGTCGCGCCCGTGCTGGGTGCGCACCGCCATCGCCGTGGAACAGTTGGCGCCGAAGCGCGCCTTCAGGCCGTCGATCAGGCTGGCGGGCACGTCGCGCAGATGAAGCGCCGGCATCAGGTGCGAGGTTTGGGTGGGGGCGTTCATCGGACTTCTCCAGAGGGGACGATGGGGCAGGGAGCGGGGCGTCGCGGTCATTTTACGGAGCGAGCACCATAATGCGCTTCGGAAAAAATGATGAACCCCACGACCCTCAGCGCCCTCGCGGCCTTCCCCTCGCAACTGGAGGCCCACTACGCGGCCATTCCCGATGCTTTCAAGCATTGGGCGCCGCCCTCATGGGAGGGCGTGCCCAGCGAGGCCTTCACCGCCATCGAGCAGCTGTGCCATGTGCGTGACATCGAGGTCGAGGGGTACCACGTGCGCTTTCGGCGCACGCTCACCGAGAACCGCCCCACGCTGGCCTCGATCGACAGCGAGCCGCTCGCCATCGCGCGCAACTACGGCGCCGCAGACGCGAAGCAGGTGCTGGCCGATTTCCGCCTCTCACGCGTCCAGACGATGGAGATCGTGTCGAGCCTGACCGACGCGCAACTGGCGCGCACGGCCGTCTTCGAGGGCTACGGCCCGCTCACCATGCGCAGCCTCGTCCACTACCTCTGCAGCCACGACCAGCAGCATCTGGCGGGCCTGCAATGGCTGGCCGGCAAGATCGACGCATCGACCGTCCCCGCATAAACAGGAGCGCGCCCATGGGCAACCGACTTTCCCAGATCGCCACCCGCACCGGCGACGACGGCACCACCGGCCTGGGCGACAACACCCGCGTGCCCAAGGACCATCTGCGCGTGCACGCGATGGGGGACGTGGACGAGCTCAACTCGCAGATCGGCGTGCTGCTCTGCGAGCCCATGCCCGAGGCCGTGCGCGATTTGCTGGTCGATGTGCAGCACCAGCTCTTCAACCTCGGCGGCGAGCTCTCGATGCCCGGTTTCACGCTGCTCAAGCCCGAGGCGCTGCTGCAGCTGGACAACGCGCTGGCAGACCACAACGCCGCCTTGCCGCGCCTGGCCGAATTCATCCTGCCGGCCGGCACGCGCGCCGCCTCGCTCGCGCACGTGTGCCGCACGGTGGCGCGGCGGGCCGAGCGCGCGGTGGTGGCGCTCGGTGCCACCGCGGAACTCAACGACGCATTGCGCCAGTACCTCAACCGGCTCAGCGATCTGCTCTTCGTGCTCGCGCGCGTGCTCAACCGCATGGACGGTGGCGATGACGTGTACTGGAAGAGCGAGCGCATGGCCCGCGCGGCAGCCGCCGATGCCGCCGACGATGAAGGAAGCCCGTCATGAAAATGCCCACGCATACCTTTGCGCTTGCAGCAGCGTTCCTCCTGCTGCCCACTGCGGCCGTCCACGCGCAGAGCGCCGACAACCCACCCAAGGCGCAGCGCGCTCACACGCTCAAGGCACCGCCACGCGACAGCACGGTGGTGAGCGGCGTGCAGCGCGGCACCAATGCAGCAGGCCGCGGCATCGACCGCGCCGACAGCGCCACGCGGCGCGGCGTCAACAACGTGTCGGCTCGCGCGAGCCGGCCGGTGCGCAACGTGGGCGAGGCCTTCGGCCGCAAGCTCGCGCCGGGCTCCAGCGGGCGTGCGGCGCCGCCGCCTGTGGGGCCGCAGGGCAACTCGCCCTGATCGACTGAGGCTCTGTTCAGGGCGGCGATCACGCCGACGGTGGGCCCTGTTTCGCGAATGTCCCCCGGCTTCGCCTCCTCCTTGATTTCGCGAAACAGGGCCCACCGCCGGCGCGATCTTTCAGGGCACTTGTTGATTGGCCCGCACAAGCAGAGCGCTCTGTGTGCGCAGGGCATCGGGTGCTCCCCGCAGCGAAATCAAGGAGGAGGGCGAAGCCCGGGGGACATTCGCGGAGGGAGTACCCGGTGGCCTGCGCACGCGCCCTGAACACGAACGCAACACGACAACCATGGCAAGAAACATAGAGATCAAGGCCCGCATCGACAGCGTGGAACGCGTGGCACTCATCGCCGCAACGCTCGCCGACTCAGGCCCCGTCGACATCGCGCAGGACGACACTTTCTTCCGCTGCGAGAACGGCGCCGATCGCCTCAAGCTGCGCACCTTCGCGCCCGACCGCGCCGAGCTGATCTTCTATCGCCGCGCCAACAGCAGCGGCCCGAAGGAATCGTTCTACCTGATCACGCCGACCACCACGCCCGATGCACTGCGCGAATCGCTCACGCTCGCCTGGGGTCAGGCTGGTCGCGTGCGCAAGCAGCGAAGGTTGTTCCTCGTGGGCCGCACGCGCGTGCACCTGGACCGCGTCGAAGGGCTCGGCGAATTCCTCGAGCTCGAAGTGGTGCTGAAAGAGAGCGAATCCGCGGAGGCCGGCGTGGCCGAGGCGCATGCGCTCATGGCGCAGCTTGGCATCGGCACCGACCAACTCGTGCAGGGCGCCTACGTCGACCTGCTGCAGGCCGCTGCCTGAGCCTCAGCGCCAGCCCGCGGCCTTGAGCTGGTCCGCGAGCAGCTGCGCGACCTTCGCGTAGCCCTGTGCGTTGGCGTGGATGCGGTCCGAGCGCAGCGACGCATCCGACAGCACGCTCGAATACACGTTGGCCACGAGCAGCGCCTGCCCCGACTTCGCGACCTCTTCGTAGAACGGCGCATCGCTGAGCGAACCGACGGCCGCGCGCATCGCATCGGGCGCGGGCGTGGCCAGCAGCGCGACATGCGGCGTATGTTCGCGCGCCTGGCTCACGAGGGCGGCGATGTTGTCGCGCGTGGCCGAGGCCGACACGCCGCGCAGCATGTCGTTGCCGCCGATGCCGATCAGCACCGCGTCGTAGCTGCCCGCGGCCAGCAGCGAGGGCAGGCGCTCCAATGCGCCGGCCGAGGTGTCGCCGTTGACGCCTGCGTTCTCGATCTGCCAGCCGGTCAGCTCGCCCAGTTTCACGGGCCACGACGCATCGGGTGGCGCGCCGTAGCCGAAGGTGAGGCTGTCGCCGATGGCCAGCACATGCGCATCGGGCTTGAGCGCCGCAGCGGAGGGCTTGCGCTTGCCGCAGGCTGCCAAGGCGGTCAGAGCGGCCGTGGCCGGCACGCCGCACATCAGGTGGAGGAGGTGTCGTCGCTTCATGGAGCGCGCAGCTTAAACGCGGGGCGCGCGCCCGCGGGCTATTTCCCCTTTTTGCCCCTTTGTCCTCCCGGAGAGCAGGCAGCGCGCGGCTAGTTCAGGTGCGCCTTGCGCAACGCCGCCCGCATCTTCTTCTGCAGGGCGGGCCCGCCTTTCTCGAGCGCCGCCGCGGGCGCCGCGCTCTCCTTGGTGACCGGCGCGTGTTTGCGCCCCCAGGCGCCGATCTGCGTCACCACCGGCAGCAGGTCGATGCCCATCGGCGTGAGGCTGTAGATGGCCTTCTGCTTGTGGGTCGGGTCGTCGGTCTTGCTGAGCACGCCGTAGTCGACGAGCTTGCCCAGGCGCTCGGTCAGGATGTTCGAGGAGATGCCTTCCTCGGACTGCAGGAACTCCCTGAAGTGCCGCTTGCCGGCAAACATCATGTCGCGAACGATCAGCAGGCTCCAGCGGTCGCCGAAGACTTCGAGCGCGAGGTTGATCGGGCAGAGCGATTTCTGTGGAGTGGCCATCGGGATTTCCGGCGTGCTTGAAAAACCGCTTGCATTTTCGCACCGGTTTTTGAATACTTCAAACCGATTGCATTTCAATAGCAGTTTCTCGAACCGATCCCAAGGAGTGTCCCCATGCGAAAGCTCATACTGCAGATGCAGATGTCCGTCGATGGCTACGTCTCGCCAGCCAATGGCAACCTCGACTGGCAGGTCTGGGGATGGGGCGACCGCTGGGCCTGGGACGACAAGCTGAAGGCTGACTTCAACAGCGTCTTCGAGGGCGTGGACACCATCCTGCTGAGCCGCAAGATCGTGGAAGAGGGTTACCTCGACCACTGGGGCCGCGCGGCGAAAAAATATCCGGCCAACCCGCAGTTCGCCTTCGCGCAGAAGATCGTCGATGCGCAGAAGGTGGTGCTCACCGACAAGCTGAAGGCATCGCGCTGGGAGCGCACCGTCATCGCGCGCGGCGGCATGGCCGAGGAGGTGAATGCGCTCAAGCAGGAGGAGGGCAAGGACATCCTCGTCATCGGCGGTGTCGGCTTTGCGTCGTCGCTCGTGACCGAGGGGCTGGTCGACGAGTTCCAGTTCTTCGTGAACCCCATGGCCGTGGGCGGCGGCCGCTCGGTGTTTCACGACCAGCGCGAGGGGCACGCGCTGCGCTTGCTCGGGTCGGTCGGCTACGAATGCGGCGTGGTGGTCAACCGCTACGCCCCGCGGTGAAGGACAACGCGCCGCGCCGATACCAGCGCTTACCTGATTTCACCTGACCGCGACCTCACGTGCGCCGGGCAGACACAACCGCGGCCCACAATGGACTCGTCATCAACATGAAGGAGTTCCAGATGATCATCAATTCAAAGCGCATGGCCGTCGCCGCTACGGCGCTCGCGATGTGCATGGCCGCAGGAAGCGCCTTCGCGCAAGACCGCCGCTTCGACGGACGGCCCGGCGACGGGCGTCCCGGCATGGAGCAACGGCACGACGATCGCAACTTCGATCGCCGCGGTCCGAACCGCGACTACCGCGGCAACCAGGACTTCCGCGACGGCCGCCAGTTCGATCGCCGCGGCTTCCCGCAGCCGCATGCCGAATGGCGCCGCGGTGGCCGCGTGCCGGCCGAGTACCGTGGCCGCAACTACGTGGTGAACGACTACCGCGCCTATCGCCTCCAGGCACCGCCGCGCGGTTACCAGTGGGTCGGCGTGGGTGGTGACTACGTGCTCGCCGCCATTGCCACCGGCCTGATCGCGCAGATCATCGCGGGCCAGTAACCCGTCACCCCCGGCCACATGCGAAACCGCCACAGGTCACTGTGGCGGTTTTTTCTTTGGGGGGATGCTTGTCAGGCCAGCGCGGTGGAGGCCGATTGGGCGCACACGTTGCGCCCGGTGATGGTCAGGCGCAAGCCCCCACCGTGCCATTCGAGCCAGTTGAGGCTCACATACGCTTCGATGTCGTTGTCGTCGATGCGGTCGGCCTGGCGGCTCTGCAGGAGCTCCACCGTGGCGGGCAGTGCCCGTTTCAACCGCTCTCGTCGCTCCGCTGCATCGGCCGCCTTTTGGGCGGCCCTGGTTTGCTGTTGCTGCTGCTGCGGGGTCGATGCCATTGCTGATCCGTTCCGGAAGCCAAGGAATTAACCCGAATGTACGCCCCTTGTGTGAAGCCGCACGCTTTCTTTTGAACCCCGCCGTTCTGGCAGTACCCGCTGCGCAACAGCGCCCGGAACCTTCGCGGCGGGGCTAGATTTCGTAGTGCGACGCCTTGGCTTCGTCGCCCAGCGCCTTCTCGACGATGGCCCGCGTGAGGGTCGGCGCGAACGACTCGATGAAGGCGTAGACGTACTTGCGCAGGTAGTTGCCGCGGCGCACCGCGAGCTTGGTGAGGTTGATGCCGAACAGGCGCCCCGCATCGATCGCACGCAGCTGCGTGTCGCGCTCCGCTTCATAGGCCACGCCGGCCACGATGCCCACGCCCAGTCCCAGGTGCACGTAGGTCTTGATCACGTCGGCGTCCATCGCGGCCAGCACGATGTTGGGCGCGAGCCCGCGCTGCTCGAAAGCCTCGTCGATGCGCGAGCGGCCGGTGAAACCCGTGTCGTAGGTGATCAGCGGATAGCGCGTGAGCGCCTCCAGCGACAGCGGCGCATCGAGCAGCGGATGCCCCGGCGGCACGATCACCGAATGCGTCCAGCGGTAGCAGGGCAAGGCGACCAGCTGCGGGTAGTCGCCCAGCGCCTCGGTGGCGATGCCCACGTCGGCCTCGCCGTCGATCAGCATCTGCGCGATCTGCTTGGGCGAGCCCTGGTGCAGGTGCAGTTTCACGTTCGGAAATTGCGCGCGGAATTCCTGCACGGCCACCGGCATCGCATAGCGCGCCTGCGAGTGCGTGGCCGCGATCGACAGCAGCCCGCTTTGCTGCGCGACGAACTCCTGCCCCGCGTGGCGCAGGTTGCTGCTCTCCAGCAGCATGCGCTCGATGATCGGCAGCACATGCCCGCCCGGCTCGGTGAGGCCCGTGAGGCGCTTGCCGGCGCGCACGAAGAGCTCGATGCCAAGCTCCTCCTCGAGTTCGCGGATCTGCCGGCTCACGCCGGGCTGCGAGGTGTGAAGGGTGTGAGCGACTTCGGTCAGGTTGAAGCCGCAACGAACGGCCTCGCGTACCGAGCGCAGTTGTTGAAAGTTCATCTGGCGCCGAGGTGTCATCAGGACCCCGGAGTGGGGACCGACCGGCGATTCTCTGCACAAGTGCTTATGCAGGGAACGATGCGTTTGTTGGTTCCACATGAGCAAAACATCTTTACGGTGTGACGTTTGCCCCGTGCTTGTAATTTCGCACGACTGTGCTAAAGTTTGCCGCATGGACGCCAAGACCCAGAAAAGCGAACTTACCCGCGCCGCCATCGTCGGCGCGGCAATGGACCTCGCGCTGGCCGAAGGCCTGGAAGCGATCTCGCTGCAGGTCATCGCGAGCCGACTGGGGCTCTCCAAGAGCGGCGTGTTTTCCCGCGTGGGATCGCGCGAGGCGCTGCAGAAGGCGGTCATCGAGGAGTACGGCCGCGGCTTCCTGGCCGACGTGTTCGTGCCGGCCATGCAGAAGCCCAAGGGGCTGGCCCGCCTGAACGACATCGTGGCCCGCTGGATCGCCCGCACCCGCGACGTCGAGGCCCAGACCGGTTGCCTCTACGTGGCCGGCGCCTTCGAGTTCGACGACCGCGAAGGGGAGCTGCGCGACGTGCTCCTGGAAGAGATCACGCGCTGGCGCGCCGCCTTGCGCCGCACCGTGACGCTCGCCATCGAGGCCGGCGAACTCAAGGCCGACACCGAACCCGCGCAGCTGGTCAGCGAGATCAACGGAATCATGATGAACCAGCTGCACGACGCGCGTTTCCTGCGCGATCCCCATACCGCCGACCGGGCCGCGCAGACCTGGCAGCGGCTCCTTTCCAGCTACCTCGCCTGAGCCATCGGGCAGGTGGATTTCTTCCGTCTTTGTTTGTCAGAATTTCGCACAGTCGTGCGATAAACAGGAGAAGCAGCCATGCTGATCATCGCCCTTTGCCTTGCCATCTACGCCGTCGCCCTCGGCGTCGAAGCCGCCCGCGACACGCTGCGCAGCCTGCCCCGCAGCAACCAGGACTGGGTCTGGTACTGAGTCGACCGAACCACCGAGGACCCCCGCACATGACGAGTACCCCCGCCCCCACGAACTACTACGGCGCCAGCCGCCTGATGCGCGCGATGCGCTTCGGCCTGGGCGCGTCGCAGCGCCTCTGGCCCGCGCTGGGCGTGCGCGCGGCCTACCGCGTGTTCGGCACGCCGCTGCCGCCCAAGTGGCTCTACCGCGGACAGCACCCCGGTGCCGACTGGCGCCACGAGGCCTGGTCCTTCGAGGACGCGAGCGTCGGCATCTACCACCTGGCGGCGCAGGACTCGGCAGCGGAATCCGCGCCGGTCGTGCTGCTGGTGCACGGTTGGGGCGGGCATGCGGGCCAGATGCTGCCGCTCGCGCAGGCGGTGGCCGCGGCGGGCCTTCGGCCGGTGCTGCTCGAGCTGCCCGCCCATGGCCGCAGCGATGGCACGGCGACCAATGGCGCGCAGTTCGCGCGCGCCATCGACTACGTCACCGCCCGGCTCGCCGCCGATGGCCGTGCGCTGCGCGCCGTGGTCGCGCATTCGCTGGGCGCCAATGCGCTGGCCTACGCCGCGGGGCGCGGGCTGCCGGCCGAGCGCATCGTGCTGCTCGCGCCGCCCGCGTCGCCGCGCGAATACACGCGCTACTTCGCGCACGCCTTCGGCCTGAGCGAGCAGACGCGCGCCGCGATGCAGCGGATGTTCGAGGCGCGCGAAGGCGTGCTGATGCCGCAGTTCGAACCTGCGCTGGCCGGCCCGCGCATCGCGCAGCCGACGCTGATCGTGCATGACCGCGACGACCGGGTGAACCGTTTTGCCGATGCCGAGGCCTACCGCGATGCCATCCCTCGCGCGCAACTCGTCGCCACGCAGGGCTGGGGCCACCGCCGCATCCTCAAGGAGGCGGACGTGCTGGGCGAGGTGACGCGATTTCTCATGCAACAGCAGCCCTGAAAAAAGGCCCTCACCACGTCGGATGCACCGGCGTGAACACCGGCCTGAACAGGTGCCGCCGCACGATCTCGCCGTAGCCGCGGTAGTAGAAATTGCCGTTCGCCGCCAGCACCGCCGCGCGATGGCGCCGGAAGTACACCGGGATCTCGTACCACGGCATCGTCGGCGCGCGGTGGTGCACGTGGTGCAGGTTGTTGAAGAGGTACAGCAGCCCGAACACGACGTTCGACTCGACGATGGCCACGCGCTCGTGCGGCGTGTCGGCCCAGCGGTGCTCGGTGAAGGTGCGCAGCGAGCCCAGCATCATTCCCGGGTAGACGAAGTACAGCAGGTACTCGCCGACGCCCATGCCGCAGACCGCGGTGACGAAGTACAGCACCGGCGCCACGCTCAGCGCATGCCAGCCCCAGGTCGGCAGCCGCGAGAAGTCGCCCGCGAGCACCTGCTGGGATTCGAAGCGCACCAGCTTCCAGAGCCTCAGGAACGGCCCGAGCACCACGCGGAACGCGATCGTCTGGTTCGCCATGTAGATCCAGCGCCAGACCGGCCCGTAACCCGCCCACGCGGGCGCCGAGTGGTAGGCGCTCTCGTTGTCGCGCTCCGGATGCGTCAGGTGGAAATTGACGTGGTGCGCGCTGTGCCCGCGGTTGTAGAACGGATACGGCAGCCACAGGTTCAGCGGCGGCCACACCACCGCATGGCGCAGCCACCGGGGCAGGTGCCGCATCGCGTGGATGCTCTCGTGCTGCAGCGAGAAATGCAGCTGCGCGAGAAAACCGCCCAAGAGGAACAGCGCCCAGCCCGGCAGCGCCGCGTGCCACCACAGCAGCGCCGCCCACGCAACGTAGAGCGCGGCGGCGAGCAGCAGCGTCGGCACTTCGTAGTGCCACCACCAATGCGCCCGGCGCGTGCCGGACGGGGTGCGCGTCGGTGCGGTGGACGGGTCGGCGGTCGATGTCATGGGCGGGCGACTCAAAGGACTGCGATCCTAGGTATGAAGAAGCCGTCTGCATGCGCGCTTTTCGCATAAGCAAGGTCGCGAAATTTCGTTCCCGCGCCGGCCCGCGGCGGCCTACGCTTGGCGGCATTGCTGCGCCGGTTCCTTTTGCTGCTCCCATGAACGCCTCTTTCCCTCGTCGTGCCGTGCTGTGGTGGGCGCTGTCGGCGTCCGCGCTGGCGGGTGTCTCCCAGGCCCGCGCAGCGGCGCTGGACGACTACCCGACGAAGACGATCCGCGTGGTCGTTCCCTATCCGGCCGGCGGCATCGCCGACAAGATCGCCCGCGAGGTCGCCGAGCAGTTGCAGCAGCGGCTCAGGCAGGCCGTGGTGGTCGAGAACCGCAGCGGCGCGGCCGGCAACATCGGCTTCGATTTCGTGGCGCGCCAGCCGGCCGACGGCTACACGCTGCTGCTCGCGCCCGCGTCCAACCTCACGGTGCAGCCCGCGCTCTTCAAGCAGCTGAGCTACGACCTCGCGCGCGACTTCACGCCGGTCTCGCTGCTGGTCCAGACGCCGCAGGTGCTGCTGGTGAACCCCCGGCTGCCCGTCGGCACGCCGCGGGAGCTGGTCGACTATTCGAAGAAGCACCCCGGCAAGGTCAACTACGGCATCAGCGTGGGTGCGTACTCGCACCTGGCGGGCGAGCTGCTCAAGGCGCGGACCGGCGCCGACTTCACCGCCATTCCCTACCAGGGCAGCGCGCCGGCCATCAAGGACCTGCTCGCGGGGCAGACGCAGTTCATCTTCAACGAGGTGATCACGGCCATTCCCTTCATCAAGGCCGGCACGCTGAAGCCGCTGGCCGTGGCCTACCGCACGCGCGCGCCGTGGCTGCCCGACGTGCCCACGACCGCGGAAGCGGGCCTGCCCGACTTCGAAGTCACGTCGTGGTACGGCGTGGTCGTGCGCAGCGGCACGCCGGCGCCGCTGGTGCAGCGCCTCTCGCGCGAACTGCGGGCCATCGTGCAGTCGCCCGACTTCAGGAAGCGCTACGACGACCTCGGCGCCTTCACCGTGGGCAACACGCCCGAGGAGTTCGGCCGCTTCATCCAGAGCGAAACCGTCAGGTGGACGGCCGTCGTGAAACAGGCGGGCATCCTGCCGGACTGACATCGACATGAGCTGGACCCCGAAGAAACCCATCGCCCCCGCGGAACTGCAAGCCCTGCTGCTGGCCGAGCCCATGGCGGCCCCCGTTGTCGAACTGGCGCTGCTCGACGTGCGCGAAACCCGCTGGTTCGTGCAGCGCCATCCCAACCTCGCGCGCAACGCGCCGCTCAGCGGGCTCGAACTGCAGATCGGCGCGCTCGTGCCGCGGCGTTCCACGTCCGTGGTGCTCTACGACGACTACAACGCGCCCGACGGCGCCGCGCAGGCCGCATCGGCGCTTCTTGAACGCCTGGGCTACGCCGATGTGCGCACGCTCGACGGCGGCCTGCAGCGCTGGGTGACCGAGGGCCTGCCCGCCATCGACGGCTACGGTACGCTGGTCAAGGCCTTCGGCGACCGCGCGCGGCTGCACTACGGCACGCCGGCGCTGCCCGTCGACGCCCTGCGCGCACGCCAGCGCGAAGGCTTGCCGACCACGCTCGTCGATGCGCGGCCGCGCACGGAGTTCGAATTCCTCTCGCTGCCCGGCGCGCGCAACCATGCCGGCACCGAGCTCGCGCTGCGCCGCTTCGAGGCGGGCGATGCGGCGCACGTCTGGGCGATCAACTGCTTCAGCCGCACGCGCGGCATCCTCGGCGCCACCACGCTGCGGGTGCTCGGCCGCGCGCCCGATGCCGTGTTCGTCGAAGACGGCGTGATGGCCTGGGGCCTGCAAGGCGCGCCGACGGTGCAGAACGCGGCGCCCGACGACGAGCTGCCGCCCGAATCGCCCGAGGTCCTGCGCCGCATCGCCGACGAACTGATCGCGCGCTTCTCTCTCCCCTTGGCCGATGCTGCGCAGCTCGCCGGCTGGCGCGCCGACGACGCGCGCACGCTCTACATCTTCGACGTGCGCCCCGTCGCCGACCCGGCCTTCGTGGACACGGTGGTGCAGCAGGTGCCCGGTGGCCAGCTCTTCATGCATTTCGAGAACCTCGTGGCCACGCGTGGCGCGCGCATCGTGCTGATAGACGATCCCAAGCACCGCCTGCGCGCTGCCGTCACCAGCTTCTGGCTCACGCAGCTGAACCAGGCCGAGGTGTACGTCTACGACGGTGCGCTGTCACCCGAACAGGCGCCTCCCGCGACGGCGGTGGCCGCGACGGATGCGCCCCCGCCGCTCGGCCCCGAAGCGCTCGCCCAGCTGCGCAGGAACGGCGCGGTGACGGTGATCGACGTGGGCGCGAGCCTCGACTACGAACGCGGCCACCTGCCCGGCGCGCTCTACATGCTGCCGGCCACGCTGGGCCCGCTGGCCTCGCATGCCGTGGCCGGCCGCACGCTGGTCTTCGCCTCGCCCGACGGCGCGGCCGCACGCCGTGTCGCGCGCGATGCGCAGCAGCGCTGGCCGGGATCGGGGGCGGTGTTCACCTGGCTCCAGGGCGGAACGCAGGCCTGGAAGGCGTCGGGGCGGGCCCTGTCGACCGCGTTCGTGCCGGCCCAGCTGCTCACCCCCTTCGACGACGACTGGGGCTCGGTCATGCGGGTGTTCGGCCCGCGCCGCGATGCGGCCTGGGCCGAGTACCTCGCCTGGGAGCGGGCGCTGGCCGAGCGGGTCCTGCAGGACCCGTCGGTGCGCTTTCGCTTCTTTCCTGCCCGGCTAGCTAGCGGGCAGGGGCCGGATCGGGCAGCTCGATCTTGATGTCGAGCACTTCGAGGTTGTCCTGGGTCTCCAGGTGCACCTTGATGTCGTCGGGATTGATCGACACATACTTGGAAATCACCGCCACCAGCTCGCGCTGGAGTTCGGGCAGGTAGTCGGGGCGCTTCTTGCCGCTGAGGCTGGAGCGCTCGTGCGCGAGGATGATCTGCAGGCGCTCTTTCGCGACGCTTGCAGTCTTCTTCTTCTCGCCAAGCAGGAACGAGAGAAACGACATGCCTACTTGCTCCCGAAAATCCGCTTGAAGAAGCCCGGCTTCTCGGCGTCGACGAAGCGCATGGGCTTCTCCTCGCCGAGAAAGCGCGCCACCACGTCGCTGTAGGCCTGCGCCACGTCGGTGTCCTTGTCGTGGATCGCGGGCACGCCCTGGTTGGAGGCATGCAGCACGCTTTCCGACTCGGGGATCACACCGATGAGCTTGATGCGCAGGATGTCCTGGATGTCTTCCAGCGAGAGCATCTGGCCGCCCGCCACCCGGTTGGGGTTGTAGCGGGTGATCAAGAGGTGCTCCTTGATCGGCTCGCCGCCGTCCTTGGCGCGCTTGGTCTTGCTGCTGAGCATGCCCAGGATGCGGTCCGAGTCGCGCACCGAGGAGACCTCGGGGTTGGTCACCACCAGCGCCTCGTCGGCGAAGTGCATGGCCATCATCGCGCCGGTCTCGATGCCCGCGGGCGAGTCGCACACGATGTATTCGAAGTCCATCGCGGCCAGGTCGTTCAGGATCTTCTCGACGCCCTCTTGCGTGAGGGCTTCCTTGTCGCGCGTCTGCGAGGCGGCCAGCACGAAGAGGTTCTCGCACTGCTTGTCCTTGATGAGCGCCTGGCTCAGGTTGGCCTCGCCTTGAATGACGTTGATCAGGTCGTACACCACGCGGCGTTCGCAGCCCATGATCAGGTCGAGATTACGCAGGCCCACGTCGAAGTCGATCACGGCCGTCTTCTTGCCCGCGAGCGCGAGGCCGGATGCGAAGCTGGCGCTCGTGGTCGTCTTGCCGACGCCACCCTTGCCCGAGGTCACCACCACAATTTTGGCCATGGCCATTCCTTCTTGTTTCGATTCTGTTGTTGGTTTCAGAGCGCCGCGTGCGTCAGGCAATCGCGTCGATCACTAGCTTTTTGCCATCGAGCCGCACCTGCGCGGACTTGCCGAGCACCGGGTCCGGCAGCGGCACTTCATTGGTGCGATAGATGCCGGCGATGGCCACCAGCTGCGCTTCCATGCAGGTCGAGAAGATGCGCGCCTCGGTGTTGCCGCGCGCCCCCGCAATCGCCTTGCCGCGCAGCGGCGCGTACACATGCACGTTGCCGTCGGCGATGACCTCGGCGCCGAAGCTCACCACGGCCGTCACCACCACGTCGCCGCCCCGGGCGTAGACCTGCTGGCCCGAGCGCAGCGGCTTGTCGATCAGCAGGGTGCCGTTGGCCGGCACCGGCACTTCGCGCACGATCTGCGGGGCTTCGGCCGGCGCCTCGGCGGGCGGAGCCGGCGGCCGGGGCGCGGGGGCCGAGGGCATGGCCGCCAGCGAGAGGCCGGCGGCGCGGGCCGCGGCATTGTGGGCGTCGTTGCCGCCGCGCACCGCGATCGGCTGGGTCTGGTGACGCGCGAGAAGGCTGCGCAGGGCCGCAAAGTCGATCTGGGCGGTGGCCTCGCCCTCTTCGTCGTGCTCGGGGAGCTGCGAGAGGTCGATGACCACCGGCTCCTGCTCGAAGAAATCGGGCGAGTCGGCCAACTGGGCGTCGAGCGCCTCGGCCAGCACGTCCAGGTCGGACGTCTTGAGGATCACTGCAATCAGCGGCAGCGTGGCGCTCTTGAATTCGAAAACCGCCTTGGTGCGCGCGGCGGAGACATCGGCCATTGGGAAAACGTCGGTGCGAAAAGCGTTGGAGTCTAACGGGCGCGGGCTTCCGGGCGGTGACCGGCCCCGCGTTCAACCGCCCGGGACAACACTTCTTGCACGACGTTTCATTTTTCCGAGGCTCAGGCGTTGCGCGATCTGCCCAGCAATGCGTAGAGGATGATGGCGCCGAAAGTCGCGGTGCCGATGCCGCCCAGCGCGAAGTCGCCGAACTTCAGCGTGAAGTCGCCCGTGCCGATGATCAGCGTGATCGCGGCCACGATCAGGTTCTTGTTCTGCGAGAAGTCGACCTTGTTGTCCACCCAGATCTTGGCGCCCGCGATGGCGATCAGGCCGAACACCACGATGCTCACGCCGCCCATCACCGGCAACGGAATCGCCTGGATCAGCGCGCCGAACTTGGGGCTGAAGCCCAGCACCAGCGCGACGAACGCCGCCACCACGAACACCGCCGTCGAGTAGATGCGCGTGGCCGCCATCACGCCGATGTTCTCGGCATAGGTGGTCACGCCCGTGCCGCCCGCGGCACCGCTCACCACCGTGGCGATGCCGTCGCCGATGAAGGCGCGGCCCATGTAGGGGTCCAGGTTCCGGCCGGTCATGGCCGTCACCGCCTTCAGGTGGCCGAGGTTTTCCGCCACCAGGATGATCGCCACGGGCGCGATCAGGAGCATCGCGTTGGCCGTGAACACCGGCGTGGTGAAGGTCGGCAGGCCGAACCAGGCCGCGTTGGCGATGCCGCTCAGGTCCACCGGCTTGCCCATGCCCAGCACGTTCGTCAGCACCGCGTAGACGACAGTGGCCAGGATCAGCCCGACCAGGATCAACAGGCGCTGCAGCATGCCCCGCGCGAACACCGCCACCAGCCCGACGCACAGGAAGGTCACGGCCTGCATCCACGAATCGAAGTTGCTGGCCGCCATGTTCTTGATCGGCACGGCCGCCAGGTTCAGCCCGATCACCGCCACCACCGCGCCGGTGACCACGGGCGGCATGAAGCGCTCGATCCAGCCCGTGCCGATGGCCTGCACCAGCGCCCCGATGAGGATGTAGACCACCCCGCAGGCCATGATGCCGCCCAGCGCCACGGCGATGTTGGCGTTCGGCCCCTTGCCCGCGTAGCCGCTGGCCGCGATCACCACGCCGATGAACGCGAAGCTCGAGCCCAGGTAGCTGGGCACCTTGCCGCCGGTGACGAAATAGAAGATCAGCGTGCCGATGCCGCTCATCAGGATCGCGATGTTGGGGCTGAAGCCCATGAGGATCGGCGCCAGCACCGTGGCGCCGAACATCGCGATCACGTGCTGGATGCCCATCGCGCCCGTCTGCAGCCAGGGCAGCCGCTCGTCGGGCGCGATGACCGCGCCGTCGGCCAGTGTGGACACCGGCTTTTCAGTCCAGTTGAACATTGCTTGTCTCCTCTTGTTGGTTGTGGCGGGCGCCCCGCGCGCTCCGGGGCGTGATTGTGGTCGATGAATCCCGCGCTGAACACACCCGCAAGACAAGAAGGAGCCAGAAGGGACTGGCCCGCCGCACCCGGCTCAGCGCGGCTGCAGCACCGCCATCGTGATCCGCGACACGCAGGTCAGCTCGCCCGCTTCGTTCGTGAGCTCGATCTGCCAGACCTGCGTGCTGCGCCCGCGGTGCACCGGCCGCGCCGTGCCGATGACCCAGCCGCTGGTGACCGAGCGGATGTGGTTCGCGTTGATGTCCAGGCCCACGGCGCGGTCGCCTTCGGGGGCCGAGTAGTGCGCGCCGCAGGAGCCCAGCGTCTCGGCCAGCACCACCGACACGCCGCCGTGCAGGATGCCGTAGGGCTGGCGGGTGCGTTCGTCGACCGGCACGCGGGCGCGGATGAAGTCGTCGCCCACCTCCAGGAACTCCATGCCCAGCGTGGACACGGCCGTGCCGATGTGGTTGCGGGTCAGTTCTTCGACGGAGATCTCTTTTTTCCAGATACGCATTGGGTTCTTTCGGGGACAGGGTTTGCAGAAACTATAGCGACGGCGGCTGACAACCGCAGTCGCCTTTGCGTGCTAAGTTGGGCCGATGAAGCACCCCCTCCGCCGCTGGCTCCTCGGCATCGCCGCAGTCCTCCTGCTCGGCATCGGTGCGCTGGTGTGGTTCGTGAGTTCGCGGCTGCCGAGCGACGAGGAGGTGGCGGCCCGCATTTCGGAGGGCTTCGAGCAGCGCTTCGGCGTGGGCCTGAAGGTCGGCGGCGCCCACTGGGCGCTGCTGCCGACGCCGGTGCTCGTGCTCTCGGACATCGCCACCGAGCAGCCGCGCCCGATCACCTTGCGCCGCGCCTCGGCGCGGCTCAAGCTCTCGGAGCTGCTGCACCGCGTCATCGCCGTGGACGCGCTGGAAATCGAAAGCCTCGTGCTGCCGCGCGAATCGGTGCGCGCCTTCCGCGGCAAGGGGCCCAAGCCCCACGAAGGCGGCAACGTCATCGCGCTGCCCGCGCCCTGGACGCTCGCCCCCATTCCGCTGGAACAGGTGCGCTGGCGCGATGTGGTCTGGATCGACCGGCGCGACATCGCGCTCGCCTACGACGGCGAGATCGCCTTCGATGCCCATTGGCGCCCGCGCCAGGCCCGCGTGGAACGCGCGGGAGCGACGCCGCCCGCGCGCCTGCGCCTGGACCGCGAAGCCGGGCAGGACCGCTGGCGCACCCGCATCGACGTGGGCGGCGGCACGTGGAACGGCGTGACGCTGTTCGAGACGCCGGCCGGCGGCAAGCTGCGCCTGTCGGCCGAGCTCGATCCGCGCCAGGTCGACATCGAAGGGCTGGTGCAGGCCTTCGGGCGGCGCACCTCGGTGGCGGGCAAGGTCAACGGCCACTCCACGCTCGTGGCCGAGGCGGACGAGGCCAACGAGCTGGGTGCGCTGATGCGCAGCATGCACACCCGCACCACCTTCTCGGTGCGGCCGGCCACGCTCACCAAGCTGGACATCGCCAAGGCCGTGAGCACCGCCGGCATCAGCCGCGGCGGCACCACGCCGCTGGACGAGCTCACCGGCACGCTCGACACCCAGGGCACCGAGGACGGCATCGTGATGCGCTACACCAACCTCAAGGCGCGCTCGGGCGTGCTCACCGCGAGCGGGAACCTGCGGCTCTTCAATCGCAAGATGGAGGGCGACATCGCGGTGGACCTGGTCGACGGCGTGGTCGGCGTGCCGCTGAAGATCGGCGGCAGCGTGAGCGATCCCGAGGTGTCGCTGACCGGCGGCGCGCTCGCGGGCGCCGCGGTCGGCAGCGCGGTGCTGCCGGGCGTGGGCACGGCCATCGGCGCGCGCGTGGGGCAGCAGGTCGAGAAGCTGTTCGGCGGCGAGCCCGAGAAGAAGACGGTGCCCAAGCCGCGCAAGCCCCCGGCGTCGCAGCGCTGACGCCGTGCGTCAGGCGGGCTCGGGCTCGCCGGGCGGTTCAGCAACAGCAACAGGCTCGATGTCCTGAATGCGCGGCACCGGGCGTTCGCCGATCTGTTGGCGCCACATCGCGTAATACAGCCCCTTGCCTTCGAGCAGTGCCGCATGCGTGCCGCTCTCCACGATGCGCCCTTTTTCCAGCACGTGGATCGTGCCCGCATGCATGATCGTGGAGAGCCGGTGCGCGATGAGGATGGTGATCTGCGTGCTGCGCGCCGAGATCTCGCGCACGGTGGCGGTGATCTGCTCTTCGGTCAGCGAGTCGAGCGCCGAGGTGGCCTCGTCGAAGATCAGGAGGCGCGGCTCCCGCACCAGCGCCCGCGCGATCGACAGCCGCTGCTTCTCGCCACCCGAGAGCTTCATGCCGCGCTCGCCGATGGGCGTGTCCAGCCCCTCGGGCGACTTCTCGGCCAGGTACGCGCACGAGGCCTGCCGCATGGCTTCGAGGATTTCTTCGTCGGTCGCGTCGGGCTTCACCAGTTGCAGGTTCTCGCGGATCGTGCCCGCGAAGAGGTGCGTCTCCTGCGTCACGAAACCGATCTGCCGGCGCGCCTGGTTGTAGCGCAGGTCGCGCGTGGAAATGTCGTTGTAGAACACCTCGCCGCTCGCGGGCGTGTACAGGCCCACCAGCAGTTTCACCAGCGTCGACTTGCCCGAGCCCGAGGGGCCGACGAAGGCGATGGTGTCGCCCAGCCCGGCTTCGAACGACACGTCGTCCAGCGCGTTGTCCGTCGCGCCCTTGTGGCGAAAACTCACGTCCGCAAAACGCAGGTGCGTGACCGGCCCGATGCTGATCGGCGACTCGGGCCGCCGCTCGATGGGCTTTTGCATCAGCGCCTCGAAATTCAGGAGCGATGCCTCGGCCTCGCGGTACGCCAGGATGATGTTGCCCAGCTCCTGCAGCGGCGCGAAGATCGCGACCGAGATGAACTGCATCGCGATCAGCTCGCCCGTGCTCAGCACGTCGCGAAAGATCAGCCACAGCAGCGCGAACAACACCGCCAGCTTCAAGAGGCTCAGCGTCGTGCCCTGCAAAAAAGACAGGAGCCGGATGCGTTTCACCTTCTGCATCTCGAGCGCGAAGATGCGCGTGGTCTGCGCCTGCAGCCGACGGATCTCCGAAAAGGTCAGCCCCAGGCTCTTGATGAGCTCGATGTTGCGCAGCGACTCGGTGATGAAGCCCGAGTTGCGGTTCGTCTCCCGCGTGATCGAGCGCTGCTGGCTCTTGATCTCGCGGCTCAGAAGGCCGGTAAGCCCGCCCAGCACCAGCACGCCGATCAGGAACACCGGCACCAGCAGCCAGTGCTTGGTCACCGCGTACCAGATGAGAAACCCGATGCCCACGATGGCCGCGAACGCGGTGTTGATGAAGGCGTTGATGAAGCGCTCGCTGTCCGCGCGCACCTTCTGCAGCATCGAAAGCGTCTCGCCGCTGCGCAGGTCCTCGAACTCGGGAAACTTCAGGCGCAGCACCTGGCGCAGCCCGTCGTTGAAGATCTGCGTGCCGAACTTCTGCACCACCAGCCGCGTGATGTATTCCTGCAGCGCCTTCGCCAGCCGCGACGCGATCGCCACGCCCACCGCGAGCGCCAGCAGGCGCAGCACGCCGGAGACCAGTTCCTGCTCTGTCTTGCCGTCGCGGTGAATGGCGTACCGGTCGATGATCTTGCCGAAGATGATCGGGTCGACCAGCGCCAGCACCTGGCTGATGCCCGCCAGCAAGAGGGCGAGCAGTGCGAGGCGCGCGTGCGGCCTCAGGTAGGTCCAGAGGATGTGCATCGTGCCAGTATGCCCACGGCAATCCTCAGGGCGTGTGCACAGGCCACCGGGTGCTCCCCGCAGCGAATGTCCCCCGGCCTGCGGCCTCCTCCTTGATTTCGCTGCGGGGAGCACCCGATGCCCTGCGCACCTGGACGCGCTGCTGGTGCGCAGCCGATCAACCAGTGCTCGTCACCCTGAACAGTGCAGAGCTACGAAAACGCCTTGATCACCGCCGGCACCGTCAGCACCGCCGTGTAGTAACCCATGAATTGCACCCCGGTGTTGAACCCGATGGCGCGCGACAAGAGCCCGCCGAGCAGGCCCATCGTGAGGATCACCAGCAACCCGAGCAACTGGCCTTCCCACACGCTGATCACCACGATCAGCCCGACGAAGGTCGCGATGATCGCCTCGTGGCTCACCTTGCGCGAGACGAAGAGCGCCGCGCGGCGCGCGAAATTCATCGTGAACGGGTAGGCCACCAGCGCCGCGAGCACCACGGCCAGCATTCCGTAGCCGAGAAACTCCCAGTGGTTCAGGAGGTTGTGCAGGTTGTGCGTCTGGCCCGTGGCCGAATCGATGGTGAACACCGGCGGCGCATTGAAGAGCGGCGCGGCCGGGCCGGCAGCCACCGGGCTCAGCGGCAGGCCAATGGCGATCAGCGGGATCAGCGCCTCGGCGATGTAGGTCGCCTCGGTCACGCCGTTGCGCGCGGCCAGCGTGGTGGTGAGGCGGTGGTACGCGTGCTTGATGCGCGAGCCGACCAGTTCGCCCAGCACCACCGTCATCGCGACAGGGCTGAACACGAAGGTGGCGCTGGAGATCGCGGCGGTCGCGAAGGTCCACTTCACCTGCGTGCGGTCGAGCACCTTGAACGGATTCGGGAAATAGCCCGTCCAGCCTTTCACGTCCGGTGCGAGCGAGAAGGTGCGCACCTTGTCGCGCTTCATGCGCGCCCGCGCCGCGGGCGAGATCACCGAGAACAGGTCCGCCACCAGCGGCCCGATCGCGATGCCCAGGAAGTAGCTGATGCTGAGCTTCACGCCGTACTTTCCGGTGAGCGCCTGCAGCGCCACGATCACCATCACGAACGGCACCAGCGTGGCCACCGAGGCCCAGCGCCCGCTCGAGAAGTACGCGATGGCCACGGCCGCCACCACGAAGATCCACGGCGCCGCCTTGGTGATGGCCGCGCCGTAGGGCGCGAGCAGCACCGCGAACAGCACGGCCAGCGGCACCGCGATGAAGGCCGCGATGATCGCGCCCGACACCATCTTGCGCAGCGCGATGTGCGGCACGCCCAGGTTGCGCAGCACGTTCGCGTCCTGCAGCAGCGGCGTGGCCATGGTGTCGCCCGGAATGCCCAGGAGCGCCGTGGGCACCGCGTGCGTCATGTGCTTGGCCACGGCGGCCGCCAGGAAGAAGGTGAACACGCCTTCGGGCGGCACGCCCAGCAGCACCACCAGCAGGGTGAGCGGCGCGAGCGTGGTGGTTTCGTCGGTGCCTGAGACGAGGCCGATGGCCGCGAACACGACGGCGCCCACGAGGCCCATGCCCGTGGCGACGAGGATCTGGTTGAGGAGCGCGGCTTCGATCACGGTGCGGCTCCTTCGGTGCCGCGAGCGCGGGGCTTGTACGACGCGAACAGGTCGTAGATCTCCAGCTCCTTCATCTCGCGCACCACCGAGGGCGGCAGGTCGTTGACCGAGCCCAGGTCGCCGTGCTCGCCGGCCAGTTCGGCCAGCACTTCCTCGCGCCAGCGCGGGTCGGGGTCCGTGCCTTCGACCACCTCGCGCTTGGGTGCGAAGAGCTTCGCGCAGATCAGCCCGGAGATGACGCAGCCGCCGAGCCCCGCGAGCATCGCGTAGGCGCGCGCCAGTTCGGGCGTGCTCACGGCGCTCGCGAGCACGCGGCTCGCCACGAGGTAGCCCGTGAGGCTCACGGCGACGCCGATGACGATCGACCACGCGAGGTGGCCGAGGTCGGCCGTGTCGCCCCATATCTCCACCAGCCGCCAGCGTGTGGGCGTTGCACTGTCTGCGTTCATTTGCGATGTCTCCGTCTTGGTTATGTGACGGCCGCTCTCGCAGCCGCCGCGGTTTCGGCCGCGGTCCGTGGTGCGGGGCTCTCCCGCATTTGCTTGCTTGCCTATTTCTTGCGCAGCGCTTCGAGCAGCGCCACGGCGCGGTCGGTGCGCACGTCGTGCTCGGCGGCCATCTGTTTGGCGAGGCTGTCGATCTCGTCGCCCGTGGCGCCCGCGACCAGCGCGATGTTGCGGGCATGCAGCGCCATGTGGCCGCGCTGGATGCCTTCGGTGGCCAGCGCGCGCAGGGCGCCCAGGTTCTGCGCGAGGCCCACGGCCACGGCGACTTCGCCGAGCTCCTGCGCCGACTTCACATCGAGAATCTTCAGTGCAAGCCGCGCGAGCGGGTGGGTCTTGGTGGCGCCGCCCACGAGGCCCACGGGCATCGGCATCTCGATGGTGCCGACGAGCGCGCCTGTCGTGTCTTTCTCCCACGTGGTCAGCGATGTGTAGCGGCCGCTGCGGCACGCATAGGCATGCGCGCCGGCTTCCACCGCGCGCCAGTCGTTGCCGGTCGCGACGATCACCGGATCGACGCCATTCATGATGCCCTTGTTGTGCGTCGCCGCGCGGTAGGGGTCGATGGCCGCGAAGGTGTACGCATCGATCACGCCCTCGACCACTTCCTCGCCGCTGCGCTCGCGCGTGGCCAGCACCGCCGGGGCGAGCCGCACGCGCGCACGCGCCAGCCGAAGGTCCGCCAGGTTCGACAGGATGCGAAGGCGCACCGTGCCGCCCGTGAGCTTCTCGACCAGCGGCGACACCGCCTCGGCCATGGTGTTGACGGTGTTCGCGCCCATCGCGTCGCGCACGTCGACGATGAGGTGCATCACCACCATTGCGCCGCGCGGCGTGTCGCCGAACACATGCACCTCGATGTCGCGGCAGCCGCCGCCCAGGTCGATCAGCACCTTGTCGCGGCTGTTCGCCACGGCCAGGATTTCTTCGCGCGCACGCAGCAGCGCGAGCCGCGCGCCGTAGGGGTCGCTGATGCCGATCACCTGCACCTGCGCGCGCATCAGCGGTCCGGTGCTCGAGGCCTCGAAGCCGCCGCCTTCGCGCGCCAGCTTGGCCATGAACGATGCCGCGGCCACCACCGACGGCTCTTCCACCGCCATCGGCACGAGGTAGTCGCGCCCGTTCACGGTGAAGTTGCCGGCGATGCCCAGCGGCAGCTCGAAGGTGCCGATCACGTTCTCGACCATGCCGTTGGCGCGGTCCACGCTCAGCGCGCCGGGCTGCGCGAGCTGCGCCACCTCGTCGTCGGTGAGCGATGCGGCCTCGGCGATGTGGGCCAGGCGCTGCGCGGGCGCAAGGGCTCGGAAATTGGGGATGCGGGAGTCGGCGACCATCGTTGCGTGTCTCTTGGGAAGATGAATTCGGGAGCAGGCAATTTAGGTCGGCTGTACCGCCGGCGGAAGGCACAGTTTGGCGGGACAGTGCGGACAGTGGTCCGTGAAAGCGGCCCGCTGTGTCACAGTCTCGGCCCATGACCACGATCGCCGATTCGCTCGCCGACACCCTCGCGCGCCAGATCGCGAGCGGCGCCTACAAGGCCGGCGACAAGCTGCCGTCGCTGCGCGAACTGGCGCAGCTGCATGGCTATGCCAAGAACACCGTGGTGGCCGCGTTCGAGCTGCTGGTGTCGCGAGGCCTCGTCGAGCCGCGGCGCGGTTCGGGCTACTTCGTGCTCGCGCAGTCCAGGCCCAAGCCGCCCGAGGAAGACGCGGGCAGCCTCGGCCGCGCGATGGACATCGTGTGGCTCATGCGGGAGCAACTCAAGACGCAGCCCGATGCGGTGGCCGTGGGCGACGGCTTTCCGCCCGTCGAATGGCTCGCCGATGTGCGGCTGGACAAGTACCACCCCAAGGTCGTCCGCACGGGGCTCGGCGCGCTGTTCCGCTACGGCAGCCGCTTCGGCTACGCGCCGCTGCGCGACCACCTCGTGCGCAAGCTCGCGGACTTCGGCATCGGCGCGGAGCCGCGGCAGATCGTGCTCACGCACGGCGCCAACGAGGCGATGGACATCGTCATCCGCTACTTCGTGCCGCCCGGCGGCAAGGTGCTGGTGGACGACCCGGGCTACTACCCGCTCTTCGGCAAGCTCAAGCTCGCGGGCGCGCAAATGCTGGCCGTGCCGCGCCTGGCGGACGGGCCCGACCTCGACGTGCTGGAGCAGTTGCTCATCGCCGAGCGGCCGCGCCTTTTCTTCACGCAGTCGCTCGCGCACAACCCCACGGGCTCCGACATCTCGCCGGCCAAGGCCTTTCGCGTGCTGCAGCTCGCGCAGAAATACAACCTGCTGATCGTGGAGAACGATCCGCTGGCCGACTTCAAGCCGACCGCGTTGCCGCGGCTCTCGGCGCTCGACCAGCTGGAGCGCACGATCTACATCGGCAGCTTCTCCAAGTCGTTCTCGGCGGCGCTGCGCGTGGGCTTCATCGCCTGCGGGGCCGATCTCGCGAGCGACCTCGCGGACCTGAAGGCGCTGATCCATGTGAGCAGCTCGGAGTACAGCGAGCGCACGGTCGATGTGATCCTGAGCGAGGGCCACTACCAGCGGCACCTCAACCGCCTGCAGACGCGCCTGGGCGAGGCCACGCGCAAGGCGTTGCAGCTGTTCGATTCGGTCGACGCGGAGGTCTTCGCCCGCACCCCGCAGTCGCTCTACATCTGGGCGGCGCTGCCCGGCGTGGCCGATTCGCTGGCGTTTGCCAAAGAGTTGCTGCCGCGCAAGATCGTGATGGCGCCGGGGCGCATCTTCAGCGTCGATTCGACGCAGGTCTCACGCTGGTCGCGCTTCAACGTCGGCGCGATGGCCGATCCGCGTTTCGCGAAGGCGCTGCGCACCGCGTTGCGCAGGCGCTCCTGAATCAGCCCTTGAAGGTGCCGTGCCGCCCCGCGCCACGGGCGAAGCGCGCGGCGCCGGCTTCTCCTTCGGCAAAGACGATCGGCACGCCCTGCGCGCCTTCATGGCGAAGTGCCTCGGCCAGCGGCATGTCCCACTGTTCGTAGGCGGAGCGGCGGTCGGTGAGCATGCATTGCTGCGGGAACGCGGCGATCTGCAATGCGAGTTCCCGCGCCGCGGCGAGCGCGCCGCCCGGTGGCGTGACGCGGTTGACCAGGCCCATCGCCAGCGCCTCGGTCGCGGAGACGGGCCGGCCGGTGAGGATCATGTCCAGCGCGCGCCCCATGCCCACGATGCGCGGCAGCCGCACCGTGCCGCCGTCGATCAGCGGCACGCCCCAGCGGCGGCAGAACACGCCGAAGACCGCATCGTCGTCGGCCACGCGCAGGTCGGCGAGCAGCGCCAGTTCGAGGCCGCCTGCCACCGCATAGCCGTTCACCGCGGCGATCAACGGCTTGGACAGCGCCATGCGCGTCGGCCCCATCGGCCCGCTGCCGCCGCCTTCGGGGTCGAGTGCGTTGCGCTCGTCAGGGTTGCCGACGGCGCCCAGGTCGGCGCCGGCGCAGAAGTGACCGCCCGCGCCCGTGAGGATCGCCACGCGCAGCGCATCGTCGGCCTCGAAGCGCTCGAAGGCCTCGCGCAGCTCGGCGGCCACGATGCCGTTGACGGCATTGCGCTTGTCGGGACGGTTCAGTGTGACGGTGCAGACTGCCTGATCCGTGTCATAGCTCACGTATTCCATAGCCATGGATGCGTTCCCTTCGAGGCAAAATTACTTACTCAATAGCTCTGGTTCATCGTAGGAAATATTTCCTCGATGTGCAAACGTGGAAAAAATATGCAATGTGCCGGTCGCCATTCCGAGTGCGCCGGCGCTGATCCTCGACCTGCTCGTCGCGCACAGCGGCATGCTGGGCGCGCAGTCGCTGTGCCGCGCCGGCGCGCTGATGGGCATCGGTGAATCGACGCTGCGCGTGGCCCTGACGCGGCTCGCGAGCGACGGCAAGATCGAACGCAGTGAGCGTGGCAGCTATGCGCTCAACCGCGCGGGGCCGGCGCTGTCGCGCGCGGTCGATGGCTGGCGGCAGCGCGGCGCGCAGGCCGTCGCGTGGCGCGGCGACTGGCTCGCGGTGCATGACGCGGGCGTGCCGCGTTCGGACAAGACGGCCTGGCGGCACCATGGCCTGGCGCTGTCGCTGCGCGGCTTCGCCCCGTTGCAGGCCGGCCTGCACATCCGGCCCGACAACCTCCGGGGCGGGCTGGCGGCCGAGCGCGAACAGCTGCAGGGCCTCGGCCTGTCGTCGAAGGCGCTGGTGTTCCGCCTTGCCGACATGGACAGAGGTACGGAGGAGGCCGCGCGCAAGCTGTGGAACGTGCGTGCGCTGGCGGCTGGCTACCAGCGCCTGCAGACCGGCATCGAGCGCGGCGAGAAGCGGCTGGACAGGCTGCCGCTCGAAGCGGCGGTGCGCGAGTCGCTGCTGCTCGGGCGCGCGGTCATCGCGCACCTCATCCGCGATCCGCTGCTGCCGGCCGAACTCATGTCGCCCGCGCCGCGCATCGCACTGCAGGCCGTCACTCGCCGCTACCAGGACAAGGCGCGCAAGCTGTGGCGCGCGTGGTTTGCCGAGGCCTGACCGCCGCGACCGCGAGCAGCAACTTCAGCCCAGTTCGTCGAACTGGACCACGCCTTCCTTCATGACCAGCGGAATGCGCTCGCCCTGTCCGAGCAGGCATTCGACATCGCGCAGCGGATTGCCATCGACCACGAGGAGGTCGGCCAGCGCACCCGGCACGAGGCGGCCCAGGCGCTCCGGCATGCCCAGCACCTCCGCGCCGACCACGGTGGCGCTCGCGATCGCCTCGGCCGGCGAGAGCACCTCGGCGCGGAGGCGAAACTCGTCGCTCTGCAGGCGCTGCGACTCGCCCAGCAGGTCGGAGCCGAAGCCCATCTTCACGCCGGCCGTCTTGTAGATTTCCAGCGAGCGCAGGCCCGCCTCGCGCACGTCGGCCACCTTGGCCACGCTCTCCTTGGGCAGGCCGAAACTCTCGCCCTCGTTGGCCAGCGCGTCGTAGGTGACCAGCGTCGGCACCGCATAGGCGCCCAGCTCGGCCATCAGCGCGGCCGTGGGCGCGTCCACGAGGTTGCCGTGCTCGATGGTGCGCACGCCGCAGCGCACGGCGCGCGCGATGGCCGCGGCGGTATACGCGTGCGCCATCACGTAGGTGCCGCGCCCCGCGGCTTCTTCCACGATGGCGCGGATCTCGTCCTCGCTGTAGCCGAAGGCGCCGACCGGGTCGGTCGGCGAGGCCACGCCGCCGGAGGCCATGATCTTGATCTGGTCCGCGCCCATCTGCAGCTCTTCGCGCACGGCGCGGCGCACCGCATCGACGCCGTCGACCACGCGCGCCAGCGCACCGACCCGCACGCAGGTCGAGCAGGTCGCGGCCGGATCGAGGAAGTCGGAGCGCCCGCGCATGTCGCCATGCCCGCCGGTCTGGCTCAGCGCGCGGCCCGAGACGAACAGGCGCGGCCCCTGCGCAAGGCCCGAGTCCACCGCCTGCTTGAACGCGAAGCCCGCGCCGCCCGCGTCGCGCACCGTGGTGAAGCCGCGCCGCAGCATGCCACGCAGCATCGGCACGCTGCGCAGCGTGATGAGCACGTTGGGCATGTGGACCTGGCGCGAGAGATTGAGCTCCACCGCGATCACATGCACGTGCAGGTCGATGAGGCCGGGCATCACCGTCTTGCCCTTGACGTCGATGACGCGCGCCGCCTTGCTCTGCAGCGGCTTGTCGGAGACCTCGCGGACCACGCCGCCTTCGACCAGGATGTCGTGGCCTTCGAGCAGGTCCTTTTTCAGCGGGTCGAGCAGGTTCGCGTTCCTGAAAAGAAAGGTGTGCGCCGTCGTCATGCCTGGGGCTCCTTCGCCTGTTGTTGCGCCATCACGGCCGGCACCGCCAGCTGCGCGAACACGCGCGCAAGCTCCACGTGGCTGTCGCCGTACCAGTTCTCCTCGTGCAGCATGTTGAGCGTGCCGAGCGTCTCGCCCTGCCAGCGCAGCGGAATGTTCAGCACGCTGCGGCAGCCGAGCGACACGATGAGTTCGTGGTCGTAGAACACGTCGCGCAGGTCCTCGGCGTTGCGGCCGATGTAGGGCAGGCCGCGCTGCATCACCTGCTGCATCCACGGCGAATCGGTGATGGGCTTGCGCCCGCCCACGGGGTAGGCCTCGCGCATGTTGGTGTACACGCGCTCCGACTCGCGCGCCTCGCGGTGGTGGACCAGGATGGTGAAGAGCCGGTGGCCGATGGTCGATGCGACGGCCTTGTCGATCGCGTCGAACGTGGCGTGCGGCTGCGCGGTGTCGGCGTGCGCGAGCGCTACGGCCGAAAGGGAGTCTTCGAGAGGGTTGGTCTGCATGGTTGTCGGAAGTCGTCAGGAAAGTTCGCCGGCCGCGATGTCTTCGAGCGAGCGGCCGCGCGTGGGAATGCCCATGAACGTGACGGCCGCCGCGCCCAGCAGCAGCACCGCCGTCGTCATGCCGAACACGCCCGCGAAGCCGGCCGTCGGATAGATGAAGCCCACCAGGATCGGCGCGGTGATGCCGCCGATGCGCCCGATGGCCGAGGCCAGGCCCGAGCCCGTCGCGCGCACCTGCGTCGGAAACACCTCGGGCGTGTAGGCGTAGACGCCCGCGTAGGTGCCGTTCATGAAAAAGGACAGCAGCACGCCCGCCACCATGATCTGCGCGTCGCTGTGCGTGAATGCCAGGCCCAGCGCGCAGAGCCCGCCCAGCAGCATGTAGCTCACGATGGTGGCCTGGCGGCCGATGCGCTCGTTGAACCACGCGGCCGAAAAATAGCCGGGAATCTGCGCGATGTACATCACCAGCGAATAGCCGAAGCTCTTGGTGATCGTCATGCCGTTCTGGATCAAAAGGCTCGGAATCCAGGTGAAGAACGAGTAGTAGCTGAACGTGATCGACAGCCACATCAGCCAGGTCATGGTGCTGATGCGGATGAGCTTGCTGGAGACGAGCGTCGCGTAGTTCTTCACGAGGCTGCCGCGGCTCGTGCTGGGCGGCGGGGCGGCGACGTCTTCGGCGTTGAGCGCGGGCAGCGCGTGGCCGTGGCGCACGTGGTTGTCCTCCATCGCGTCCATGATCGCGAGCGCCTCGTTCTCGCGCCCCTGGCTCTCGAGCCAGCGCGGCGACTCGGGCAGCGCGCGGCGCCACCACAGCAGCAGCACCACGGGCAGCGCGGTGATGAAGATGACGATGCGCCAGCCCTGCGGATGCGCCGGCACGATGAAGTAGCCCAGCAGCGCCGCTGCAACGAAGCCGAACGAGAAGAAGCCCGCCAGCGCCCCCGTGAAGGTGCCGCGGTAGCGCCGCGCCACGAACTCCGAGAGATAGGGCGCGATGATCGCGCTCTCCGCGCCGGCGCCGAAGCCGGCCACGATGCGCAGCGCGAGAAAGAGCGTCCAGTCGTTGACCATGCCGCTGAAGAGCGAGGCCACGCAGTAGATCGCGAGCGCCGACATCATCACCTTGCGCCGCCCGATCAGGTCGCCACAGGAGCCGGCCGCCAGCGCGCCGAAGAAGAAGCCGATGAAGTTCGCGCTGGCCAGCACGCCGATCTGCACGCTGCTGAGCCCCCACTCGGTGCGCAGCACCGGCAGCACGAAGGCGATGACCGCGGCGTCCATCGCATCGAAGGTGTAGCCCAGGCCTCCCATGAGGAGCAGGCGTCGATGGAAACCAGAGAAAGGCAGGCGCTCGATGCGCGCCGACAGCATGGTCATGGGAATCCCTCGGCTTCGGGTTGGGTGGGGTGAAGCGGCAGATCGTAGGATCGGGGGGATATCACCGCAAATTTATATGCGTGATTGTGTTTATTGAGCCGGTGAATGAACGGGGACGCACGATGAACTACCGCAATGCCGACCTGAACCTGCTGAAGGTCTTCGAGGCGCTGATGACCGAAGGTAACGTCACGCGCGCGGCCAGCAAGCTGTCGCTGACGCAGCCGGCGGTGAGCAACGCGCTGCGCCGGCTGCGCGACACCTTCGACGACCCGCTCTTCGTGCGCAGCGGCGCGGGCGTCAACCCGACCCGGCGCGCCATCGATCTCTGGGAGCCGCTGTCGCAGTCGCTGCATGCGATCCGCGCGACCATGGACGTGGAGCGCTTCGACGCGCTGCGCAGCACCGCGAGCGTGAGCATCGCGATGTCCGACTACGTCGCTTCGATCGTGGTGCCGCGGCTGGCGGCGCGGCTGGGCAAGGTCGCGCCGGCGATGCAGGTCCATGCCATTCCGAACACGCTGGTGGATTTCGGCCCGGTGCTGGCCGACAACAAGGCCGACTTCGCGATCAGCGTCTACAACGAGGAGGTGCGGCGGCCTGCGTTCCTCAAGTCGAGGGCGTTGTGGTCACCCGATTTCCTCTGCTTCATGCGCGCGGGGCATCCGCTGGCGCGCACGGGCAGGATTCCGCTCAAGAAATTCCTGGCGGCCCGGCATGTGGATGTGAGCCTTGTCGGCAAGACCACGCCGACCTACGACCTCTTTCTGCGCAGCCGCGGGCTGCAGCGCAACCTGGTGGCGACGGTGAACCACTACGGAGCGGCCTACGAAGTGGTGCGCCGATCCGACCTGATCGCGGTGCTGCCGTGGTCGGAGAAGTTCGAGCCCTCGCGCCTGGCGGGCCTGCGCAAGATGCCGGTGCCGCTGGAGGCGCCGCCGCGCATCATCGAGCTGTTCTGGCACCAGCGGCACGAGACCTCGGCGCTGCACCAGTGGCTGCAGAACACGCTGCTGTCGCTGTTCGAGCAGCCCTCGTGATCAGCCGCGCAGCCGCACCACCTGCGGGTCGCTTTCCACCGCATGCAGGCGTGCCACATCGGCCGCGCGCCGCGTGAGCACCGCGCGCTGGTTGATGTAGCCCTTGTCAGTGATCTCGCCCGCGTCCAGGCTCGGCGGTTCGGCCAGCACCAGCGCGCACGCGGGGCACTGCGACGACCCCGCGCCTTCGTCGCGCAGCGAACGCAGCACGCCGGCAATGCGCTCGGCCAGCGCCCCGGATGCGAGCGACGCACCCTGCGGGCTGGCAAACACCAGCATGCCGATCTCGTCGCGGTCGTGGCCGGTGAGCACCACGTCCTGCACATGCGGCGCGAGCAGCGACACCAGCTTCACGCGCAGCGTGCCCACCGAGACCCAGGTGCCGGTCGAGAGCTTGAAGTCTTCGGCCACGCGGCCGTTGAAGATCACGCCGTGCGCGGGCTCAGCGGCGCTCGCGAGAAAGCCGGCGTCGCCGATGCGGTAGTAGCCCTCTTCGTCGAAGGCCTCCGCGGTTTCGCGCGGCGCATCGCGGTAGCCGGGAAACACCGAGACGCCCTTGACCCGCATCTCCAGCTTCTGGCCGTTGGGCACGAACTTGAGCTCGAGCCCCGGCAGCGGCGCGCCGATGCAGCCGGCGCCGTCGAGCTTCCAGTGCGCCGAGGTGATGGCGGGCGAGGTCTCGGTCGCGCCCCACGAGGTGGTGAGCCACAGCGGGCGCGTGGGCCGCACGCGTTGCGCGACCGCTTCGAGCCGCTGCCATGTCGAAGGCGCGAGCGCCGCCGCCGCGTAGAACGCGAGCCGCAGCCGCGAGAACACTTCCGTCGCGAGCGCCTCGTCGGCTTCGAGAAAGGGCAGCAGCATGTCGAAGCCGCGCGGCACGTTGAACAGCAGCGTGGGCTTCACCTCGCGCAGGTTGCGCACCGTCTTCTCGATCAGGCCCGGCGCGGGCCGGCCCTCGTCGATGTAGAGCGCGCCGCCATGGCACAGCACCATGTGCAGGTTGTAGTTCGCGCCGAAGGTGTGGCTCCACGGGAGCCAGTCGACCAGCACCGGCTTCTCGTGTGCGAGGAAGCGCCAGGTCTGCGCCATCATCTGCTGGTTGGCGCACAGCATGCGGTGCGTATTGATCACTACCTTGGGCTTGCCGGTGGAGCCGGAGGTCAGCAGGTACTTGGCGTGGGTGTCGGGAAGGATGGTTGCGAAGGCTTCCATCACGGCCGGTGTTTCCTCCGTCGCGAGCAATCGGTCGAAAGCCATCGCGCCCGGGTGCGCGTCGGCGTTGCGGCTGAACACCGTGACGGCCTCGATGCCGCAGCCCGTCAGCGCGCCGCCGTACACCTTGGCGTCGGATGCGTAGATCAGCGAAGGCCCGAGCGCCTTCAGCATGCCGTGCAGCCGCGACGGGTCCTTGGCCATGCGCGAGTACGCGCTCGAGAGCGAGCACGCGGTGCGGCCGATGTGCATCGCCGCGAGCATCAGCACCGCGTGGTCGATCGCGTTGTCCGAGAGGATCACGAGGGGCTGGCCTGCCGGCAGCTTGAGGTCGAGCAGCGATTGCGCCACCGCGCCCACGGCATGGCGCAGCGCGCGGTAGTCGAGCTTGCGCCAGCCCTCGCCGGTCGCGTCGCGCTCGGCGAATGCCAGCGCGTCGGGCGTCTCGCGCGCCCAGCGTTCGATCCATTCGCCGATGCAGCGCGCATAGGGCTTGAGCGCCTGCGGCGAGCGCAGCGCGAAGGAGCCGTCGTCGAAGTCGATGCGCACCGTGCGGGGCGGGGCGATGAGGTTTTCGTCCTGGAGGAAGTCGGTCATTTTTGTGTTCCGAAGTTTTGTTCAGGGCGGGTGCACAGGCCACCGGGTACTCCCCTCCGCGAATGTCCCCCGGGCTTCGCCCTCCTCCTTGATTTCGCTGCGGGGAGTACCCGATGCCCTGCGCACTCGGGCACGTTGCTGGTGATCGGCGATCAACGACCGCTCTGAAAACGAGCACGCCGATGGGGTGCCTTGCGCAGCGAAATCAAGGAGGAGCCGAAGGCGGGGGACATTCGCGGAGCAAGGTACCCCGTCGGCGGGATCGCACCCTGAACGCGCAGCGCAACGCACCGAAGAGCAAGGTTTCATCTAGCCGAGCTTGCCGGTATCGGCCTTCGCGCGAATCAGGTCTAACAGCAGGGTGTCGCGTGCGGCTTCGAGGTCGCTGGTGCGGCGCGCGCCCAGTTCATGCGCGACACCCTCGGTGACCTTCTGCTTGAGCTCGGCCGTCATCGACGGCGCGCCCAGGTCCTTCCACCAGTCCTCGATCGGCCCGCCCAGGTGCGCGAGCACATGTTCGATGCCGCCCGCACCGCCCGACAGATGCAGGTTCATGAACGGTCCCATCACCGCCCAGCGCAGGCCGGGGCCGTGCGCGATCGCCGTGTCGATGTCCGCCACGCTCGCCACGCCTTCGTTGACGAGATGGAAGGCCTCGCGCCAAAGCGCCGCCTGCAGCCGGTTCGCGATGTGCCCCTTGACCTCGCGCTTCACGTGGATCGGCCGCTTGCCGATGGCCGCGTAGAACGCCATCGTGCGGTCGATGGCCTCGGCCGAGGTCTGCTCGCCGCCGATCACCTCCACCAGCGGAATCAGGTGCGGCGGATTGAACGGATGCCCGAGCACCACGCGCTGCGGATGCGCGCAGCCCGACTGCACGCCGCTGATCGCATGCCCCGACGAACTCGACGCGAGGATGGTCTCCGGCGGCGCGGCCGCGTCCATGCGACGGAACAGGTCGATCTTGAAGTCCATGCGCTCGGGGCCGTTCTCCTGCACGAAGTCGGCGACGGACACCGCGTCTTCCAGGCTGTCGTGAAAGCGCAGCCGGTCCACCGAGGCACCCTCGGCGAGGCCGAAGCGCGCGAGCGTCGGCCAATGCTGCGCCACCGCGGCGCGCAGCCGGTCTTCGGCGCCGGGCGACGGATCGGTCGCGTTCACGTCCAGGCCGTGCGCGAGGAAGTACGCGGCCCAGCTCGCGCCGATCACGCCGGTGCCGACGACCGCGACGCGGTGCACATTCAGGAGGGTCATGATTTCCACCGCGCGCAGCGGCTCTCTGCCTTCGTCGTCCATGCGGCCTCGCCGCGGATCGGCTCGACCACCTTGTAGTAGTCCCACGGCTCTTTCGATTCGTCGGGCGTCTTCACCTGCATCAGCTGCATGTCGTGCACCATGAGGCCGTCGTCGCGCAGCCACCCGCCCTTGACGAACATGTCGTTGAACCTGGTCTTGCGAAGTTGCGCCATCACCTTGTCGGCATCGTCGCTGCCCGCGGCCTTCACCGCCTGCAGGTACTGCAGCGCGGCCGAATAGTCGCCGGCGTGGAAGGAGGAGGGCATGCGCTTGTGCTTGTCGAAGAAGCGCCGCGCCCAGGTGCGCGCTTCGGGGCTCTGGTTCCAGTACCAGCTGTCGGTGAGGTACATGCCCTGCGAGGTCTTCAGGCCGAGCGCGTGCACGTCGTTGATGGTGATGATCATGCCGGCCAGCTTCATGTTCTTGCTGATGCCGAACTCGGCCGCCGACTTGATCGCGTTCACCGTGTCGCCGCCCGCGTTGGCGAGCGCCAGCACCTGCGCCTTCGAGCCCTGCGCCTGCAGCATGAACGACGAGAAATCGCTCGCGCCCAGCGGGTGCTTCACAGAGCCCGCGACCGTGCCGCCGCTGGCGTTGATGATCTTGGCCGCATCGGTCTGCAGCGCCGCGCCAAAGGCGTAGTCGGCGGTCACGAAGTACCAGCTCTTGCCGCCCGCCTTGACCACCGCGCTCGCGGTGCCGCGCGCCATCGCCACCGTGTCGTAGGCGTAGTGCACCGTGTAGGGCGAGCAGTATTCGTTGGTGAGGCTCGATGCGCCCGAGCCGACCACGAAGTACGGCTTCTTCTTGTCGGCCGCCACGCCCGCCATCGCGATGGCCGCGCCGGAGTTGACGCCCGCGATCAGCATGTCGACCTTCTGCACGTCGAACCACTCGCGCGCCTTGGCCGCGGCGATGTCGGGCTTGTTCTGGTGGTCGGCGGTGACCAGCTCGATCTTCCTGCCGTCGATCGCGCCGCCCATGTCGGTGATCGCCATGCGGATGGCCTCGGCGCCGGCCGGGCCGTCGTAGTCGCGGTAGATGCCCGACATGTCGCTGATGAAGCCGATGCGGATGGTGTCGTCCGACACCTGCGCCGAAGCGCCGGTGGTGGCGAAGGCGGCGCCGAGTGCGATGGCCAGCGCAGTGCGCGAGAGATGGGTGTTCATGGTCTTGTCTCCGGTCGTTGTAGTTGTTCGTTCGATCGTTTGTTCGTTCAGCCCAGCGCGAACTCGGGCCGCGGCGTGCCGGTGCGCGGCAGCCCCATCATCTGGCGCGCCTCGGCCGGCGTGGCCACTTCCATGTCCAGCTCGCGGATCACCCGCACGATGCGCTCGGTGAGCTGCACGTTGGTGGCCAGCTCGCCGTGGCGGAAGTAGAGGTTGTCTTCGAGCCCCACGCGCGCATGCCCGCCCAGCAGCAGCGCCGCCACGTTGGCTTCGAGCTGCGAGGGGCCGATGCCGCTCACGCAGAAGATGCTGCCCTTGGGAAGCGTGTCCACCATCATCTGCAGGAAGCGCGGCGAGTACGGCATCGCGTTCTGGAAGTTGCGGTGCACGTTCATCACCAGGTTGATGAAGTAGGGCTCCTCGTCGTGGCCCTCGCCGATCAGCGTGGTCGCGTCCTGCAGGATGTGCGTGGGGCTGAACACCTCCCACTCGGGTTTGATGCCGCGCGCCTTCATGCCAGCGGCGAGTTCGCGCCCGCGCGTGATGGGCGTGTCCATCAGGATCTGCTTGCCCTCGAAGCTCAGGTTCAGCGTGGTCGCGTCCAGCGTGCACATCTCGGCGCCGGCGTCCATGCCCTTGATGCGCTCTTCCCACGCGATCTCCCAGCGGTCGCCCGCGAGCGGCTTGACCATGTCGCCGTGCACGCCGCCGCCGGTGGAGTTGTTGATGACGATGTCGCAGCCGCCCGCGCGGATGCGGCTGTTGATGTCGCGGTAGACATCGGCGTTGCAGGTCGCGCCATCGTCGGGCCGCCGCGCATGGATCGCCACCACGCTCGCGCCGGCGTTCCAGCAGCGCAGCACGTCGGCGGCGATCTCGGCGGGCTGGGTGGGAAGGTGCGGGTTCTGCGACTTGTGCGCCATGCCGCCGGTGGGGGCGATGGTCACGATCACTTTGCGCTTGGACGACATGGCGTTTTCCTGGTGTCTTGCATGAGGGGCGCGCTATTATTTTTGGGAGCGCATGCACACTCAGTCATCGCGACGACATTTGGGCTCAGGGTTTACACACCCAAGCCTCCAGGAGCTTCATTCCATGCCCACGAAGAAGGCGGAGCCGGCCATCGCGGCGGCATCGCTGACCATTCCTCAACTGCTGCAAGGCTCGGCCTGGTTTCCGCTGCTCGATGCGGACGCGGCCGAGCGCGTGCGCGACGAGATGCGCGAAGTCGAGGTGGCCGCCGGCGCCGCGCTGTGCCGGCGCGGCGACACGCCGCTGCACTGGTACGGCACGCTGGAGGGGCTGCTCAAGTGGTCGATCACCTCCAGCGACGGCCGCTCGGTGACCCTCGGCGCGCTCTCCGTCGGCAGCTGGTTCGGCGAAGGCACGCTGCTGCGCGCGGTGCCGCGCTCGGCCGACATCATCGCGCTGCGCGCGAGCCGCGTGGCGCGACTGCCGCTGGAGACCTTCGAGTGGCTGCACCGCACGCAGCGCGGCTTCGATCATTTTTTGCTGCAGCAGATCAACGAGCGGCTGCACTGGTTCATGGGCAACTACGCGGCGCACCGCCTGCTCGACGCCGACAGCCAGGTGGCGCGCGCGCTCGCGGGGCTCTTCCACCCGTGGCTGCATCCGGGAAGCGAGCCGTACCTGCAGACTTCGCAGGAGGAGATCGCGAATCTCTCGGGGGTGTCGCGGCAACGGTGCAATGCGGCGTTGAACCGCTTGAAGGAGGCGGGGTTTCTGCGGATCGAGTACGGGGGGATCACCGTGATCGATCTGGAGGGGCTGCGGCGGTTTATCGAGTAGGCCGTCAGCGCCCGTTCGCTTTCATTGCGCTTTCTTGGCGCCCTCCGCAAGGCGCTTGCGGTATTCGGTCGTCGTCACCCCTCCAAACCCCCAGTCGTCCGTATCGATCTCCTCGATCACGATGTGCGTCCACTCTGGTGGCTTCTTCAGCACGCGCTCGAGGACTTCGGTGAACTCGGCGATGACCTGGGTCTTCTGCTCGCGCGTGACGCCGTCGCGGGTGATCTTCAGATTGACGAAAGGCATGGTGTGCTCCTTGGCGATGTGTGCGTGAACGAGGCGATCACCAGGTGCCGGCGCTCGCGCCGCCATCCACCGCCAGCACCACGCCCGAGGTGAAGCCCGCGCCGGTGAGGTACAGCACCGCATCGGCGATCTCGCGCACGGTCGCGATGCGGCCGGCGGGCGCCAGGCCGCTCAGAAAACCGTGGTTCTCGGACGGGTGCATCGGCGTGTCGACGATTCCGGGCGCCACCGCGTTCACCTGGATGTTGTGCGGCGAGAGTTCCAGCGCCAGTGCGCGCGTCGCGGCGTTGATGCCGCCCTTGACCAGCACGGGCACCAGGGCCGGCACCTTCAGGTTCGGCTGCAGCGCGATGCCCGCGGTGATGTTCACGATGTGGCCCTTGCGGCGCGGGATCATGTGCTTCGCCGCGGCCTGCGAGGCGTAGACGAAGCCCTTGAGGTTGGTGACGACCAGCTGGTCCAACTCTTCCTCGGTGTAGTCGATGAAGGGCTTGGCATTGAAGATGCCCGCGTTGTTGATGAGCACGTCGACCTGGCCGAAGCGCTCCACCGCGCGAGCGATGAGTTGTTCCGCCGTGTCGCGCCGGCCGATGTCGCCTGCGACGCCGAGGAAGCGCGCGGGGTTGCCCAGTTGCTTGGCGGCGGCCGCGAGCCGCTCTTCGGTGCGCGCATTCGCGACCACGCTGAAGCCGCGTTCCAGGTACGCCTGCGCGAGCCCCAGGCCGATGCCGCTCGAGGCGCCGGTGATGACGACGGTGGGGGTAGATGTGCTGTCTTGCATGTCGGGTTCTCCAGAAGTTGATGACGTGAGGTGAACTGTATTGATGACACGCACATAGATAAATCACTAGACTCGTACTTCACTTGATACGCGAGGTAATCAATCCCATGCAGCGGCAGTTCGGCGACATCCTTCTCGGCAGCATCGAACTCTTCTGCCTCGCGGCGGAAACGGGCGGCTTCACCTCGGCGGCGCTTGCGGCAGGCGTGACGCCGGCGGCTGTCAGCCGCTCGATCTCGCGCCTGGAAAAGCGGCTGGGCCTGCGCCTGTTCGTGCGCACCACGCGCAGCGTGCGGCTCACCGACGCGGGGCGCTCGTACTTCGCGCAGTGCCGCCAGGCGCTCGCGCAACTGGCTGAGGCCGAGCGCGAAGTGATGGGCCAGCAGGCCAAGCCCTCGGGCACGCTGCGCATCAGCGTGCCGACCACCTACGGCCATCACCGCATCCTGCCGATGCTGCCGGCGTTCCGCGAACGCTTTCCCGACATCCGGCTGCACGTGCACCTGAGCAACCGCAACATCGACTTCGTGGAAGAGGGCTACGACATGGCCGTGCGCGTGCGCGCGCAGCCCGACTCCACGCTGATCGCGCGGCACCTGGAAGACGCGGCGCTCGTGGTGGTCGCGACGCGCAAGTACCTGAAGAAAGCCGGCACGCCTCGCACGCCGGACGACCTTGCGGCGCACGAGTGCATCCAGTTCGAACTGCCCAGCAGCGGGCGGCGCATCTCGTGGCTCTTCAAGGAAGACGGCAAGGACCGCGAGGTCTTCGCGGACAGCGCCTACAGTTGCTCGGACGATGTGCTCGGTGGCGTCACGCTCGCCAGGAGCGGCGCCGGGCTGTTCCAGACCTACCGCTTCGTGGTGGAGAAGGAGATCGCCGACGGCACGCTCGTCGAAGTGCTCAAACCCTTCGCGGGCCGCTCGCGCCCCTACACGCTGCTGTACCCGGACGGGCGGCATGTGCCGCTGCGCATGCGGGTGTTCATCGATTTTCTGATGGCGCAGCGGGCTGTGTGATCGAACAAAGCCGTTCGGGCTGAGCTTGTCGAAGCTTTGCGCGGCGCTTCGACAGGCTCAGCGTGAACGGTTTGTTGTCTGCGAAGCCTCAGCACAAACGGCAGTCAGACGCCCAGCAATTCTTCCAGCGCCTGCGGCTCCGCCAGCAGATCGGCCGACGCTCCGTGCCGCACGATCTGCCCCTTCTCCATCACCACCGCGAGGTCGGTGTGCGCGAGCACCTTGCGGTAGTCGCGGTCCACGATCAGCGTGGCGATGCCGGTGCTGCGGATCTCGCCGATCACGCGCCAGATCTCCGCCACGATCAGCGGCGCGAGGCCTTCGGTGGCTTCGTCAAGGATCAAGAGGCGCGGGTTTGTCATCAGCGCCCGGCCGATCGAGAGCATCTGCTGCTCGCCGCCCGAGAGCTGCTGGCCCCCGTGCGAGAGGCGCTCGGCCAGCCGCGGAAAGGTGGCCATCACGCGGTCGAAGGTCCAGGCGCGGCGCCCGTCGATGCCCGCGCGCTCGCTCATCACGAGGTTCTCGCGCACCGAGAGGTTCGGGAAGATGCCGCGGCCCTCGGGCACGTAGCCGATGCCAAGGCGCGCCATCTTCTCGGGCGGCCAGCCGGTGACGGTGCGGCCGTCCACCTGCACTTCGCCCGAGGCGGGCCGCACGTAGCCCATCATGCTGCGGATGAGCGTGGTCTTGCCCATGCCGTTGCGTCCGAGCAGGCCCACCGAGGTGGCCGTCGGGATGCCGGCATGCACGCCGCGCAGGATGTGGCTGTTGCCGTAGTAGGTGTTGAGGTCGCGCACGATCAGCATGTCAGTGGTCCTCTCCGAGATACGCCGTGCGCACCTCGGGGTTCTCGCGGATCGAGGTCGGGTCGCCGGTCGCGATCACCGTGCCGTTCACCATCACCGTGATGCGGTCGGCGATGCGGAAGACCGCGTCCATGTCGTGTTCCACCAGCAGGATCGCGTGCGTCGATTTCAAGCGCGCGAGCAGCGTGAGCATGCGGTCGGTTTCCTCGGCGCCCATGCCGGCGAGCGGCTCGTCGAGCAGCAGCACGCGCGGCTGCGTGGCCAGGCACATCGCCACTTCGAGCTGGCGTTGCGCGCCGTGGCTCATCGTGCCGGCAATGCGCAGGGCTTCGTTCGCGAGGCCCGCGGCTTCGAGCGCCGCATCGGCCGCCGCGTTGCTCGCCGCGCAGCGCTGCGAGGCCTGCCAGATCGCCCACGGCCGCGCAGTCGCGGCCTGCGCGGCGAGCCGGCAGTTCTCGTGCACGCTGAACTCCGGAAAGATCGTCGTGCGCTGGTAGCTGCGGCCCACGCCGTCGCGCGCGCGCCTGGATTGCGCGCGCTGCGTGATGTCGATGCCATCGAGCGCAATGCGGCCTTCGGAGGCCTCGATCTCGCCCGAGAGCATGTTGATGAGCGTGGACTTGCCCGCCCCGTTGGTGCCGATCACCGCATGCACTTCGCCGACATGCAGGTCGAGCGTGACGGCGTTCACCGCGGTGAGGCCGCCGAAGCGGCGCGTGAGGCATTCGACCGAAAGAAGGGCGGTGGTCGTGTTCGCGGCGGTGCTCACGATGCGGCTCCTTCGCCCTTGGGCGAGATGCGCTTGACAAGCCCGATCAGGCCCTTGGGCAGCCACGCCACGAACACGATGATCGCGAGGCCCAGCGTGAGCTGCCAGTGGTCCGCCAGCGGCCCCATCACGGCATGCGTCGAGAAGATTTCCTTCAGCAGCGTGAACGCGATCGCGCCGATCACCGCGCCGCGCAGGTGGCCGAGACCGCCGAGGATCACCATCAGCAGCACTTCGCCCGAGTTGTGCCAGGCCATGAGCTCGGGGTTGACCACGCCGTCGCGCGAGGCGAGCAGAAAGCCCGCGAGCCCCGCGAGCGCGCCCGCCAGCACGAAGGCCGCGAGCTTGTAGCCGTACACCGGAAAGCCCGCCGCGCGCATGCGCTGCTCGTTCACGCGGATGCCCGCGAGCGCCGCGCCGAAGCGCGAGCGGCGGATGAGCGCGAGGAGCCCGTAGGTGAACGCGAGCGACGCGAGCACCACGTAGAACAGCACCATGCGGTTCTCCAGGTCGAGCGCGCCGAGGGCCGGGCGCACGTACATGTAGATGCCGTCGCTGCCGCCGCCGACCTTGGTGTCGTGGAACACGAAGAAGGCCATCTGCGCGAAAGCCAGCGTCACCATGATGAAGTACACGCCGCGCGTGCGCAGGCTCAGTGCGCCGACGAACAGCGCGTAGAGCGCCGCCGCCCCCATGGCCATCGGCAGCAGCAGCGCGAAGTTGCCGCCTTCGCTGCCCGATGCGAGCACCGTCACGTACGCGCCGATGCCGTAGAACGCCGCATGGCCCAGGCTCACGAGGCCGGTCATGCCGACCAGGAGCTCCAGGCTCAGCGCGAAGATCGAGAGGATCATCACCTTCACGACGAAGTCCGAGGCGTAGTTGCCCATCAACGGGCCGGCGATGCCGATGAGCAGCGCACAGGCCACGGGCACGAGGAATGCGCCCTTCTTCATGACCGCTTCCCCATCAGCCCTTCGGGCTTCCAGATCAGCACGATCGCCATCAGGAGGTAGATGCCGATGCCGCTCAGGTCGGCGAAGAACACCTTGCCGAAGGTGTCGACGAAGCCCACCAGCAGCGAGGCCAGCAGCGCGCCGGTGATCGAGCCGATGCCGCCGATCACCACCAGCACGAAGCAGATGATGAGCACGCTCGCGCCCATGTTCGGATACACCGAGGACATCGGCGCGGCGATCATCCCGGCCAGCGCCGCGAGCGCCACGCCCGCTGCGAACACGATGCGGTAAAGGCGCTTCACGTCGATGCCCAGCCCGCGCACCATGTCGCGATTGCTCGCGCCGGCGCGGATCATCATGCCCAGTCGCGTGCGGTTCACCACCCAGTACAAGCCGACCGCGAGCACGATGCACGCGGCCGAGGCGAAGAGCCGGTACCACGGGTAGCTCATGACGTTGCCCAGCGCGAAGCTGCCGTCCAGCCATGCGGGCACCTTCACGCCGTGCACGTCGTTGCCCACGAGGATGGAGCGCAGCTCCTCGAACACCAGGATGAGCCCGTAGGTCATGAGCACCTGCTGCAGGTGGTCGCGCTGGTAGAGGTAGCTGAAGAAGGCCCATTCGAGCAGGTAGCCGAAGATGGCCGCGAGCACCACGCCGGCCACCAGCATCAGGAGGAACTGGTCGCCGAACAGCGGCGCGAGCGAGAACGCCAGGTACGCGCCGATCATGTAGAAGCTGCCGTGCGCGAGGTTGATCACGCCCATGATCCCGAAGATCAGCGTGAGGCCCGATGCCACGAGGAAGAGCAGCAGTCCGTACTGAACGGAGTTCAGGCACTGGACGAGGAAGGTTCCGAAATCCACTGGTTGATACCGGTTGGAAGCAAAGACGAAGACCCCTCACCATCCGTTCGACTGTCCGTTCGGCCTGAGCTTGTCGAAGGCTTTCGCGGCTTGTGCCCTGGCTTCGACAGGCTCAGCCCGAACGGCGGTGGTGAGGTGGTGTGGAACGAACGGTTGGGGCGTGGAGCGCGTGCGTGCGCGGTTTACATCCTGCAGCCGCGCGCCGGATCTGCGAGGCTCTTGATCGCGGTGCTGACCAGCTTGTTCTCTTTGCCATCCACCTTGCGCAGATAGATGTCCTGCACCGGGTTGTGCGACTTGCTCATCGTGAAGGTGCCGCGCGGGCTGTCGATCCTGGCCTTCTCGATGGCGGCGGTGAACTCGGCCTTCTTGCCGATGTCGCCCTTGGCGGCGGCAAGGCCCACGCCCAGCATCTGCGCCGCGTCGTAGCCCTGCACCGCATACACGTCGGGCTGCAGCTTGAATGACTTGGCGTATGCCACGCGGAATGCGTTGTCGCGCGCGGTGTTCAGGCCGTCCGCATAGTGCAGCGTGGTCAGCATGCCTTGCGCCGATTCGCCTTGCGCATCGAGCGTGCCGTCGGTCAGGAAGCCCGGGCCGTAGAGCGGAATGGTCTTGTTCAGGCCCGCGGCCTGGTAGTCCTTGACGAACTTCACCGCACCGCCGCCCGCGAAGAAGGCGTACACCGCATCGGGCTTGGCCGCGGCGATCTCGGTCAGGAGCGCCTGGAACTCGACGTTGGGGAAGGGCAGCGTGAGCTGCTTGTCGACCTTGCCACCGTTCTTCTCGAAGCCTTCCTTGAAGCCGTTGACCGACTCGTCGCCGGCCGCGTACTTCCAGGTGATGGTCATCGCCTTCTTCTTGCCCTGCTGCTTGGCCGCGACCTCGCCCATCGCGTAGGCCGGCTGCCAGTTGCTGAACGAGCTGCGGAAGATGTTGGGCGCGCACATCGGGCCGGTCACCGCGTCGGCGCCGGCGTTGGGCACGATCAGCACGGTGCCGCTTTCCTTGGCGGCCTTGGCCATGGCCATCGCGACGCCCGAGTGCACGGTGCCCACGATCACGTCGACGTTGTCGCGCTTGATGAGCTTGTTGACGTTGTCGGTCGCCTTGGCGGGGTCGGACTCGTCGTCCACCTTGAAGTATTCGATCTCGCGGCCCGAGAGCTTGCCGCCCTGTTCGTCCACGTAGAGCTTGAAGCCGTTCTCGATGGCCACGCCCAGCGCGGTGTAGGTGCCGCTGTAGGGCAGCATCAGGCCGACCTTGAGCTTGCCGGTGCCCTGGGCGCCGGCCGCCGATGCGAGGGCGGCGAAGGCGATGGCGGTGAGCGCGAGGCGCGCGAGGCGTGCGTTGGGGATGGCGGTCATGGTGTCTGTCTCCTGTTCTTGGTGATGAAAGCGGCGGTCGCGACGATGACACGATCCGGCTGATCCCGATGCGGGGAATGCCCGCATTCAGGGATTTCCACGAGTTCGCAATCGCCGTCGACGCGCGCTGCGATGCCGCGGACCTGCGCGAGCGTGCCGTACTCGTCATCGATGCCCTGGATGGCGAGCACGGGGCAGCGGATCGTGTCGAGTTCCTGTTCGATGTTCCAGTCGCGAAAGGGCGGGTGCAGCCAGATGCGGTTCCAGCCCCAGAAGGCGGAATCGGCGCTCGCGTGGTAGCGGCCGAGCTTCTTCGGCAGGTCGGTCGAGAGGTAGGCTGTGCGCGCGAGCTCGATGTTCGCGACGGTCACGTCTTCCACGAAGATGTGCGGCGCGAGCACCACGAGGCCCGCCACGCGGTCGGGGAAGCGCGAGGCGTAGAGCAGCGAGATCGAGCCGCCGTCGCTGTGGCCGAAGAGCCAGGGTTTTTCATCGCCGAGCTTCAGCGCGGCGAAGAGGGCGGGCAGCACTTCGTGCGCCTGGCGGTGCATGAAGTCGACGTCCCAGATCTCGTCGTCGCCGCGCGGCGTGGAGCGGCCGTAGCCCGGGCGCGAGAACACGAGGCCGCGGGCGTTGGCGGCTTCGCAGACCTGCGCGGGGAAATCCTTCCACATCGCGACCGAGCCGAGGCCTTCGTGGAGGAAGACGATGAGCGGCGCGCCGGTGCGCTCGGGGGCGATCCATGCGCACTCGACCTGCACGGCGCGGCCGCGCCAGTCGATGGTGGCGAAGTCGGGCGTGTGCATCGCTGTGGTCACGCCTGCTTCTCGCGCTCGCGCAAGCGAAAGCGCTGGATCTTGCCGGTAGCCGTCTTCGGCAGTTCGCTCACGAATTCGAGGAAGCGCGGGTACTTGTAGGGCGCGAGGCGCTCCTTCACGAAGGCCTTGAGCTCGTCCTCGGTCGCGGCGGCGCCGTCCTTCAGCACGACGAAGGCCTTGGTCTTGGTGAGCCCTTCGGCGTCTTCCTTGCCGATCACCGCGGCCTCGAGCACGGCGGGGTGCTGCATCAGCGTGGCCTCGACCTCGAAGGGCGAGACGTAGATGCCGCTGACCTTCAGCATGTCGTCGCTGCGGCCCGCGTAGGTGAAGTAGCCGTCGGCATCGCGCGTGTACTTGTCGCCGCTCTTGGTCCAGCCGCCCTGGAAGGTGTCGCGCGACTTCTCGCGGTTGGTCCAGTACATGAGCGCCGAGCTCGGGCCGCGGATGTAGAGGTCGCCCACTTCGCCGTCGGGCACGGGGCGGCCGTCTTCGCCGCGCAGCTCGACGTCGTAGCCTTCGACCGGCTTGCCCGTGGTGCCGTAGCGCACGTCGCCGGGGCGGTTGGAGATGAAGATGTGCAGCATCTCGGTCGAGCCGATGCCGTCGATGATCTCGCAGCCGTAGTGCGCCTTGAAGCGCTGCGCGATCTCGCCGGGCAGGGCCTCGCCGGCGGACGAGCACATGCGCAGTGCGACGGTGTCGCGTGCCGGCAGCTTCGGCGAAGCCAGCATGCCCGCGAAGCCGGTGGGCGCGCCGAAGAACACGGTCGGCTTGTGCTCCGTCCAGCGGCGGAAGGTGGCGTCGGGCGTGGGGCGCTCGGCCATCAGCACGACGGTGGCGCCGACCGTGAGCGGAAAGGTCAGCGCGTTGCCCAGGCCGTAGGCGAAGTACATCTTGGCGGCCGAGAAGCACACGTCGTCCTCGGTCAGCGCGAGCACCGGCTTGCCGTAGAGCTCGGCGGTCCACCAGAGGTTGGCGTGCGTGTGGACCGTGCCCTTGGGCTTGCCGGTGGAGCCGGAGGAATAGAGCCAGAAGCCCGGGTCGTCGGAGGCGGTGTTCGCCGGCGCGGCCAGCGGCTCGGCGTTGGCGATGGCGTCGTCGAAGGCCTGTGCGTTGGCGGGCAGCGCGCCGGTGGGCTGCGAGACGATCAGCGCCTGCAGCTCGTGCGCGCCGCGCGCCATCGCGTCCTGCAGCGTCGGCAGCAGTGCGCCCGACACCAGCGCGGCCTGTGCGCGGCTGTGATCGAGCATGTAGGCGTAGTCCTCGGGCGTGAGCAGCGTGTTGACGGCCACGGGAACGACGCCGGCGTAGAGGCAGCCGAGAAAGCTCACGGGCCAGTCGTTGTTGTCGAGCATCAGGAGCAGCACGCGCTCTTCGCGGCGCACGCCGGCGGCCTTCAGCGCGGCGGCCAGGCGGCGCGCGCGGTCTTCGAGCTGGCCATAGCTCAGCGTGCCGCGGTCGTCGATGTAGGCGGTGCGACCGGCGCGGCCGCGGTTGAGGGCGAACAGGTGTTCGGCGAAATTGAATCGTGCGGGCAGGCTCATCGTGTTGTCTCCTTGGGGCCTCACTCGGTTGCTGCTAGAGGCCGAGGGCGGCGAGCACGCCGGGGCTCGCCTGCACCGCGCTCCTGCGGTGATAGAAATCGAGCGCGCGCAGGCCGCCCAGCTCGGCGCCGCCGCCCGCGCGGCCGGGGCCGCCGTGCATCGACATCGGCATCACGTTGCCGTGGCCGGTGTGGGCTTGCGCCACCTCGGGGGTGATCACGTGGACGCGGCCGTGGCTCGGCGCGACGGCGAGCGCCGCCTGCGCGAGCGCGGCGTCGTCGCTGCCATAGAGCGAAGTGACGAGCGAGCCCTGGCCGCGGTGCGCGAGCGCGATGCCGTGCGCCAGATCGCGGTAGGGCAGCAGCGTGGCGACCGGTCCGAACACTTCCACGTCATGCACGCGCTGCGCCGCATCGGCATCGCGCGCGCCCAGCAGCACCGGGCCGATGCAGGCGGCAATGGCAGGGTCCGCGTCGATCAGCGGCTTGCTGCGGCTGTCGTGCAGCACGGTGGTCTGCGCGGCGAGGGCGTCGAGCCCGTCGCGCACCGCATTCAATTGCGCGCGGCTCACGAGCGAACCCATGCGCACGCTCTCGTTGCGCGGATTGCCGACCGTGACACCCGCGAGCTTTGCGCCGATGGCTTCGGCGGCAGCGTCGTACACCTCGGCCGGCACGAGGATGCGGCGGATGGCGGTGCACTTCTGGCCCGACTTGACCGTCATCTCGCGCACCACTTCGCGCACGAGCAGGTTGAACGCATCGCTGCCGGGCACAGCGCCGGGCAGCAGCAGGGCGCTGTTGAGACTGTCGGCCTCGATGTTCGCGCGCACCGAGCGCGCGGCCACGGCGGGGTGCGAGCGGATCACGGCCGCCGTCTCGGCCGAGCCGGTGAAGGAGACTACGTCGAACGGCTGCAGCTGGTCCATGAGGCCGGCCGAGCTGCCGCAGATGACCGAGAGCGCGCCGGCCGGCAGCCCGCCCGCATCGACCACGTCGCGCACCATGCGCTGCGTGAGCCAGGCGGTGGCCGTCGCGGGCTTCACGATCACGGGCACGCCCGAGAGCAAGGCCGGCGCGGCCTTTTCCCACAGGCCCCACGACGGGAAGTTGAAGGCGTTGATGAACAGCGCCACGCCGTGCGTCGGCACCTGCAGGTGCTGCGACTGGAACACCGGCTCCTTGCCGAGCTTGACCGCGTCGCCATCGCGCAGCGCACGCACGTCGCCGAGCGCATCGCCCCATTTGGCGTACTGGCCGAGCGTGAAGATCGCGCCGTCGATGTCGACGGCCGAGTCGTTCTTCACCGTGCCCGAATTCGCGGTGGCGATCTCGTAATAGGCATCGCGGTTCGCCTGCAGCACCTTCACGATCGCGCCGAGCAGGCCGGCGCGCTGGCGGTAGGTGAGGGCGCGCAGCGCGTTGCCGCCCTGTTCGCGCGCAAAGGAAAAGGCTTCGGGCAGGTCGAGCCCCGTGGCATCGACGCGTGTGAGCTCGGTGCCCAGCACCGGATCGACCAGCGGCGTGCCGGCGCCCGAGCCGCGCTGCCAGCGGCCGGCGACGTGGTTGGATAGGAGTTCGGTCATTGCGTGAACTTGATCTGCCCTTCGGGCAGGAGATAGAGAACGAGCGCGCGGCCTTGCGCGACGGTCGGGCGGTGCGCGGTGCCGGGTCCGTAGACGCACCAGCCGGCGGGGCGGCCGTCGAAGGTGGCACTGGCGCTTTCGTCGAGCGGCATGATCAGGTCGATCTCGCCGTTGGGGTGCGTGTGGTGCGGGCCCGCGATGTCCTGCATGTCGACCACGTCGACCGAGAAGCGGTGCAGCGCGTCTTCGGCCTTGAACACGCGGCCGTACTTGATGCCGCCGCCTTCGCGCTCGCAGAGCCACCCTTCGGCGACACCGCCGATGCAGGCCTGGCGCAACTGCTCGAAGCGCGCGCTGCCCGCGCCGTGGGTCGCGTTGAGCCACTGGTCGAGCTGGGCGTCGAGCGGCTTGCCGGCGATCTCGGCGGTCAGGCCGGCGATCAACTGGTGAAATGCTTCTTTGCCGGTGGCGGGGTTGCTGCTGTCGGACATCGTGGGGCCTCGAACTTTGGAACTACCTTGCAGGAATACCGTGTGTGCAGTATCTTGCTTGTGGCCGAACAATAAGCATCGAGACAATGGGTGTCAAGCAATATAGTGCATGTATGGTGTTTACCCTGAGCGCGCACAATCCCGGCCAAGAACGAGGAATGGCATGAACGAGCATGTAGACGCGGTGCTGGCCACCGCGCCAGAAAGCGGCAACCACGCCGCACCGGCCGGGGAGGCCAAGAACCCGCTGCTGGCCGCACTGGGCGATCGCGTGCGCAACCTGCGCGCGCAGCGCGGCCTCACGCGCAAGGCGGTGGCCATTTCGGCCGACGTGTCGGAGCGGCACCTGGCCAATCTCGAATACGGCATCGGCAACGCATCGATCCTGGTGCTGCAGCAGGTGGCCGGCGCGCTGCACTGCTCGCTGGCCGAGCTGGTCGGCGACGTGACCACCAGCTCGCCCGAGTGGCTGCTGATCCGCGAACTCCTGGAGAACCGCAGCGAAACCGACCTGCGCCGCGTGCGCGTGGCGCTCGGTGAACTGCTCGGCACAGCCTCTGTCGATCCGGCGCGGCATCGCCGCATCGCGCTCGTGGGGCTGCGCGGCGCGGGCAAGTCGACGCTCGGGCAAATGCTCGCCGACGACCTGGACGTGCCCTTCGTCGAACTGAGCCGCGAGATCGAGAAGCTCGCGGGCTGCAGCGTGCGCGAGATCCACGACCTCTACGGCACCAACGCCTACCGCCGCTACGAGCGCCGCGCGCTCGAGGAGGCCGTGCAGATCTACAGCGAAGTGGTGATCGCCACGCCGGGCGGCATCGTCTCCGACCCCGCCACCTTCAACGAGCTGCTCGCGCACTGCACCACCGTGTGGCTGCAGGCCGCGCCCGAGGAGCACATGGGCCGCGTGGCCGCGCAGGGCGACACCCGCCCGATGGCCGCCAGCAAGGAAGCGATGGAGGACCTGCGCCGCATCCTGAATGGCCGCGCCGCCTTCTATTCGAAAGCCGATCTCTCGGTGGACACCAGCGGCAAGAGCCTGGCGCAGAGCTTCCAGTCCCTGCGCGCCGCCACGCGCCAGTCGATGGGCCTGGGCGCCTGACCTGAAGTTTGAAAAAAAGCACAACAGGCATTGACTTGCCTGTTTGCATGCAGCATGATGCATGTCATCGGAACCAGAAGATGCATTATTCTTCCGGTTTGCATCTGCCCCACAGGAGACTTCCGTATGACCGACACCGCGACCCCCACTTCGCTCCAGGCGCCCACCCGCGTGGACTACCGCACGGCACCCGACCAGTACCGCCATTGGTCCCTGAGCTTCGACGGCGCCATCGCCCGCCTGGTGCTCGACATCGCGGAAGACGGCGGCATCCGCCCCGGCTACAAGCTGAAGCTCAACAGCTACGACCTGGGCGTGGACATCGAGCTGAACGACGCGCTCAACCGCGTGCGCTTCGAGCACCCCGAAGTGCGCAGCGTGATCGTCACCAGCGGCAAGGACCGCATCTTCTGCTCGGGCGCCAACATCTTCATGCTGGGCGTCTCGGGCCACGCCTGGAAGGTGAATTTCTGCAAGTTCACCAATGAAACCCGCAATGGCATCGAAGACACGTCCAGGTACTCGGGCCTGAAATTCCTCGCCGCCGTGAACGGCGCCTGCGCCGGCGGCGGCTACGAACTCGCACTGGCCTGCGACGAGATCCTGCTGGTGGACGACCGCTCCTCGGCCGTCTCGCTGCCCGAAGTGCCGCTGCTCGGCGTGCTGCCCGGCACCGGTGGCTTGACGCGCGTGACAGACAAGCGCCATGTGCGCCATGACCTGGCCGACATCTTCTGCACCAGCGTCGAAGGTGTGCGCGGCCAGCGCGCGGTCGACTGGCGGCTGGTCGATGCGGTGGCCAAGCCCGCGCAGTTCGCCGCGGCCGTGCAGGAGCGCGCCTCGCAGCTGGCCGCCGGCAGCGATCGCCCCGCGAACGGCAAGGGCGTGGCGCTCACGCGCCTGGAACGCACCGACAGCGCCGATGGCATCAGCTACTCGCATGTGGACATCCAGATCGACCGCAGCAAGCGCACCGCGACGATCACCGTGAAGGCGCCCACCGGCGCGCAGCCGGCCGACATCGCCGCCATCGGAGCCGCGGGCGCCGCCTGGTGGCCGCTCGCGATGTGCCGCGAACTCGACGACGCGATCCTCAACCTGCGCACCAACGAACTCGACGTGGGCACCTGGCTGCTCAAGACCGAAGGCGATGCCCAGGCCGTGCTCGCGTCGGACGCCGTGATGCTCGCCAACAAGGACCACTGGCTCGTGCGCGAAACCATTGGCGCGCTGCGCCGCACGCTGGCGCGCCTGGACGTGTCGTCGCGCAGCCTGTTCGCGCTGGTCGAGGCCGGCTCGTGCTTCGCCGGCACGCTGGCCGAGCTGGCCTTCGCGGCCGACCGCACCTACATGCTCGCGCTGCCCGACGACGCCGAGCGCGCACCGAAGCTCACGCTTGACGAATTCAACTTCGGCTTCTTCCCGATGGTGAACGACCAAAGCCGCCTGCAACGCCGCTTCTACGAAGAAGCCGCGCCGCTCGAAGCCGCGCGCGCAGCAGCGGGCAAGCCGCTGGAAGCCGACGAGGCCCTCAAGCTCGGCCTGGTCACCGCCGCGCCCGACGACATCGACTGGGACGACGAGATCCGCATCGCCATCGAGGAGCGCGCCGCCATGTCGCCCGATGCGCTCACCGGCCTGGAAGCCAACCTGCGCTTCGCGAGCAAGGAGAACATGGCCACCCGCATCTTCGGCCGGCTCACCGCCTGGCAGAACTGGATCTTCAACCGCCCCAACGCCGTCGGCGAAAAGGGCGCGCTGAAGGTCTACGGCACCGGCGAAAAGGCCGGCTTCGACATGAACCGCGTTTGAACCGGCAGCCCCGTACAACCCAAGGAACAACGATGAGCACGATCAACTACAGCGAGAAGATCCCCAACAACGTCAACCTCGGCGAAGACCGCACGCTGCAGCGCGCGCTCGAAGGCTGGCAGCCCAACTTCATCAACTGGTGGGACGACGTGGGCCCCGAAGGCTCGACCAACCACGACGTGTACCTGCGCACGGCGGTGAGCGTCGATCCGCAGGGCTGGGCGCAGTTCGGCCACGTGAAGATGCGCGACTACCGCTGGGGCATCTTCCTGAACCCGGGCGACGCGAACCGCGAGATCCACTTCGGCGATCACAAGGGCGAGAAGGCCTGGCAGGACGTGCCCGGCGAGCACCGCGCCAACCTGCGCCGCATCATCGTGACGCAGGGCGACACCGAGCCCGCGTCGGTCGAGCAGCAGCGCCACCTGGGCCTGACGGCCCCGTCGATGTACGACCTGCGCAACCTCTTCCAGATCAACGTGGAAGAAGGCCGCCACCTGTGGGCGATGGTCTACCTGCTGCAGAAGCACTTCGGCCGCGACGGCCGCGAAGAAGCCGACGCGCTCTTGCAGCGCACCTCGGGCGACGAGAACAACCCGCGCATCCTGGGCGCCTTCAACGAACGCACGCCCGATTGGCTCGCGTTCTTCATGTTCACCTACTTCACCGACCGCGACGGCAAGTTCCAGCTGTCGGCGCTGGCCGAGAGCGCGTTCGATCCGCTCGCGCGCACCACCAAGTTCATGCTGACCGAAGAGGCGCACCACATGTTCGTGGGCGAGAGCGGCGTCTCGCGCGTCATCGCGCGCACCGCGCAGGTGATGAACGAATTGAAGACCGACGACGCGCAGAAGATCCGCGCCGCGGGCTGCATCGACCTGGGCACGATCCAGCGCTACCTGAACTTCCACTACAGCGTGACCATCGACCTGTTCGGCGCCGACCAGTCGAGCAACGCGGCCATCTTCTACAGCTCGGGCCTGAAGGGCCGCTACGAGGAAGGCAAGCGCACCGACGACCACATCCTGAAGGGCCAGACCTACAAGGTGCTCGAGGTGAAGGACGGCCAGCTGGTGGAGAAGGACGTGCCGATGCTCAACGCGCTCAATGAAGTGCTGCGCGACGACTTCATCAAGGACTCGGTGGCCGGCGTCGGCCGCTGGAACAAGGTGCTCGAGAAGGCCGGCATCGCCACCCGCCTGGTCGTGCCGCACAAGGCCTTCAACCGCCAGATCGGCGCGCTCGCCGGCATCAAGATGTCGCCCGAGGGCCGCGTGGTGAACGAGATCGAATGGGCCGCCAAGCGCGACGAATGGCTGCCCAGTTCCGAAGACTTCGCTTTCGTGGCATCGTTGATGGGCCGCGTGGTGGAGCCGGGCAAGTTCGCAGGCTGGATTTCGCCGCCGGTGATGGGCATCAATCGCCAGCCCGTCGATTTCGAGTACGTGCGCTTCGGCTGAGCGCCTGGATATGAATCCCTCGCCCCCACGGCGAGGGGATGGAGAACAACATGGACATGGCCGTTGAAGCCGGGGTCATCAAGCAGCACCTGATCGACCCCGAGATCTGCATCCGCTGCAACACCTGCGAGGCCACCTGCCCCGTCAACGCGATCACGCACGACGACAACAACTACGTCGTGCGGGCCGACATCTGCAACGGCTGCATGGCCTGCATCTCGCCGTGCCCGACGGGCTCCATCGACAACTGGCGCACGATGCCGCTGGTGCGCGCGTACACCATCGAAGAACAGCTCACCTGGGAAGAACTGCCCGCGGAGCTGACGCCCGAAGAGCTCGAAGCCGCGAGCGTTTCCGCCGATGCGGGCGATGAAACCGCAGCACCCGCTGCAACGGCGCCGACGCAGGTCGCCGCTGTCGAGTCCGTGGAGGCCGTCTTCAATTCCGCGCAGTACGGCGCCACCGTGCCCCCGTGGTCGGCCGCGCATGCGTACACCAACCTCTTCCCGCCGAAGACGCCGACGACCGCCACGGTGGTCGGCAACTTCAACTGCACAGAGGCCGGCTTCGACAGCGAGACCCACCACATCGTGCTCGACTTCGGCGTGGTGCCGTTCCCGGTGCTCGAAGGCCAGTCGATCGGCATCGTGCCGCCGGGCGTGGATGCCATCGGCAAGCGCCACCATGCGCGCCAGTACTCGGTGGCGAGCCCGCGCAACGGCGAGCGGCCCGGCTACAACAACGTCTCGCTCACCGTCAAGCGCGTGACGGAGGACCACCAGGGCGACCCGGTGCTGGGCGTGTGCTCCAACTACGTGTGCGACCTGAAGGTGGGCGACACGGTGCAGGTGGTGGGGCCCTTCGGCGCCTCGTTCCTGATGCCGAACCACCCCAAGTCGCACATCGTGATGATCTGCACCGGCACCGGCAGCGCACCGATGCGCGCGATGACCGAATGGCGCCGGCGCCTGCGCAAGAGCGGCAAGTTCGAAGGCGGCAAGCTCATGCTGTTCTTCGGCGCGCGCACGCAGCAGGAGCTGCCGTACTTCGGCCCGCTACAGTCGCTTCCCAAGGACTTCATCGACATCAACCTCGCGTTCTCGCGCACGCCCGGAAACCCCAAGCGCTACGTGCAGGACCTGATGCGCGAGCGCGCCGCGGACCTGGCCGCGCTGCTGAAAGACGGCAGCAGCCACTTCTACGTGTGCGGCCTCAAGAGCATGGAAGAGGGCGTGGTGCTCGCGCTGCGCGACGTGGCGACGGAAGCGGGGCTCGACTGGGACACGGTCGGCGCGTCGCTCAAGCGCGAAGGCCGCCTGCACCTGGAAACCTACTGAGCTGCGGCGGATGAAGTTCGCCGACTTCCATGCGGGCCAGGTCATCGAGGCCGGGCCCTACGTGCTCACCGAAGCCGAGCTGGTGCAGTTCGCCAGGACGTACGACCCGCAGTGGTTCCACACCGACGCCGAAGCGGCTGCGGACAGCGCCTTCGGCGGCCTCATCGCGAGCGGCTGGCACACCTGCGCGATCGCGATGCGCCTCGTGGTCGAGGCGGCGCTCGAGGGTTCCGAATCGTTTGCCTCGCCGGGGCTCGAGCATGTGCGCTGGCCCAACCCCGTGCGGCCCGGCGATGCCCTGCGGCTCGTGGCCGATGTGATCGAGGTGCGGCGCTCCGAGAAGCGGCCGACGCTCGGCATCCTGCGCTGGCGCTGGCGGCTCTTCAATCAGCGTGAACTGATGGTGCTCGACGTGGACGTCACGAGCCTCTTCAGGCTCGAAGCCGCGGACTGAATCGCAAAGGAAAAAAAGCCCGCGGCGCATGAGCACCGCGGGCTTTTTCGTTTCAGCGGTTGTGCGCAGGCTTACTTGGTTACGTTGACCGCACCCGAGCCCTTGCCGCTCGCCTTCGCGCCCACGCCGGCGCCCGACGGCTTGACCGCACTGCCGGCCGAGCCGACCGCACCGGTCGCGCTGTTCAGCGTGCCGCCCACGGTGTTCGTGACGCCGCCCGCCGCGCCGGTGGCACCACCCACGGCGCCCGTTGCGCCGCCGACCACACCGCCGACTGTGTTGCCCAGGCCGCCGGTTGCGTTGCCCGCATTGCCGTTGGCGGAGGTGTTCGCGCCGGCAGCGGTGCCCGTGCTTGCGCCTGCGCTGCCTTGCGCCGGTGCGGCCTTGACCGTGCCCGACGTATTCACATCGGCATTCACGCCCACGCCGACCCCCACGCCCTGTGCCTGGGCGAAACCGCTCATGGCAAGAAGGCCTGCGAGCAAGGCGCCGACGAAGATGGATTTGTTTTGTTGTTGCTTCATGGGTGACTGTCCTTTCGTTTGAATGGTCACTGACTGACAAGAACCGGCTTCGGGGCCAGTTCGGTCGCTACCGTGACCACCTCGCACCCTGTCGCCGTGTGCGGAGCGTTCGCTCTCGCTTGTGGGACGTGTCCGTCGTCGGGAAAGTGGTGCCGTGCGTTAGGGCGCGCCGCTGCTAAAGGCTTGCAAACCTTTCACCGGGCAGGGTCAAAGCGAGTCGGCATCGACATGAAAAATCTCATGCAACTAATAATGTTGCATGAAACGAGACAGCAAGCTTTCCGGCGTTCTCCACGTGCTCCTGCACATGGCCGAGATGGACGGCCCCATCACCTCCGAGTCGCTCGCCGCGGCGATGCACACCAACCCGGTCGTGGTGCGCCGGCTCATGGCGGGCCTCAGGCAGGCCGGCTTCGTGAGTTCGGCCAAAGGCCACGGCGGCGGCTGGGTGCTGTCGTGTTCGCTCTCGCGCGTGACGCTGGCCGACATCCACAACGCCGTCGGCGCGCCCGCGCTGCTGGCCATGGGCAACCGCACCGAGAGCCCCGGCTGCATCGTCGAGCAGGCGGTGAACGCGGCGCTCGACGACGCCTTCGATGCGGCCGAGGCCCTGCTGCTCAAGCGTTTCAACAGCATCACGCTGGCCGATCTCTCGAAAGATTTTCATCGCCGCATGACAGGCGGCGGCTTCACCAGGAAGGACATTGAACATGCGCTATGACGCTCTCGTCGTGGGCGGCAGCTTTGCCGGCCTCTCCGCTGCCATGCAGCTCGCGCGCGCACGCAAGAACGTGTGCGTGGTCGACGCGGGCGCGCCGCGCAACCGCTTCGCCGCCGCCGCGCACGGCTTCTTCGGACAAGACGGCGTGCCGCCGCTGAAGATGATTGCCGATGCACGCGCCAAGCTGCTGGCCTATCCGAGCGTCACCTTCATCGAAGGCCGCGTGGCGAGCGCCGAGGCCGATGGTGCGGGCGGATTCGTCGCATCGCTCGATGGCGACCGGCAGCTCTCGGCCGGCAAGCTCCTGCTGGCGTTCGGCGTGCAGGACGGTTTTCCGGACGGCATCGCCGGCGTGCGCGAGCGCTGGGGCACGAGCGTGCTGCACTGCCCGTACTGCCACGGCTATGAATTCAGCGGCCGCAGGCTCGGCGTCCTGGTCGAAGCGCCGCACCCGCCGGAGCACGCGATGCTGATCGCCGAATGGGGCCCGACCACGCTCTTCCTGAACGGGAACAACACGGTGGACGACGAGGTGCGGGGCAAGCTGCAGGCGCGCGGCGTCGCGATCGAGCCGGGCCGCATCGCGGCGCTGGAGGGGCCGGCGAAGGACCTGTCGGGCGTTCGCCTCGAGGACGGCCGCATCGTGCCGTTGGAGGCGTTGTTCATGGTCCCGCGCACGCGCCCCGGCAGCCCCCTCGCGGAGCAACTGGGGTGCGCGTTCGATGAGGGCCACGCCGGCCCCGTGATCCGAATCGATGCGATGAAGATGACCACCGTGCCCGGCGTGTTCGCCGCAGGCGATGCGGCCATGCAGATGCACAACGCCACGCTGGCCTCTGCCGAGGGTGTGATGGCCGGCGTATCGCTGCACCGCGCCATGCTGTTGGACGCTTGACCCCACTTTTTTCTCGGGCTCGGAAAAAACGGGCTCCGAGCCCTCTATAATTCGACCCTCGAAATGCGGGAATAGCTCAGTTGGTAGAGCGCAACCTTGCCAAGGTTGAGGTCGAGAGTTCGAGACTCTTTTCCCGCTCCACATTTCATGCAAAAGGCCACCTCACCGGTGGCCTTTTCTTTGGGCGTCGCGTATTCAGCGCTTCGCCGGCAGCACAGTTCCACGGCTCTCACCGAACCCGATGCGCGCATGCCCCGGCTTCTCGCACCAGCCGCGCAGCAGCACCGCGTCGCCGTCTTCCAGGAACCCGCGCTGCTCGCCGTTGGCCAGCGCCACGGGGCTCTGCCCCGCGCGCGTGAGTTCGATGATCGCGCCGGCCTCGCCCGGCCCGGGGCCCGAGATCGTGCCGCTGCCGAACAGGTCGCCCGCATTCAGCTGGCAGCCGCCCATCGTGTGGTGCGCCACCATCTGCGCCACGCTCCAGTACTGGTGTTTGAAGCTCGTGCGCGACAGGCGTGACGGGCCGCTCTGGTCCGCGCGCGCCTTATCGCTTTCGAGCCACACCTCCAGGCTGATGTCGATCGCGCCGCTGTCGCGGTTCGCACGGCTCTCCAGGTAGTCGAGCGGCTGCGGGTCGTCGGCAGGCCGCGTCCAGGCCTGGCGGTAGGGCGCGAGCGCCTCCATCGTCACGATCCAGGGCGAGATGGTGGTCGCGAAGTTCTTCGCGAGGAAGGGGCCGAGCGGCGCCATCTCCCAGAACTGGATGTCGCGCGCCGACCAGTCGTTGAGCAGGCAGATGCCGAAGATGTGCTCTTCCGCGCGCTCGAGCGGAATCGGCTCGCCGGCCGCGTTGCCTTCGCCGATCCACACACCGAGTTCGAGCTCGTAGTCCAGCCGCGCGCACGCGTGGTATGTGGGCGCCTTCGCGCCGGGCGCCAGCGTCTGCCCCATCGGCCGGTGGAAGCGCTGCCCGCTCACGCCGATGGTCGAGACGCGCCCGTGGTAGGCCGTCGGAATCCAGCGGAAGTTCGGCGTCACGTCGCCCTCGGGATTGAACAGGCGCGTGATGTTCAGCGCATGGTCGATCGATGTGTAGAAGTCGGTGTAGTCGCCGATGCGCGCGGGCACGGTGTACTCGATCTCGGACTGCGGCACGAGGCACTTGCGCACGTCGTCCACGGTCGAGGCCGGCGCATCGCTTCGCAACAGCGAGAAGACCAGATGGCGCAACGCCCGCCAGGCGCTGGGACCCATCGCGAAGAAGTCGTTCAGCGCGGGCAGCGCGGCCACCCGCGCCGCATCGAGCGCGAGCCCGTCGGCATGCTGGCCGGCTGCCAGCGCCGCGAGGTCGAGCACCTGGTCGCCGATGGCCACGCCGCCGCGAAACGGCTCGGGGCTGCCGATGCGGCGGAACTCCGCAAACGGCAGGTTCTGTATCGGGAAGTCGGTGCCCGCGGCGTTCGCGCTTTCGACCCAGCTGCGGGCGTCGACATCGTGCGTGTGGTTGAGTTCGGTCATGGCCGTGGTTTTCTTTCGTTCAGACCGACGCCATCAATGCATCGTCGAAGATCGCGACCGCGCGCGTCCAGCCCGCCGAGGCGCCGCGGATCTTGTGCGGAAAGCAGCTGATGAAGAAGCCCGTCGGCGGCAGCACCTCCAGGTTGTGCAGCTTCTCGATGTGGCAGTAGCCGATGTCGCGGCCGGCCTTGTGGCCTTCCCAGATCAGCGATGCGTCGTGCGTCTCGCCGTACTTCTTCGCGGTGTGCACGAAGGGCGCGTCCCAGCTCCACGCGTCGGTGCCCGTGAGGCGCACGCCGCGTTCCAGCAGATACATCGTCGCTTCGTAGCCCATGCCCGCACCGGCCGAGACGTAGTCGTTGTTGCCATAGCGCTTGCCCGCGCGCGTGTTGATCACCACGATCTCCAGCGGACTCAGCGTGTGGCCGATGCGCTTGAGCTCGGCCTCCACGTCGGCGGCCGTGACCACGTAGCCGTCGGCGAAGTGGCGAAAGTCCAGCTTCACGCCCGGCTGGAAGCACCACTCCAGCGGCACGTCGTGAATGGCGATGGCGGGCTTCTTCTCGCCGAGGGCCTTGTCCATGGTCGAGTGGAAGTGGTAGGGCGCATCCAGGTGCGTGCCGTTGTGCGTGGACAGCTGCACCAGTTCCACGGCCCAGCCCTCGCCGTCGGGGAGGTCCTCTTTCTTCAAACCGGGAAAGAAGGGCTCGATCTGCTCGTAGGTCTGCTCGTGCGTGAAGTACTGGATCTTCGGCGCGAAGGCGGGCGGATCGGAGAGCACATCGTTCTCCAGGAAGATCGAGAGATCGACGAATTTGCGTGGCATGGGCGGGGCTCCTTGTGGGGGGTGTTGGTGTTGGGCGTGAAGGAATCGATCGGTCAGGGTTGCTGCCAGCGCAGCAGGCGCTTCTCGGCAAAGGCCAGCAGCGCATTGCTCGCGAAGCCGATGAGCCCGAGCAGCACGATGCCGGCGAAGAGGTCGCTCGCGCGGAAGGCACGCGCGGCCAGCAGAATGGCCTGGCCCAGGCCGCTTTGCGAGGCGATCATTTCGCCCACCACCGCGACGATGAGCGCGATGGTCAGCGCGAGCCGCATGCCGGCCAGGATGTCGGGCATCGCATTGGGCAGGCCCATCTTCCAGATATACGCCGCGCGCGACATCTGCAGGCAGCGCGCCACTTCCGCCAGACGCGGCTCCACGGCCGCGAAGCCATGCACCGTGGCCAGCAGCACCGGCCACATCGCGCCGAACGCGACCACGAAGAGCACCATGCCGGGGTTGAGCCCGAAGATCGAAATCGCGAGCGGCAGCAACGCCGATGCGGGCAGCGGGCGGATGAATTCGAGCGTCGGCTGCACCCACGCGCGCACCGCGGGCGACACGCCGATGGCCGCGCCCAGCACCACGCCGAAGAGCGAGGCCAGCAGCCAGCCTTGGACCATGCGGCCAACCGTCGCCTGCGTGAAGGCGAGCAGTTCGCCATTGCCCGTGTTTCCAGCACCACCGGAGAGATTCAGCCCTTCGAGCAGGCTCGCGAAGGTGGCCTGCGGCGTCGGCAGGAACACGCGGCTCACCCAGCCCGCGTTGCTCGCGACCCACCAGAGCGCGACCAGCGCGCACAGCACGCCCAGCGAGCCGAGCCATTTCAGGCCCGAGGGCGCGCGGTCGTTGCCGTTCATGGCGCGACCCCCATGCGCCGCGCGACCGTGCGCTGCAGCAGCACCATGCCCGCGTTGACCGCGAAGCCCACGACGCCGATCCAGCCGAGCCACGCGAGCATCAGCGCGGGGTCCAGGCTCTGCTGCGCGATCATCATCGCGTAGCCCATGCCGTTGGGGTTGGCGGCGATCTCCACCGTCACGGCCACCACCAGCGCCACCGCCACGCCCAGGCGCAGCGCGACGAACAGGCGCGGCACGATGGCCGGCAGCACGATCTTGAACGCACGCTCGCGCGCCGAAAGGCCGAGCACGCGGCTCACTTCGAGCAGGCGCGGCTCGATCTGCTGCACCGCCGACTGCACCAGCACCAGCAGCGGCCAGAAGGTGGCGAAGGCGACGATGGCCAGTTCCATGCGCACGCCGAAACCAAAGGCCAGCATCGCGAGCGGAATCAGCGCGACCGAAGGCACAGGCCGCAGCACTTCGATGGAGAGCGAGCCCAGCTGCGCCGCACGGCGCGAGAGCCCGAGCACCAGGCCCAGCACGATGCCGAGCACCGCGCCGATCAGCAAGCCGAGCGCCGCGGTGCCGAGCGTGAAGCCCGTGGCCTGCCAGAGCGAGCCATCGAGCGCCGCGCCGACGAAGGCCCTGGCCGCCGCGCTGGGCGGCGCGAGCGCATCGCTCCCCAGTGCCGCCGCGCGCCGCGCGTACCACTCGAAGGCGCCGACCAGCAGCGCGGGAAACACCCACGGCCGCAGCCAGCGAAAGACGCGGCCTTCAGTCATGGCCCTGCTCGATGAAAGCGAACAGCTCACGCCGCAACTGCAGGTAGTCCGGATGCTCCTTGGTCGTGAGCTGGTCGCGCGGCCGCGGGATCTTCACGTCGATCATCCGCGCGAGGCTCGGCCGGCCGGGCCCGGGGTTGGCCTGCAGCGCGATCACGCGGTCGCCCAGGTAGATGGCTTCTTCGAGGTCGTGCGTCACGAACAGCACCGTGAGCCCGTCGTCGCGCACCAGCCGCGCGAGCTCGTCCTGCAGGCTCTGGCGCGTGAGCGCATCGAGCGCGCCGAAGGGCTCGTCCATCATCATCAGCTCGGGCTTCTGCGCGAGGCAGCGCGCAATCTGCGCGCGCTGCTGCATGCCGCCCGAAAGCTGCACCGGAAACTTCTGCGCGTGCTTCGCGAGGCCGACCTTGCCGAGCACGTCGGCGATGCGCGGCGCGCGTTCGGCGGCGGGCACGCCGGCCGCCTCGAGCGCGAGGCTCACGTTGCCTTCCACGGTGCGCCAGGGCAGCAGCGCGCGGCCGTAGTCCTGGAACACGAAGGCCACTTCGCGCGACGGCGCGGTCATCTTCACGCCGTTGCGCCGCACCTCGCCGGCGCTCGCGGTGACGAGGCCGCTGGCCGCGCGCAGCAGCGTCGTCTTGCCGCAGCCGCTCGGGCCGACGATGCAGACGAATTCGCCGCGCGCCACGTCGAACGAAGTGGGCGAAAGAATCTCGCGGCCGCCCAGGCAGATGGTGACGCCGTCGAAGCGCAGGAAGGGCGTGGCAGGCATCGTGGAACTGGCCGGCGAACGCGCGGCGCTCACGGAAAGCGCGGCGCGCGCGGTGATCGGGGCAGGGGAGGAAATCACTTGGCGATCAGCTTCGCAACGTCGATGTTGGTCTTGAGCATGTCCTGCTCCTTCATGAGCCCGGTCCAGTAACCGAGCTGCTTGTCGGTGACCACCGGCCCGGGCGGCGAGACCTGCACCTTGGCCAGCACCTCGGGCGGCAGCTTGATGTACTTGCCGATGGCCGCGCGCACCCTCGCGTCGTTCTTGGCCTGCTGCATGAAGCCGCCGGACTCGACCAGCGCCTCGCGGAACGCGCGTGCCGTCGCGGGGTTCTTCGCGACCCACTCGCGCTTGGCCGCATGCACGATGGTCTGGTTGTTCTCGGGCAGGAAGGTCGAGTAGTAGGAGGCGACGTAGCCCGCGCCGCTCTCGGTGATGCGGCTCATGAACGGATCGGCCGACACCACCGCATCCACCGAGCCGCCGCGCAGCAGGTCGGCATGCTGCGGGAACGAGGCCTCCACGAAGTTGACCTTGCGGTAGTCCACGCCGCTGTCTTTCAGCCACGCTCGGAAGGTCACGTGCAGGAAGGCGCCCAGGCCCGGCACGCCGATCTTCTTGCCCACGCAGTCCTGCGCGCTCTTGATGCCCGAGCCCGCGCGCGCCACCAGGCCGAAGCCGGTGATGGTCTTGGAGGTGAGGCCGCCGCCGGCCACCAGCACGAGATCGAGCCCACCATCCACCGCCTGCAGGAACACCGAGGGCGTGGGGCCGCCGATCTGCAGCGAATCGGACTGCAGCGCGGCGGGAATCGTAGAGTTGAGCGGAATGAACTTGAGCTCGACATCGAGCCCGCGCTTCTTGAAATAGCCCTCTTCGGCCGCCACGAAGACGGAGGCGAAGTCGGTCACGGCGGTGTAGCCGAACACGATCTTCGGATGGGGCTGCTGCGCGCGCGAAGGCAGCGCGGCGGCGGCCGATGCGGCCGCGAGCACCGACAGCAGGGTGCGTCGTTTCATCATGTCTTCTGTCTCCGGGTGGGGGTTTTTTGTTGTGCGCGCGGGAGCTTGGTCTTGGATTTGGTCTTGGGCAGCGCGGCGCGCAGGCCGCCGACGATGAAGTTCACCAGCATCGGCGCCACGGCCGGGTCGGCGCGCTTGTTCTCGCCGCGCGAGAGCCGTTCGATGCGGCTGTCATTCAGGTGGTGCAACAGTGCGCCGAGCGCGAACTGGTAGCCCCATGCGACCTGGGCGCGCGTGGCATGCGGCAGCGCGAGGTGCAGTGCGTCGATGTAGGCGGTGGCCAGCGGATCGAAGTAGCCGCGCAGCACGCGGTCGGCTTCCTCGGTCGCGTGGTAGAGCTCGCGCGCCACCAGCAGCGCGTAGTACTCGCCCTCGGCGCTCGCGCGCAAGGCGAGCACGGGCGCGGTGAAGGCGTCGATGATGCGCGGCAGCGTGTGCGCGTCGTCGGGGTCGTTGTTCACTTGCGCCAGGCCCGCGAGCCGCTCCTCGATGGTGTGGCTCCAGTGCTCGAAGATGGCGTGGAAGAGCTCGTGCTTCGGCCCGAAGTAATAGCCCACCAGCGCGAGCGGCACGCCGGCCTCCTCGGCGATCTGCCGGATCGTCACCGCGTGGTAGCCGTGCTGCGCGAAGAGCTTCTCGGCGGCCAGCAGGATGGCCTGGCGGCGGTCGGGCCGGGCGGCTTCGGCGGTGATGGTGGTGATGGCCGCGGCCCGGGGAGGGCTGCGCCGGGCGGTCGGGGTGCGGGTGCTCATGGGGGCGTATTGAACGCCTGTACAAAAATGTTGAACACACGTACAAACCCTGAGGTCAACCCCGATTGAGCGCGCCCGTTCGCAGCGCTACGCTCGGGCCATGCCTGTTTCCAATGTTCCCAACATCCCCCAGATCCGCCTCTATCAAGACTGGCTGCGCGAGCAGCGCGGCCTCTCGTTCGACACCTACGACGCGCTGTGGCGCTGGTCCGTCACAGACCTCGATGCGTTCTGGCAGAGCATCTGGGACTACGCCGGCCTCGCGTCGCCCACGCCGCATACCGCGGTGCTCGCGGAGGCGCGCATGCCGGGCGCGCGCTGGTTCCCGGGCGCACAGGTCAACTACACGCGCGAGGTGCTGCGCCACGCCGATGCGGCGCATGCGGCGGGCATGCCCGCCATCGTGAGCGACAACGAACTGGGCCAAGTCCGCGAGCTGTCGTGGCCCGAGATGCGCCGCCAGGTCGCCGCGGTCGCGCTCACGCTCAAGTCGCTCGGCGTGCAGCGCGGCGACCGCGTGGCGGCCTACATGCCCAATGTGCCCGAGACCATGGTCGCGTTTCTCGCGTGCTCCAGCATCGGCGCGATCTGGAGCGTGTGCGCGCCCGACATGGGCACGGCCGCCGTGGCCGACCGCTTCCGCCAGATCGAGCCCAAGGTGCTCGTCGCCGTCGACGGCGTGCACTACGGCGGCAAGCCGCTCGACCGCAGCGCCGTGCTGCAGGAACTGCGCGGCCAGTTGCCGAGCGTGAAGAAGCTGCTGCTCGTGAAGACACCTTTCGCCGCGAGCCCCGTCGAACACGACATCGACTGGACCGAGGCCACCGTGCGCAACGATGCCGAGGTCGCCGCGTTCGAGCCCGAATGGCTGCCCTTCGACCACCCGATCTGGATCGTTTATTCGAGCGGCACCACGGGCCTGCCCAAGCCCATCGTGCACGGGCAGGGCGGCATCCTTCTCACCATGCACGCCTGCGGCCTGCACAACGACGTGGGCGCGAGCTACGGCGCCAACAACTTCGGCGAGCGCTACCACTGGTACAGCTCCACCGGCTGGGTGATGTGGAACTCGCAGCTCTCGGGCATGGCCTTCGGCGCGACCATCTGCATCTACGACGGCAATCCGGCGGGCAGCAAGGAGGCGCCGGACTGGGGCGTGCTGTGGCGCTTCGTCGCGCGGCACAAGGTCACCTTCTTCGGCGCGGGCGCGGCCTACTTCACCAACTGCATGAAGGCCGGCGTCGTCGCCAGGGAATGCGGCGATCTCTCGCGCGTGCGCGCGCTCGGCAGCACCGGCTCGCCGCTGCCCGACGAGGTGCAGCGCTGGGGCTCGCAGCAGATACTCGATGCGGGCTCGAAGGAAGTCTGGTGGTGCAACATTTCCGGCGGCACCGACTTCTGCGGCGCCTTCGTCGGCGGCAACCGCGAACTGCCCGAGGTGCCGGGCCAGATGCAGTGCCGCGAACTCGGTCACGCGGTCGAGGCGTGGAACGAGCAGGGCCAGCCGGTCATCGGCGAGGTGGGCGAGCTGGTCTGCACGAAGGCCATTCCGTCGATGCCGCTTTATTTCTGGGGCGACGAGGGCAATGCGCGCTACGTATCGAGCTACTTCGACACCTACCCCGGCGTGTGGCGCCATGGCGACTGGATCAGGATCGGCGAAGACGGCGGCTGCATCATCTACGGCCGCAGCGACGCCACCATCAACCGCCAGGGCCTGCGCATGGGCACCAGCGAGATCTACAGCGCGGTCGAAGGGCTGCCCGAGGTGCTCGACTCGATGGTGGTCGACCTCGAGTACCTGGGCCGCGACAGCTACATGCCGCTCTTCGTGGTGCTGCGCCCGGGCGTGGCGCTGGACGAGGCGATGCGCGCGCGCCTGAACAACGCGATCAAGACCTCGCTCTCGCCCCGCTTCGTGCCCAACGACATCTTCCAGGTGGCCGAGATTCCGCGCACGCTCTCGGGCAAGAAGCAGGAGCTGCCGATCAAGAAGCTGCTGCTGGGCCAGCCGATCGAGAAGGTGGTGAACCGCGAGGCGATGGCCAACCCCGGCAGTCTCGACTGGTACGTGACCTTCGCCGCCGAGCGTGCCTCCGCATGATGTCCCGATGAAAAGACGTACCAGCCTCCTGATGCTTTCCGCTGTTGTCGGCGCCTCCGTGCTGGGCGCCTGTGCCTCTTCCGCGCCGGCATCGAAGCCCGCCGCCGGCGCATCGCTGCGCGTGAGCGGCACGGTCGCCTACCGCGAACGCATCGCGCTCGACCCCGCGGCCGAGGTCGTGGTGCAGCTGCTCGATGTGTCGCGCATGGACGCGCCTTCGGTCACGCTCGCCGAGCAGCGCATCAAGGCCAACGGCAGGCAGCCGCCGTTCGCCTACGAACTGCAGGTCGACGCCGGGCGCATCGATCCGCGCATGCGCTACGCGGTGTCGGCGCGCATGCGCTACGCGGTGTCGGCGCGCATCCTGCGCGGCGAGCAGCTGCTGTTCATCAACGACACGCAGTACCCGGTGCTCACGCAGGGCAGCGGCGCCACCGCCGACCTCGTGCTGGTGCGCGTCACGCCGTCGCCGCGCTGAACGGCGCCGGCGCTCAAGGCGTCATCAGCTCGTAGAGCACCATCCGCGTCTGCCGGCCGCGCAGTTCCACCAGCTCCTCGATGCGGCGCGTACTGAGGCGCCCCTTCAGGCCCGCGAAGGTGTCTTCCGACACCAGCGTCTGCGTGCCCAGCTGCTTGTTGATGCCCTCGATGCGGCTTGCCACATTGATGACGTCGCCGAACGCCGTGTACGAGAGCCGGTCGTTCGAGCCCAGCACGCCCGCGATCACCACGCCGGTGTGGATGCCGATGCGGGTGCGGAATTCGGGCCGGCCCTGGGCGCGCCATTGCCGGTTGAGCTCGTTCATCTGCGCATGCAGCTGCAGCGCGGCCAGGCAGGCGCGGTACTCCGCGTCCTTCATGTCCGCGGGCGCGCCCCACAGCACCATGATGCCGTCGCCGATGAACTTGTCGACCACGCCGCCGTAGCGCGCGAACACGCCGGTGGCGAGGTTGAAGTACTCGGTCAGCATGCCCACCAGCACGTCGATGGGCAGCGACTCCGAGATCGAGGTGAAGCCCTCCACGTCGGTGAACATCACCGTCACGCGCCGCGCCGCGCCGTTGGGCGCAAGCGAATGCCCTTCGGCCACGAGCTGGTTGATCACGTCCACCGGCACGAACTTGCTGAAGGCCTTCAGGCTGCGCGCCGAGTCGTCCAGCGCCTGGTCCAGGTGCTGGATCTCCAGCACGCGGCTGGGTTCGCGCGGCAGGTTGTCCAGCTCCAGGAGGCCGATGCGCCGCGCGATGCGCGAGAGGTTCTCCACCGGCGAGGTCACCAGCTTGGAGAGCTTGAGCGACATGAACAGCGCCAGCGCCAGGAACACCAGCGCCAGCAAGAGCCCCCAGAGCACCGCGCGGCGCAGGTCGCCCAGCACCATGTCCTCGGGCACCCAGCTCACCAGCTCCCAGCCGGTGGAGGGGATGAGCGAGGTCTGCACGAGGTAGCGCTGGCCGTCGAAGTCGAACGAGAAGGTCGAGTCGTTGCCGCCGCCCGCGGTGCCGTCGGCCACCATGTGTTCGTGCAGCGCGCCCAGCACGCCGGTGGGCGGCGCGAGCTGGTGCAGCACGCCCGGCTGGTCGCTGCGCGCGAGCACCTTGCTGTCGGCGCTCAGCAGCGCGCTGTTGCCGTAGCCGTTGCTGCTGAACAGGCGCACGAATTCCGACAGACGCCCGAGCGACACGTCGCCCGCCGCCACCAGCGCCTTGGTGCCGCCCTCGGCGTAGCGGCGCTCGCCCGGCAGCGCGTAGGTCACGCCCAGTTCCTGCGCCGCGGCGAACACGTAGGGCTGCGTCCATATCGGCCCGCCCCGCTTGCTGGCCTGCTCGAACCAGCCGCGCCGCGTCGGGTCGTAGCTGCTGCGAAACGATTCGATGCGCTGCGTGGCAAAGCGCTGCTGCACGTCCAGCTCCGCGCCGAAGGGCCGCTTGTACTGCCAGGTCTCGGTGGTGAATTCCTTGGCCGCAGCGATGTGCCGGATCGCAGGCACCGGGTAGCGCAGCGCCATCAGCATCTGGCCGCTCTCGTTGGCGACGTACACGCTGTCCAACTCGGGCGACTGCTGCAGCAGGGTCCAGAGCAATTCGGCGGTGCGCTCGGAATGCTCGCCCGCGGGGCTCAGGCTCGGGGCGCTCCCGATGGCGCCGACCGCCGACTCGGCCTTCGCGAGGAAGGCGAGCACCTTGTCCTCGATGCGGTCGTGGTTCGCCCGGTGCGCGGAGGTGCCGATGTCCGACACCAGCCGCTGCGAGCCCCAGTAGCCGAGCGAGACCAGCAGCAGCGACTGGGCCAGCGCAACGGCGCTGACGATGGTGCCCACGTCGACCCTGAAGCGGCGCGAGCGCCGGGGTGGGGCTTCGGCCGCGGTTGCCGGCGGCGGGCGCGGACTGGTGGATTCAAACGGCGGCTTTCCCGCCACATCCGGAGACCCGGACGAGTTCATGTTCATACAGCTCCCTGTCGACGACTCGAACGCATCCGCTGCGGATCGGCCGCGGATCGGCATCGGGTTGGCTCGCCGTCCCGATCGTTGGGTGTCGGAAATTCTGGCGAGAGCGCCGGATGCGGGAGGGATTTTGCGCGAGTTCGGCTTTTGCGTGCGTTAGTGCCCGCTCGTGCGGGAGCCCGCGGCGGCTAGTGCGCGTCGTGGAAGATGAGGCCCACCGTGTGCCGGCGCCCCGAGCGCAGGCGGCTCACGCCGTGGCGCATCGTCACGCGGTAGGTGCCGCGCGTGCCCGCCACGGGGCGCTGGTTGACCGCGAAGATCACGGCCTCGCCCTGCGCGAGCGACACCACCTCGGCGCGCGACTGCATGCGCGGGCGTTGCTCGGTCAGCACGAACTCACCGCCGGTGAAGTCCGCGCCCGGCCGGCTCAGGAGCACGGTGAGCTGCAGCGGAAACTGCAGGTCGCCGTACAGGTCCTGGTGCAGGCAGTTGTAGTCGCCCTCGCCGTAGCGCAGCAGCAGCGGGGTGGGGCGCAGCTGGCCCGCCGCATGGCAGCGCGCGAGGTAGGCGGCGTGATCGGGCGGGTAGTCGGCCGGCTGGCCCATCGCGCTCGCCCAGGCATTGGCCAGGGGCGCGAGGCGCTCGTACAGCGCGCTGCGCCATGCGGCGACGAGCGGCGGCAGCGGGTTCGCGAAGTACTGGTACTCGCCCTGGCCGAAGCCGTGGCGCTGCATGACCACGCGGCTGCGGAAGTGGCCGCCCTCGTCGTACATCGCCGCGAGCCGGGCGCATTCCTCGGGGGTGAACAACTGGCCGGTGGCGGCGCAGCCGCGGGTGGCCAGATCGGTCTCGATGCGGGGCCAGTCGAGCGCGTCGATGCGGGAAACGTGGGTTGTTGTCATGCTCGCAGTGTCTCGCCGGCGCGCGCGCGGGGCTCGCCGTTTTCGGACACCGGTATGCCATCGCGGCCCTTCGACCCTTCGCGCGCGGGCTGGTGGGCGCCGGGGGTTTTGAGCGATCATCCGGCGATGGCAAGAGAAAAATCCGTCGCACGCGAAAGCACCGCCGCGCAGCTGGTCCAGGGCCGGCCAGTGGCCACGCTGGGGCGCGGCATGACCTTGATCAAGACCGGCAAGACACCGCGTCCCGTGGTGCGCCCTGAGGACAACACGACGGCGCTGCTGAAGAAGGCGGCGCGCGCGCTCAACAAGCCCGGCATCGACCGCTCGGTCGTATTCCACGGCCCCAACGCGGCGCGGATCTTCGCCTACTACGCCGACCCGCAGGACCCGACCCGTGTCGTTCGCGAAGCGGCCGACGGCACCAAGGTCACCGGCAGCCTGGTCGACGGAAAGTTTCGCGCGAGCAAGGCGTGAGCCGCCGTCCTCCGACGCTGGAAAAGCTCCTCGACCAGACGCGGGGCCCACGTCCGGTGGCCTTCGTCCTGGCCGGCCACAACGGCGCCGGCAAATCCACCCTCTGGTACTCGCGCCTGGCCGCCTCGCTGCGCATGCCGCTGGTCAACGCCGACCGGATGATGATGTCCATCCTGCCCGACGCCGACCCCAGGACCGGCCACATCCCCGCGTGGGCCCAGCAGCTGCGCGACGACGACGAGAAATGGCAGGTGCTGTCGCAAGAGGGCGTGCGCGCCTTCAAGAGCCTGGTGATGGACCAGCGCATGCCCTTCGCGTTCGAGACGGTCTTCTCGCACTGGCAGCCGCTGCCCGGCGGCGGCCATGCGTCCAAGGCCGACGACATCCGCGCGATGCAGCAGGCGGGCTATTTCGTGGTGCTGCTGTTCGTAGGGCTCGTGTCGGTGGACATGTCGGTCTTTCGCGTGAGCACCCGCAAGCAGCAGGGCGGCCACGACGTGGACCGCAAGAAGCTCGTCGAGCGCTTTCCCCGCACGCAGGCCGCGGTCGGGCACGCGACGCAGATCGCGAACATGACGCTCATGTTCGACAACAGCCGCTCCGAGAAGAATGCCTTTGCGCTGGTGCGCGCGCAGGCCCGCAAGAAGATCCTGTTCGATGCGCGGGACCCGCAGTTCGACGTCGATCCGGCGCTGCGGGCCGTCTGCGATCCGTGGCTCGGGAAAGTCACCGGGCCTTTCAAGGCGCGCCGAAAGCCCGCAGCGAAAACTCTGGCAAAACCACCGGCGAAGAAGACGGCGCCGCCGGCACCATCAAGCACCAGGAAGTAATCCCATGAGCACTCCCACATCCCCCGCCGATCAAGGCACAGACGACTGGCAACTCCCCTGGGACGGCGGCTGCCGCTGCGGCCAGGTGCGCCTGCGCATCACGGCGCCGCCGCTGCTGTCGATGGCCTGCCACTGCACGGGCTGCCAGCGCATGAGCGCGAGCGCCTTCTCGCTGTCGCTCGCCATCCCGACGCCGGGCTTCGAAGTCGTTGCTGGCGAGCCCGTCATCGGTGGCCTGCATGGCGATTCGCACCACTACTGCTGCCCGCACTGCAAGAGCTGGATGTTCACGCGCACCGAGGGCATGGACGAGTTCGTCAACATCCGGCCCACGATGCTCGACCGCCACGAATGGTTCGTGCCCTTCATGGAAACCTGGACCGACGAGAAGCTGCCCTGGGCCACGACGCCCGCGGTGCACAGCTTCGGCAAGCTGCCCGATTTCGCGGCGTTCCCGGCGCTGATCCAGGCCTATGCGCAAGAGGGCGCGCGGCCCGCGAAGGCCTGACGCGCGGCTTTGTTGCTCAGAGCGGCGCGATCGGAATGCATATATCGCATTCGAAGGCGCCGGTCTTCTCGTCGAAGGCCATGCCGGGCCCGTAGTACTCGAACGCGGGCCGGCTGTCGAACTGGAAGCCGCTCGCGGGCAGCCAGTCGCGCATGAGGCGCGTCCATGCATCGTTGATCTCGCCGGGCAGGCCCTGGAACCGCAGCGAGGCATAGCGCCCGCCCGGCAGCACCGTCTTCTGGAAGCCGCCGTCGGGCACGAAGTCTTCGGGCACTTCCACGCAGGCGTCGTAGCGCGAGTGCTCGGGCGCGGTGATGCTCGGGTCGTCGTGGCTGATGCCGTAGCGCGCATGCGACCACAGGTTGTGCGCGCAGATCCAGGGCGCGGCCTTCTCGGCCCAGAACGCGCCCACCGGCGCGCCGAACGGGCCGGTGTAGCGCAGGTAGGCAATGGTGACGGGGGGACGGGTGATCAGCTGGACATTCACGGGTGGCTCCTCGTGCGCGGGATTGCGCAATGCAGAGTCATTCTTCGTGAAGCCGTGCAGGGCGATCTGATCAGGATTGCTCTTGTGCGCAGGGTCGTCGCAAGGCAGTACCCAGTCGTGCGACACGCGCCATGCGCTGGGCGAGTTGCCGAAGCGCGCGCGGAATGCACGGGTGAATGCCTCGCCCGAACCGAAGCCCACCGACAGCGCAGCCTCGAGCACCGAGAGGCGCGGCTGCGTCGCGAGCCGCAGCGCGCCGACCTCCACGCGGCGGCGCCGGATGTAGTCGCCCAGCGTCTCGCCGGCCCAGGCCGCGAAGAGGCGGTGGAAGTGGTACGCCGAGAAATGCGCCACGTCGGCCAGCGCCGCGAGCTCGAGCGCCTCGTCCAGGTGGTCGTCGATGTGCGTGAGCACCTTGTGCATGCGCCATTCGTATTCGGAGCGGCTGTCGCGCGTCGTCATGGCGCGCATTCTCAGCGTTGGCGCGCCTGTTCGAGCAGCCAGTCGCTGAAGAACTTGAGCAGCGGCCGCTGGTCGGCCCGCTCCGGCGTCACGAGGTAGTAGTTGCGCTCGCCCGAGAGCGGCCGCGCACACGCCACCACCAGTTCGCCGCGCGCGAGCTCGTCGGCCACCAGCATCGTGGGCATCAGCGCGACGCCCAAACCGTGCGATGCGGCCGCGGCGAGGATGGAGAACAGCTCGTAGCGCGGACCGCCGCGCGCGTTGGGCGCGTCGATCTGCTGCGCATCGAACCACTGGCGCCAGCCGTCGGGCCGCGTGCTCTGCTGCAGCAGCGGCATCTTCGCGATGACCGCGGGCGCCACGGCTTTTCCGCGCGGCAGCAGCGACGGGCTGCACACCGGCACCACGTCCTCGTGCATCAGCAGCAGCGCGCGCGTGCCGGCCCAGTTCTCGACCTGCGCGGGCGTGCCGGCGTAGAGCGCCGCGTCGAACTCCGCATCGGCGAAGAGAAAGGGGCGGGTGCGCGTCTCGATGTGCACCACCACGTCGGGCTGCAGCGCGGCGAAGCCCTTCAGGCGCGGCATCAGCCAGCGCGTGGCGAAGGTGGGCACGGCCGCCAGCGAGAGCGAGCCGCCTTCGCCCTGGTGCGCCATGGCGTCGAGCGTGTCGCGCTCCATCGCCTCGAGCCGCTTGGTGATCTGCCGCGCATAGGCCGCGCCGCTCGCGGTGAGCGCCACGCCGTGACGCGTTCGGCGAAAGAGCGCGACGCCGAGGAACGCCTCGAGCGTGCCGATCTGCCGCGACACCGCGCTCTGGGTGAGCGCGAGTTCCTGCGCGGCGCGGGTGTAGCTCTCGTGGCGCGCGGCGGCGTCGAAGCACACGAGGGTTTGCAGGGGTGGGATCTTGCGGCGCATGTATGCCTCGGGTGTATGTATGGAGACGTGGCCTTGCCAATGGCGGGCCCGCTCGAACATCTTGCAAGACATTCTACAAACGCATATCTGGGTGAGGATTCATCGTTTGCGCCCGGCCCCCCGCGTGGCTAGGATCGCCCCCATCCCCCTCTTTTTCTCTTTTTCCCCTCTTTCCGGAGACAGCACATGGCCGCCAAAGCGCAATTCCACTGGGACGATCCCCTTCTTCTCGACCAGCAACTGACCGACGAAGAACGCATGATCCGCGACGCGGCCAATGCCTACTGCCAGGAGCGCCTGGCGCCCCGCGTCATCGAGGGCTTCCGCAGCGGCGAGACCGACCCGGCCATCTTTCGCGAAATGGGCGCGCTCGGTCTCCTGGGCCCCACGATCCCCGAGCAGTACGGCGGCCCGGGCCTCAACTACGTGGCCTACGGCCTGATCGCCCGCGAGGTCGAGCGCGTCGATTCGGGCTACCGCTCGATGGCCAGCGTGCAGAGCTCGCTGGTGATGGTGCCGATCTTCGAATTCGGCACCGAGGCGCAGAAGCAGAAGTTCCTGCCCAAGCTGGCCACCGGCGAATGGATCGGCTGCTTCGGCCTGACCGAACCCGACCACGGCTCCGACCCCGGCAGCATGGTCACCCGCGCCAAGAAGGTGCCGGGCGGCTATTCGCTCAGCGGCGCGAAGATGTGGATCAGCAATTCGCCCATCGCCGACGTGTTCGTCGTGTGGGCCAAGGAAGTGAGCGAAAGCGGCACGGTCGGCCCGATCCGCGGCTTCGTGCTCGAGAAGGGCATGAAGGGCCTGTCGGCCCCCGCGATCCACGGCAAGGTGGGCCTGCGCGCCAGCATCACCGGCGAGATCGTGATGGACGGCGTGTTCTGCCCCGAAGAGAACGCCTTCCCCGAAGTGCAGGGCCTGAAGGGCCCGTTCACTTGCCTGAACAGCGCCCGCTACGGCATTTCGTGGGGCGCGCTCGGTGCCGCCGAAGACTGCTGGCACCGCGCCCGCCAGTACACGCTGGATCGCAAGCAGTTCGGCCGCCCGCTCGCGGCCAACCAGCTCATCCAGAAGAAGCTGGCCGACATGCAGACCGAGATCACGCTGGGCCTGCAAGGCAGCCTGCGTTTGGGCCGCATGAAGGACGAGGGCACGGCCTCGGTCGAGATCACCTCGATCATGAAGCGCAACAACTGCGGCAAGGCCCTGGACATCGCTCGCCTCGCACGCGACATGATGGGCGGCAACGGCATCAGCGACGAGTTCGGCGTGGCCCGCCACCTGGTGAACCTGGAAGTGGTCAACACCTACGAAGGCACGCACGACATCCACGCGCTGATCCTGGGCCGCGCCATCACCGGCATCGCCGCGTTTTCGAACTAACCCCCCAGTCTTACTCACTTCGTGTAGACGCCAACCCCCTTCCAGGGGGCGACGCCAGCGGCCCGGCAAAGCCGGTTCCGCGGCATCCTCGAATTGCAGGACAACACCAACGTAGATGACGATGAACAAACCGGCCGCAGCTCTCGACGGCATCAAGGTCCTGGATCTGTCCCGCGTGCTCGCGGGCCCGTGGTGCACGCAGATCCTCGCGGACCTGGGTGCCGATGTCATCAAGATCGAGCGCCCGGGCGTGGGCGACGACACGCGCACCTGGGGCCCGCCCTTCATCAAGGACGCGGACGGCAACGACACCGACCAGGCCAGCTACTTCACTGCCTGCAACCGCAACAAGCGCTCGGTCACGGTGGACATGGCCACGGCCGACGGTCAGGCGCTGCTGCAGCAGATGGCCGCGCAGGCCGACATCGTGGTGGAGAACTTCAAGACCGGCGGGCTGAAGCAATACGGCCTCGACCAGGAGAGCCTGCGCGCGGCCAATCCGCGCCTCATCTATTGCAGCGTGACCGGCTTCGGCCACGACGGCCCGTACGCCGAGCGCGCGGGCTACGACCTGATGATCCAGGCCATGACCGGCATGATGAGCATCACCGGCCGCCCCGACGACGTGCCCGGCGGCGGCCCGTTGCGGGTCGGCGTGGCGCTCACCGATCTTTTCACCGGCGTCTACGCGAGCACCGCGATCCTCGCGGCGCTGCAGGTGCGCGACCGCACCGGCGAAGGCCAGCACATCGACATGGCGCTGCTCGACGTGGGCATGGCCATCCTCGCGAACCAGGCGAGCGCGTTTCTCAACACCGGCAAGGCGCCGCAGCGGCAGGGCAACACGCACCCGAGCCTGGCGCCCTACCAGGACTTTCCGACGCTCGACGGTTCGATGCTGCTGGCCATCGGCAACAACGGCCAGTTCGCGCGTTTCTGCGAAGCGGCCGGCCACGCGGAATGGGCAGCCGATGCGCGCTTTGCGACCAACACGCTGCGCGTGAAGCATCGCGGCGTGCTGATCCCGATGATGGAAGAACTCACCCGCACCCGCACCACCGCCGACTGGGTCACGCTGCTCGAAGACAAGGCCGTGCCCTGCGGCCCGATCAACGACATCGCGCAAGCCTTCGACGATGCGCAGGTCAAGGCGCGGGGCCTGGCGGTCACGCTGCCGCGCGATGCGGGCGACGGCATCGCGAGCATCACCGGCGTGGCGAGCCCGCTGCGCCTGTCGGCCACGCCGCCCGTGCTGCGCCACGCGCCGCCGGCGCTCGGGCAGCACACGCGCGAGGTGCTCGCCGAGTTCGGCATCGACGCCGCGCGCTTCGACGCGCTGCGCTCGGCGGGCGTGGTCTGAACGCCATGTAGAAAGGACCCACGCGATGACCGACAGCACGACGCACAGCCCTCCGTTCACGGTCCTGCGCGTCGACCATGTCGTGCTGCGCGTGAAAGATGCCGAACGCGCGATCGCGTTCTACCGCGACGTGCTCGGCTGCGCGATCGAGAAGCGCCGCGACGACCTGGGGCTCATCCACCTGCGTGCCGGCACGAGCCTCATCGACCTCGTCACGCACGACGGTCCGCTCGGCCGGCAGGGCGGCGCGCTCGCCGGCAAGGAGGGGCGCAATGTCGACCACCTGTGCCTGCGCATCGAGCCTTTCGATGAAGCGGCCATTCGCGCGCTGATGGCGCGCCACGGCGTGCCGGTGAACGGCGAGGTGCAGAACAACTTCGGTGCCGAGGGCAACGGGCCTTCGATCTATCTCACCGACCCCGACGGCAACGGCGTCGAGCTCAAGGGCGCGGCCGGCTGAGCGCCGGCCCTTCGCCCACCCCTTCAATCTCTCTTTTCGAAGTGCAGTGCGGCCCGCGCGGGCCGATTTGTACGCCAGTGTGTCCAGCCGGCGAAGCGCACACACGCGCATGCAAAACGCCCCGGATCTCGACACATCGCAGATACAGCCTGCCGATGTAATTCATTCATCGCCACACGGCATCCCGACGTAGCGATGAATGTCCCGACAGATCACCAACCGACTCACTCACTTCTTTTGAAAGACACTGCCATGAAGACCACCAAGCTCCTCCTCGCCGCCGCCGCTGCTGCCGCCCTCTCCGCTTTCGCCGTTGGCGCCAGCGCCGAGGAATACCAGGGCGTGCTGCAGTTCCAGTCGACCGCCAGCCGCGCCGCCGTGCGCGCCGATGCGGTCGTTGCAGCCCACAGCGCGGACCAGTACGCCGAAGGCGCATCGAGCGGCGTGCCCGTCGCCATCGCGAGCGCCACCGACCGCGCCACGGTGCGCACGCAAGCCGTGGCCGCCGCCCGCGCCGGCGACCTGTACGCCGAAGCCGCTTCGGCCGGCACCGCGCCGCGCCTGTCCAGCACGCTCGACCGCGCCACGGTGCGCGCCCAGGCCGTGGCGGTTGCGCACGGCATCGACACGCTCGGGCTGTAAGTTGGCGTTGCGGCATCTCCATGCAAAATCGGGCGCGCGTCGACGAACGCGTGTCCGATTCTTCAGGGAGATCTCCAATGACAAACCATCCGCTTGCCGCGCGCATTGCCGCGCGGCTTTCCTTTGCGTCCCGCGTGTCCCGCGCGTCCCGTGTGTCCCTTGTGTCCGTTGTAGTGGGCACCGCCGCACTGCTCGCCGCCTGCGGCACGCGCCAGCCGGCACCTCCCGAGCCCCCACCGCCTGAAGCCACCGCGCGCAACAGCGTGGTCGTCCCCGCGGTCACCTATGGCACCACCGCCAAGGGCGTCCAGCTGAAGAAGGCCGACGATGCGTGCGACGTTCCCGCCTCGCTCAAGCAGGCCGTGCAGGACCAGTTGCTTACCCCTTACGAATACCTTCTCGCGCCGCCGGCACCCCTCAACGCCGAGGGCGCACCCGTCCTTCAGATCGAGATCATCGACCTGCTCGCGAACGCGGGCGGTCTCTACGGCGGCCCGAAGATCGTGCAGTTGCGCGGCACGCTCGAGCGCAAGGGCGAGGCACCCGCGCGCTTCACCGCACAGCGCCAGATGTTCATCTACTTCGGCATGCCGCGCAGCACCTGCAGCATGGTCGGCGTGGTGACCTATGCGCTGGGCGAAGACATCGCCAAGTGGCTGCAAAAGCCGGTCGACGGCGCCGTGCTCGGCGAACTGGCGAGCGCTTCCAGCAAGCGCTGAGAGCCGCTAGCCCGCGCGCCCGACGGTCGCGACGGCGAACACCACCACGCCGAGCGCGAGGTTCAGGCTCACGAGCTTGCGCACCGTGTTCAGCCGCGCGGCCGCCACCGGCCACGCGCTCTCTTCGACCGCACGGCGCAGCGCCTTGAACACCGAGGCGCGGATGTAGACATAGATGCCGGCCATCACGATGGCGATGCTCATCATCGCCTCGATGCGCCAGTGCAGGCCGCGAAAGCCGCCGGTCAAGAGAATCATCGACACGCCGCTCACGAACAGCAGCGTGATGGCCGCGTCCACGCCGACGAAGAAGCGCCGCAGCGCCGCGGTCATGGTGCGCAGGCGCAGCGGCGGCTCCAGCGTGGCGACGGCAGCGGGGCGCACCGCGAAATGCATCGTGGCCATGCCGCCGACCCAGAAGGCGGCGGCGACGAGATGAATGAAAAGCAGGATGGCGTAGGGCATGGGTGCCGATCAGAACACCGAACGGTGCGCTCGCGCAACGTTCGCGCGGTTGCGTTAAAACCCATCCTCCGCACAAAGCAAGAAAGATGAGGCCTTCATGACCCGCACCGTCGCCCAGAAACGCGCCGACTTCCGCGCGCTCCACGAACAAGGCTGCTTCGTCATCCCCAACCCCTGGGACACGGGCAGCGCGCGCTACCTGCAGGGCCTGGGCTTCAAGGCGCTGGCCACCACGAGTTCGGGCCACGCGTGGTCGCAGGGCCTGGCCGACGGTGCGCAGTCGCGCGACACCGTGCTCGCGCACCTGCGCGACATCGTGGCGGCCACCGACCTGCCGGTGAACGCGGACTTCGAGAACGGCTTCGCCGCCGATGCGCAGGGCGTGGCCGAGAGCGTGCGGCTCGCGGTCGAGACCGGCGTGGCGGGCCTGTCGATCGAGGACTCGACGGGCAACGCGGCCGATCCGCTCTTTCCCATCGACGTTGCGGTCGAGCGCCTGCGCGCCGCGCGCAAGGCCATCGATGCGGCGGGCGGCGACACCCTGCTCGTGGGCCGCGCCGAGAACTTCTTCGCGGGCCGGCCCGACCTGGACGACACCATCGCGCGGCTCAAGGCCTACGCAGCGGCCGGCGCCGACTGCCTCTACGCGCCGGGCATCAAGACGCGTGAACAGATCGCCGCGGTGGTCGCGGCCGTGGCGCCCAAGCCCGTCAACCTGCTGGTCGGCGGCGCGAGCGAACTCACGATGAAGGACATCGCCGCGCTGGGCGTGCGGCGCGTCAGCGTGGGCGGCGGACTCGCGCGCGCGGCATGGGGCGGGTTCATCCACGCGGCGCGCACGCTGGCGGAGCAGGGGCGTTTCGATGGGTTCGCCAACGCCGCGGCGGGCAATGAACTCAATGGGTTCTTCCGCCCGTTTGCCGAGTAGCGCGCGAGACCCGTTGATGGACGCGCTCCTCGCGGAAATCCGCGCTTGCCAAGCCTGCGCCGCTCACCTGCCGCTCGGGCCGCGACCCGTCCTGCAGGCCAGCGCCACGGCCCGCCTGCTGCTTGTCGGCCAGGCGCCGAGCATGACTGTGCACACCACCGGCGTGCCATGGAACGACAAGAGCGGCGAGCAGCTGCGTCGCTGGCTCGGCATCGATCGCGAGGTGTTCTATGACGCGACGCGCGTCGCGCTCATGCCGATGGGTTTCTGCTACCCCGGCCGCGGCGCGAGCGGCGACCTGCCGCCGCGCAGGGAGTGCGCCGAACTCTGGCAGGCGCGCCTGCTCGCGCAGATGAAAGAGGTCGAGCTCACGCTGCTGATCGGCCAGTACGCGCAGCGCCACTTTCTCGGCGCGGCGCGCAAGGCCGGCGTCACCGAAACCGTCGAGGCCTTCGCGGAATACGCGCCGCGTTTCATTCCGCTGCCGCATCCGTCGCCGCGCAACACGGGCTGGTTCAAGCACCATCCGTGGTTCGAAAGCGATGTGCTCCCGGTGCTGCGCGAGCGCGTGCGGCAGGCGCTCGCGCCATCCTTCGTTCCATAGCGAAGCGAGCCGGTGCCGCGGCCGGCATCATCGAACGCATCCCGTTGCAGAAAGCCGCGTTCATGAAGAAAGAAGTCATCCGTGTCGAGCCGCTGTCGACCTATCTGGAGCAACTGAAGGCGCCGACCTCGGTCGTCACGCGGCATGGCGACACGGTCTACGTGTCGGGCCTGCCGCCGTTCGACCCCGCCACCGGCCGGGTGGCCGAGGCGCCGATCGAGCGGCAGGCGGAAATCGTGCTCGACCAGCTGAAGCTCTGTCTGGAAACCGCCGGCTCGTCGCTCGACAACGTGCTCAAGTGCAACGTGTACTGCACGTCGGTCGAGCAGTTCGCGGCCGTCAATGCGATCTACGCGCGGTACTTTCCGAAAGACCCGCCCGCGCGCATCTTCGTCTGCGTGCCGGCGTGGTTCGGGCCGTTCGACATCGAGATCGATTGCATCGCCGCCTGCTGATCAGCGGGCAGGGCGCGCGGTCTTCTTGCGTGTGCTGGGCCGCCGTGGCGGCTTGGCTTCCAGCACCAGTTCGGCGGGCAGCGTGTCGTTCCACGATTCGGTGAAGTACGCGCGGTCGCTCGGCACCAGCTGCGGCAGCGCCTCGCGCAGCACGCCCAGCGACTGCTCGGCCGCCTGCAGATCGCCCGCATGCGCGGCATACCAGGCGTGCTCGAACAGCAGGCTGCAGTGCTGAAGGCCGGGGTAGCGGCGGCGCCCGGCCTGGTGATCGGCCAAGCGCGCCTGCGCCACGTCGACCCAGCGCACCGGCCAGTGCGTGGCGTCGAAGGCATCCGCCAACGGGCCGGCGAGCTTCGAGATCGCGGCCGGGTCCAGCGGCTTTTGCGCGCGGAACTGCGCGAGCGTGGGTTGTGTCTCGGGCCGGCAGTGGCCGCGCGCGATGCGCATCAGGTAGATCGCGTTCCACGCCGAGCGCCCTTGCCCGTCGGTGTGGCCGCAGAGCCATTCGCTGAAGGCGATCCACTGCACCGCGCGGCGCGCGGTGTCGGCGTGGCCGTCGTGCGCGAGCGCCGGCAGGTCCGAGAGGCCGACGCGGTCGAACAGCCACGCGGCCATGCCCATGTTCGCGGCCACGTGCTGCGCGGCGTCGAACGAATGCGATTCGAAGGCCGCCGCCAGCGCCTCGCCGAAGCGCTGCAGCGACTCTTCGGCGAGTGCCGCGGCGGCCGGCTTGTCGTCCGCCGAAAGGCCGAGCGCGCGCGAGCGGCACACCAGCGCCCAGAGGTTGCACCACTCGAAACGCACGTCGGGGTGATGCCGCAGCACGAGGCCGCGCGCCGCGTCCTCGGCCATGCCGCTCAAGAGCGACTGCGCGAGCGGCAAGTCGCGCGCGGTGTAGGCGCACCACGCCGAGACGATGCACTCCATCGCGCCCAGGTAGTCGTTGCCCGCCACGTGGTGGGCCAGGCGCTGCTTCTTGAGCGCCTGCAGCCGCCGGCGCGCCTGCTCGTTGTCGCCGAGGCGGCGCCACAGCATCGCCTCGTTGAGCGTGACCAGCGCGCGCTGGAAATCGGTGGCGGCCAGCGTGCCGGCCAGGCGGATCGACTCCAGCGCGCTGGTCGGCAGCCCGGTCGCGTGGCCCCCAGTCACGGACGCCACGGACGCCACGGGTGTCATGAGCCGGCCCTGCCGCGCCGCCTGTTGCGAGGCGACCAGCTGCTTCCAGAAAGCAGCGTCCTGCAGGTGCACCGCATCGGGCGGCGGCGCGCCGGGTTCCGCCGCGCGGCGCTTGCGCGCGCGCAGGCCGAGAAAGGAGGCCACTTCGGCGGCCGTGGCCGCGCGCCCGCCCACCAGCATGCGCACGCGCTTCGCCTCGGCGGCCGGCAGCCAGAACGGGCCCTGGCTGCGCCGCTCGGCGTTCAGGAAACGGGGCTCGCGTTGCGTGTCTTCGCCCCAGCCGACCTCGATGTTCCAGGCCTTGAAATCGCGGAACGCGCGGCTCACGACCATGCGCAGCGTGCTCGCATCGGAGACTTCGCCGCGCAAGTCGGCCAGCCGCACCAGGCCGCCTTCGGCATCGTGCGCATGCTGCATGCGCACCAGCAGCCAGAGCGACTGGAAGGCCGCGCGCTTGCCGTTGACCGACTGCGGCGAGGTGAGTTCGATGGAGAGCGGGGCGGGCGTCTTGGGTTGGGGCACGCCCCGGATTGAACCTCAAATTCCGGGGCGAAGGCTGAAGGCCAATGCCGCTTCTTCGATTCTTTCAGTACCTGTCGCGGTCGATCAGTTGCGGCACTTCGCTGCGCCCGATGCCCAGGTCGCGCAGATCGTGGTCGCTCATGCCGGCCAGGTGCTGCGAGTCGGCGCGGCCGCGGCGGCGCTGTGCGGCGCGGCGGCGCCAGTCGTGCAGGGCATGCATCAGGCGTTGATGAAAGGTCGAGGGCTTGGGCGCTGTCACGGTGGGCTCCTTGGTGGGAGCGCTCATCTTCCGGCGCTGCATGCTATTGTGGAAGTTGAGATTCCTGAACCCTTCAATCAGCATTCCTGATGCGACAACTGAACCTCGACCAGCTGCGAACCCTCGTCGCCATCGCCGACCTGGGCACCTTCTCGGCGGCCGCCAAGGCGCTGCACCTGGCGCAACCCACGGTGAGCCTGCACATCAGCGAACTCGAATCGCGCCTGGGCGCGCAGCTGGTGGTGCGCGGCAGCCGCACCGTCACGCCGACGGCCGCGGGCGCGGCGCTGGTGGAGCGTGGGCGCCGGCTGCTGCGCGACACCGACGAGGCCATCGATGCCGTCAAGCGCCAGACCGAAGGCCGCACGGGCCGCGTGCGGCTGGGCACGTCGACCGGCGTGGTGGTCGACCTGCTGCCGCAGGTGCTCGAAGCGCTGGGCACGGTGCACGCGGGCATCGACGTGGAGGTGAGCATCCTCGGCTCGTCCGAAGCGATGGCGCGGCTGGCCGCGGGCACGCTGGACATCGGCCTGGTCGCGATGCCGCAGCCGCCGCTGCGCGAGCTGGTCGTCACGCCGTGGCGCGACCAGGCCATGATGGCTTTCGTGCCCCAGCGCACGAAGGCGCCCCGGCGCGTGACGCCCGCGTGGCTCGCGGCGCAGCCGTTGATCTTCAACGACGCCACCACCCACATGTACCGCCTCACGATGGCGTGGTTCGCCGAGGCCGGCTTCGCACCGCGCGCGCGCATCGAGCTCAACTACGACGCGGCGATCCAGAGCCTCGTGGCCGCCGGCTATGGCGCGGCGCTGCTGCCGCTGCAGCACACGGCCGACGATGCACTCGACAAGCGCATGCAGGTGCTGCCGATCACCCCAAAGCTCACGCGCCGCCTGGGCATTGCGCACCGCCTGCCCGGCGTGATCGATGGCGCGACGCGGAGCGTGTTGAAGGTGCTGACGACGTTCCGCCAGCTTTGATGCGTCAGCCCTGGCCGGGCTTGCCAGCGTCGAGCGTCAGCCCCGGCCGGGCTTGCCAGCTCGGAGCTTCAGCCCTGGCCGGGCTTGCGCGTGCCCAGCGAGAGGATCTCGTTGGCGTTGACGATGGCCGCGGCGATCTCTTCCATGGTCGTGCGCTTGCTCATTGCCTGCTCGCGGATGAGGTCGTGCGCCTGTCCTTCGGACACGCAGTGCGTCTTCATGAGGATGGTCTTGGCCTCGGCCAGTTGCCGCACGCCGAGCAGCTTGGCCTCCACCTTGCGCAGGCGCCGCGCGAGCGAGCGGCTTTCCTTGTGCGCCTCGCGCGCCACCACCAGCGCCGAGAGCAGCCCGAAGGAGCGCACGGGCGAAGGCAGCACGGCCTTGGCGCCGATCTCCAGCACCGCCTCCACGATGGTCGGGTTCTCGTAGGTCACCACCGCGATGATGGCGGGCGCGTCTTCGCCCTGCGTCCACTCGAAGCGCAGGTGGATGAGGTCGGGCTGCACCGCCATGAACGCCACATCGATGCCCTCGGGCAGCACCTGCACCGGTGGCCAGAAGGCCTGCACCTGGCAGCCGATGCGCTGCAGCTGCTGCGTGAGCTGGCGGCCGTCCGCGTCGTCGGGGTGGATCACCGCGATCTTCAGCAAGCGCAGCTCTTTCAGCTGCGGCGGCGTCACCCGCAGGGTGTGTCGCTTGGGGGCGGCGCCGTCCATGCTAGAGCTCCAGCGTGTCGAGCCTGGCCGTCCAGTCGCCCAGCGAGTGGGTGACCAGGTAGGGGTCCGGAACCACCGCCCGCGTGGCCTGCCGCACGATGGTGAACTGCCCCTGCGCATCGACCCGGCCGATGCGCGGGTAGAGGCAGGTGTGGTGGTTCGCCGGGTCGATCTTCACCCGGCCCTGCGGCGCATCGAACTCGCTGCCCAGGATGTGCGGCAGGATCTCCGCGATGCCGTCGCTGCCCGACTGCCGGAACGCGTTGGCGAAGATGTGCATCTGGAAGTACGAAGCCTCCCAGCACAGGTTGGGCACGCAGCCGTCGCCGAAGCGCTCGCGCAGGCGCGCCAGGCACCGGCGGTTGGCGGCCGAGTCGATCGACTGGAAGTACGGCGCCGCGGTGAAGTGCCCCGTGGCCACGCCGCGGCCCATCTGCGAGATCTCGGCCTCCGACGTCGTGAGGCTGGAAATCGGCATGCGCTTCGGATCGAACCCCGCCTCGGCATACGCGCGGTACAGGCTCGCGGTGGAGTCGCCGACGACGGTCGAGAAGATGAAGTCGGGCTGCTTGTCGCGGATGTCGTCCATGATCGCGCGGTAGTCTTTTTCGGTGGCATCGAGCGCCACGTAGCGCTCGCCCAATTTCTCGCTGCCCGGGCGCTGCATCACCAGCTCGCCCATGATGCGGTTCGACTCGTAGGGGTAGATGTAGTCCGAGCCGATCAGGTACACGCGCGAACCGAAATTCGTGGTCATGAACTCGGCCAGCTGCACGCTGTTCTGGTTGGGCGCGGCGCCCGTGTAGATCACGTTGCCCGAGTACTCGAAGCCCTCGTAGAGCGTCGGGTAGAAGAGCAGCTTGTTCCACTTCTCGATCACCGGGATCACGGCCTTGCGGCTGCTGGACATGTAGCAGCCGAAGATCACGTTGACGCGGTCCTGCACGATCAGCTTCTCGGCCAGCTGGGCGTAGCGCGTGGGGTTGGATTGGGGGTCGTAGCGCACCGCCACGATCTCGCGGCCGTCCACGCCGCCGGCCTCGTTGATCTCCTCGATGGCCAGCAGCGCGCCCTGCAGCTGCGACAGCCCGATCGTCGAGGTGACGCCGGTTTCCGAGTAGAGGATGCCGACGCGAATGGGGTCCTTGTCAGCCACGGGGGTGTCTCCTGGGTGTGTGAACCATCATTCTCCTCAGTTTGCGGCGGCCAGTCGTGCGCTCATGCGCGCAAGCCGCGCGGGCAGGCTGCGTGCGTCGCCCACGATGCAATAGTTGCGCCAGCCGAAGATGCGGCGCACGTACGCATCGGCCGCGCCATCGACCGCGATGCAAGCGGTGCGCACGCCGGCCTCGCGCGCTTCGGCGACGGCCCTGCGGGCGTCTTCGATGAGGTACTGGGGGTCGTGCACGTCGATGTCGGCCGGCGCGCCGTCGGTCACGAGCAATATCGCGCGCTGGCCCGAGGGCTCGGTGCGCAGGTGCGATACGGCGTGGCGCAATGCGGCGCCCATGCGCGTGGAGTAGCGCCCGCGCACCGCACCGATCATGGCGCGTGACGGTGCCTGGAGCAGCGTGCCGAATTCAAGCAGGCGGTAGTAATACACCTCGGCGCGCGTGTTCGACGAAAAGCCGTGGATCGCGAGCCGGTCGATGCCGCGCGCGTTCGCGTCGGCCAGCATCAGGGCCGCTTGCTTCTCGATGTCGAGCAGCGAGCGCGCACCCCCATGGCCGGGGTCGTTCGCCGATTCCGAGAGGTCCAGCAACACCAGCACGCTGCTCGGGCGCGGCGCCTTGCCGGAGCGCATGAACAGGCGCGGGTCGGGGCGCAGGCGCAGGCGCCGGTCGACCAGCACCTCGATCGCGGCGTTCAGGTCGACGTCGTCGCCCTCCCATTGGCGGCGCAGGCGGTGCGTGCGGTCGAGGTGGCGCGCGCGGGGCAGGGCGAGCGGGGCGAAGCGCTCGCTGCTTGCCGATGCCTGCTCGCGCATCGCAGCGAGGCCTTGCCATGCGGGCAGCTTCTCGATCACGGTGCACCAGTCGGGCCGCAGGCGCTCGAGCTTGCGGTCCCATTCGGGGTAGCTGTAGCGGCCCAGTTCCAGTTCGATGCCGGCATCGAGCGATGAGGCGCCGCCGTCGGCTGGCGGTGGCCGCGCGCCGGACTGCTGTAGCGCGATCGCTTCGTCGGGCGACGTCTCGGTCTCGCCGAAATCCCAGAGGTAGCTGTTGTCGTCGCGATAAGGCGCGGGCACCACGTAGTGCTGCGGATCGAAGCGCACGCGCATCTGGCCGAGGTCGTTGGCCAGGATCGATGCGATCGCGCGGAAGGCGTCGTAGTCTTCGAGTCCCGCGCGAGTCACCGTCTCCTCGAACAGGCGGCGCGCCTTGTTGACCCAGTGGTTGTCGTCCTGCCAGGCGGGCAGCATCAGCATGCGGTCCATGCGCGAGAGAAGCGCCGCGAAGCCCAGGTCCAGCGGATCGGGCGGCGGTGCGAGCGATCCGGCGAACCAGCCATGCAGACCAGGAAAATCGCGGCACAGCAGCCGCTCCACGCGCGCATCCTCGATGGCCGAGACGACCGCGATGCCGATCGGCTTGAGCGTGCGCGCGGGCCGGGCGGGCACCGAGTGGCGCAGGTGCGCGACCGCGTGCGCCACCATGGCGCGGTGCATCCGTTCGCTCGCGCTCGCGCTCGCGGGCAGCAGCAGCCGTTTGCCCACGAGCACCGCGCGTGCACCGACTTCGAGCGGCTGCACCTCCACATCCACGCCCGCCAGCCCACGGGCAAGCAGGGCCAGCGACGCGTGGCTGTCTTTCATCCGAACTGCGCCTGCACGAAGCCCTGCAGCGCGCTCGCCATGTCGGGATCGTCGGTGAGTGCGCGTGTCATCGTCATGTCGCAGCTGTCGCGCGGCGACACGCCGTCGCGGATCAGCACGCCCGCGTAGATGAGCATGCGCGTCGAAATCCCTTCGTCGAGCCCGCGGTGCTTCAGTTCCCGCGAGCAATGCGCAATCGCCACCAGCTTGGCCGCCAGTTCGATGGCGACGTCGGCCTCGTGCGCGACGATCTCTGCTTCAAGTGTGCTGTCGGGGTAGTCGAACTCCAGCGCCGCGAAGCGCTGGCGCGTCGAGGGCTTCATGTCCTTCGCGCTGCTCTGGTAGCCGGGGTTGTACGACACCACGAGCTGGAAGTCCGGATGCGCGCGCACCAGCTCGCCCTTCTTGTCCAGCGGCAGGATGCGGCGCGCGTCCGTCAGTGGGTGGATGACCACGGTGGTGTCCTGCCGCGCCTCTACCACCTCGTCCAGGTAGCAGATGCCGCCGTGGCGCACCGCGAGCGTGAGCGGCCCGTCGTGCCACGCGGTGCCGTTCGCATCCAGGAGGTAGCGCCCCACGAGGTCGGAGGCCGTCATGTCCTCGTTGCAGGCGAGCGTGACCAGCGGCCGCCCGAGCGACCACGCCATGTGCTCCACGAAGCGCGTCTTGCCGCAGCCGGTGGGCCCCTTGAGGATCAGCGGCATGCGGTGGCGGTACGCCTGCCGGTACAGCGCCACCTCGTTGCCCGCGGGCCGGTAGAAGGGCTCGGTCTCGATGCGGTAGCTCGCGAGCGGATCGGGGACGGAGGCATTCATGGCGCGTCGTTGCCCTTTCCTCAGCGGTGCTTCGCGGGCTCGTTCGGAATGCCCTCGATCGGGCATTCGGGCGTGCCGACGGTGCTGCGCGTGAACGACTCCACCATCTCGCGCGTGCCCTCGGGGTCGGTGATCCACTTCGTGTAGAAGTTGTAGGGGCAGGCTGCGACGCCCTTGTCGCCGTCGCCCGAGTTGATGGTGCCGGTGTAGCCGCGGTGCACGAGCTTGAAGAGGTGGTTCTGCGACTGGCCGTTCTTGCGCGCGTCGCGGATGAGGCTCATCGAGAGCTCGGCGTAGTTGATGCCCATCTCCTCCTCGCCGCATTCGCCGAGCGTGCGGCCGTCGAAGCCGATGAGCGCGGAGTGGCCGAAGTACGAGTACACGCCGTCGAAGCCCGCCGCATTGGCGACCGCCACGTAGGTGTTGTTCATGAAGGCCATGGCCTTGGACACCAGGATCTGCTGCTCCTTGGCCGGGTACATGTAGCCCTGGCAGCGGATGATGAGCTCGGCGCCGCGCATCGCGCAGTCGCGCCAGATCTCGGGGTAGTTGCCGTCGTCGCAGATGATCAGGCTCATCTTCATGCCCTTGGGGCCGTCGCTCACGTAGGTGCAGTCGCCCGGGTACCAGCCCTCGATGGGCACCCACGGCATGATCTTGCGGTACTTCTGGACGATCTCGCCCTGGTTGTTCATGAGGATCAGCGTGTTGTAGGGCGCCTTGTTCGGGTGCTCCTCGTGGCGCTCGCCGGTGAGCGAGAACACCCCCCACACGTTGGCGCGGCGGCAGGCGTCCGCGAAGATCGCGGTCTCCTCGCCGGGCACCGTGGCGGCGGTGTCGTACATCTCTTTCGAGTCGTACATGATCCCGTGCGTGGAGTACTCGGGAAAGATCACAAGGTCCATGCCCGGCAGTCCCTTTTTCATGCCGACCAGCATCTCGCCGATCTTGCGGGCGTTGTCCAGCACCTCGGCCTTGGTGTGAAGGCGGGGCATCTTGTAGTTGACGACCGCGACGCCGACGCAATCGTTGCTGCTCGAAATATCACCATGTCTCATGACGCTGCTCCTGAAGGGTTGAGGGAAGAAAAACGAAAAGGGGCTCACACGGTCAGGAAGGACCTGACCTTGTCCTGGTCGAGCGTGGCGCGCGCTTCGTCGTGCACGATGCGGCCGCGGTCGATGACGAGAAAGCGGTCGGCCAGCTCGAGCGCGAAGCTCAGCACCTGCTCCGACACCACGACGGCGAAGCCGCGCTCGGCGCGCAGCACGTTCAGCGTGTGCGCGATCTCCTTGATGATCGAAGGCTGGATGCCCTCGGTGGGCTCATCCAGGATCAGCACCCGGGGCTCGGAGATGAGCGCCCGCGCGATCGCCAGCATCTGCTGCTGGCCGCCCGAGAGGTTGCCCGCGCGGCGCTGCCTCATGTCCTTGAGCACGGGAAAGAAGGTGTAGAGGTACTCGGGCACCGTGCGGTGGCCCGACTTCGCGGCGCCCGAGAGGATGTTCTGCTCCACCGTGAGGAACGGGAACACCATGCGCCCCTGCGGCACGAAGGCCAGGCCCTGCGCCACGCGCTGGTAGCTGGGCAGCTTCGTGAGGTCGGCGCCGCCCAGGCGGATGCTGCCGCCACGCGCGGGCAGGAGCCCGATCAGCGACTTCAGCAGCGTGGTCTTGCCCATGCCGTTGCGCCCCATGATGGCAACTGCCTCATCGGGCGCGACGCGCAGTGACACCTGGTGGATGACATGCGACTCGCCATAGGCGACATCGAGTGCGGAGACTTCGAGCATCTGCATTTCTCCTTCTCTCAATGGCCCAGGTACACGTCGATCACGCGCGGGTCGGCCTGCACCTGCGCGGCCGTTCCTTCGCTGAGCAACTTGCCCTGGTGCAGCACCGTGACGCGGTGCGCGATGCGCTTGACGAAATCCATGTCGTGCTCGATCACGACCACCGACTTGCCCGCCGAGATGCGCCGCAGGAGGTCGCCCGTCTGCTCGCGCTCGCGCGGGCTCATGCCGGCCACGGGTTCGTCCAGCAGCAGCAGCTCGGGCTCCTGCATCAGCAGCATCCCGATTTCCAGCCATTGCTTTTGCCCGTGGCTCAGCTGCCCGGCGCGGTGGCCGAGCCGCTCGATGAGAAAGACCTGCTCGGCCATCGCATCGATGCGCTCGCGCAGCGCGGGCGTGCGGCGAAAGGTGAGCGACTGCAGCAGGCCGTGCATGCGCGGCAGCGAGATCTCGAAGTTCTCCAGCACCGTGAGGTCTTCGTAGACCGAGGGCGTCTGGAACTTGCGGCCCACGCCGGCGCGCACGATCTCGTATTCGTTCAGCCGGCCGAGGTCCTGGCCGTTGAAGAGCACGCGGCCCGCGCTGGGCTTGGTCTTGCCGCAGATCATGTCCAGCAGCGTGGTCTTGCCCGCGCCGTTCGGTCCGATGATCACGCGCAGTTCGTTGCGCTCCACCGAGAGGCTCAGGCCGTCCACCGCCTTGAAGCCGTCGAAGGACACGGTCAGGTCCTCCACGCGCAGGATCTGCTCGTTCGCGTGCGAGAACGCCGCGGCCGCTTGCGGCAGGCCACCGTTGGGCATCGTCATCGTGGCGTTCATGGCGCCGCCTCCGCGCCGCGGCGGCGCAGCAACTTCTCGCCCAGGCCCGCGAGGCCGTTGGGCATGGCCCACACCACGAGGATGAACACCGCGCCCAGGAAGTACAGCCAGCCCTCGGGGAAAGTCTCCGACAGGTACGACTTGAGAAAGCCGATCAGGAGCGCGCCGATCACCGCGCCCGGAATCGACAGCCGCCCGCCGACTGCCGCATAGATCACCATCTCCACCGAAGCCACGACGCCGATCACGCCCGGCGCGATCAGCCCGACCTGCAGGCTGTAGAACGCCCCGCCGATGGCCGACAGCATCGCGGCCACCGCGAAGACGAAGGCCTTCATGTGCGCCGTGTTGTAGCCGCTGAAGCGCACGCGGTCCTCGCGGTCGCGGATGGCGATGAGGATCTTGCCGAAGCGGCTGCGCACGATCGCGAGCGACACCGCCATCACCAGCGCGATGGCCAGCACCTCGACGAAGTACATGACGCGCTTGGCCTCGTCGCCCGCGATGTCCCAGCCCAGCAGCGTGCGGAAATCGGTGATGCCGTTGGCACCGCCCGTGTCGCCCTGCTGGCCGACCACCACCACGGTGAGCGTGAGCGCCAGCGAGAGCGTGACGATCGCGAAGTACACGCCGCTCACGCGTCGCTTGAAGATCGCGTACGAGAACACGTACGCCAGCACGGCGGGAATCACGAGGATGCCCGCAATCGTCCAGCCCAGCGAGTGGAACGGCTGCCACCACGCGGGCAGCTGCTCGACGCTGCTCCACACCATGAAGTCGGGCAGCTCGGGCGCCGAGGCTTCGAGCTTCAGGAACATCGCCATCATGTAGCCGCCCAGGCCGAAGAACATGCCCTGGCCCAGGCTCAGCACGCCGCCGTAGCCCCAGGTGAGCACCACGCCCACCGCGACGAATGCGAAGGCCAGGTACTTGCTGATGAGGTTCAGGCGAAACGGATCGAGCGTGAGCGGCAGCACCACGGCCAGGAGCAGCAGCACGGCCGCCATGCCCGCGAGGTCGCTCTTGCGTTGGGGAGAGAGCTTGAACATGCCTTCAGCTCCTCGAACGCGTGGCGAACAACCCGTTGGGCCGGAAGTACAGCACCGCGATCACCAGCAGGAGGATCGTGGCCTTGGCCATCGAGCCGCTCATGAGGTACTCCAGCCAGGTCTGCGACTGCGCGATGGCGAAGCCCGAGAGCGCCGTGCCTACGAGGCTCTGCACGCCGCCGAACACCACCACGATGAACGAGTCGACGATGTAGAGCTGGCCGGTGCCCGGGTTGGTCGAGCCGATCATCGTGAACACCGCGCCCGCGATGCCCGCGAGACCCGAGCCGAGCGCGAAGGTCATCGCGTCGACGCGGTGCGTGTCGATGCCCACCGCGCCGGCGATGGCGCGGTTCTGCGTCACCGCGCGCACCTTCAGCCCCCATGGCGTGCGGTAGAGCAGCAGGTACACGCCCACCGCCACGATGGCCGTCAACCCCACGATGAAGATGCGCGTGAGCGGCAGCTGGATGCCCGCCGTCGGCTCCCACGCCCCCGCGAGCCAGGAGGCCAGCGGCACGCTCACCTCCTGCGCGCCGAAGATCGAGCGGTAGGCCTGCTGCAGGATGAGGCTCAGGCCCCAGGTGGCCAGCAGCGTGTCCAGCGGCCGGTCGTAGAAGAAGCGGATGAAGCCCCGCTCCAGCAGGTAGCCGAACGCGAAGGTCACGGCGAACGCGAACGGAATCGCGGCGAACAGGTACAGGTCCATCCAGCCCGGCGCGAAGTGCTCGAAGAAGCGCGCCGCCAGGTAGGTCATGTAGGCGCCCAGCGCCATCAGCTCGCCGTGCGCCATGTTGATGACGCCCATCAGGCCGAACACGATGGCCAGCCCGATGGCCATCAGAAGCAGGATGGTGAACAGGCTCACGCCGTTGAACACCTGCATCGCCGCGATGTCGAGGTTCATCGCGTCAGACCTTCGGGAAGGGGTTGGGCTCGACGGGCTGCGGCGACTCCCACACGATGTCGAACTGCCCGTCGGGGCGCGCGCGGCCCACGCGCACCTTCTTCCACACGTGGTGGTTGGTGGCGTGCACGCGCACCGTGCCCTCGGGCGCATCGAGCTCCACGCCCGCGGCGGCGGCCGTGACCTTGTCCACGTCGAAGGACTTGGCCTTCTCGACCGCCAGCTTCCAGAGGTAGACGCAGTTGTAGGCCACCTCCATCGGGTCGCCGATCACGCGCTCCTGCCCGTACTTGGCCTTGAAGGCCTTCACGAACTTCTCGTTGGCCGGCGACTTGATGCTCTGGAAGTAGCCCATGCAGGCGTAGTAGCCCGCGGCGTTGTCCTTGCCGATGCCCTCGATCTCGTTCTCCGACACCACGGTGGAGAGCAGCACCTGCCTGGCGCCGTCCAGGCCCGCCGCGCGCAATTGCTTGTAGAGCGCCACGTTGGAGCCGCCCACCACGGTGCTGTAGATGCAATCGGGCTTGGCGGCCTTGATCTTGTTGATGATCGAGGAGAACTCGGTGTGGCCGAGCGGCGCGTATTCCTCGCCCACCACCTTGCCGCCGGCCTTGGCGATGGCCGGCTTGGCGATCTTGTTGCAGGTGCGCGGGTAGATGTAGTCCGAGCCCACCAGGAAGAAGCTCTTGCCCTTCTCGCGCGCCATCCACTCCACCGCCGCGATGACCGATTGCGTGGCTTCCTGCGAGGGGTAGAAGACGCGCTTGTCCTGTTCCTGGCCTTCGTAGTAGGTCGGGTAGAACAAGAGGCCCTTGGCTTGGTTGAGCACCGGCAGCAGCGCCTTGCGCGAGGCCGAGGTGTAGCAGCCGATGATGGCCGCGACCTTGTCGCGTTCGAGCAGCTTGCGCGCTTTCTCGGCAAAGACCGGGTTCTCGCTCGCGCCGTCTTCCACCACGGCCTCGATCTTCTTGCCGAGCACGCCGCCGGCGGCGTTGATCTCCTCGATGGCGAGCTTCTCGGCATCGACCAGCGAGGCCTCGGCGATGGCGATGGTGCCCGAGAGCGAGTGCAGGAGGCCCAGCTTCACCGTCGTGCCTTCCTGCGCGGCGGCAAGGCCGGCCACGCCACCCGCGGCGCCCAGCACGATCATCGAGCCGCCGGTCTTCACGAGCTGGCGGCGGTTGAGGGAAACGTTCGTCATGTCAAATTCCTTTGCCTTGGTTTTGTGCGAGTCATCAGAGGAACATCCGACCTTCGAGGCCGCGCGTTGGGTGTCTCCTCCCGCGGCGCGGCCCCTGCAAACGAGCGCTCGTTCACCAGTGCTTTTTCTCGGGGCAAAGCTGCGCCACCGGATGACGCGCATCCGTTTTGAAAAGGCTTCGTTGCGACCGAGAAAACAAAAAAGCCCGAACCGGTGGTGAAACCGATTCGGGCTTTGTTGCCCGACCCCTCGCTGGCAGCACTGGCAGCGGGCGTCGTATGAATGAAGGACTGGTAACGATTGCTCGTTGGGGCGGATTCTTCTCAACTCACCCCGGCGTGAACATACGTTCTTTCGCTGATTGGCGGATGCGCATCGCCTGTGGTATTCGCGCGCACACCGGTGCGGCGGCTAACGGGGGCGGGCGAAGTCCGCTTCGATCCAGCTGGTGGCGCTGCCCGACGTGAGCTTGAAGGCCGGCGAGACATTCACGCTCGCCAGCTCGCTGTCGTCTTCGTCGTCGTGCGCGCTCAGCGTGGCCGAGGGGTTGTCCTCGTCGGGCACGATCGCGAGCGAGACGCGAATGCGCCGTCCGTCGCGTGCCGTCACCGTCACGCTCTTGTTGAGCGTGGCGTGCAGCTGCTGCTCGTGGCGGCGGATCACTTCGGCGGCCGTCTTTACCAGCGTGGAAAACGCGGGGCCGTCGAGCGGCTTGGGGTTCTTCTTGTCGCGGCCCATGGTCCAGGGGCCGACGAGAGCGGGCTCGGGATCGCCGTGGCGGGTCATCTCGACGGCCCAGCCGTCGTCTTCCTCGTTCTTGATCACGCGGGCGGTCCAGAGGTCGTCGCGCCAGAGGCGGGGTTCCTGCAAGGGGAGGTTTTCTGTGTCGGTGGGTTCGGTCATTCGGAGGCTTGTGTTCGTGCGCGGGCTATTTTCCCCCGAGTCCCTTGCGTGGGTGCCCCGATGTATTGCTGCAGTCCGGCGACCAGTGCGTCGAACGTGGCGCGGCAGCGCGGGCTTGCGCGCAGGTCCTCGTGCATCGTGATCCAGGTCTCCAGCTTCATCGAGAAGGCGCGCGGCATGAGGCGCACCAGCGCGGGGTCGCGCCGCGCCAGGCCGGCCTGGCAGATGCCGATGCCCGCGCCCGCTCGGATCAGCGCCAGTTGCGCAAGGTCGCTGTCGGTGCGCAGCGAGAACGCGTCGCGGCCATAGCCCGGTAGCGCCTTGCCCGCGTTGCGCACGAACGCCGAGGGCTGGTCGTAGCCGACGACGGCATGGTCCGCGAGGTCCTGCATCTTGCGCGGCGTGCCGTGGCGGGCCAGGTAGTCCTTGCGCGCGTGAAAGCCCAACTCGATCTGCCCGACGCGGCGCGCGATCAACTGCTCTTGCTTCGGCCGCACCATGCGCACCGCGATGTCGGCTTCGCGCCGCAGCAGGTCCTGCACGCGGTTGGTCAGCACCAGCTCGACCTTCAACGCCGGGTGCGCCTCGCGCAGCCGCGCGACGATGGCCGGCAGCACCTCGACGCCGATCACTTCGCTGGCGGAGATGCGCACGACGCCGCGCACGCCCTCGCCCTGGCTGGTCGCGGCGCGCTCCAGCGAGGCCGCGGTGCTTTCCATGGCCTCGGCATGGCTCTGCAACGCCAGCGCCACCTCGGTGGGCATCAACCCCACCTGCGAGCGCGTGAACAGCACCACGCCGAGTGCTGCTTCGAGCGCTGCCACATGGCGCCCGGCCGTCGGCTGCGTGATGCCCAGCGCGCGCGCCGCGCCGGAGAGAGATCCTTCCCGCAGGACGCCGAGGAACGAGCGGTACAGCTCCCAGCCGATGTTCGAAGTCATACACAAATGTATAGCCGCTGGCCCATGTTCGGCAATTCCAATAGAACGGTCATCGACCCAGAATTCAGCCATCGACAACGCTTCTGGAGCATTTCATGGCACACGACAACAACACGGTCCTGGTTCTCGGCGCGACGGGTGGCATCGGCGGCGAGGTAGCGCAACAGCTTCGCCAGGCGGGGTGGACGGTGCGGGCGCTCAAGCGCGGCATGGCGCAGCCCGTGGCGCAAAAGGACGGCATCACCTGGCTGCGCGGCGATGCAATGGACCGGCAGGCCGTCATGGACGCCGCGAAGGGCTGCGCGGTCATCGTGCATGCGGTCAACCCGCCCGGCTACCGCAACTGGGCGCAGCTGGTGCTGCCGATGCTGGACAACACCATCGCCGCCGCGAAGGCCGAAGGCGCGACCATCGTGCTGCCCGGCACGGTCTACAACTTCGGGCCCGATGCGTTTTCCGGGACCATCGGCGAAAACGCGCCGCAGCACCCCGTCACCCGCAAGGGCGCCATCCGCGTCGAGCTCGAGCGGCGCCTCGAAGACGCGAGCCGCAACGGCGCCCGCGTGCTGATCGTGCGCGCCGGTGACTTCTTCGGTCCGAAGGCCGGCAACAACTGGTTCTCGCAGGGGCTGGTGAAGGCGGGGCAGCCGGTCAAGGCCGTGAGCTATCCCGGCCGCGCGAACACGGCGCACCAATGGTCGTACCTGCCGGACGTGGCGCGCACGATGGTCGCGTTGCTGGCGCGGCGTGACGGGCTGGAACCCTTCGCGCGCTTCCACATGGCCGGCCATCGCGACACCGACGGCACGCAGATGAGCGGCGCGATCCGCGACGTGGTGGCGCGCCGCACGGGCACCGCGCCGCGCGTGACGGCTTTTCCATGGTGGCTGATGACGCTGGCCTCGCCCTTCGTCACGACCCTGCGTGAGATGCGCGAGATGCGCTACCTGTGGCGCACGCCGGTGCTGATGGACAACGCGAAGCTGGTGGCCTTCCTCGGGCACGAGCCGCACACGCCGCTGGAAGAGGCGGTCGAGGCCTCGCTGGAAGGCATGGGCTGCCTGGATTCAGCGCCGACGGCCGTGGCGGCCTGACGGTCAGAAGACCGAGAGCCCCGTGCGCGCGACGAACAGCTCCAGCGCCTTCATGCCGAGCAGCGAGTTGCCCGTCGCATCCAGCGCCGGCGACCAGACGCAGAGCGTGAGCTTGTCGGGCACGACCGCCACGATGCCGCCGCCCACGCCGCTCTTGCAGGGCAGCCCGATGGAGAACGCCACGTCGCCCGCGGCGTCGTAGGTGCCGCAGGTCAGCATCAGCGCGTTGATGCGCCGGGTCTGCCGCTCGCCGGTGATCGCGGGTTCGCCATCGATCGGGTGCGCGCCGTCGCGGCACAGGAACGCCGCGGCGCGTGCGAGCTGGCGGCAGCTCATGCGCAGCGAACACTGGTGAAAGTAGGTGTCGAGCACCGTGCCGACGTCGTTGTCGATCTTGCCGAAGCTCTTCATGAAGTTCGCGAGCGCGACGTTCCGAAAGCCCGTGTCGGCCTCGGACTTGGCCACCTCTTCGTCGAACGCAATCGGCTCCCCGCACAAACCGCTCATCAGCGCGAGGATGTCCGCCTTCGCGCTGCCGCCGTCGACTGCCGCCTGGCTCACCAGCCGGTCGGCCACCGCGATGGCGCCCGCATTGATGAAGGGATTGCGCGGCTTGCCCTGTTCGTTCTCCAGCTGCACGAGCGAGTTGAACGGATTGCCCGAGGGCTCGCGCCCGATGCGCTCCCACAGCGCATCGCCCATGCGCTGCATCGCGAGCGTCAGCGTGAAGAGCTTGGAGACGCTCTGGATCGAGAACGGCACCTCGCCGTCGCCCGCGAAGGCTTCTTCGCCATCGCAGGTGCGCAGCGCGATGCCGAACTGCCGCGCATCGACCCGCGCGAGCGCTGGAATGTAGCTGGCCACGGTGCCCGCCTGGCCGAGCTCGGGGCGCAGGGTGGCGACGATGTCGTCGAGGACGGGCTGGAAATTCATCGAGGCTGCGCTCATCTCATGCCGTGCGTTGCACCGCGGGGCGGCGGTTCACCAGCACGATGCCCAGCGCGACGCCTGCGAGCGCCACCATCAGCTGCAGCGTCAGCGGCTCGTTCAGCAACACCACGCCGAACACCAGCGCGAAGAGCGGCGTGAGAAAGGTGAAGGACGACATCTGCGTCGCCGGGTAGTGCCGCAGCAGCCACATCCAGGTGAGATAGCTGGCGAAGGCGCCGATCACCGTCTGCAGGCCGATCGAGGTCCACGCCCAGCTGGAGTACGAAAAGCGCCAGCTCTCGCCGAGCGCGAGCGACAGCACCGGGCACACGGCCGCGGTCACTGCCACTTGATAGAACAGCGTCTTCTCCGCACTCGCGGTGGCGAGCTTGGTGGTGCGCAGCGTCAGCGTGGTCAGGCCCCAGAGCATGCCGGCCCCCAGGCCCATCGCATCGCCGATGAGTTGCGACGAACTCATGTGGCCGAAGCCTTCGCTGAACGCGAGCACCACGCCCGAGAACGCGATGAAGAGCCCGAGCCACTGAAAGCCGCGCAGCCGCTCGGCCGGTACCCATCGCGGCAGCAGCAGCGAGACCCAGAACGGCGCGGTGTACAGGAACACGGTGAGCCGCGAGGCGCTGGTGTGCTGCAGGCCGAGGTAGATGCCGGCGAACTCGCCCGCGAAGAGCGCCCCGGCCAGCAGGCCGGGCCACAGCGTGCCGTCGCGGTTGAACAGCGGCACGCCGCGCGAGGCGCACCACAGCCACAAGAGCACGGTGGCGCCCACCATGCGGATCGAGGCCTGCCACATCGGCGGCACTTCGGTCACGGTGGTCTTGATGAGGATCTGCTGCAGGCCCCAGAACGCGCAGCACGCGATGAGAAGGCCGATGGCGAGGGCGTCGAGGTGGGTCTTGCGCTGGATCATTCGAGTTGTTGTCGTCGTGGTCGTTGTCGTCTTGTTCAGCGGCCGGCCACCGGATAGGGCGGCTTGCCGCGGGTGCCGGTCATCAGGTCGGGCACCACGGTCTCCACATCGGGCACCGCGCGCGCGGCGCGCTCGAGCCGCCGGGCCAATGCGGGCGTCGGCACGCAGCCCTGCAGGTAGACCCAGCGGCGCTGGATCATCACCCACACGCTGCCGCTGCGCACGCCGGGCACCGCCAGCAGCGCGGCGCGCACCTTCGGCGCGAGGGGCTTGTCGTAGCGGTAGGCGTTGCTGTCGGTGCACTTGCCGGCGAGCCAGCAGCTGGTGCCGCGCTCCAGGCGCGAGTGGGTCTGGGTGCGCCGCTCCTCGGCGGTGTAGAAAGGGCCCTCGGGTGCGGCGCAGGCCGGAAGACCCGAGGACACCTGGAAGAACGGGTCGTCGAACCAGTTCTGCTTGGGCGCGCCCGCTGCGTCATGTGTCTGCTGCGCCATCGCGGTCTGCGCGGCCATCAGCAGCACGGGCACGAGCGCGGCGGCGCGCATCACAAGGGGTGTTCCGTGTAGAAACGCCCGCCGTGGAACAGGAGCGGCGAGGCGCCCGCGTTGTGGGTGCAGCGCTCGACCTCGCCGACGAAGATCACATGGTCGCCTTCGTCGTAGCGGCTGCGGTTGAAGCACTCGAAGCTCGCCGCCGCGCCGACCAGCACCGGCGCGCCGCCGATGCCCCGGGTGAATTCCACGTCGGCCCAGCGGTCGATGTTCTTGGTGGCGAAGCGCTCGGCCAGCGGCTTCTGGCTCGCGGCCAGGATGTTGACCGCGTAGTGCGAGCCGGTGCTGAGCGCGGGCATCGAGCCCGCTGCGCGGGCCAGGCTCCAGAGCACCAGCGGCGGCGTGAGCGACACCGAATTGAAGGAATTGGCCGTGAGGCCGACCAGCGTGCCGTCGGCCGCGCACGCGGTGACGATGGTCACGCCCGTGGCGAACATGCCGAGCGCTTCCCGGAACTCGTCGGGCGAAAAGGTGGGCGGCTTGGCCCGGCGGGGAGTGGTCACGAAGGAGGCTGGGCGGTGGTCGGCAGGAAGACCATTTTGGCTCAGCGCTCGGCCGACCGCTTGATCGGCCCCATCAACTCTGTCACGAGGCGGGTATAGACGGTAGCGGCGGCCGAGGGCGTGCGGCCCGCGAGCGTCACCAGGCTGTAGTGCGTCTGCATGCGCGCGAAGCCGGCGATCGGGAGGGGAACGAGGGCGTCGGTGTCGGTGTTCAGGGTGGGCGCGTGCGGCGCGAGGATGACCGCGTTGGCGGTCAGGGCCAGGTGGCGCAGCGTGCCCGCGTCGTCGCAGGTGACGTTGAACACGCCGCGGTCGTCGCGCTGGAGCTGGCGCTCGAAATGCGCGGCCACCTCGGCCGGCAGGTTCGGGCCGGCCAGGGGATGGGCCATGGCTTTTTCCAGCGTCACCTGCTTGAGCCGGCGCAACGGGTGCTTCGGCTGCACGAAGAACGACACCGGCAGGTCGGGCAGGCGCGCGAGCTTCAGGCCGGGCTGCTTCTTCAGGTCGCGGGTGTCGGCAATGAACAGGTCCAGCTGCCGCCGGTGCAGCCGCTCGCTGAGCGTGACGGTGTCGGCCACCTCCATGCGCATGAGGAGTTGCGGGTGACGCTGCGCCATCAGCGACAGCGCCATGCGCCCGAGCGTGCTGGCCGCGAAGGGGCCCAGCCCCACGGCGAGGCTGCCGATGGCCAGGCCCTGGAGCTGCAGCACGTCGCGCTGGATCTGCTGCGCATCGGCGATGAGCTCGCGGGCGCGCGCGAGCACCAGTTCGCCCGCCTGCGTGAAGCGCACGGTGCCGTAGGCGCGGTCGACCAGGCGCGCCTGCAGCTTGTCTTCGAGCGTGTCGATGCTGCGCGAGAGCGCGGGCTGCGACAGGTGAACGGCCTGCGCGGCGCGGCCGAAGCTGCCTTGCTCGGCGAGCGCGAGGAGGTGCTGGAGCTGGCGCAGCTGCATTTTGCGTTTTCCGTAAAAAGGATCGGCACATTTTGCATTTGCCAACGCTTCGGGTGGTTCGGAAAATCGCGCCCTGTCCTGTTCCTGCTCCACCGAAGACAAAGAGACACCGATGACCTCTTCTCCCTCCTTCTCCGCCGCCCTGGTCGCGCTGGCCTGCGCGTTCGGCAGCGCACAAGCCCCGGCGCAGATCGCGCCCAAGCCGCCCGAGGCCGCGACGCTGAAAGCCAACGCCGACATGGCCAGGACGCTGCCCTTCGCCAACCGGCAGGACTTCGAGGACGCGATGCGCGGCTTCATCGGCACGGTGCCCGATGCGCTGGTGCCCGGCGCCGCCCCCGGCCAGCGACCGGCCTGGAACATGAAGCCCTACGACTTCCTGAAGGCGAGCGAGCCGGCCGACACCGTCAACCCGAGCCTGTGGCGGCAGGCGCAGCTCAATGCGATCCACGGCCTCTTCCAGGTGACCGAGCGCGTCTACCAGGTGCGCGGCTTCGACATCGCGAACATGACCATCGTCGAAGGCGACACCTCGCTGATCGTCATCGATCCGCTGCTCACCGCCGAGACCGCGCGCGCGGCGCTCGATCTCTACTACCAGCACCGCCCGAAGAAGCCGGTGGGCACGGTGATCTACACGCACGGCCACGCCGACCATTTCGGCGGCGTGAAGGGCGTGGCCAGCGAGGCCGACGTGGCCGCGGGCAAGGTCCAGGTGATCGCGCCGTCGGGCTTCATGGAAACCGCGGTGGCCGAGAACATCCTGGCGGGCAACGCGATGAGCCGGCGCTCGCAGTACCAGTTCGGCACGCTCTTGCCGCCGGGCGCGCGCGGGCAGGTCGACACGGGTCTGGGCAAGGCGCTCGCGCGAGGCACCATCACGCTGATCGCGCCGACCTCGGCCATCGACAAGGCGACCGAGGAGCGCACCATCGACGGCGTGCAGTTCGTGTTCCAGCTGGTGCCGGGCTCGGAGGCGCCGTCGGAAATGCTCATGTACCTGCCGCAGTTCCGCGTGCTCGACATGGCCGAGGACGTGACGCACACCATGCACAACCTCTACACGATCCGCGGCGCCGAGGTGCGCGACGGCAACCTGTGGGCGAAGTACATCGATCAGGCGCGCGTGGCTTTCGGCGACAGGACCGACGTGCTGATCGCCCAGCACCACTGGCCCACCACCGGACAGGGGCGCATCGCCGACCTGCTCAAGAAGCAGCGCGACATGTACAAGTTCATCAACGACCAGTCGCTGCGCCTCCTCAACCAGGGCTACACCGCGGCCGACATCGCCGAGACGCTGCGCATGCCCGCGAGCCTGGAGCAGGAATGGTCCGCGCGCGGCTACTACGGCACGCTTCGGCACAACGCCAAGGCGGTCTACCAGAAGTACCTGGGCTGGTACGACGCGAACCCCGCCAACCTGAACCCGTTGCCGCCGGTGGACTACGCGAAGAAGACGGTGCAGTACATGGGCGGCGCGGATGCGGTGGTCGCACGCGCGCGCGAAGATTTTCGGAAGGGCGAGTACCGCTGGGTCGCGAGCGCGATGAGCCAGGTCGTCTACGCCGACCCGACGAACCGCGCGGCGCGCGAACTCGGCGCCGATGCGCTCGAACAGCTCGGCTACCAGTCGGAGGCCGGCACCTGGCGCAGCGCCTACCTGGTGGGCGCGATGGAGTTGCGCAATGGCGTGCCGAAGACCCCGGGCGGCAGCAGCGCGAACGCCGACACGCTCAAGGCGGTGAGCAACGACCTCTTCTTCGACTTCCTCGGTGTGCGGCTGGACGCGGCGAAGGCTGAAGGCAAGACCATGGTCATCAACTGGAACTTCACCGATTCGAACCAGCAGTTCGCGCTGACGCTGGAGAACTCGGCGCTCACGCACATCGCCGGCCAGGACCCCCGCGCCGACGCCACGGTGACGCTGAGCCGCGCCACGCTCGACGCGGTCACGCTGAAGGCAACGAGCTTTCCCGCGGCGGTGCTCGCGGGCCAGGTGAAGATCGAAGGCAATCGCGCCAAGCTGGCGGAGCTGATGTCGATGCTCGATACCTTCGAGCCGATGTTCCCGGTGGTCGAGCCGCGCAAGTGAGCCCGAGTCAGCCGAAGAACCAGTAGCAGACCGCGACCGCCGCGATCACGCCCGCCAGCTCGGCCAGCAGCGCGCACGACACCGCGTGCCGCGCGCGCTGGATGCCGACCGCGCCGAAGTACACGGCCAGCACATAGAAGGTGGTTTCGGTGCTGCCCTGGATGGTGGCGGCCACCAATGCGGGGAAGCTGTCCACGCCCTGGCTCTTCATGGTCTCGATCAGCATCGCGCGCGCCGCGCTGCCCGAGAAGGGCTTGACCAGCGCGGTGGGCATGGCGTCGACGAAGCGCGAATCCCAGCCGCCCGCGGTCACCAGCCAGCGCAGGCCGCCCAGGATGAGGTCGAGCGCGCCCGAGGCCCGCAGCACGCCGACCGCGCAGAGCATGGCAACCAGGTAGGGCAGCAGGTTCTTCGCAATGTCGAAGCCTTCCTTGGCGCCTTCGATGAAGCACTCGTAGACCTTCACCCGCCGTATCGCGCCGGCCGCCAGGAACACGATGATCACGCTGAAGAGCGCGAGGTTGCCCATCAGCGACGAGAGCGAGGCGATCGCCGCCGCCGACAGCGTGCCCAGCAGCGCCATGAAGCCGCCCAGCACCAGCGCGCCCGGGATCAGGTAGGCCAGCACCACCGGGTCCCACAACCGCAGGCGCTGCGCGACGGCCACCGTGAGCAGCCCGACCAGCGTCGAGGCGCTGGTGGCCAGGAGGATCGGCAGGAACACCATCGTCGGATCGGGCGCGCCCTGTTGCGCGCGGTACATGAAGATGGTGACGGGCAGCAGCGTCAGCGACGAGGCATTGAGTACAAGGAAAAGAATCTGCGCGTTGGTGGCGGTGACCGGGTCAGGATTCAGGCGCTGCAGTTCGCGCATGGCCTTGAGGCCGATGGGCGTGGCGGCGTTGTCCAGGCCCAGCGCGTTGGCCGCGAAATTCATCGTGATGAGCCCGAGCGCCGGATGCCCCGCGGGCACGCCGGGCATGAGCCGGCTGAACAGCGGCCCGAGGAGCCGCGCGAGCCCGCCGACCAGCCCCGCCGCCTCGGCGATGCGCAGGAACCCGAGCCACAGCGTGAGCGTGCCGAACAGCAGCACCATCACCTCGACCGCGAGCCGCGCCATCGCGAACAGGCTTTCGACCAGCGCCGCGAACACCGTCGGATCGCCGCCGACGAGCCACCGCACGAGCGCCGCGACCGCCGCCATCCCGAAGAAACCCAGCCACAAGCCGTTGAGCACGCTTTTTTTCCTTTGTCTTTCCTTTTGTCGGCGCGATCATAGGGCGCCGCGCATGCGCGCCGCGCGCTACAGTTCGGCCCATGCGCGCTTTCATCGTCCGCGGTTTCACGGCCCTCCTGGGGGCGCTTGCGGCCGCCTGGCTGACCGGTTGCGTCAGCCTGCCGCCACCGCAGCCGCGTGCGCCGGTCATGGCCTTCACCGACGTGGCGCAGACCGAACTCGCGCAGCTCGCCGCCAAGGGCGTGCCGGGCGATTCCAGCGCGCTCTCGGGTTTCCGGCTGCTGCCGGAGGCGGCCTTCGCCTTCGATGCGCGCATTTCGCTCGCGCGCCACGCCGAGAAATCGCTCGACGTGCAGTACTACCTGATCCAGAAGGACGACGTGGGCCTCCTGTTCCTGAAGGAGCTGCGGGAAGCTGCCGCGCGCGGCGTGCGGGTGCGCCTCCTGGTGGACGACCTCTACACGGCCGGCGAGGACGAGGTGTTCAGTTCGTTCTCGGCCTTCCCGAACGTGGAGGTGCGGCTCTTCAATCCGCTGCCGTCGCGGGCCGACTCGCTGGCCACGCGGCTCCTGTTTTCCCTGACCGATTTCGGCCGCATCAACCACCGGATGCACAACAAGCTGCTGATCGCGGACAACAGCTTCGCGGTCTCGGGCGGACGCAACATCGGCAACGAGTACTTCATGCGCAGCACGGCCGCGAACTTCATCGACATGGACGTGATCTCCTGCGGGCCGATCGTGCGGCAGATGTCCGAGGGGTTCGACCGCTACTGGAACAGCTCGCACGCCTGGCCCATCGAGCGCATCGCGCCGCTGCGCACGACGCCCGAGGCCGGGCAGCGGCGCTTCGACGAGATCGTGCGCACGGCCGTGCCCGACGTGCCGATCCGCCCGCGCGACGTGCTGAACAAGTCGCCCGTCGGCGAGCAGCTGATCACCGGCAAGATCGACCGCTACTGGGCGCCGGGCACGCTGTTCGTGGACGACCCCGAGAAGATCACGCGCACGGCCGAGGAGGCCTACGTGGGCAGCGTGACCGAGGGCGCGCTGAGCGTCATCAATTCGGCCCGCCGCGAGGTCAAGATCGGCTCGCCGTATTTCATTCCGGGCACGCGCGGCATGGCGATGATGAAGAAGGCCATCGAGAGCGGCGGCCGCATCACCGTGATCACCAATTCGCTGGGCGCGACCGACGAGCCGCTGGCCTACGCGGGCTACGAGCGCTACCGCGCCGACATGCTCAAGATCGGCGTCACCATCTACGAGATCGCGCCCATGCTCACCGGGCGCTCGGGCCAGTTCGGGGATTTCGGCAAGTCGATCAGCCGGCTGCACGCCAAGCTGGCGGTGGTCGACGACGAGCGCTTCTTCGTCGGCTCGATGAACCTGGACCACCGCTCGGCCGCGGTCAACACCGAGATGGGCCTGGTGATCGACAGCCCCGAACTCGTGGGCGACTACAACAAGCTCATGAACGGCCAGCGCATCAACCTGGGCTATCGGCTGCGCCTGGGCCCCGACGGCCGGCGCGTGCAGTGGCTCGAATACGACGACGCGGGTGGCGACATCGTCCACGAAGACGAGCCCGGCGAATTCCTCTGGCTGCGCTTCAAGAACTGGCTGCTGCTGCCCATCGTGGGCGAGGAACTGCTCTAGAGGCGCCGCAGCGGCTGTCATCTCCGGCACGGTGACGTGCGTTACATTTCTTATTGAAATGTGTACTTTTGTCACCGAATTCTGGAGACCCCGACCATGACCGTTCCCGAGCCGCGCGTGCCCCTCGCGCAGCCCTCCACCAGCCGTCGCCGTGTGCTGACCGGTCTGGCCGCCACCGCCGCCGCGGGTCTGGGCATGCCGGCCTTCGCGCAGGGCAAGCCGATCCGCATCGGGACCACCTTCGACAACAGCAGCGTCGAGAAGGCCAACGGGCAGGGGCTCTTCCAGGGCTCTAGCGCGTTCTTCAACGCGCTGAACAAGGCGGGCGGCCTCAATGGCACCAAGGTCGAGCTGGTCATGGCCGACGACACCTTCAAGCCCGAGGTGGCCAAGGCCAACGCGCTGGCCTTCGAGAAGGACAGCTCGGTGCTCGCGCTGCTGCACCCGCTGGGCACGCGCCAGACCTCCGAAGTGATGGACGCGGTGCCCGGCATGGCCGTGGTCGGCCCCATCACCGGCACCATCTCGCTGCGCAAGAAGACCTCGCCCAACACCTTTTGGGTGCGCGTGAACTACGACCAGGAAGTCGACAAGCTCGTGAGTACGGCCGCCGTGCTGGGCCAGAGTCGCATCGGCCTCGTGCATTCGAACGATCCGCTGGGCCAGTCGGTGCTGGCGGCGTTCAAGGCCTCGCTCGCGAAGGCGAAGCTGGAGCCGGCCGTCATCGCAACCACGCCCAACACCACCAGCATGGAAGTGGGCCCCGCGGCCGAAGCCATCGCCAAGGCCAAGCCGCAGGTCGTGATCATCGGCCTGGCGGGCACAGCGCCGGTCTTCATGAAGGCGCTGCGCGACGCGGGCGGCAACAGCTCGGCCTACGGCCTGTCGATCACGGCCAGCGCGCTGGCCGCCATGGGCGATCTCGCACGCGGCCTCGGCTTCGTGATCGTGGTGCCTTCGCCGTACTCGACCAAGTTCGAGATCGTGCGCCGCTACCAGGCCGACATGGTGGCCAACGGCACCAAGGATTTCTCGCTCACGAGCCTGGAGGGCTACATCAACGCCGCCGTGCTCGCCGAGGGCCTGCGCCGCGCGGGCGGCTCGCCCACGCGCGCCTCGGTGATGGCGGGCCTGGCCAGCATCGAGAACTTCGACCTGGGCGGGCTGAAGATCAACTACGGCCGCACGAACCGCGAAGGCGGGCATTTCGTGGACGTGGCCGTGATCGGCAGCCGCGGGCAGATGCTGAGCTGACCTGGGTTCGTACCGCGAGCCGTGGCTCGCGGTAGCGTCCATCGGTACTCAGGCAGACGCCGGATCGTCTTCGGGAGGCGCGCACTTACAGTGCCGGTATGGTCCTCGACTTCTGCATTTCCTTCGGCCTGGCCGCCCCCGTGGTGCTGAGCGTCGTTCTCTATCAGGTGGGCCACCGCGCCGTCGCGCAGGGGCGCGTAGGTCCGCTGGCGGCGAGCCTCGCCTACGGTCTGTGCGTGGCAGCGCTGCCGCTGGCCGTATGGTGGGGCGTCCACGCGCTCGCGGAGTTCTACATCGTGGGCGAGGGCACCTCGTTCTGGAAGTCCGTGTTGCAGATCGGGCTGGCCTTCCTCATGTACGCGTACCTGTGCGTCTCGTGGGCCTTGAGCTTTGTGGCGGCCTGCCTGGCCACATGGCGGTTCACCGTCTGCGCGAAGCGGTTGAAGCAGGAAGCCCTGGCCTGACGCCGGGCCCGCCGGTCAGCCCGCAACGTCCTCGGCAATCCCCACGCCCAGCAGCCCTTCGAGCAGCCCCTTGTCGGCCGCGAGCCCCGCGCTTGGGCCGGCGTGCACCACGGTGCCGCGCTCCAGCACGATGGCCTGGTGCGTCATCTCCAGCGCGAGCACCGGGTGCTGCTCGACCACGATCGATGCCAGCCCTTCCGATTCGCAGAGCCGACGGATCGCCGCGGACAGCTCCTCCACGATGATCGGTGCGAGCCCCTCCATCGGCTCGTCGAGCAGCAGCAGCTTGGGGTTGGTCATCAGTGCGCGGCCGATGGCCAGCATCTGCTGCTCGCCGCCCGAGAGCTGGTTGCCGTAGTTGCCTCGGCGCTCGCGCAGGCGCGGAAAGAAGTCGTAGACGCGCTGGAGGTTCCAGCCGCCGAGCCGCGCGATCACCGTGAGGTTTTCTTCGACGGTGAGCGAGGGGAACACTTCGCGTTCCTGCGGCACCCAGCCCAGGCCCGCGCGCACGCGCTGGTGCGAGGGCCAGCGTGTGATGTTCACGCCCTGCCAGCGGATCGCGCCCTGCATCACGCGGGTGTTGCCCATCAGTGTTTCGAGCAGCGTGGTCTTGCCCACGCCGTTGCGCCCGAGGATCGCGAGGCTCTCGCCCTGCTGCAGCGAGAAGCCGAGGCGGTCGAGCACCACGGCATTGCCGTAGCCGGCGGTGACGTGGTCGAAAGCGAGCATTTCAGGCATGGTGATGCGAACTCCCCAGATAGACCTCGCGCACACGCGGGTCGGCGCTGATTTCCGCAGGCGTGCCCTCGGTGAGGATGCGCCCGCCCACCAGCACCGAGATGCGGCGCGAGAACCGGAACACGAGCTTCATGTCGTGCTCGATGAAGAGCACGCTGATGTCGTCGGGCAGCGCCGCGATCGCCGCGAAGAGCTCGCCGCTTTCGTCCTCGGGCACGCCGGCCGCGGGCTCGTCGAGCAGGAGGATGCGGGGCTTGGCCGCGAGCGCGAGCGCGATCTCCAGCAGCCGCTGCTTGCCGTAGGCGAGCTCCGAGACAGGCACGTCCGCGAGGCTGTCGAGCTTCAGCGTGCCGAGCAGCGCATGTGCTTCGTCGAACACTGCCGTGCAGCCCTTGAGCGGCCGCCACCAGGTGGCGCCCAGCCCCTCGCGCTCGCTGATCGCGAGCACCACCGACAAGAGCGGCGTGAGGCTCGGGAACAGCGTGTTGATCTGGAAGGTGCGCGCGAGGCCCATGCGGGCGCGCTTGTCGCCCGCCAGGCGCGTGATGTCGCGCCCGCCCATGTGGATCGATCCGCTCGTGGGCTTGAACACGCCGGTGAGCAGGTTGATGAGCGTGGTCTTGCCCGCGCCGTTGGGGCCGATCAGCGCCTGACGCGCGCCGGGCTCGAGCGAAAGATTCACCTCGCTCACCGCCTGGAAGGCGCCGAAGCGGATGCCGAGGTTTTGCGTGCGGAGGGTGTGGCTGGACGTCATCGCGCCTTCCCCGTCCGCACGAAGCGCGAGAGCGCGCCCATGATTCCGCCGCGCCCGAGCATCACCGCGGCGATCAAAAAGATGCCGAGCCAGAACATCCAGTACTGCGGGTTCATGTCCGCGAACCAGTCGTGCACCAGCATGTAGACGATGGCGCCGATCATCCCGCCGTACAGGCGCCCGGTGCCGCCGAGCACCAGGATGATCAGCACCTCGGCCGAGCGGTTGAAGCCGATCGATTCGATGCCCACGAACTGCGTGGTCTGCGCGAGCAGCGCGCCCGCCAAGCCGGCCACCGCGGCCGAGAAGGCGTAGGCCATGCGAAGGCGCGCCTCCACCGGCGAGCCGATGGCCGTCATGCGCTTGCGGCTGTCGTGGATGCCGCGCAGCGCCAGGCCGAACGGCGAGCGCAGCACCAGCCGCACCAGGAGGAACATCGCGAGCACCACGACGAAGGCGTAGCCGAACGCGGTCTTGCCGTAGAGGTCGAAGTCGAAGAGGCCGAGCACCGGCGCGATCACCACGCCCTGCAGCCCGTCGGTGCCGCCCGTGATGCCCGAGAGCCGGTTGGCCAGTTCGTACAGCAGCACGCACACGCCGATGGTGATCATGAGCCGCGTGAGGTCGGCGCCGCGCACCACGAGGTAGCTGAGCACATAGCCGAGCAGGCCGCTCACGACCAGCGCGAACACGAGGCCGGTGAAGGGCTCGCTCCAGCCGTATTTCGCGAGCAGCCCGGCCGCATACGCGCCCGCGCCGAAGAAGGCGGCATGGCCCACGGTGAGGATGCCCGCGTAGCCGAGTGCCATGTCCAGCGACACCGCGAACAGCCCGAAGATCATGATCTGGCTCATCAGCGTGAGCTTGTCGGGCAAGAGGAAGAAGCTGGACGCGAGTGCGAGCCAGAACGCGACTTCCGCGATGCGCAACTGCGCCGGAGAAACCGTGAGAGCCTTCATGCGAGCCCCTTCTTCGCGACGATGCCGTTCGGCCGCGCGAGCAGCATGACGATCATGAAGACGTAGATGAGAAAGGCGCCCGCCTCGGGCCAGTAATACTTGCCCGCCACGTCGACGATGCCCACCAGCAGCGCCGCGATGAAAGGCCCGGTGACGGTGCCCGCACCGCCCACGCACACCACCATCAGGAAGTAGACGAGGTACTTGAGCGGGAACGATGGCTCCAGCCCCAGCATGCCCAGGCTCAATGCGCCGCCGAGGCCCGCGAGCCCGCAGCCCAGCGAGAAGGTGAGAAAGAAAAGGCGCTGCACATGGATGCCCGTGCCGCTCGCGACGCGCTGGTTGTCCACCGCGGCGCGCACCATCGCCCCGTAGCGCGTCTTGCCCAGCACCAGCAGCAGCGCGGCCAGCACGGCCACGCCGCAGACGATCAGGAAGAGCCGGTAGCGGCCCACTTCGAGTCCGCCGATGGCGACCTGCCCATCGAGCGCCGGAGGCAGCGTGAACGGCTGCATCGTCGGTCCGAAGAAATAGGTGAACGCGGCGATCGACACGAACACTACGCCGATCGACAGCAGCACCTGGTCCAGCGGATGCGCGCGGTACAGCCGCCGGTAGAACACGAACTCCAGCACCGCGCCCACCAGCGCCGCGGACACGAAGGCGGCCGCGAGCGAGAGCCCGAAGCCCAGCCCCCAGTGGTTCATCAGCAGGCTCGCCGCATAGCCGCCCACCATCGCGAAACTGCCGTGCGCGAGGTTGACGAAATTCATCAACCCCATCGTGATGGACAGGCCCACGCCGATGAGGAACAGGAGCATGCCGTAGGCCACCCCGTCGAAGATCACGATGCCCATGGGCCTCCTATAGCTGCTGCCTGCGCCGCGTCGAGCCGGTTTAGTTCGAGCTTTCCTTGGCCGGGTCCTTCACGCGGTCGAACTTGTCGAACTCCACGTTCACCAGCTGGCCGTTCACGCGCTCGGTCTTGCGGATGTAGACGGTCTGCACGATGTCGCGGGTGAGCGGATCGACCTCGATCGGGCCGCGCGGGCTCTCGAAGCGCAGGCCGCGCAGCGCGTCCATGAACTTGTCGCCGCTCGCGTCGCCCTTGGTCTTTTGCAGCGTGAGGTCGATGGCGGCCATGGCGTCGTAGGCGGTCACGGCGAAGTAGCTGGGGCGCAGCTTGGTGCCGTTGTCGGCCGCGAAGTCTTTCACGAACTTCTGGTTCTTCGGCGAGTTGTGCGCGAACGAGTAGTGGTGGCTGGTCACGAGGCCCAGCGCCACGTCGCCGGTGGCGTCCAGGTAGCTGTCGTCGGTGGCTTCACCCGTGGCGTAGAGCTTGATGCCGGCCTGCTCCATGCCGCGCTCCTTCCACACCTTCAGGAACGCCGGCGGCATCACGCCCGAGGGGAAGAAGAAGAACACGGCCTGGGGCTTGGCGTCCTTGATGCGCTGCACGTAGGCCGAGAAGTCGGGGTTGTTCATCGGCGTGCGAACCTCGCCCGAGACCTTGCCGCCGCCGGCGGTGAAGGTCTTCTTGAAGGCGGTTTCGGCATCGACGCCCGAGGCGTAGTCGGCGACCACGGTGTAGGCGTCCTTCACGCCTTCTTTCAGCATGAAGCGCGCCATCGGGTCGGTGACCTGCTGCACGGTGAACGACAGGCGCGCCACGTAGGGCGAGCTGTTGGTGATGGCCGAGGAGGCCGCGTTCATCACGATGGTCGGGATCTTGGCCTGCGTGGCGATGGCGCCCACGGCGTAGGCGTTGGGGCTGAAGTCCAGGCCGGTGAGGATGCTCACCTTGTCGCGCACGATGAGCTCCTGCGCGATGCGCTTGGCGGCATCGGGCGCGGGGCCGGCGGTGTCTTTCTTGACGATCTCGACGGTGCGCCCGCCCACCTTGCCGCCGTGCTCCTTCAGGTACAGCGCGATGCCCGCGTCGAACTGGCGGCCGTAGTCGGCGTAGGGGCCGGAGTAGGTGGCAATGAGGCCGATGCGCAGCGGCTCGTCGGCAGCGTGCGCGGCCACGGTGCCCAGCATGCCGAAGCCGGCGAGCAGGAGGGTCGAGAGAACGGTTCTCTTCGTCATCGTCGTCATGGAAAAACGCCTTTCAGGTGGAATGGAAGCAAAGCGGGCGAGTGTGCGTCAGACCTGTGTCTCTGGAATGCGCACCCTCAGGCCATCGAGGGCTGCTGTCACGTTGAGCTGGCAGCTCAGGCGCGAGGTGGGCTGGCGCTCGGACGCGACGACTTCGAGCAACGCGCTCTCCATGTCGTCGGGCGGCGGCAGCAGGGCGGCGAAGGCGTCGTCCACGTAGACGTGGCAGGTGGCGCAGGAGCAGCAGCCGCCGCACTCGGCATCGATGCCGCGCACGTTGCCGCGGATGGCGGTCTCCATGACGCTGGCGCCGACCTTGGCGTCGACCGCGCGCGTGGTGCCGTCCTTGAGGATGTAGTGGATCGTGGGCATGTCGGGGGAACAGTTCAGAACATGTCGAAGTACTCGCGGTGTTCCCACTCCGAGACTTCGAGGTTGAAGCGGGCGATTTCCGCTTCCTTGATGTGGCAGAGGTAGTCGATGAAGACCTTGCCCATCTGGGTGTTGAGCATTTCGTCCTTGCGAAGGCAGGCGAGGGCGTCGCTCAACGAGCGCGGGAGGTGCTCTGCCGGCGTTTCGTAAGGCGCATCGGCCGAGGGACCGGGGTCGATGCGATTGCGGATGCCGTCGAGCCCCGAGAACAGCTGCGACGCGAGGTACAGGTACGGATTGGCCGTCGGCTCGCCCACGCGGTTCTCGATGCGCGAGGCGCTCTGGCCCACGCCGCCGAGCACGCGCAGCATCGCGCCGCGGTTGTCGCGCGCCCAGATCGCGCGGTCGGGCGCGAGCGAGAAGGGGCGGTAGCGCCGGTAGCCGTTGATCGTGGGGCTCGCGAGCGCCGCCGCGCCAGAGGCGTGCGCCTTCAGGCCGCCGAGGTAGTGCATGCCGATCTCGCTCAGGTCCTGGCCTTCGGCCTCGGGCATGAAGGCGTTCACGCCGTCGCTCTTGCGGCGCAGCGACTGGTGCAGGTGCCAGCCGCTGGACATCACGTTCGGAATCTTCGGCCGGCACATGAAGGTGGCGTGCAGCCCGTTGCGCTGGCAGATCTGCTTGATGGCGCTGCGCAGCAGCACCATGGTGTCGGCGGGCATCGTGCCGGCCGTGGGGCCGAAGGTCAGCTCGAACTGGCTCGGGCCGAATTCGATTTCCAGCGAACGCAGCGGCAGGCCCAGCGCGATGAGGTTCGAGCGCAGCAACTCCATCAGCCCGTCGACGCGGTCGTAGCGCAGCTCGGTGAGGTACTGGTGGCCGTGCGAGAGCAGCGACACGCGCGGCGGCTCGCCGGGCTGGCCCGAATCGGCCAGGCCCATGCGCGCGTCGTCCAGCTTGAAGACGTGGAACTCCACCTCGAGGCCCGCGATGAAGTCCAGCCCCAGCTCGTCCAGCTGCCGCACCGCGCGCTGCAGGATCTGCCGCGTCGCGAAGGGGCAGGGCTTGCCGTCGGCCATGTAGGCGTCGCACAGGATCCAGCCGGTGCGCGGCGCCCAGGGCAGCACCTTGAAGGTGGCCGGGTCGGCCACGATGGTGAAGTCCGCGCCGCCCTGCAGGCCTTCGATGGCGAAGCCGCCGTTGGTGGTGAAGACCGGGAACACCGTCTTGTGCGAGGTGTCCTTGGCCAGCAGCGTGGAGGTGAGGTTCACGCCCTCCCACAGCGCCGAGCGCGCCTCGGTGGCCACCAGCGTCTTGCCGCGCAGGATGCCGTGCTGGTCGGGCCAGGCGAAGCGCACGAGATCGACCTCGCCGCTGTCGATGCGGCGCACGAGTTCGCGCGCCTGTGCATGCTGGTCGTCGGACCAGAGACCGAAGCGGTCGACGAATGTGTTGGTGTTCATCGCGTATGCGCTCAGGCGGCCAGGCGTGCGGAGGCCCAGTCGGACTTCAGGCGCCGCGCGCGGTCGGCCTCCTGCCAGTAGGTCTCGGTGGCGGCTTCATCGACGACGTGGCCGATGCCGTCGATGGAGGGCGGGCCGGTCATCGTGCGCGCTTGCGCAGCGTCGATCAGCATGGGCGCGGTCTCGCCGGCCAGCGTGGCCTCGATGGCTTTCACCAGCACGCGGCGGTAGGCAATGATTCCCTTGTCGGTGCTGCCCAGGTGCTCGCGCGTGCGGTCCTGGATGGCGCCCTGCGATTCCACCGCCCACTGGTCGTGCACGTTGATGTCGTCGCCCATGCCGGTGTAGGTTTCGGTGAGCTGCTCGTCGATGCTGTAGCCGTAGTTGTTGCGCTTGTTCTTGCGCGAGGTGTAGTCGGGCAGCTCGTAGAGCTTCAGGCGCTGCTCGCGCATCTGCTGCTTGTCGACCGGGCCGGTGAAGCTGGTGAAGATGGCGTACCAGTAGCAGTGGGTGTCGTCCACCGGCACGTGCCACTGCGAGATGGTCATCTCCGCGCTCATCGGGATCACGAAGGCCTGCGGGAACACCACGTTGGTCACGCGCACATGGGTCGTTTCTTCGGAAAGCTTGCGCAGCGCTTTCAGGCGAAAGCCGTAGTCGGTGGGCTCCACGCTGATCTCGGGCCGGTCGTACTCGCGCAGCACCTTGGTGATCGGCATGTCGGAGTCGGCGGAGGCGCCGCGGAACTGCTTGCCGTAGCTCTCGGAGGTGTCCGCGTCCTCGAAGAAGCGGTGCAGGTACGAGGCGTGCGCGGGGTCGATACCCACCTCCAACGCCTGCAGCCAGTTGCATTCGAACAGGCCCTTGAACGCGAAGGTGTGGGTGTCGGGCGCGACGAAGCAGTCGAAATCGGGGAACGCGGGCGGCTCGCCCTCGCCGATGTACGCGAAGACCACGCCCGCCTTCTCGACCACCGGATAGGCCGACTGCTTGATGCGGCTGCACAGCTTGCTGGTGGCGGGCTCGGCGGGGGTCTCCAGGCAATTGCCCTTGGCGTCGAACAGCCAGCCGTGGAAGGCGCAGCGGATACCGCCGTTCTCCAGCCGGCCGAAGGCGAGGTCGGCGCCGCGGTGCGGGCAGTCGCGGTCGAGCATGCCCAGCTGGCCGCTCTCGTCGCGGAACAGGACGAAGTCCTGGCCCATGAGCTTCACGGGCTTGACCGGGCGCGGGCCCGCCAGTTCGTCGGCCAGGGCCACCGGCTGCCAGTAGCGGCGCAGCAGCTTGCCGGCGGGGGCGTCGCGTCCGACGCGGGTGATGAAATCATTTTGCTCGGCGCTGATCATCGTGCGGGCTCCATCGTGGGTGCTTCGGAAAGAGGCTGCAATTCATTGCATGCAACTGTATGCATTGTCTTGGTGATCCTCGATCCGGGTCAAACTTTCATCTGCGATTTCGCCCTGTTTCGGGGCTTGAAGCGCTCAATATCAGGGTTAACTCTGAGCGTGGCGTGTGTTTTTGACACATGTTGTGCAGAAGTGCATGCAACAACCGAGCCAAGGCAAATATGCTGCGTGCAATGGCGGCCCCGTCTCCTAGAATCCGCTCATTCCCGCTCCCGGCCTCCCGATGGACTCTCAACAATCCCGCGTGCTCGTGCAACTGCGCGACATGATCCTCAAGGGCGAATTCGTGCCCGGAGAGCGGCTGGCCGAGATCCCGCTCGCCGAAAAGCTCGAAGCCTCGCGCACCCCGGTGCGCCTGGCGCTCGCGAGCCTCGAGCACGAAGGCCTCATCGAGCAATCGCCCAGCGGCGGCTACCAGATGCGCCGCTTCACCTCGCAGGAGGTGGCCGACGCCATCCGCGTGCGCGGCGTGATCGAAGGCTTTGCCGCGCGCCTGCTGGCCGAAGACGGAGCCCCGCGCCAGCTGCTGCGCGACCTGAAGGACTGCCTGGACGCCGGCGACCGGGCGGTCAACAAGCCCACCATGGAAATCGACGACTACGCGGCCTACGTCGAGATGAACGACCGCTTCCACAAGCTGATCGTCGAGGGCTGCGGCAACCTCGCGCTCAAGCGGGTGATGGACATGCTCGGCGGCCAGCCCTTCGCCGCGCCGAGCGCGATGCTGCCGATGCAGTCGTCGATGGAAGAGGGCCAGCAGTGGATGCGCCAGGCGCACCGCACGCACCACGCGATGGTGCAGGCCATCGAGCGCGGGCAGGGCTCCCGCGCGCAAGCGCTGGGCGAGGAGCATGTGGAGATCGCGCGCATGAACCTGGACTACGCGCTGGAGCGGCCCGAACTCGCGGCCGAATTGATGCCGGGCATCAAGCTGGTTTCCAAGGGGCGCAACGCCTGAGCGGAACTGGCCGGTCTGCAAAGAAGACTGACCGGTATTTCGGCACTCGCACCGTCTGGCTGGCGACGGCCAAGACTAGAATTTCCGCATGACCACCGCCGCCGCCCCCGCCAAGCCCTCGTTCAAGGAACAGATGCTGCAGGCCCGCGAAGAGGCCATCGTGCAAACGGCGAACCGCCTGCTGGCCGAAAAGGGCTTCGAATCGATGACGGTCGACGAGGTGGCCGCCTCCGTCGGCATCGCCAAGGCCAGCCTCTACAAGCACTTTCCCAGCAAGGAAGACCTCGCCGCCGCCGCGATGGTGCGCCTGATGCAGCGCACGCAGGACTTCCTGATGTCGGTGCCCGGCGACGAGAAGCCCATCGACAAGCTGCGCATGGTGGTGCGCTGGGCGATGGAGGCGCAGTTGGCCGGCGAGATGCCCTCGCTGCCGCACCAGAACTCCACGTTGCGCGCCGCGCTGATGAACAACCGCGGTTATCTCGACCGGTTGGTTGCGATCAGCGACAAGCTCGGCGGCTGGATCCAGGCCGCGCAGGCCGATGGCACGCTGAACCCGAAGCTGCCGGCGATTGCCGTGCTCTACACGCTGTTCGCACGCGCCTGCGATCCGGTGCTCGGGTTCCTCAAGGCGGGCGGCCTGCAGAGCGACGCGCAGATCGTGGAGCTCGTGCTCGGCACCTGTTTCGACGGCCTGGCTTCGCGCTGAGCGCCCTGAAAGCGCCGGGCGCGCTTCAGCTGTTCAGGCTGCGCCGCGGCGTCACCACCGCTTCCACTGCCGCGCCGACCGCCAGCAGCCGGTGGTCGGTGTTGCCGATGCCGGCCACCATCAGCCCGACTGGCGCGGCGCCCGCGTCGTGGCAGGGCACCGAGAGCGCACAGCCGTCGAACAGGTTCACCACCGAGGGGTTGCGCAGCATGCGGCCGTTGATACGGTAGTAGGTGTCGTCGTCCTTGAGCACCTCGGCAATCGGCGGGGCGATGTCGGGCGTGGTGGGCATCAGCATCGCGTCGTAGCCGGCGGCCGCGGTGTTGATCGAGCGGATGAACTGGCGGCGCAGCGCCTGCAGTTGCAGGTAGTCGGGCGCGGTGATCGTCTCGCCGGTCTTGATGCGCGCGAGCACGCGCGGGTCGTATTTGGCGGCGCCCGTCTTGATGAATTCGCGGTGCCAGGCGTAGGCCTCCGAGGCGGTGATCATGCCGCGCGGGTTGATGGTCGGCGCCTTGGCGAACTCGGTCATGGGCAGTTCGGTCACCGTGGCGCCCGCGGCCGAGAGCCTGGACAACGCCGACGCAAAGGCCGCGGCGACGGGCGGCGAGAGGTCGTCCTGGAAGAAAGTCTTGGGCACCGCGAAGCGCAGGCCGCGCAGCGAGACCACCTTGGGCGTGCGCGGCAGTTCGCCGGCGAGCACGGCGTCGAGCAGGGCGCAGTCTTCCACCGTCCACGCCATCGGCCCGGCCGAGTCGAAGGAGGTCGACAGCGGCATCACGCCATCCAGCGGAATGCGGCGCTGCGTGGGCTTGAAGCCCACCAGCCCGTTGAGCGCAGCCGGGATGCGCAGCGACCCGCCGGTGTCGGTGCCGATGGCGGCGGCCGCCATGCCGTCGGTCACCGAGATGGCGCCGCCCGAGGTCGAGCCGCCGGGGATGCGGCCGGTCGCGCGGTCGAAGACGTTCTTCGGCGTGCCGTAGTTCGGGTTGATGCCCAGGCCCGTGTAGGCGAACTCGACCGTGTTGGTGCGCCCGATGACGATCGCGCCGGCGCGCCGCAGCCGCTCGACCACGATCGCATCGCGCTGCGCGGGCGGCTGGCCGAGCAGCACCACCGAACCGCCGAGCGTGGTGACGCCGGTTTCGTCGAACAGGTCCTTGAGCGAGATCGGGATGCCGGAAATCGGCGAGGCGGACTCGCGGCCGCTCTTGCGTTCGGCGTCCAGGCGCGCCGCGGTGCTGCGCGCGGACGCGGCGTGCACCTGGATGAAGGTGCGCGCGCCCTCGCCCGCGGGGTTCTGGATGGCGGCCAGCGCTTCTTCGACCAGCTGGCTGCTGCTGAGCGATCCGGCCGCGAGGCGGCGCGACATCTCGGCCATCGAGAACTGGCCCATGGCCTTGCCCGGAGCCTCGGGCGCTTGTGCCAGCGCTTTCGGCAGCACCGACAGCATGCCGACCGCCGCCGCGGCACCGGCCGAGTGTTGAAGAAAGGTGCGACGTTGTTGTTGCTGTGCCATGGCTCTCTCCGGGGTGGACTCGAGCCAGTCTACACAGCGCCCGCGGCACGCGCGTAGCCGGCCGTTACGGCGGGGGAAGCGGAGGATGGGGTGAGGATGGGGGTCAGCGCACGTCGATCAGCAGGTCGGGGCGGTAGCCCTCCTGCTCGCCGTTGCGCTTGTAGCCCAACGGGTTGGCCACCACGCGGCAGCCGTCCTTCACATAGTCGAAGGCGCAGTGCAGGTGGCCGTGCAGCCAGAGCTGGGCAGATGGCAGCAGTTCGTCGAGGGAATTGCAGAAGCCGGCGGTGCCCGGCGTCAGGCCGTAGCGCGGATCGGCGCTCGCCAGTGTCGGCGCGAAATGCGTGATGGCGACCGTCGTGCCGTCGAACGGCACGGCCAGCGCCTCACGCAGCCACGCCTGGCACACCAGCGCCTGCTCGCGCAGCGAACCGGACAGGAAGAGCTCGCCGTGGCGCCGGGTGGCCATCTTCTCCAGGTAGAAATCGGCGGCGCGCATTGCCTTGCCGCGCTTCTTGAGCGCCTCGGCCAGGCCGTCGGTGGGTTCGACCAGCGCGTCGAAATCGGCCCAGAGGGTGGTGCCGATGAAGCGGATGCCGTCGATGACGAGGGTTTCGCGCTCCAGCCACTGGATGTCGAGCTCGGCGCACTGGGCGCGCAACCGCTCGTGCGTCTCGTCGAAGTCGGCGCTGTCGTATTCGTGGTTGCCCGGCACGTAGACCACCGGCACCGGCCAGCCGTTGCGGGGCGAGAAACGGCCGAGGCCGAAATCGGTGTCCTCGAGGCGGGAGCCTTCCTGGTAGGAGCCGATGTCGCCCGCCAGGATCAGCAGGTCGGCGCCCGGGATCGGCTCGGCATGGAAGCGGGGGTGGGACTCCAGGTGCAGGTCGGAGAGCAGTTGCAACTTCATCGTCGGGCCAGTCTAGGTGAATCGCCCCATGCATGAAGCGCATAAGGTCAAGCTTGTTTTCTTAGGGATAACCCTTAATCTTGGAACATCAACCACTCAGAGCACGGCCATAAGCCGCGCAACACCATGTTCAGCCTCCTCGCCCAAGTGGCCCGTTTCTTCCGTTCCTCCAGCAACAGCGCCCCGGCCAGCCACGCCGCCGCGCTGATGGAAAGCGCCGACGTTCGCGCCGGCCGCGGTGCGCACCACGCGCAGGAACTGCGCGCAGCCGCATCCGCCTGGCTCAGCGTCGTTCGCTGAGCAACGCCCGCTTGGTCAGTCGGGCACTTTCTGTCCGAGGATCGAGCCCGCGAAGGCTGCCGCGGCCGACCGCAACAGCGCGGTCCGCAGCCACTCATGCGCATGCCCGTGCTGGGCGCGCCGGTGCCAGATGGCATCCACGTGCACCGGCGGCTGGTCGAAGGGCAGGTCGCGCAGCACCAACTGGTCGTCGATGCCCGTCACGGTCACGAAGTGACGTGGCAGCACGGTCAAAAGGTCTGAATTCGCGACCACCCGGCCTGCCGTGAAGAACTGGTTCACCGTCACCACAATGCGCCGCTCGCGCCCCATGGCGCCCAGCGTCTGGTCGATGAAGCCGTAGGGCCGCCCCGAAAAACTCACCAGCAGGTGCCGCGCGGCGCAGTAGTCGTCCAGCGTGAGCGGCGCATTCGCAAGCGGATGGCCGCGGCGCATCACGCACACGTACTGGCCCAGGTAGAGCCGCTGCGTCTCGAACGGCACCCCCACCCCCGATTGCCCGCGCGCCGCCAGGCTGGCGATCACCGCCGGGAAATAGCCGATCGCCATGTCGACCTCCTCGTTCTCCAGCATCCGGCGCGGGTCACGGGTGGTCAACGGGAGCACGCGCAGGGAAATGGCGGGAGCTTCCTTTTCGGCGATCTGCACCAGGCCGGGGATCAGTTCCGCCGCGGTGGCGTCGGCCATGGCCAGCAGGAAGGTGGTGTCGGCGGTCGCCGCATCGAACTCGCCGGGCGCCAATGTGTGCTGCAGCTGGCGCAGTGCGTCGCGTACGGTCGGCCAGAGCGCCAAGGCCCGCGGCGTCGGTTCGACGCCGGCACCGGCGCGGCGGACCAGCTCGTCACCCAGCACCTCACGCAGGCGCCGCAGCGCGTTGCTCACGGCGGGCTGGGTAATAGAGAGGTTGCGGGCCGCGCGCGTGAGGTTGCGCT